>NZ_JBEGCJ010000003.1:0-583423 GCF_040196335.1 Halomonas aquatica
GGCCTCGAGGATGATCACCACATCACCATCCTCGACGCTGTCGCCCTCGCGAACATTGACCTTGAAGATGTTGCCGGCCAGCGGCGCGGTGATGGTCTCGCCCGATGAGGCGGCAGGGGCCGGCGCGGCGGGTGCCGTGCTCGGCTGCTCGCCGCCCTCGCGGACCTCGACCACGTACTGCTTGCCGTTGAGGGTGATGGTATAGATGTCGGCGTCGGTCGAGGGGCGTGCGTTGTCACTCATGGTGATTCCTCCGGCGATCTCGTCGCGGTCTCGTAGGTAGTCTGCCCGGGGGCCACCCCTCCGGGGTTACCTCGGCGGGTGGCTCAATGGCGCTTGCGAAAGCGGTGCAGGGCGGCGGAAATGACCACCTTCAGCTCGTCCTCGTCGGCGGCCGCCGCCGACCGCCGCGCCGGAGCGGGCGATGCCGGTGGCTCGGGAAAGAAGCGACCGATGACCTTCGACATCAGCGTGGTGGTGACGACCAGCACGCTGAGAAAGACGAAGACGAAGCCCATGCCGAGGGCCATCAGGGACAGGCCCTCGCTGATCAGTTGCGAATCTGGCATGACGTCTCTCCTGTGTGGGGCGAGGAGACGACCGGCCCCGAGTGCCGGGGCCTGTCATCCTCCCGAGTCCGGGCTTACCCGCTTGCCTGGAACGGCTGGAATTGCCTGAGATAGTCGGCCTGGGCTCGGCTCAGGGCCACCGGCATGAGTCGGACTCGCTGGCCGGGCTGGCACTGGGCCAGGCGTGAGCAGGCCATCGGCGTCAGGGTGCCGAGGCGGGGATAGCCCCCGATGGTCTGGCGGTCATTGAGCAGTGCGATTGGCTGGCCATCGGGGGGGACCTGAACGGCTCCCAGGGCGATGCCCTCGGATATCATGCTCTCGAGTCGGCAGTCGAGCCTGGGCCCCGTCAGCCGGACCCCCATGCGGTCGGTGCGGGTGTCGACGGTCCAGTCGGTGTGGAAGGCGCGAAAGGTGCTTTCCCCGGTGAAGTCGGCGATCTGCGCGCCGGGCACCAGCGCCAGGGTGGCGGGCTGCCGGTAGTCGATCCGTTCCTCTGCCGGCACCTCGCGGGTGCCGCCGGTCGCCGAGGCCGCCTCCCTGGTGAAGCCGAGCCGATCGCCGGTGGCCAGCGGCTTGCCGTCGCCGTGATGGCCGCCGAGCCCCTCGCGGGTCACGCACGCCAGGCTCCCAAGCACGGGCTCGGCGTGGAAGCCGCCGCCCACGGCGAGGTAGGCGCGGACCCCGGAGACCGGCGAGCCGAAGGTCAGGGCCTTTCCCTTCGGCAGGGTGAAGGCCTGCCACGGCGGCAGGGATGTTCCGTCAAGCGAGGCCGAGAGATCGGCACCGCACAGCGCCAGCCGGGTATCCTGCTCGGCGGTCAGGGTGAGGCCCCCGAGGGTGACTTCCAGCACCGCGGCCTCCCAGGCATTGCCCAGCAGGTGATTGGCCCAGGCGAAGGCATGCAGGTCGGCCGGCCCGCCCTGGGTGACGCCCAGCCGGCGTACGCCGAAGCGACCGGGATCCTGGAGCGTGGCCAGCGGCCCCGCCTTCTCCACCCGCAGCGTGCCGAGGGTCTGTGTGGTCATGATCGCTCCTCCTGAACCGGTGCCACGGGGGTCGTGTCTCCGCCCAGGCGTTCGAACTCCTCGCGCCCGATGGCGACGAAGCGCACCCGGTCACCCACCTGCAGGAAGCTCATGCGCTCCCTCGAGGGGTCGAACAGGGTCACCGGGGTGCGGCCGAGCAGGTTCCAGCCCCCCGGGGAGACCCGGGGATAGGCGGAGGTCTGGCGCCCGGCCAGGGCCACGCTGCCGGCCGGCACTCGCTTGCGGGGCGTCGCGAGTCGGGGCGTCTCGAGGCGCGGGTCGACGCTGCCCATGAAGCCGAAGCCCGGCGCGAAGCCGAGGGCGAAGACGCGGTACTCGTGGCCGCTGTGAATCTCGATCACCTCGTCGCGTGTCAGGCCCGTCGCGGCCTCCAGTCGTGCGAGCTCGGGGCCCACGCTCGCGTCGTACCAGACGGGAATCTCCTTGGTCTCGCCCGCCGAGTCGGTCTCGTCGGGGGCCAGGTCGGCGAGGATGTCTTCCAGCAGGGCGCGGGCCTGGGACGCCGTCAGCTGCTGCGGCCGGTACTGCACGAGCAGCGTGGTATAGGACGGCACCAGGTCCACCAGAGCCCCGCCGAACGCCTGTTCGCAGCGATCACACAGCGCCATCAGCCAGGGCATGTTGGCCTCGTCGATGCTGTCAAAGAGCCTGACCAGCCAGGCATCGACTCCGGCGTTTTCCAGCCTGGGAGAGTTCATGCCCGGCGCTCCACATCGTCGAGGGATTCGCGAATGGCGCGGATGGCGGCGATGGACTCCGGGTTGTCGCCATGCACACAGAGGGTGTCGGCTTCCAGTACCAGATCACTGCCGTCCGAGGCGGTCAGTGGCAGGCCACTGGCTATGCGCCGAGCCTGATCGATGATCGTCTCGGCGTCATGATGCACCGCACCGGGCTCCCTGCGGCTCACCAGCCGGCCTTCGGCGTCGTAGGCGCGATCCGCGAAGGCCTCCCGCCAGAGCGTCACGCCATGCTCCGCGGCCAGTTCCTCGGCCATCGAGGTGTCCCGGGTCGCCATGACCATCAAGGGCAGGTCGGCGTCGAGCATCGCCAGGGCCCGCATCACCGCCGACAGCGTCTCGCGGTCGCGCATCATGTCGTTGTAGAGGGCGCCATGGGGCTTCACGTACCCCATTCGAGCGCCCTCCGCCCGACACAGCGCCGCCAGGGCGCCGGCCTGATAGAGCAGCATGTTCTCGATCTCCTCGCTCGAGCAGGCCATGGAGCGACGCCCGAAGCCGACCAGGTCGGGGTAGGCCGGGTGGGCCCCGACGGTGACGCCGTGTGAGGCCGCGAGGCGCACCGTGGCGCGGATGGTATCCGGGTCCGAGGCATGGAAACCACAGGCCACATTGGCCAGGTCCACGACCTTCATGAGCTCGTGGTCGGTCCCCATCTTCCAGGGGCCGAAGCTCTCTCCCATGTCGGCGTTAAGCATCAATCTGGGCATGTGAAGACTCCACTGTCGTGATGATCATTTCGGTCGAGGCGAGTCGGGACCTGGATCCCCCCTCGAAAACTCGGGCACGTCAATTACTTGATGACCTCGAGTTCCTCGATGCGATAGGCATGACGCAGGGTCCGGCCCAGGACCGGGTCATATAACGACATGCTGAAATGCTGGCTCGGGCGGATGCCGCCACGGGTGGGCACGGTGCCGCACAGCAGCACGCACCCCGGCGCCAGGGTTCCGTTCGATGCGAGGGGCGCCGGCAACTGAGCGAGCAGGGTCGGGACATCCAGCAGTTCAGCCAGGGTGCCGAGCTGATAGGTAACGGCCTGGCCATCCTCTGCGATCACGCTGGACATCTCGATCTGGTCCCAGTGTGACTCCACCTCATCAAAGCGCCAGGCTTCGCGGGCGACAGGCTTGGCACACAGCTGCTTGGATTCGGCCACGCCAACGGCCTCGAGCTTCCGGTCGGTATGATCGGAGGCCACCGTCACCCATAGGGTGCCCTGCGCATCACTCATCAGGCAGGCTTCCACCTCACCCGAGCCATGTGACCCGAGCATCTGCACGACATCATGCTGGGTCAGCTGTTCGCGGCCGACGCGATAGAACAGGGGGGTGGCCGAGGGTGGCTGCACCCCGAGTTCCGCGAGTTCCTCGATATGGTGTTTCACCCCTGCCTGATCACGGCCGGCCCAGCCGGCGATGGCCAGGTACTCCGGGGTCAGGCTCAGGGTGCCGCTGCCATGGGTAAAGGTCAGCATGAACACGTCTCCAGAGTTAATCGGTTGCTCATTGGCTCAAGGAAGCCGGCAGCCACAGGGCGATGGACGGGAAGGCCACCAGCAGCGCCGCCATCACCAGCATGGCCGCGAGGTAGGGCAGGGTGCCGATGATCACGTCGGAGAAGTTCTCGCCACGCCGTGATGCCTGCACGATGTAGAGGTTGAGCCCCACCGGCGGTGTGATCAGGGCCAGTTCCACGAACAGGATCATCACTATGCCGAACCACACCTTGTCGAAGCCGGCGGCGACGATCAGGGGCGTGACGATGGGAATGGTGATGACCATCAGCGACAGCGTCTCGATGAAGAACCCCAGCACGATGAACAGGACGATCACCGCCATCAGCAACGCAAAGGGCGACAGATCATAGGCGTTGAGCATGCCGGTGAGCTGCTGGACCATGCCGGACGAGGCCAGAGCGAAGTTAAGGAAGGAGGCCGCCAGGATGATGAACAGAATCATCGAGCTGGTCTTGATGGTCCCATCGAGGGCCGCCATCACCATCTTGCCATTCAGCTGGCGGTTCTGCGCGGCCAGCCCCAGGGAGGCGATCACGCCGATCGCCGCGGCCTCGGTGGGGGTCGCCCAGCCCAGGTAGATCGAGCCGACGATCACCAGGAAGAGCACCAGCAGCGGCAGCAGGAACTTCAGGCTGTTGAGGCGTGTGTTCCAGGAGGCCACGGTGCTCGGCCCGCCCAGGGACGGCTTCCACAGGCACAGCAACAGCGAGGCGATCATGAACAGCAGCGCCAGACCGAGCCCCGGGACGAGCCCCGCCATGAACAGCTGAGGGATCGAGGTCTCGGTGAGGAAGCCGTAGACGATCAGGTTGATGGACGGCGGGATCAGGATGCCCAGGGTGCCGCCCGCCGCGATACTGCCGCAGAATAGCTTGGCGTCGTAGCCCAGTGCCTTGCCCTGGGGGAGGGCCACCGTGGACACCGTGGCCGCCGTGGCCACCGAGGAACCCGACGTCGCGGAGAACAGCGCAGAGGTGGTGATGTTGGCGTGAAGCAGCCCCCCGGGGAGCCATGACAGCCAGTGGTCCATGGCCCGGTAGGCCTTTTCGGCGATGCCCGACCGCACGATGATCTCGCCCATCAGCACGAAGAGCGGAATGGCGATCAGCAGGAAGGAGTCCGCGGCAGACCAGAGGTTCTGGCCCAGCGCCTTGGTCAGAGGGAAGAACGAGAAGAACTGGTCGACCCCGAAGGCCAGCAGGAACAGGGTCACGGCGACCGGAATGCCGGCCAGCAGCAGGCTGAGGATGCCGATGGAAAGATAGGCAAGCATCAGTTGGCCTCCTGGGCGATTTCGCCCTTGTCAGGGCCGGCCAGGGCCTCGATGGTGGCGTCGTCGCGCATGAACAGTGCGGCCAGCACGCGGACGCCGAGCACGCTGGTGGTGATCGCGAACCACACGTAGCCGGCGAGCCAGAACGCCTGAGGGATCCACAGGGGAGTGGCCAGCGGCGTATTGGCGGTGGAGTTGTTGGCGAGCGACTTTGCCAATACCGGATAGGCATTGATCGCGATGGTCCAGGCCACCAGGTTCAGGGCCAGCAGGGCGATGATGTCGAGCATCTGTCGCGAGCGCGGCGACAGCTGTCCATGGACCACATCGATGCGGATATGGGCGCGTTCCAGCAGCGTGTGCGAAATGCCCCAGGCGGATAGCACCGCGAGCACGTACCCGGAGTATTCATGCACGCCCGAGAGGGCATGGCCGACGAGCTGACGCATGAATATCTCGGCACCAATGAACAGTACCACCGCGAGCAGGGCGAGACCCATCAGCCGGGCAGCGAGGCGGGAGACCCAACGCGTGGCAGCCACCACGGAGTCGAGTGCTTGGATTGTAGTCGTCATGGGGAAGTACCTCGAAAGGCTGTGCCGCCCCGATTTGTCGGGGCGGCAGGCTCAGGGAGCGTCAGGGGGCTCAGGGAGCTTCAGCGGTCAGGCCGACCACCTGGCCAACACTGTCGTTCCAGGCCTGGCGGGTGTCGGCATCGACCCGCGATGCCCAGGCCGGAAGCACCTGTTCCTCGAGGGCCTGACGGGCGCGGGCCATGTCGTCGTCACCGGCTTCAACCAGGGTCATGCCGGCGGGATCACCCAGCGGGCACTCCCCCTGTCCGGTCAGGCAGGCGATGCCACGGGCCGTCTCGGTGCGAGCGTTGGCCCACACTGGCTCCACGAAGTCGCTGTCGACGCTCGACTGGATCAGTTCCTGGGTGTCGGCATCCAGGCCGTTCCACTTATCGAGGTTGATGGCCGTGACCACATAGTCCCAACCGCCCATCGGCAGCGACAGCAGGTGGCTGGAGACCTCGTGCCATCCGGCGCTGTAGCCGGACAGCGAGCCGGTCACCGCGCAGTCGATCACGCCTCGCTCCAGTGAGCCCGGCACCTCGTTGAAGGCGATGTTGAGGCTCTGGGCCCCCAGCGCCTCGATGAATTCACCGGTCGAGCGGCCGCTGGCACGGACCTTCTTGTCGGCGAGGTCCTCGACGCCCTCGATCGGCGTGTTGCAGAAGAGCACCTGGGAGGGGTAGGGCACGATGGCCAGCACATGGCTGTTGAAGCGCGTATTCATGGTCGATTCGGCCAACGGACGGAACGCCTCGGCGACCTGTTCGGCCTTCTCGACATCCACGGCCATCATCGGCAGGTCGAGGCCCTCGAGCTCCGGCGCATCGCCCACGGTGTAATCGGCCACGGTCATGCCGACATCGAAGAGCCCATCGCCCAGGTAGCGATAGACGTCGCCGCCGGGAATGCCCATCTGGTCGTGGGTGGTGACCTGGGTAACGATCTCGCCATTACTCTTCGCGGGCAGCGTGTCGCCCCAGAAGGGCTTCTCGAACTGGCGATGCAGCTCGAGGCTGCTCCAGCTGCCGACCACGTTGAGCGAGGTCTCGGCATGCGACATGGCGCTGACGCCGATCATGCCGAGGCCCAGCAGCGCGGGAATCATGCGGGAGGGAGTACGTGAATGGGTCATCATTATCTTCCTTCTTTGTTGGACTTGTGTTGTCGGTGGTACCTGCGCCTGATGGTGCCGGGTCAGACGCCCCCCGTATTGGAAACCGAGTGGAAACCTGGTGGAAACTGATGCTGCAAACCTGGTGCTACAAGCCTTCAGGTGATCAACGGCACTTGCAGGAGATCAACTGAACTTGAGCCGCTGGTTGGGCACATCGGTGATCAGCATGTGCCCGGGGCTGTGAGTGATCACGAAGGGCAGTTTCGCCTGTTCGATGGCCAGTTGCGGCGTCACCCCGCAGGCCCAGAAGACGGGCAGGTCGTCGTCGTGGATCACCGGCGGTTCGCCGAAGTCGGGCTTCGCGAGGTCGTGGATCCCGATCAGCGCCGGATTGCCGAGATGCAACGGTGCGCCATGCACCTTGGGCATGTCGGTGGTGATCTGGATGGCGCGGATCGCTTGCTCGGCAGGGAAGGGGCGCATCGACACCACCAGCTCACCGCGGAAGGGTCCACTGGGGCTCAGCGGACGGTTGGTGCGATACATCGGCACATTGCGTCCGTGCTGGATGTGGCGGACATCCAGGCCATCATCGAGCAGCGCCTCCTCGAAGGAGAAGGAGCAGCCGATCGAGAAGCTGACGAAATCGTCCTGCCAGTAGTCGGCAATGTCGGTGCATTCGCCATCGAGTTCACCATGGCGATAGAGCCGGTAGCGCGGCAGGTCATGGCGCAGGTCGATATCGTCGCCCAATGACCGGGGTGAGGGGTCGCCCGGACGGGTGACATCGAGCACCGGGCAGGGACGCGGGTTCATCAGGCAGAAACGGATGAAGTCATCGGCATACTGGGCCGGGAGGATCACCAGATTGGCCTGGGCAAAGCCCGGCGCCAGTCCGCTCGTATGCTGGGTCCAGTCGCCGCGACGGATCGCCTGGCGGATCTCGTGCGGGCCGGCCGAGGCGGGTAGAGAGAAAGCGGTCATGGCATATCTCTTGTTGTCATTATCGGATGCCTTTCACCATAGGAAGCGCGATATGATAAATCCAATCGATTATTGCTATCCGTAAAGATCGGAAAAACCATTCATGAGGCCTGTGACCTGGGCGCCTGATGGGCTTCGTGGGCCTGCTGGTCGCGCTGTGCGATCTCGATGGCCAGCTCCGAGATGCCTGCCGCCAGGGCGTTGTTGAGGTGCCGGGGCCAGCAAGCGGTGAAGGTCAGTTCAGGGAGCTTGAAGGGAAGCTCGACCAGCACGCCGCTGGCCAGCTCCTGGGCAACGATGCGGGGCGGGATGGCGCCGATGCCAACCCCGTCGAGCGTCATGCGCACGATGGTCCACAGCGAGCTGGAGCAATGCAGCTTGATGTCATCGAGCCCCTGCTGGTGAAGGATCGAGCCCAGCTCGTGGTAGGGGCGGGTATCGCGGGCGAAAGTGATCAACGGGGTCTTGCCGATCCGGTGCAGCGAAAATGAGGAGGGGGCGAGACCCAGCGCGGGGCTGACCACCAGGCCCATGGTGTAGTGACACAGGAAGCGAGTGAGCACATTCTCGGCATTGACCGGACCCATCATGAAGGCCAGGTCGATGTCGTTCTGTCGAAGCTTCGCGGCGAGCCCCGGTGAACTGTCCACCTCAAGCTCCAGGGTCATCTCGGGAAATCGTTGGGCCAGTTGTGTCAGGAAGTCGGGTAGCCAGCTGTGGGCGATGGTCTCGACCACGCCGAGGCGCAGGACACCACTGAATGGCGTGGTGATATCCAGCATCGCCAGCGCCTCCTGTCGGGCATCCAGCATTGCCTCGGCATGGCTCAGGAAGGTCCGTCCCTTTGCGGTCGGCTTGATGGGGCGTTGAGACCTCTCCAGCAGCCGCTCGCCGATCAGCATCTCCAGCTTGTTGATCCGGTCCGATATGGAAGGCTGCGTCAGGTGCAGGTGTTGGGCAGCCAGGCGGAAGGATCCCAGCCGCACGATCCAGACGAAGGCCTCGAGTTCCTTGAAGTCGAACATGCCGCGAGGGTTCCTGCGTGTCGTCGTGGTATTCCGAGTCTACGCGCGGCTGCGTGGAATGTCCGTTGTTGCCGAAAAGGTGTCTAACGCGAGCATAAGGCTGTTGATGGCGATCAGCGTGGAGGACTTCGCCTGGGCCTCGAGACCTGATGCGGTATTGAAGCGTCAGCGAGTTTTTCTCGTTGGGTAGCGATCCATGACTAGCGGCGCGGGAATCTCCTGCGCCGCTTCTTTCTACGATATTTCCATCTGGCTCGAGGTGCTGGTCGCTCGTTCGCTACGGCGTAGAGCGTGTTGTGCAGCCTGTCAATAAACAATTGGCATAAATCTTGCCTTTTTCCTCAGAGGCTCATGAATGTTCGATCGTCGTGTATTGCCCAGTTTCGGCACACATCTTCATATTCTCGGGCAAAACGTCGGGCATGGCGGGGAGTAGGGTAAAGGTCTTTGCCAGATTCATTGATGAGCATTTTTCGCACCAAAATGAACCATAAGGAAAGAGAACAATGCACAAGATGACTCGAATTGCAGCGTCTGTGGGTGTGGCCGCTGGCCTTGTAGCAGGTTCGGCGGCTGCGGAGGCTGCAGAAAGCTGGCGGATGGCCACGCCGTGGAGCGGCGGCCCTTGGCTGGAACGCGATGCGGAAACCTTCGCGACCTACGTCAACCAGCTGACCGGCGGCGATGTCGAGATCGAGGTCTTCCCTGGGGGAACCCTGGGTGGTGCCTTGCGCGTGACCAACACCGTGAAGTCCGGGGTGGCCGAGGTGAGCCACAACTACATCAACTATGACTACGGGACCGATCCTACCGCGGCGCTTCTGGCGGGGCACTCCAGCGGCCTTACACCGGAAGAGTTCATGCTTTGGATGTACGAAGGCGGCGGTGTGGAACTCTACGAAGCGTTTCGCCGTGAAGTCTTCGACGTGGTGGCATTCCCCTGCTCCATTTTGGGCACCGAGATATTCCTGCATTCCAACAAGAAGGTAGAGACCCTGGAGGATTTCCAGGGCCTGCGTCTGCGGACCTCCGGCGCCTGGGCCGAAATTGCCTCCCGCCTCGGTGCGTCTACCGTGGTGATGGCCGGTGGTGAAATCTACAGTGCCCTGGAGCGGGGCGTAATCGATGCCGCTGAGTGGGGCAGCCCTGAGATGAACCGACCCACCGGGTTCCAGGAAGTGGCTCAGTACGTGATTCTGCCCGGCGTGCACCAGTCCGGCGGCTTCCTTGAATGCCAGGTCAACCAGGAGGCCTGGGATGGTCTTAGCGAGGAGCAACAGGAACTCCTTCGCCTGGCGGGCAAGCTGAGCGTCTATGATTCGTGGCTGGCCAGTTCCTTCGCTGATCTGGATGCCTATCAGGAACTGATCGATGGTCCCAACGAAATGGTCCAGCTCGATCAGTCTTTCATTGAAGCCATCTATGAAGAGACCGAGAAGTGGGAGAATCAATACGCCGGGGAAAACGAGTGGTTCGCCCGCGTGCTGGAGTCTCAGAGAAGCTTCAAGGAGTCAATGAGCCTCTGGCCTGAGTATCGTCTGCCGATTGGCGTTACCGACAACTGAGTCATGCTCTGTCGGCATCAAGGGAAGAGAGGCCGGTCGGCCTCTCTTCTGCCGTCTGGACATGGCCATCGGGAATTCTTGACATGAGACTCATCAACATCATCGAATCCTTGACGCTCCGTGCCGGCTGGCTCGGTGCGGTGCTGATCTTTCCTCTCATCGGTGCTCTGGTCTACGAGGTCTTCAGTCGCTATGTGCTCGATCGTCCGACACTGTGGGCATTCGAGATCAGTTACATGGTGATGGGGGCCATCTTCATGCTGGGTATGGCCAATGCGCTACGCGTTGGCCAGCACGTCAGCGTGGACATTCTCAGCCTGCAGCTCGGAGCACGAAGCAATGCGCTGATCCGGCTGGTGGGTTATGCACTCTTCCTGCCTGTGTTGGTGTGGCTGGTATGGGAACTGTCGAAATATGCGCTGGCCGCCTTTGAATCCCAGGAACGATCCGGCCGTTCGGCCTGGAATCCGGTGATATGGCCTGTCTTCACCGTCTGGTTCGTGGGCTTTGCGCTTCTGGCCCTCCAGGTCGTGGCGGAGTTACTCAAGTCGCTGGCCATCCTCCAGGGGCGAGCGCCAGAAGTGGAGGGTGAGTCATGAGTGATTATCTGGCTCTGCTGATGTTTCCGGCACTCTTGGCCTTCATCATTGGGGGCTTCCCTATTGCCTTCTCGATGATCGTCGTCGCGACCATCTTCGGCATCATGCAGTTCGGGGATGCGGCGGCCTATCAGTTGCTGACCAAGATCGAGGATACCGCCTCGAACGCTATCCTGGCGGCGGTGCCGCTGTTCATTTTCATGGGGGCCGTGCTGGAGCGCTCCGGTATCGCTGAGCGCCTCTTCGGTGCCATTCACCTCTGGACCACCAAGTTGCCCGGTGGACTCGGTGTCGGCGCCATCATCATGGGTACCCTGTTCGCTGCCTCCAGCGGAGTGGTAGGGGCGACTGAGGCGGTGATCGGCATGCTGGCGGTGCCGGTCATGCTCAAGCACCATTACAGCAAGAGCCTTCTTTCCGGCACCATATGTGCCAGCGGCTCCCTGGGCACCGCCATCCCTCCCTCGATTACCGTTGTGGTTCTCGGGCCGGTAGCCGGCGTCTCGGTGGGCTCGCTGTTCAGTGGTCTGCTCATCCCCGGCTTCCTGATGGCGACAATGTTCCTGATCTACATCATTGGCGTGGCTTATCTGAAGCCAGAGATGGCACCACAGGTTGAAGAAACGGACCAGGTGCCGCTGGGCGCCAGGTTACGTATCACTCTGGTGGCGCTTCTGCCCACCCTGGCGCTTATCTTCGTGGTGCTCGGGACTATCTTGATGGGCGTGGCCACTCCCACCGAGGCAGCTGCCTGTGGTGCCCTCGGGGCGATCTTGCTGTCACTGGCGTATCGTAACCTGACGCTCAAGGTTCTCTGGCATGCGGCCATCAGGACCATGAACATATCGGCCATGATCCTGCTCATCGTGTTGGGCGGGAGCATGTTCGCCGGAGTGTTCTTCGCGGCGGGAGGCATGGCCACCGTGCAGTCGCTGTTGCTGGATAATGGCCTCAATCCCTGGATGGTCCTTGCATTGATCCTGCTGATCACCTTCATTGCCGGTTTCGTGCTCGACTTGATCTCGGTGGTGTTGATCATTATTCCCGTCGCCATGCCCATCGTCGGGATGCTTGGGTTCGACGAGATATGGTTTTGCGTGGCGTTCCTTGTGGTGTTGCAGACCAGCTATCTGACCCCCCCGCTGGCACCTGCGATCTTCTACCTGCGAGCCATTACCCCAGCCGAAGTGACGCTAAAGCACATGTACGCCGGTGTGGTGCCCTTCATCGTGGCCCAGTTACTGGTTCTTGCTCTGGTCCTGACCTTTCCTGGACTGGCGACGTGGCTCCCGGACGCCATGAGTGGACCTTCCTGGAAATAAACCGACCTGATGATGTTTCGGCGGGCCTTGGCCCGCCGTTTTTTTCAGAGCCGACAGTCGATGCGATTTGCTCGCCCCTCGATCCTGGGCATCACGGTCTGATCGATGAACGCCTGGGAATGGCCACCGTAGCCCTCCGGTGGCGGTGAAGGTGTCTCGTCCAGGTCGATGATCGTGGCATGGGCCCTACGCAGATACTCGCAGCTCTCCCCGGGCCTGTTCTGTCGTTCGAGCACCGTCGATAGGTTGTACGTGATATCGAATGCTAGGGGACGAATCTCGGGGATAGAGAGGCTGATCCTGTCGGCTTCCCGTAGGGCCGCCTCTGCCTCGTCCAGGTTGCTGGTCATCTCGTATACCCGCCCGTACTCGTTCATGATCGCCGCCTCGAGGTGACGGTATTCCCGTCCCTGTGGATCGAGGCCTTCCAGGTTTCGTTGTGCCTGATGAAGACTGGGGAGGGCCCCCCGGGGGCGACCCTTCTCAAGCCAGGCGCGTGCGGAGTGGACCAGTTCCCAGGGATCCGAGGTATCCGGCGGGGTGCCGTAGGGGCTGGCGGCACAGCCGCCGAGGATGAGCGTGGCAGCGCAGACCAGCAACGCACGTCGCATGTTCATTAGACCTCCGAAGGAAACAGGACCGGCGCGGGCCCCTTGCCCTTCGCCTCCAGGCATTCTAGTGCAGCGCTGAGGGCCGTCGCTCTCTCGATCGGGGCATCATCTAGCGCTGGCCCGCTGGCGAAGGCATGATGGCGCCAGCGCCGCCGTTGCCGCGAGGCGCACGATTCAACAGAATCCACCCGAACGACCGGCGGCGGCAAGTTGCCCCGCCGTCAAACGAGAGTGATGCGTGCCCGGCACGCGAGGAGCCAGCCATGTCCCGAACGCCCCGCCTGCAAGACCTGATCCGGGTTTTGCGCCACTACACCGTCCCGATCGGTGGGCCCGAGCTTGCCGAGATGCTGGGGATTACCCTGCGCACCCTTTATCGGGACATCGCCACGCTGCGGGCGGTGGGGGTCGAGGTCGTCAACGAGCCCGGCCAGGGGTATGTGCTCCCCCCTGACGTCGCGCTGCCACCCGCGGCACTGGCCGAACCCGCCCCGCGGGAGCCAAGTGAGCTGATCTTCTACACCAATCCCCTTTCCCGGGGCGGGATCGTCCACTGGATGCTCGAGGAGCTCGGCGTTCCGTATCGCACCGTCACCCTCGAGTACGGCAGCATGATGAAGTCCCCCGACTTCCTGGCCATCAACCCGATGGGCAAGGTGCCGGCACTTCGCCACGGGGATTCGGTGATCACCGAGGCCGCCGCAATCTGCGCCTATCTTGCCGATGCCTTTCCCGCGGCCGGGCTGGCGCCGCCGCCCGCGGCCAGGGGCGACTACTACCGCTGGCTGTTCTTCGCCTCCGGACCCCTCGAGGCCGCACTCGGGCTCAATGCCCTGGGGGTCCACCCCACGCCCAAGCAGCAGGTTCAGCTCGGCTCCGGCGACTTCCGGGCGGTGCTGGATACCCTGTCCAGCGCGGTCGCCGGGCGTCGCTATATCGCCGGCGACACCTTCAGCGCGGCGGATATCTATGTCGGCTCCCAGCTCGGTTGGGGCATGTACTTCGGCACCATCCCCCGGCGGCCAGAGTTCGAGGCCTACTGCGAGGGCCTGAGGGACCGGCCGGCGCGTGCCCGCTGCGAGGCGTTCGTCGAACAGGCCCTCTCGCCGCTGGCCTGATGGCTAGGTGCTGGACGCAACGGGATGGCGTAGACGATGCGCCCCGGCCCCACCAGCCGTGGGCGGCGGTGCACATGGGGCAGTGCTCGCCCGAGTTGTAGACGGTGGCCCGGGCCCTTTGCTTGGGCGGCAGGTTCTCCGCCGCCCAGCGAGCCAGGAAGAGCTCGGAGTGCCGGGTGGCATCCCCACCGGCCACAGGGTGGTGGCCCTTGACCAGCACCGAGTCGAACGGCTCATCGCCGTCTTTCAGGGCCTGCTCAGCCAGTTCCATACAGTGCGTCAGGCGATGCTCGTCTGTCTCGGTGATCATCGTTCCCCCCCCCCTCGCAGGTGCTTTTCCCTTCCCAGCATAAGACCGGCTGGAATGGCTTCCTTGAACGCGAGCGGTTGGCGGCTACTCAGTGGCGATGGTCTCAAGTTCCAAAGGCAATGATTTTCATGGGTGCACACCATCTGTTCGAGGCGGGGCATTCGGTAAAATTTGGTGGCGCCTGTATCCAAGCAACGCAGGAAGACTGTTCTTAATAACCATTATTCTCATGGGGTTAGGTGAAATGCCTAAGGCATTTTCGTTGACTTGAGCACACCTGCTCGATAAACTTGGAAGATAAACGCTGGCTGATACTTTTCGTAATAACTATAAATACGGTGCAGATATGGCTGAATTCGATTTAAATTTTAAAGACGTGGTGGAATTCGCCAATGATGTTATTATCATAACAAAGGCATATCCCCTTGATGAGCCCGGTCCTGAGATTGTTTATGTCAATAGGGCGTTCACCGAGCTGACTGGTTATAGCCTGGAAGAAGTTGCTGGAAAGTCTCCAAGAATTCTTCAATCCAGCGTAGCAGACGAGGACACCACCAGGATAATTCGGCAGGGGCTGGAGGATAAGGTGCCCGTCAGAGTAACCATCATGAATTACTCCAAGGATGGAAAGGGTTATTGGCTTGATTTAAGTATTATGCCATTAAGGAATTCCCAAGGTGAAGTTACCCATTTTGCCGCCATTGAGCGTGATGTCACGGAGCAAGTAAATACAGAAGAGGCACTCAAGGATTCCTCACGAAAGGACCCTTTGACAAAGCTGCTTAATAAAGCGGCCTTTGACGAAATTCTTGAAAATGAATTTTCACGCTTCAAGAGAAATGATGATATTTTTTCTCTTCTCATGATCGATATTGATCATTTCAAGAGCATTAATGATAATTATGGCCATCCGGTTGGGGATATTGCAATCGAGACCGTTGCGCGGTCATGTGAAAAATACTTGAGATCACACGATGTGATGGCAAGGGTAGGTGGAGAGGAGTTTTGTGTGTTGCTGCCTTGCACCAAGAAGAAGGCTGCATTTACCATTGCACGAAGATTAAGAGAAATTATAATGAACACCTCGATTGCGACAGCGAGTGGAGATGTTTCGATGACAATCAGCGTAGGGGTGTCAGAAGTCGAGAATGCAGACATCGATCATGCTGATGTTTATAAAAGGGCAGATGAGAATTTATATAGAGCCAAGAAAGCAGGGCGTAATCGAGTTTGTATGTAATCTTTCCCGGTTTTTTCTCGAGGCGATCACTGGAAGTGGTGCGGCATGCTAATGATTCCAGTAGTGCATGCATGGTGAATGTGTGTCGAAAAATGGCGAGCCAGCTTTGCCGGCGTTGGCGCCTTACGGCGCTTGAGCATGCTCATGGCGCAGTGATGCCGAGTCCCACCCGTCCGAAGAACAACGGTACGCCGGAATGATTCATGATTTTCAGTTGCTGCTCACCAAGGCCATGGATCTCTCGGTCGACATGATCTGTATGGTCGACGAACAGGGCCGTTACGTCTTTGTCAGCGCCGCCTGCGAAAGCCTGCTGGGTTACACGGAGGAGGAGTTGATAGGCACCAACATGATCGACCTGGTGCACCCGGAGGACCGGGAGCGCACCCTGGCCACGGCCGGCGAGGTCATGAGCGGGAAGCCCAAGATGCATTTCCAGAACCGCTACGTTCGCAAGGATGGCCGGATCGTGGACATCATGTGGTCGGCGCGTTGGTCGGACGACGACTGCATACGCATGGCGGTAGCCCGCGACATCACCGATCTCAAGCATGTCGGGCGCATGCAGGAAGCGATCTACAGAATCTCGGAGGCGGCCCACAGTGCGGAGAGCCTCAGTGACCTGTACCCGCATATTCATATCATCATCGGCGAACTGCTTCCGGCCGATAATTTCTTTGTCGTGCTTTACGATGCGGCCAGGGACAAGATGTCCTTCCCCTATTTTGTCGACGAGCGGGAACGGGATGCCGGACCGCTGCCCCTGAACGCTCATGCACTCATCGCGCAGGTCATTCGTAGCGGTGAGCCGCTGCTAGAGCCAGCAGGCAGCGAGCACCCGAACTGGCTGGGGGTGCCGCTGATTACCCAAGGCGGCGTCATGGGTGCCCTGATACTGACGACCTATTCCGAGCATTTCCATTACACCGATGAGGATCAGGAACTGCTGCAGTTTGTGTCCACCCAGGTGGCCATGGCAATCGAGCGAAAACAGGCGCAATTCCGCCTGCAGTACTTGGCGCATCACGATCCGCTCACGAATCTCCCGAATCGGGCGCTGTTCCATGATCGCTTCGATATGGGGTTGCGGCGGGCCTTCCGCTTCGGTGAGCAACTGGCCCTGCTGGTTCTGGATGTCAATAACTTCAAGGGCATCAACGACAACCTGGGTCATGCGTTCGGTGACCAGGTGTTGCGCCAGGTGTCACGTCGCCTCGAGAAGTGCCTTCGCGAGATCGATACCGTCGGGCGCATGGGTGGAGACGAGTTTACCGTGCTGCTGGCCAATATCCACGTGCCTGAAGACGTAGAGCTCGTCGTGGAGAAGATCCATGCTGCCTTCGTCCAGCCCTTTGACCTGGACGGCCAGGAACTTGCCGTCTCTGTCAGTATCGGCAGCGCCATCTACCCGGGGCACGGCGAGACCATCGACAGACTGTTCAGCCACGCCGATGCCGGCATGTACACCATGAAAAAAAAGCGGGTCGTTTCATGACTCCTGGCGGTGCATCTATTGCTGGCCTGGGCGGCCCATACCCTTCATCAACCCCATCCAACAAAATGTTAAGTGTTGAGGTCCATTGAGGAAGTCCAGGTCTATTGTCTCGATAAGCCCGTCCAGGTCGAGACGCGGCGACTCAGCTACCAGAACTCGACGGGTCATGGCTTTTGGCAGATGGGGGGCATGTGATCGCGGCTGCGGCAGACGTCTGACCGGTAATTAGTCATTTTCTTGACTCATTTACTCTGGTAACGTCAAAACGGGCAGGCTTCGAAGTTTGCAACGATTCGCCCCATACCAGGTGACCAGTAGATGTCAGACAACAGCGGCGACACTCAGGCAGTGTATCGCAAGATCGGACGGCATCTCGGCTGGGTTATCATGGCGGTTGGTATCCTGGTACTGATGTCCTGGTGGCTGGACATCGAGGTGGGCAAGAGCGTATTCCTGGGATTCGCTTCCATGAAGTTCAACACGGCGTTGTGCTTCGTGGTCTCCGGCTGGCTCCTGTACCGTCAACTCCCCAGGGATCACATCTCGCCTGGCAGCCCGGCATCGAGACTGGGGGCCGCTTCCATCATCGCCGTATCCAGCCTCACCCTTGTCGAGTACGCGAGCGGCTGGAATCTGGGCATCGATAACCTGATGGTCCTCGATACGGACACCGACCCGGCAGAGTTCCCCGGGCGCATGTCCATCGTCACGGCCACCTGTTTCTTGCTGACCGGGCTGGCCTTGTTCGCGGCCACCCTTCAATCGCTCCGCTGCCTGATTCTCTGCCAGGCGCTGGCCCTGCTGGTTGTATTCACCGGCTTTACCGCCCTGACAGGCTATCTGTATGGCGTCGAGCAATTCCGCCTGTTCGCTTTTTCGACCCTGGCCCTGCACACCTCGGTGCTGTTCGTGCTCCTTGGCGCCGGCCTGCTCTGCATTCGGGCGGATCAGGGTCTGATGGGCCCTGCCACCAGTGCCCGCATCGGCGGGCGTTCGCTGCGCCGGTTACTGCCGATATCCTGCCTGACGCCAATCGTTACCGGCGCGCTGAGTCTGTGGGGCCTGCATTCAGGCCTGTATTCGGCGGAATTCGGATTTGCGCTGGACAGCCTCTCGAGCATCGTCATCCTGACCGCTGTGATCTTCTTAGGTGCGCACGCACTGAACCTGGAGGAGCAACGGTTCCGTATTGCCATCGATGCGGCGCCCGTATCGATCATCATGGTGGATCAGAAAGGCACCATCCGGCTGACCAACCAATTGGCACAGTCGACCTTTCGATGCGATGCCGGCGCGTTGCTCGGACAGAGCATCGAGGAGCTGATTCCCGAGCATCATCGCCAGACGCATATCGGTGAGCGGGAGCAATTCATGCGACACCCTGAACGACGCTCCATGGGCATGGTTCGGGAACTGTTTGCACGGCGCAAGGACGGCACTGAGTTCCCTGCCGAGATCGCTCTGAACCCGGTGGCCATGGCTAACGGGCGCTATGTGCTCGCGGCCATCTTGGACATTACCGAGCGCGTCGAGGCCAATCGCAAGATCCAGCACCTCAACCGGATGCATCGTGTACTCAGCGGGATCAATTCACTTATCGTCAGGGCGAGCGATCGAGATACGCTGTGTCAGGAAGCCACCCGGATTGCCGTCGAGGACGGCGAGATGACCACCGCGCTGATCGTTCGTCGCAACAAGACAACCGACACACTGGAGGTGTGGCACGGACATACAGCAGAGAAACAGCGCCACTCCGGGACCTTCTCTGTCGACGACGAACGCGCTATCCGCAGCTGCATGGGTTCGAGCAACGTAGTGATCCACGATGACCTGGAGCAGCCCACAGAAGAGGAGTACAGTCGCGGGTTGGCTGAGCAGAATGCCCGGGCGATGGCCTGCTTTCCTCTGACCTCGGAGGAAAATGAACTGGATGCCGCGTTGGTTCTTTACCATGCTGCCAGTTTTGCCTTCGACACGAGCGAAATTGAGCTGTTGCGCGAGGTTGCCGGTGACATCTCCTTCGCACTCAGCAATCTGGACCGTCATGATCGTCTCGAATACCTGACCTACTACGACAGCATCACCGGTCTGCCCAACCGCTTCCTGATGGGGGATCGGGTCCATCAGGCGATGTTGCAGGCGACAGATCAGCGGAGCGAGATCAGCTTGCTGTTCCTGGACATCGACCGTTTCATGAAGATCAACGAAAGCCTGGGCCATGCCGCCGGTGATGAAGTACTGCGACTGGTCGCGCAGAGTATCCTTGCCTGTCTGGACGATTCCGTTACGGTATCGCGCTGGAGCGGTGACGAATTTCTGGTGCTGCTCCCTGGCCATGACGCTACCAAGGCCGCACAAATCGCCCACCAGATCGCCGGCATCTTCGAAGAGCCCATCGTGCTCGAGGAAGGCCATGAGCTGTTCATTTCCTGCAGCATGGGCATCGCCGAGTATCCCCGCGATGGCAATAGTATCGATACCCTGGTCAAGTCGGCGTCGACGGCCATGGCCGTTATAAAAGAATATGGAGGCAATGATTACCGGCATTTCAAACATGAAGTTGACGATTCGGGTGCAGACAGCCTCACCATGGAAACCGCACTTCGCCAGGCTCTGAACGAAGAACAATTCCATCTGGTCTTTCAGCCGCAGATCGATCTCGCCAGTGAACGTGTGGTGGGCTTCGAGACGTTGCTGCGGTGGCAACATCCAGAACTGGGCATGGTGCCGCCAGACACTTTCATCCCGCTGGCCGAGGATACCGGCTTGATCATTCCGATTGGCGAGTGGGTACTGCGCACCGCTTGTCATCTCGCTCGTGACTTGAAGGCTCAGTCGATCGCGGTGAATCTGTCCGCACGCCAGTTTCACCAGCGCGACCTGGTTTCCCTGGTCGCGGGGATCCTCGAAGAGACCGGAATGCCCGCGCAAACACTGGAACTCGAAATCACCGAGAGCGCGCTGATGTTCGATATGGAAGCGGCCGTGATCACGATGTCCAGACTGGGCAAGCTGGGTGTCAGGATATCTCTGGACGACTTTGGCACGGGCTACTCGAGCCTCAGTTACCTGCAGAGATTTCCCATCGACACGATCAAGATCGATAAATCCTTCGTCTCCGGTATGCAGACCGATGCCGGCAGCAGTGCGATCGTCAATGCGATGATCGCCATGTCTCACAGCCTGGGACTGCAGGTGATTGCCGAAGGGGTCGAGACCGAGGCTCAGCGCGACTCGCTGCGCGAGCGTGGCTGCGATCAGGCCCAGGGTTACCTTTTCTCGCGACCCTTGCCCTTCGAACAGGTGGTCAACGGCCCGGACGCGCGCACATAGGGACCGAAACGAGGCCAACTTCATGGCGACGATCCATCAGGTTGGCGAGTAAGAGAGGTGTCAGCTGATCGGGCTGGATCCGCTTGCCGTGATGAAGGGCCCCAGAAATCCATTCCATTCAACGCGGGGATAAGGTAGGTTCCCCAAACTTGAACAATGCGCCTGGTGGGAGGGATCTTATTCATGTTTGCAAGATTTCTTCGCCCGAATAATCTGTCCCAAAAATTGATGCGGGTCATTTTTTCGCTTTATCTAGGCGTAACCTGCCTGATCACAAGCATGCAGTTCCTGGCAGAATATATGAAGACTCAGGATTCAATCCTGAATGAATTGGAGCAATTGCAAGAAACAGTCCGCGGCCCTATTTCTTCTAGTTTGTGGCAATACAACCAGAAGCAGCTGGACGCTCTCGTCGATGGACTTGTCAAGATGCCAATTATTGTCGGTGTCGATGTTTCAGATGAAAATTCCGAAGATATTCTTTCCAGACGATCATTTCCTGCCGCTTCTGTCCCGTTCTCGGTTTTCGATACCAGATCAGACTTGTATTGGACGCTTAATGGCGAAAAAGTCCTTCTCGGGTCGCTTTCACTTTATTCATCGTCAACTGTTGTCTTCGGACGAGTTTTATTTGGCTTTTCTCTGATTGCAATAGCGGCAATCATAAAATTATCTATATTGTTTTTCTTGTTTGTCTGGGCCTTCGATCGTTATCTGGCAATCCCCTTTAAGGAGCTGATGTCTCAAGTGGACAAGGTTCAATTGAGTAAGGACTTGAGCTCGCGCATTCAGCTTTCCAACCTGGAGAAAAACGAGCTTAGCAAGCTTCAAGAACACATGAACAACATGCTGTCTGCCATGGAGAGTGATCGGGAACGATTGTTGGAAGATGAAAAAGTCAAGCGGGCATGGTTGGAAGATGCGGTCCTGAGGCGTACCGAAGCATTGCAACTCTCGAATGAAAAACTCAAGGAGCTGGCCACAAGGGATTCCTTGACAGGTGCATTGAATCGGGGAAGTTTCTTTGAAACCGCGCAACATCTTCTCGCTCTTTCCAGGCGCCAGAAGTCGTCTGCATGCATGCTATTGTTGGATCTGGATCACTTTAAAATGATCAACGACACCTATGGACATTTCATCGGTGATCAGGTCCTTATTCATTTCACGCGTACTATTCAAGATTTATTGAGAAAGTCTGATCTGATCGGGAGAGTCGGTGGAGAAGAGTTTGGCATATATCTGTGTGATACGGAAATTGATGATGCCTTGCGACTTGCCGAAAAAATAAGACATGCCGTTGGTGATTCGGACCTGAAGATTGATGATAAAGCAGTCAGTTATACAGTGAGCATTGGCATCGAGCCATCCGGGCCCAATGATCAGTCGGTTGATGAGCTTTTCAAACGCGCCGATTTAAAACTTTACGCGGCAAAATACAAGGGACGAAATCGTGTCGAAACGTAAAAGACCGTTTAACCTGGCCTTCATCATGTCCTTTTCGGCAGTCGCCAGCATGGCCAGCATCAGTCATGCTGCGACTTTGAAAGTTTGTTACGATCAATGGGCCCCGATGACAATGTTTCCAACAGAAGGGTCCTCTGCACGTGGCGTGGTCATCGACATGTTGGACCAGATATACTCATCAAGAGGCTATGATCTGCAATATTATGAAGTTCCTCTGGCAAGAGGCCTGAATATGGTGGAAGAGGGCGTTTGTGATATGTTGCCGGAATATCTATATTCTAAAGATGGGGAAGAGAGCTTCGTGTATGCCGATGAACAAACATTTGCATACACAACGGCATTTATCATCAGGCGTGATGACCCGTGGCGATACGATGGTATCAAATCCATTGAAGGAAAGCGCATCGCTACTGGACCAGGCTGGGATTACAGCTCAGCGAGCGCTGACTATCAGAATTACATCGATGACCCGAAAAATTCGAGTTTTGTCGAAGTGATCGCCGGTGATGATGATGTGGTTGATCGGGTCTTTCGCATGATCAGAGATAATAGAGTTGATTTATATGCAGACAACGAGCTCGTCCTTCAGTATGTTTTAAATAAAATGAACTTGCATGATGACCTCATGATCGTTCGACCTGGCCTGGAAAATAAACTGGTTGAAATGCCGATCTTTTCAAAAAATATTCCTGATGCAAGGAGGCAGGAGCTGATGAGGGTCTGGAATGAGGGGCGTTTGTCGATGAAGGGTGAAAAAGAAAAAATTCTTCTCGAGAAGTATGATGTGGCATTGGAAGAGTAGCACCGACACGGATTCGAGCCGAGGGAGATAGAGCCTGACGAACAACCTCACTGGAGATGCCTGTTACAGTTCCACCTCTTCGCTGAGTATGGCGCTACATTCAGGATGGCGAGGCCAACCGGGAGTGAAAGACGATGAAACCCGTGCTTGATTCAGAGATAACATGCCCAGAGTGCGGGCATCAGGAAGTGGAGAAAATGCCGGAGAATGCTTGCCAGTATTTTTATGAATGCAAGAGCTGCAAGTCACTGTTGAAGCCAAAGCGTGGAGATTGCTGTGTTTTCTGCTCCTATGGCGACACACCGTGCCCGCCCATTCAGCTGGATCAATCTTGCTGCTGAATTCATGCAATCAGGCAATCGGTCAATCAAGGTGGGAGCTCAAGCCGACCGGTGTTTTCTTGCCCGTTCCATTGTTGCCTGGTAATTCAGAACGTTTGACGGGATGGACACCTTCGGGTGCCGGCGAGCCCGGAACGAGAGCGGCCGGCCCCGAGGGCCGGCCGCGTTGCTTCATGCCTTGTGGTACTTGCAGGTCACCGACGGGTTGAAGGGTTCGAGGTTGCCATCGAGGTTTTCGCGGAACCAGACGTGCTGGTCGTAATGCGGAGCGAAGTGATGGGCCTCCTCCTCGGGCGTGTTCGGGTCGTCGACCATGTAGTCCCAGTGGCGGCCGGCGATGGTCGGCGGCTCGGTAGAGCCCGCGTCCTCCCAGGCCTTGCGGAACACCAGATTCTCGATTCCGACCAGCACCAGCGAGCCGTCCTCCTGCGGCTCGTAGAGCAGGATGCCGGGGTTCATGAAGTCGGTGTGGGTGCCGGTACCGTCGACCCGGGGCTCGGTATCCGTGATGCCGAGCAGGTCCGGGCGAAGGTAATGGATTCCCATGCCTCCCAGTCGATCCGTCATGCCATGGGCCTCGGCACTTACGCATTGGCCGGAGGGATCCGGTACGTAACCTTCCGCCAATGCCACGTTCACATCCTCGAAGCGCTGCGTGGCGGCACGCATTGCGTCGATCATCGCCTGGGTGTCGTCGGCCATGAGGTTGCCGGCCGGCAGACACGCCGACGCCAGTCCCGCCGCGAACACTCCACCCCACAGGATGCCTCGCATCTCTTGTTCCTCCAGGTGTGTCGTGCCGGGCATCACATCTGCATGTGGCACGACGCGGGCTTCCGCGGACATCGCGGACTGGCCCTGGATGGTGAGACCATCCCTGGAAGTATAGCGGGAACGGGCGCGAAGGCCGGATGATATTGGGGTACTGTCGGGTCAGGCGGCAGCGCTGTGCCTGGGACCCGCCGAGGAGGTAATAGACCGTGACACAGCCGAGGGTGACATTTCGGGGCGACGGGCGAGGCGATCCACGTCGAGCGGTCGTCCGGTGGTGGTCGGGGGGCTGGTGGGCACTGCTGATGGCGGTCCTCGTCGCCCTGACGTGGGGCAGCCGGACGGCGAGTGCCGAGGCGGGCAGCGCCGAGCGCATCGTCGCGGCACGTTACACCACGCCGGTCGAGCGTTACGGCCATTTTGCCCTCGGGCGGCCCCATGAGTATGCCAGCCTGACCGTGACCACTAGTGGCGGGCGGCAGGTGACGATGTCGCTCCCCAGGCAAGCCGTGTTCGAGGACCTGGCCCCGCGACTGTTCACGCTGGCGCCCGAAGAGGCGCCGATGCTGCTGGCCATCGTCAGCCTGCGCGAGCAGGGGTCGCGGCTCGCTATCATATCGCTGGGCAACGAGGGGCTGTCGGTGGCGGCGCAGTCGCCCCCGGTCGGCACGCCGATGCGCTGGCTCAACCCGGTGGGGGTCGCCGACCTCGACGGCGACGGTCGCGTCGAGATAGCGGCCGTGACCACGCCGCATATCGGCGGTCGCCTGCGGGTCTATCGTCTGCAGGGGAGCGAGCTGGTGGAGATCGCCTCGCGGAAGGGCTTCTCGAACCATGCCTACCGCACCCCTGAGCTGGCACTTTCCGCAGCGGTGAGGCTCGCCGACGGCTGGCGGCTGGTGGTGCCGGATGCCAGGCGTCGCAGGTTACGGATCATGGCCCTGGAGGAGTATCGGCTGGTAGAAACCGGACGTTGCGACCTGCCGTCGACGGTCATCGGGCCACTGCGCGTGTTGGGGGAAGGGCGCGTCTCGGTCGGCCTGGTCACGGGAGAGCGGATTGTCGACCTGGCGGCTTGCCGGGCCCCTCCAGGATAACAGGCCGGAATTCGGGGAAGGGGCCCTGCGTTGCCATGCTGGGGTTCTATCCATCCATCGACCGAGGAGTGCGGGATGAGCAACGGGCTCTACCAACAGCTGACATGCGACTGCCAGGCGGTCTGCCTGCTTGCCTGCGGTGCGCCGCTCGGCATCGCCACGAACGCCACGGACGAGACCGTCACCCTATGGCCGAGCGAGGCCGTGCAGGTCGGCGAGGGCGTTGACGATCTCGCGTTCCGCGCGGAAGGCCCGGATGGCGACGTCCAGTGCTGCCGGCGCTGCGGCGAGGTGATGCTGGTTGAGCATGAAGAGGCAGGAGTGGTGGCCATTCCCTGGACGCCGGTAGATGATGACGCCGCTACCCTTGAGGTGGCGGCATCGATCCGTGCACCCCTGGAGGCTCTGGGCTATCGGTTCTAGTCCTCGCCCTTCGCTGGTCCGCGCCTGATGGTGGTACAGGCTCGGTGCTGGTCATTGCCGGGAGCCCTCGGGGCAGGCTCATGGCGGATAGCCTAGAGCCTGGCGCAGGTGCTCGGCGTGGGTTGCCACCCAGCGCGGGTCGATGGGCCCCCAGTCGCGAATCACGTAGTCGCCGATGTTGTGGCGCTCGCCCGGCAGATGCTCGAACTCGCAGAGGATATCCAGCTCGGCCAGGGCGGAGAGGGTGTCCTGGGCGGTGCGCCGCGGCATGCCGGTGGCCTCCATGATGGCCGGCACGCTGGTGTTGCCGTTGGCCACCAGGTGGGCCACATAGAGGCGGCGGTAGAAGCTGGTCCGGGTCTTGCTCAGGGTCATGCGGGGCATCCTTGACGCGCTACAGGCTGACGCGGTCGATATGGCGGCGGAAATACATCTCCAGGCTCAGGGTCAAGGCCCAGCGTGGGTCTCGGTCGTCCTCCCGGCGGAAGTGCAGCGAGGGCGAGACGTCCACGAAGGTGAAGCCCTTGTGGATGTCACGGCGGTAGCGTACCTGCAGGTAGCTGTCCTCGATGGCGGGGCTGGAGCCGCTTTCGCCCAGCGCCACCGCCGAGTAGCGCAGCACGCTGCGGCGGTTCAGGCGGCGGTTGAGCTCTACGGCCTGGCTGAACTCGAGGGTGTCCTTGGTCTCGCGCCACTGGACGTTGGTGAGGAAGCGTAGGTGACGGCTGTCATCGAGCGCCCGTCCCAGGTCCCAGCGGGTGCGCGCAGCATAGCCATCACCGTTGAACCAGGAGAGGCGGTTGTCGCTGTTCAGTTGCCAGGGCCCCTCGTTCAAGGTCCAGAGTCGCTGGCTGGTCAGGCGCACGTAGGGGTCCAGTGGCAGACGGAGCTTGATCCCGGCCCCGACGCGGGTATTCCAGCGGCGTCGCTTGTCGCGCTCACCGAGCCGGTTGAGGCCCACCAGCAGGTCGTCAAGGCTGCCGGTCTGGTCGTCGGTGAGGGTCGATTCCTGCTCGGCCAGGGTGCCGCGGGTCTCCTCGGGCTCGCTCTCGATGATCAGGCGAAGGCGATCCTCGGTGGTGGGCAGGTCGAGCCGGAAGCGGGCGCCCAGGTCCTGCTCGAACGGCTCGCCCTCGCGCCAGTCCAGATCCTGGCGGATGCGCAGGTAGGAATCGGTATCCACGGTCAGTGCATCGGTGGTGCCGAAGAAGCCGTCGATGCTGCGCGAGGTGTCCTCCACCCAGCGAGAGACGCGGGCATGGAAGGGGCCGAGTTTCTTGTCGGCCCATTCCGGCAGGTCGCTGTCCCCGAGCGGGGCGTCGCCTGGCGCGGCCTGGGCCTCGAGGCCCAGGGCGACGAGCGTCACCACTATCCCGATCCGTAATCCCCTCATCTGCACGCCCCTCGCTTTTTTCTGGAGTCTACCGGCTTCATGGCCCCCGGCACCATGCCTGTGACCAGGCGGACTCGGCGTCCGGTCGAGCGGCCGGCCCGTCGACGATGATCGAGGTCAAGGCAAGCCGGCAGATTGCTGCCATGCTGACAACTGGTCCGAGAGGACGCGGGGCCATGGCGTCCCGCTGCCCCGGGGCGGCCAGGCAGGAGGTACGTCCATGAGCTGGAACGTCTTCATCATCGGCTACGACGCCCTCGGTCGGCGCATGCTGCCGAACCTTCGGCATGCCGAGGAGTATGTCTTCCATCCGCTGCTCTCCCTCGACCAGGTGGTGCATGCCGAGGAGTATCCCTTCGACCGCCTGGTGGAGGAGGCCCTGACGGAGCTGCGGGGCTTTTCCGGCACGGTGGATGCCATCGTCGGCTACTGGGACTTTCCCACCAGCGGCCTGCAGCCGGTGCTGCGACGCGAGTGGGGGCTGCCTGGCCCGTCGCTGGAGGCCTTTCTGAAGTGCGAGCACAAGTACTGGAGCCGCCTGGAGCAGGCGCGCTCGGTGCCGGAATGCGTGCCGGCCTTCCAGGCGCTGGATCCCTTCGACGACCGGGCCGTCGACGCCGTCGAGATCGACTATCCGTTCTGGATCAAGCCGGTGAAGGCGCACTCCTCGCACCTGGGTTTCCGAGTCGAGAATGCCGATCAGCTGCGCGAGGTGCTGCCGATCATCCGGGCGGGCATCGGGCGCTTCGGCCGGCCCTTCGACGAGGTCACCGCCCATGCCGAGCTGCCCGACGAGGTGGCGGCGGTCACCGGTCATCACTGCATCGCCGAAGCCATCATCTCGTCCGGACGCCAGTGCACCCTGGAGGGCTACGTGCAGCACGGGGAGCTCCACCTGGTGGGCCTCGTCGACAGCCTGCGCGATGCGGCGCACCCCTCCGTGCTGCTGCGCTACCAGTACCCCTCCTCGCTGCCCGGCGAGGTGCAGCAGCGAATTCTCGCCATCACCCGTCGCTTCATCGCCCACATCGGCTACGACGATGGGCCGTTCAACATCGAGTACTTCCACGAGGAACAGACCGATCGCCTCTGGCTGCTGGAGATCAATGCCCGGATCTCGCGCTCCCACGCGGCGATCTTCCAGCTGGTGGACGGGGCGCCGCACTTCCAGGTGATGGTCGATGTGGCGCTGGGCATCCCGCCGCGCATGCCCCACCGCGAGGGCCGCTATGCCGTCGCCGCCAAGCAGATGCTGCGGGTCTTCGACGACGGTGAGGTGCGGCGGGTGCCCTCCGACGAGGAGATCCAGCGGGTCGAGGAAGCCTTCCCGGGCACCCTGGTGCAGCTCAACGTGCACGAGGGGATGCGGCTGTCCGAGCTCAGGCACCAGGATTCCTTCTCCTGGGAGCTGGGGGTGCTGTTCGTCGGGGCGGAGGATCGCGAGGTGCTGGAGGCGCGTATCGAGCAGTGCCGCCGGATGCTGCCGTTTGACATCGAACCATTGACCGATGACGGCCACGCTTGATCCATCGTCTGCCCGAGGAGCCTGTCATGCACGTCGTCACCGAGTTTCCCCACCCCGTGGAGTGCCGTGACCCGGTATGGATCCCCATGGCCGACGGTGTTCGGCTGTGCGCTCGCCTGTGGTTGCCGGAGGGCGCCGAGGAGCGCCCGGTGCCAGCCATCCTCGAGTACATCCCCTACCGGTTGCGCGACGGCTCCGCGCGACGCGACGCCCAGCACCATCACTACTTCGCCGGCCACGGCTATGCCTCGATCCGCGTCGACCTGCGGGGCAGCGGCGACTCCGGCGGGGTGCTCGAGGACGAATACCTCGAACAGGAGCTCCTCGATGGTGAGGCGATCCTGCGCTGGCTGGCGGCCCAGCCCTGGTGCGATGGCAGGGTCGGCATGATCGGCATCTCCTGGGGCGGCTTCAATGGCCTTCAGCTGGCGGCCCGCCGGCCCCCCGAACTCAAGGCGGTGGTCAGCGTCTGCTCCACCGACGACCGCTACGCCGATGACGTCCACTACATGGGCGGCTGCCTGCTGGGAGACAACCTTTCCTGGGCCTCCACCATGTTCGCCTACAACTCCCTGCCGCCGGACCCCACGGTGGTCGGCGACGACTGGCGCGCCATGTGGCACCAGCGCCTGGAGGGCAGCGGGCTGTGGCTCGCCACCTGGCTCGAGCACCAGCACCGCGATGACTACTGGCGGCACGGTTCCATCTGCGAGGACTTCTCTCGGGTGCAGGTGCCCATCCTTGCGGTCAGCGGCTGGTCGGATGGCTACTCCAACGCGGTCAAGCGGCTGGTGGCCGGCCTGCCCGACCTCTGCAAGGGGCTGATCGGTCCCTGGAGTCACAAGTACCCCCACCTGGGCGAACCCGGACCAGCCATCGGCTTCCTCCAGGAGTGCGTGCGCTGGTGGGACCAGTGGCTCAAGGGACGCGACACCGGCGTGAAGGAGGAACCGGCGCTCAAGGTGTGGATGCAGGACAGCGTGCCGCCGACCACCAGCTACGGCTGCCGCCCGGGGCGCTGGGTCGCCGAGCCCTGCTGGCCGTCGCCCAACGTCGTGCAGGCCAAGCTGCCGCTGTCGCCCGACCGGCTGCACCTCGACGGACGGCCCGTCGAGGAGGAGACCGAGCTGACCGTACAGTCACCGCTGACCTGCGGGCTCTTCGCCGGCAAGTGGTGCTCCTACTCCTCCGGCCCCGACCTGGCCCACGACCAGCGCCAGGAAGACGGCGGTGCCCTGACCTTCGACAGCCCCGCCCTGACGGCGCCGCTGGAGGTGATGGGGGCGGTGGTGGTGGAGCTGGAACTCTCCTCCGACAGTCCGGTGGCCATGGTGTGCGCCCGGCTCAGTGACGTGGCGCCGGACGACAAGGCCACCCGGGTCACCTATGGCCTGCTCAACCTGACCCACCGGGAGAGCCACGCCTCGCCGAGTCCCCTGGAGCCGGGGGGTCGCTATCGAGTCCGCCTGCAGCTGAACGACGTGGCCCAGGTGTTTCCCCGAGGCCACCGTCTGCGGCTGTCGCTCTCCAGCTCCTACTGGCCCCTGGCCTGGGCGCCGCCGACGCCGGTGCGGCTGACGATCATCGACCGCGGCAGCGCGCTGCACCTCCCGGTGCGTCCGCCCCGGGAGGAGGACAGTCGCCTGGCCCCCTTCGCAGAGGCGGAGGCGGCGCCCACCATCCCCTCGACGTCTCTCGCGCCCGGCCATCACAACTGGTACGTCCATCGCGACCTGGCCGAGGACCTCTCGACCCTGGAGGTGATCAAGGACAACGGCCGGATCCGGCTGGAGGATTCCGGGATCGAGGTGGCGACCCGGACGGTGGAGACCTATCGCTCCCGGAACGACGACTTCGATTCCTTGGAGGGCACGACCCGCTGGGAGCGGTCGCTGACGCGGGGGGACTGGGCGGTGCGCGCGGTGACGTTCACGCGCCTCACCTCGGACGCCGAGACCTTCCGGCTGCACGCCACCCTGGATGCCTACGAGGGTGAGACGCGGGTCTACTGCCGCAGCTGGGACCTGTGCCTGCCGCGCCGACTGGTCTGATGCAGCAGCATCCTCGACCCCGGGGTGGGCGAGCGACGGGCAGGCGCAAGATCTGTGCTTCCCTGGGGGAAAGCCGGTGCAGCAGGGCGATGAACGATGAGCTGTGATGGTGCGGATGGGGAGACTCGAACTCCCAAGCCCGAAGGCACCAGGACCTAAACCTGGCGTGTCTACCAATTCCACCACATCCGCATGGGCAGGCAGGCGAGGACATTCTACGGACGCACCTGTGCAAGTCAATCGGCATCGGGCAGCGCCTTGTGTGCGCACTTGCTCGGGTGTGTGCTCAAGCATCCTGCATGGCATTGGCGAAGTGGGCCCGGTGCACCTACTGGGCGCGAAACAGCAGGTCGTTGAAGGGCAGCTCGAAGAGCGCCTCGATCTCCTCGAGCGACCCGTTGGAGGATCTCGCCTGGCGTGGCTAGGGTCAGGGAAGCGGGGCGGGATTCGTCGGACGTGGGGGGCATGGAGGGCTCGCTTATGGTCGACTTGACTTGGATTTCCAGGTTGTCGGATGGCCTATGGCCTGGGGGTCTCATGTCAGCCTGGCGAAGAGCCGATGTTGACAGGTGGCTGGGGCGGGCCCTGCCCGGGCGCTGCGTCTTCTGCCTGGCGGCCCTGCCGGGAGAGTTCCCGTGGTGCGAGGCATGCTTTGCGGGGTTGCCCTGGAATGTGCCGGCCTGTCCCGGCTGTGGTGAACCCCAGCCGGGTGGCGAGGCGGGCCGACGCTGCGGTCACTGTCTGCGTCGCCCCCCGGCGTTCGACAGGGCGAGGGTGCCGCTGCGTTACGAAGCCGAGGTGGCCGGGCTGGTGCAGCGCTTCAAGTTCGACGCCTCGCCGCGAGCCGGTAGGCTTCTGCTCGATCTCCTGTCCACAGGGCTGCCGGAGGACGTGCGGGCCTGGCCGGAGGCGCTGGTGCCGGTGCCGCTGCATCCGCGGCGCGCGCGGGAGCGGGGCTTCGACCAGGCCCTGTGGCTCGCCAGGCGCCTGGGACGTCACCTCGGTTGCCCCCTGTTGCGAGCGGAGCGTTCGCGGGACACGCCCACCCAGCGCGGACTGGATCGAGGCAAACGGCGCACCAACCTGCGTGCGGCCTTCCACGTGCCGGAAGGTCTACCCGGGCGTGTGGCGCTGGTGGATGACGTGGTGACCACAGGCGCGACACTGGATGCGCTGTCGGTGGCCTGCCGCAGTGCCGGTTCCCGGGAGGTGGAAGCCTGGGCGGTGGCACGCACGCCTCTTCACGACCGCTGATTCCGGCTCTGGTAGAGTGTCTATTTGAACCTGCGGGAGCCCTCCATGGAGACCAGACCCCATCCCTTCGCCGAACTCTCGCCCGCCAGGGTGGTGGCGGCGGTGGAGTCGCTAGGTTTCTGGCTGCCCGGTGAGCCGTTCACCCTTAACAGCTACGAGAACCGGGTCTTCCTGGTACACGACGAGGAGCGTCGTCGTTGGGTGGTGAAGTTCTATCGCCCCGAGCGCTGGACGGATGCCCAGATACGCGAGGAGCACGACTTCCTTGCCGAGCTCGCCGAGGCCGAGGTGGCCGTTGCCGCTCCCTGGCGCGACCAGAGTGGCGAGAGCCTGCACCGGGCCGAGGGCTTTCGCTTCACGCTCTTCCCGCACCTGTCCGGGCAGGCGCCGGAACTGGAGAATCCGACCCACCTGTTCGCCCTCGGCGAGGTGATCGGCGCGGTTCATGCCGTGGGGGAGCAGGGGCGCTTCGTGCACCGTCGGTCTCTGGACCTCGACGGCATGGTGCTCGAGGCTCGCGACAAGGTGCTGGCCAGTCGCTGGCTGGACCGTACCCAGCGCCAGGCCTATGAGCGCATCACCGCGACGCTGCATCGCAGCCTGACTCCCCATGCTTGGAGCGCCGAGCAGACGCTACGTGTGCAGGGCGACTGTCATATCGGCAACATCCTCGGACGCGACGAGCACTTCGCGCTGGTGGATTTCGATGATTGTCTGATGGCTCCGGCCATTCAGGACCTGTGGATGCTGTTCACCGCCCAGGAGGAGGGGGAGCGCCAGATGCAGCTCTCCGAGGTGACCGAGGGCTATGAGCAGCACCGCGACTTCGATCGCCGGGAGCTCGCCCTTGTGGAGCCACTACGCACCCTGCGCCTGTTGCGCCATAGTGCCTGGCTTGTGGATCGCTGGACGGATCCGGCCTTTCCGCCGGCCTTTCCCTGGCTGGCCGATGCCGGCTACTGGGATGGCCACCTGCGCATGCTGGAGCAGCAGCGGCAGGCGCTTGAGGCCAAGCCTCGCTGGCTGGCCTGAGTGGAGCTCGGGGCAGGCGCATGGGCACCAGGCAAGACGCACCCCTCGGGGTGCGTCTTGCGGTTTGTAAGGGGTCGTGGGCAGCGTGACGGTCAGTCGTCGTCGGGATCGGATGTCTCGGATGGCGTCGGGGCGGCGGCCCCTTCGCCCTGGCGACGCTGCGCGTTGATCTCGGCCGCCGGGTTGTCCTGCTGCTCGATGGCCAGGTCGCTGGCCAGGCGCAGTTGGAAGGTCTGCTGTGGGGTCAGGCGGCACTCGCCGTTCTGGCAGGCGGGGATGCCGAAGTCGCCGTCGGCGCCATAGGCGCCGGCGGAGACTTCGCCGCTGTAGATCGCGCTCTCGCTGCCGTCGGTCTCGATGCAGGTCAGTGCCTTGGTGGTCAGGCGGATGCGCTCACCGTCGAGGCGGGCGTTGCCCACCAGCACGCAGTATTCCGGCAGGGTGTGAGAGGCATCGCCACCGGCCACGGGATGGATGATCAGATCGTCGCGTTCCGGCGTCTCGGTGGACAGCGTCAGTGCGTTGATGATCCGGACGTCCACGGTCGCATCGGCCGGCAGTTCGAGGGTGTCGCTCATGGCCAGGCTCGGCACCGCCAGTGCGGCGACCATCAGCAGAGAGGCAGGGGTCTTGATCATGTCGGGCTCTCGAAGGTGGCTTGGGCACAGCATGAAGCAGATTTCATCCTATCATAGGGCTGGAGACCCGACAGCCTTCAGGGGGTGGGGGAGCGCGACATGATGTCACTGCCCAGGCCGGCTGCCACCTGCGTCGAATGGCATCATGCGCTAGACTGACGAGTTCGGGGAATATTTATTGTACAGGCCATGTATTTTGTATATCTTCTGTATATGATGTGATGGCTGGGCCATTCACCAATGATACGACAGACATCGATTCTGCCACGGGGCCTGACCATGACCGAAGAACTCGCCAACCACTATCGCCAGATCATCCATGAACTGGGCGAGGATCCTGACAGGGAAGGCCTGCGTGATACTCCCAAGCGGGCTGCCCAGGCGATGCAGTTTCTCAACCGCGGCTATACCCAGTCGCTGGAAGAGATCATCAATGGCGCGGTATTCGAGTCGGAGACCGACGAGATGGTGCTGGTCAAGGACATCGAACTGTATTCCATGTGCGAGCATCACCTGCTGCCGTTCATCGGCAAGTGCCATATCGCCTATCTGCCCAGCGGCAAGGTACTGGGGCTTTCCAAGTTCGCTCGCATCGTCGAGATGTACGCCCGGCGGATGCAGATTCAGGAAAACCTGACCCGGCAGATCGCCGAGGCGGTCCAGCAGGTCACCCAGGCCCGGGGGGTGGCGGTGGTGATAGAGGCACGTCATCTGTGCATGATGATGCGCGGGGTGGAGAAACAGAACTCCAGCATGACCTCCTCGGTGATGCTCGGCGCCTTTCGCGAGAAGCCGAGCACGCGGCAGGAATTTCTTACCCTCGTCAGTGGTCGCTGATCCCACGCAAGGAGCCCCGACATGCCGATCCATGCGCTGGACGACCAGCACTTCGACCACGACCTGGCCACCATCCGCATCAAGAACCTGCGTCTGAGGACCTACATCGGCATCAAGGATGACGAGATCCAGAACCGCCAGGACGTGGTGATCAATGCGGTAATCCGCTATCGCGCCGACAGGGCCGTTGAATTCAACCACATCGAGCAGGCGCTGAACTATCGGACCATCACCAAGCAGGTGATCGCCCTGGTCGAGGATCATCGCTTCCTGCTGCTCGAGCGGATGACTCGCGAGGTACTGGACCTGATCATGGGGCATGAGCAGGTGCTGACCGCTCAGGTGGAAATCGACAAGCCTCACGCGCTGCGCTTCGCCGATTCCGTTTCCATCACCCTGTCTGCCTCCCGGGAATCACGCCGGCCGCGCTGAATCGATCCGTATCACCGATGGAAGGCCCCTGGTGCTTGGAGCACCGGGGTGTTTGCGCTTAGCATGGGGGCAAACCGACAAGAGGCCGCATTCGCGGCAGGAGACGATCATGCAATCCCTCAGTGAAACACAGCTTTATTGCCCCTTCGCCTACATCGATGGTAGTTGGGTCGCCGCCGACAGCGGCGAGCAGATCGACGTTGTCAATCCGGCCACCGGCAAGTCCATAGGCGATGTGCCGCGACTCGGGCGAGCGGAGACCGAGCGAGCCATCTATGCCGCCGATGCCGCCCTGCCGGCCTGGAAGGCGCTCACCGCCCTGGAGCGTGCCGATATCCTGATGAAGTGGCACGACCTGATGATGGAAAATCAGGAAGACCTGGCCATGATCATGACCTTCGAGCAGGGCAAGCCTCTCAAGGAGGCTGCCGGTGAGATCGCCTACGCGGCGAGCTTCCTGCGCTGGTTCGCCGAGGAAGCGCGTCGCATCTATGGTGACACCGTGCCTGCCGCCAAGGCCAACCAGCGGATCGTGGTCACCAAGCAGCCCGTCGGCGTGGTGGGCGCCATCACGCCCTGGAACTTCCCGGCGGCGATGATCACCCGCAAGGTCGGTGCGGCACTGGCCGCCGGCTGCACCATCGTGGTCAAGCCGGCCAGCCAGACTCCGTTCTCCGCCACAGCCCTTGCCAAGCTGGCCGAACGGGCCGGCGTGCCCCGCGGCGTTTTCAATGTGGTGCCGGGCCGTGCCTCCGAGATCGCCGCCGCCATGACCGAGTCGCCGCTGGTGCGCAAGATCACCTTCACCGGCTCCACCGAGGTCGGTCGCCAGCTGATGGCCCAGGCCTCCCAGCACATCCAGAAGATCTCCCTGGAGCTTGGCGGCAACGCCCCTTTCATCGTCTTCGAGGATGCCGACCTGGATGCCGCGGTGGAGGGCGCCATGGCCGCCAAGTTCCGCAACGCCGGCCAGACCTGCGTCTGCACCAATCGCTTCCTGGTGCAGTCCAGCGTGGTGAACGCCTTCTGCGAGAAGCTGGCGGTGGCCATGAACAGCGAGCTAAAGGTGGGCGATGGCACCGAGGACGGCATCAACATCGGCCCGCTGATCGACGACAAGGCGGTGACCAAAGTCAGTGAGCATGTCCATGACGCCGTGGAGCAGGGGGCCCAGCTGCTGCTGGGCGGCCATCCGCACCCACTGGGCGGCAATTTCTTCTCGCCGACCCTGATCAGCTTCGCCAATGACAAGATGAAGGTGGCTCACGAGGAGACCTTCGGCCCGCTGGCGGCCGTTTTCCCCTTCGACGACGAGCAGGAAGCCGTCAGCATGGCCAATGACACTGAGTTCGGCCTGGCCTCCTACTTCTACTCCCGGGACCTTGGGCGCGTCTGGAGGGTCGCCGACGCCCTGGAATATGGCATGGTGGGCATCAACACCGGCTTGATCTCCAACGCCTCCGCTCCCTTCGGTGGGGTCAAGGCCTCGGGGCTGGGTCGCGAGGGCGGCCACCAGGGCCTTGACGAGTTCCTCGAGACCAAGTACCTCTGCATCGATCTCGGCTAAGCGCTCGAGGCGACGTCGGGCAATCGGCGTCGCCAACGGAAAACCCCGCCGGGCCAGCGCCCGGCGGGGTTTTTGTTTTACTGAACTCGAGAATACGCCTGGCCGAGTACCAGTGTTTTCCCTTCATTCAGTGGCGGAAGTGGCGCATGCCGGTAAACACCATGGCGATGCCGGCCTCGTTGGCGGCGTCGATCACTTCCTGGTCGCGCATGGAGCCACCGGGCTGGATCACCGCGGCGATGCCGGCGGCGGCCGCGGCATCGATGCCGTCGCGGAACGGGAAGAAGGCATCGGAGGCCATCACAGAACCCGGCACCGAGAGGCCCTCGTCGGCGGCCTTGATGCCGGCGATCTTCGCCGAGTAGACGCGGCTCATCTGGCCGGCCCCGACGCCGATGGTCTGGCCATCCTTGGCGTAGACGATGGCGTTGGACTTGACGTACTTGGCCACCTTCCAGGCGAAGGCCAGGTCGCGCATCTGCTGCTCCGAGGGCACCCGCTCGGTGACCACGGTGAGCTCGTCCCGGCCGACCATGCCCAGATCGCGGTCCTGGACCAGCAGGCCCCCGGTGACACGCTTGAAGTCGTGGGCGTGCTCGCGCTCGCCGGGCCAGTGCGCACCGACGTCGAGCAGGCGCACGTTCTTCTTCTCGGCGACGATGCTCGCCGCTTCTTCCTCGATTCCCGGGGCGATGATCACCTCGACGAACTGACGGTCGACGATGGTCCGCGCGGTCTCGGCATCCAGTGGCACGTTGAAGGCGATGATGCCGCCGAAGGCGCTGGTCGGGTCGGTGGCGAAGGCCTTGTCATAGGCCTCTCTCGGGCTTGCGCCCACCGCCACGCCGCAGGGGTTGGCGTGCTTGACGATCACGCAGGCGGTGTCGGTGAAGGTCTTGACGCACTCGAAGGCGGCGTCGGTGTCGGCGACGTTGTTGAAGGAGAGGGCCTTGCCGTTGAGCTGAGTGGCGGTGGCCACGCTTGCCTCACGGGCATCCGCCTCGACGTAGAAGGCCGCGCTCTGGTGAGGGTTCTCGCCGTAGCGCATGGCCTGCTTCTTCTCGAACTGCAGGTTGTAGGTACGTGGAAAGCCGTCCTCGCCGCCGGAAACCCGCTGGCCGAGGTAGTCGGCGATGGCGGCATCGTAGCCGGCGGTATGCTCGAAGGCCTTAACCGCCAGGTCGAAGCGAGTGGCATCACTCACGGCCCCCTCGTCTGAGACGACCTCGGCCAGTACCCGGGCGTAGTCGCCGGCATCCACCACGATGGTGGTGTGGGCGTGGTTCTTGGCGCAGGCGCGCACCATGGTCGGGCCGCCGATGTCGATGTTCTCGATGGCATCTTCCAGGGTGCAGTCCGGCCTGGCCACGGTCTGGGCGAAGGGGTAGAGGTTGACCACGACCATGTCGATGGGGTCGATGCCATGCTCCGCCATGACCGTGTCGTCCTGCCCACGGCGGCCGAGGATGCCGCCGTGGATCTTCGGGTGCAGCGTCTTGACCCGGCCGTCCATGATCTCGGGAAACCCGGTGTGCTCTGAGACCTCGGTGACGGCGATGCCGTTCTCCTTCAGCAGGCGGAAGGTGCCGCCGGTGGAGAGAAGCTCGACGCCCTGTTCGGCGAGGCTGCGGGCGAAGTCGACGATACCTGTCTTGTCGGAGACGCTGATCAGGGCGCGGCGAACCGCGGTGGAGGAGGCTTGGGCCATGGGAGTCACTCTTCTGTCGTTGGTCATGCTGATGCAGGTTGGTGTCGTTGGTCATGCTGATGCAGGTTGGGAAAGGGCGGCGGGAACGCGAAGGGAGCCGCATGGGCTCCCTGGATGGACCGCTCAGATCAGGCCGTAGTGCTTGAGCTTCTTGCGCAGCGTGCCGCGGTTGAGGCCGAGCATCTCGGCGGCGCAGGTCTGGTTCCCCCGGGTATGTTCGAGCACCGAGGCGAGCAGTGGCGCCTCGACCTCGGCCATCACCATGGCGTACAGGTCGGTGACACTGGAACCGTCCAGGTGGTCGAAATAGCGGGCAAGCGAGGCCTCCACGGCCTCGCGCAGGGGGCGTTCGTCCTGAGGGTCAGGGGGAATGCCTTCGCTCAGTCCGGCAAGTTCTGCAGAGGTCCGGGGGTCGAGCTCGGGCTGTGCGGGATTCTGGTCAAAGGGTTGGCTGCTGCTCATGCGGCACAGGTTCCATCCGGTGCCACGGCCCCGGCAACGCGATGCGGTGTCGCGGCGGGGTCGTGACGAAAGAGCTCATCGATGAAGCGGCGTTGTGACCGGCTGCTCTCCAGACCGTTGAAGGTAGCCCGGAGGGCCCGCCGCGCCTCATCGTCGAAACGGTCATCGCCGGCCAGGTACCAGCCGAGATGCTTGCGCGCGATTCGCACGCCCATGTGTTCGCCGTAGAAATCATGCAGGGCCACGAGGTGGTCGCGCAGGACGGCGGCACGTTCCTCGTCACTCGGCGGGGCAAGTGGCTGGCCATGGCGCAGATAATGATCGATCTCGCGGAATATCCAGGGGTTGCCCTGGGCGCCGCGACCGATCATCACCGCATCCGCCCCAGTATAGTCGAGGATCCGGCGTGCCTTGTCGGGGGAATCGATGTCACCGTTGGCGAACACCGGGATGCCCACCCCGGCCTTGATGGCAGCGATGGTGTCGTACTCGGCCGACCCGGCATAGCGCTGCTGACGATGACGTCCATGCACGGCCAGTGCCTGGATGCCGGCGTCCTCGGCGATGCGCGCCACCCGCACGCCATTGTTGCTCTCGGCACACCAGCCGGTGCGTATCTTCAGGGTCACCGGGACGTCCACCGCGGCCACGACCGCCTGGACGATCTCGGCCACCAGCGCCTCGTCGCGAAGCAGGGCGGAGCCGGCCGCCTTGTTGCAGACCTTCTTGGCCGGACAGCCCATGTTGATGTCGATGATCTCGGCGCCCATGGCGACATTCAGGCGGGCCGCCTCGGCGAGCATTCCGGCCTCGCCGCCGGCGATCTGCACGCTGCGCGGGCCCGGTTCCCCGCGATGGTCCATGCGCAGCCGCGACTTGCGGGTGTGCCACAGGCTGGGGTCCGAGGTGACCATCTCGCCCACGACCATTCCCGCCCCCAGGCGGCGGCAGAGCGCCCGGAAGGGCCGGTCGGTGATCCCGGCCATGGGAGCCAGCACCACTCGGTTGGGCAGTTCATGACGGCCGATGCGGGGCAGGGGGCGAGAGTCGAACATGGTCGCAGTCGTTGGCGGCAGGGGCTGCATATCATACGCTCCCGGTCACCGTTGTTGAACCGCTACTCAAGGCGCATGTCGGTCGAGGGTCGCCGCTCGACGGAGCGCCGCCCGGTCAGCCTCACCCAACCTTCGCGAATCGCCGGTTCGTCCATGACCAGTCCCCGGGTGCGGTAGGCCTCGAGCACCTCTTCGGACTGGGCCTTGAGGATGCCCGAGAGCGCCAGGCGGCCTCCCGGCGCCACGCGGCCGGCGATCTCGTCGGCGAGGTCCACCAGCGGGCCGGCGAGGATGTTGGCCACCACCAGCGGGAACACGCCCATCTCGAGCTGTTCGGGGTAGCAGAGCCGAAAGTCCGTCTCGGCCACACCGTTGCGTTCGGCGTTGTCGCGGCTGGCCGTGAGCGCCTGGGGATCGATGTCGGTGCCGGTGGCTTCCCTGGCACCGAGTTTGAGCGCAGCGATCGCCAGGATGCCCGAGCCGCAGCCCACGTCGAGCACCTCCAGGTCCGCAAGCTCGCTTGCGACCGCCATGCCATCCAGCCACTCCAGGCACAGCGCCGTGGTGGGGTGGGTGCCGGTGCCGAAGGCCAGTCCCGGATCCAGGTGAAGGTTGACGGCCCCAGGTTCCGGTGGCTCATGCCAGCTCGGCACGATCCACAGTCGCTCGCCCATGCGCAGGGGGTGGAAGTCAGCCATCCACTCGCGCTCCCAGTCGCGATCAGCCAGCAGTTCGACCTCGATCTCGGGGAACGGCTCGCCGGGCATCTCCTCGGCCCAGGCGGCGGCCAGGCGGCCGAGCATCGATTCGATGCCCTCGAGGTCGTCGTAGAGTCCGGTCAGCACCGTCTCTTCCCACAGCGGGGTGGTGCCTCGCTCCGGCTCGAAGACCGGCTCATCGAAGGCGTCCCGGAGCGTGATGGCGGTGGCACCTTCGGCCAGCAGCAGTTCTTCGAGAGTCTCGGCCTGCTCGGGGGCAATACGGGCCTCGAGTTGCATCCAGGGCATGGGTGGTCTCCGGTCGGTGCGGGGGAGCAGGATAGATCAAGCAGGATAGGACAAGAGAGGGGGCGTCAACGCAAGCGGGGCGGCCGTGGCCGCCCCGCAGGCAGGAAGAGGCAGGCTCAGAGGCCCAGCTTCTTCTCCAGATAGTGGATATTCACGCCACCCTTCTGGAAATGACCGTCGCGCACCAGGTCCTTGTGCAGGTCGGTGTTGGTCTTGATGCCCTCGACCAGCAACTCGTCCAGGGCATTGCGCATCCGGATCAGTGCGGTCTCGCGGTCCACGGCCCAGGTGATCAGCTTGCCGATCAGAGAATCATAGTGGGGCGGCACGGTGTAGCCGGTGTAGACATGGGAGTCCATGCGCACACCGAGGCCACCCGGCGGGTGGTAGAGACTGACCCGTCCGGGGGAGGGCATGAAGGTGCGGGCGTCCTCGGCATTGATCCGACACTCGAAGGCGTGGCCCTTCAGCTCCACCTGGTCCTGGCTGATGGAGAGCGGCAGGCCGGAGGCGATGCGCAACTGCTCGCGAACGATGTCCACGCCGGTGACCATCTCGGTAACCGGGTGCTCCACCTGAACCCGGGTGTTCATCTCGATGAAGAAGAACTCGCCGTCCTCGTAGAGGAACTCGAAGGTGCCGGCGCCGCGATAGCCGATGGTGACACATGCCTCGCGACAGGCCTCGAGCACCTTGGCGCGGGCGGTCTCGTCGATGCCGGGCGCCGGCGCCTCCTCGAGCACCTTCTGGTGGCGGCGCTGCAGGGAGCAGTCGCGATCATAGAGATGAATGGCGTTGCCCTGGCCGTCGGCCAGCACCTGGACCTCTACGTGGCGCGGGTTCTCGAGGAACTTCTCCATGTAGACGGTACCGTCGCCGAAGGAGGAGTGTGCCTCGGTCCGGGTGACATTGATCGCCGAGAGCAGGTGCGCCTCGGTGTGCACGACACGCATGCCGCGCCCGCCGCCGCCGGCGGCCGCCTTGATGATCACCGGGTAGCCGATGCGCCGGGCCACGGCGAGCAGCTCGCCCTCGTCGTCACCCAGGGGGCCGTCGGAACCGGGCACCGTGGGTACCCCGGCCTTCTTCATCGACTCGATGGCGCTGACCTTGTCGCCCATCAGGCGGATGGTCTCGGCGCGCGGGCCGATGAAGGTGAAACCGGAGCGTTCGACCTGCTCGGCAAAGTTGGCGTTTTCGGAGAGGAAGCCGTAGCCCGGGTGGATGGCGCTGGAATCGGTGACTTCCGCGGCGCTGATCAGTGCCGGAATGTTCAGGTAGGACTGCGCCGATGAGGCCGGCCCGATGCACACGGCCTCATCGGCCAGGCGCACGTGCATCAGTTCGCGGTCGGCCGTGGAGTGAACCGCCACCGTCTTGATCCCCAGCTCCTTGCATGCGCGCAGGATGCGTAGGGCGATCTCGCCACGATTGGCGATCAGAACCTTGTCCAGCATGATGAATCCGCCAGTTGGTGAATGATGAGGACAGGTGTGCGGTCAGGCGATGACGAGCAAAGGCTGGTCGAATTCGACAGGTTCGCCGTCCTCGGCCAGGAATGCCTCGATCACGCCGTCGCGATCAGCCTCTATCTGGTTCATCATCTTCATCGCCTCGACGATGCAGATTGTCTCGCCCTTCTTGACGCTCGAGCCGACCTCCACGAAGGACTTGGAGCCCGGTGCCGGCGAGCGGTAGAAGGTGCCGACCATCGGTGACTTGACGGTCTGGCCCTGATAGGACGGCGCAGCCTCGGCGGCGGGCTCTGGCTCTGCGGGGGCTGCCGGGGCCTGTGGGGCAGGCTGGGCCGCCCCATAGGGCTGGGGTGCAGGCTGTTGCCAGCTCGTGCCGTTGGGGTGACGGCTGATACGAACAGACTCTTCCCCTTCCTGGATCTCGATCTCGCTGATATTGGACTCTTCGAGCAGTTCGATCAGCTTCTTGACCTTGCGGATATCCATGACGTTGTCTCGACCGGTGGGGTTGGGGTGGTGATCCGGGGTACTGTCAACCCTGGCCAAATTGCAATAGATCGCAACAAGATGGCGCTTCTTCTGGTCTCTATCGACCATTAAGGGGCATTGATGCCGGATTCTGCCGAAAATCGGTAGGGATGTCCAGCCGTGGAAGAACGCTGTTCGAGGTCGATGGTTCGAGAGGCGCGAGTTCAGCCTTGCCGCCCCGCCAGCCAGGCCAGCACCTCCTCCAGGTGACTGGCCAATTGGCGGGCATCCACCTCGCCCTGGACGCGGGCGTCGCGGAGTTCCTCGTTGCCATCGAAGAACAGCAGGCTAGGCGGGCCGAACAGATGGAAATGGTCGAGCACCTCGCGGCTGGTGGCGTCGCTCTCGCTGACGTCGACGTTGATGCGTCGGAAGTTGGCCAGCTGGCCCGCCACCTCAGGCGCCGGATAGACGTTGCGCTCCATGACCTTGCAGGAAATGCACCAGTCGGCGGTGACGTTGACGAAGGCCGGCTCGTCACTCTCGGCCAGGGTCGCCCTCAAGGCGTCGAGGTCCTCCACGATGGTGATCTCACGGGCGACACCGGTCATGGACGGTTTGTTGGCCACAGGGTTGGCGGGTGCCAGGGGCCGCAGAGGGTCCTCCCCGCCACGGGAGGCGCCGATCACCAGGGCGATGCCCCAGGCCAGCAGCAGCAGGCCACCGGCCTGGCGCACCCTGGGCCAGCCGGGCGGCTGGTTGACGGTGAGCGCGCCCAGGGCCAGGGCGCTGCCGATAGCCAGGCTGGCCCACAGCAGCAGAGCGATGCTGCCTGGCAGCAGGCGCTCCACTAGCCAGATGGCGACCCCCAGCAGCAGGATACCGAAGGCGATCTTGACGCCATTCATCCAGGCCCCTGAGCGGGGCAACAGGGTGGTGCCGAAGGTGCCCACCAGCAGCAGCGGTACCCCCATGCCCAGGGCCAGGGAAAGGAGCGCCGCACCACCTGTCAGTGCATTGCCGGTGGAGGAGATGAATACCAGGGCTCCGGCCAGCGGCGCCGAGACGCAGGGCGAGACCACCAGCACCGACAACGCACCGGCCAGTGCCAGGCCGGCGGGCCCGCTCTTCTGGGCGCGGGCCTGCCAGGCATCGATGCGTGTGGTCGCGCGTGGCGAGAGGCGCAGGTCGAAGGTCCCGAACATGGCCAGGGCGAAGAGGGTGAAGAGCAACGCAAAGGTGATCAGCACCGGTGCGGACTGCAGGCGGGCCTGGAGGTTGAGGCCGGCACCGAAGAGTCCCATCAGCACGCCCACGGCGGAATAGGTCAGCGCCATGCCGCCCACGTAGCTCGCCGAGAGAGCGAACGCACGGGGGCGTGTCGGGTGCTGGCCGACGATGATCGAGGAGAGGATCGGCACCATGGGCAACACGCAGGGCGTGAAGGTCAGCCCGAGGCCGGCGAGGAAGAAGAGCCCGAGGACCAGCGTCAGGCTGGCCTCCGCCATCAGGGCCCGGAAGCGGCCATCCTCGCTTCTGGGGGCGGCAGCCAGCTCGCTGCCGCCGACGGTGCTCGCCTCGTCATCCGGCGTCCAGCCAGCGAAGCGGGCCGGCGCCTCGCCCTCACGGGCGGTCAGATCGACCCGTTCGGGAGGGTAGCAGAGGCCGGCATCGGCGCAGCCCTGAAAGGTCAGGGTGATGTCCAGCGGGCCCTGGTGGCCCGGTTCGAGGGCGGTCTCGAAGACCACGCTGCCATAGAAGACGTTGACGTCACCCAGGAACTCGTCGCTCTTGGCCTGCCCGGGAGGCAGGTCGGGTTTCCCGAGCGCCAGGCCGTCTGCCGAGGTCTCGATGTCGAACTGGTGACGATAGAGGTAGTAGCCATCGGCGTTCTCGATGCCGACGTGGAGAGTCTCGCCATCGTGCCAGGCGCTGGGCTGGAAGGCTTCGCGCACCGGCAGGAACTGCCCATCATCATCCCGGGAGAACCACTGGGCCTGAGCCTCCAGCGGTAGCAGCAGGGTGATCAACAGGGCGAGTCGCAGGACGATCGGCACGGCACTTCCTTGGTTGCAGCGGTTGCTATGAACAGTTGGTCGAATGGCGCGTATTCGACCTCCGGCGGTGGGACGGGGTTCCGCCCATCGGCGGCATGGCCGTCAGCCTGCTAGGATATCGCAGAAGCAGGGGGGCGATGAGGGCATCCCTTCTGTATCAGGCTGCGCCGAATTGTCGCGCCGCTGCAAGCTTTCATCATCAAGGAAACCTGATCATGGCGTTGACGCAAAAGGGTGCCGCCAGGCGCCGCAGGCGGACCGAGGAACTGGAGCGTCCGGATTTTGGCTGGATCTGGAAGCCGCTGCTGACACTGCTGGTGCTCTACCTGGGGGTATGCGTGGGACTGGGTGCCTGGTGGAGCCGCACTCCGGCGGCCTTCGACGTGGAGCAGGCCGTCGCCGAACAGCGCGGCGCGGCCTCGGGCAGCCCGGCATCCCGGGGCGCGGTAACCACCGCCGGCCTGATGACCCTGGTCGAGACCTTGCTGGATAAGCCCGGGGGCTACCTGCGCAATGATCTCGCCCCGCCCGGGGTATGGCTCGACAACATGCCCGCCTGGGAACTGGGCGTGCTCACCCAGGCCCGTCGGCTAGCCCGGGTGCTGCCGGTCATGGAACAATCTTCGACACTGGGGCTGGAGGCGGCGCAGGAGCGCCTGGAGGGTGACAGCCGCAATTGGTTCTACCCTTCCACCGAGAAGCGCCTGAAAGAGGCCCTGGCCGGACTCGGCAGTCATCTCGAAGCGCTCGGGGAGGGCGGTGACGCCGCCTTCGGTGAGCGGGGCCAGGGGCTCGCGGCCTGGGTCGAGGAGTTCAGCCGCACGCTGGATGATCTGGGGCTCCGGCTCTCTGCCAGCATCGGCAGTCGCGAGGAGCTCCGCGACCTGGATATCGACGCTGAGGCCCTGCCGGCGCGCACTCCCTGGTACCGGGTCGATGACGTCTTCTTCGAGGCCCGCGGCCAAGCCTGGGCTTTGATTCATCTGCTGCAGGCGGTACAGCGCGACCAGGCCGATGTGTTGGCCGCTGCCGGGCTCACCGCACGCTGGGAGAGCCTGGTGGACGAGCTCGAGCGCAGCCAACGACGGCTGTGGAGCCCGCTGGTACTCAATGGCTCGGGCTTCGGTATCTTCGCCAACCATTCGCTGGTGATGGCCAACCACATGGTGCGGGCCCGTGACCTGTCCCGGTTGCTGGCCGAGGGCCTGGCCGAGGCGACGCCCGCGCCGGCAACTGCCGCCAGCAACGAGGCAGTCGCTCAGGAAGGCCCGGACGTCAGCGAAGCGCCGGCATCTGCTGCCAGCAGCGAGGCAACCGCTGAGGAAGCCCCGGACGTCAGCGAAACTCCGGCATCCGATGCCAGCAGAGAGGCAGCCGCTCAGGAAGGCCAGAACGTCAGCGAAGCGCCGTCGCTTGGCACGGTAGAGCCAGCGGCCGAGGAAGACGCACCGACAGAGGGTGAACAAGCGCCGTCAGCTGATGTTGCCTCGACCGAGGAAGAGCCCCAGGGCTGAGCGTCCAGGAAACCCGACAACGAGAACGGGCCGCCCTCAGGGCGGCCCGTCCTTTTTGGCTGAGGTGCTGCGCTTGCAGTCTCCCGGCCGGATGATCAGGCCTTGTCGTGGGCGGCCACGGCCTTCTCGATGGCCTTGCAGGCGGCCTCGGAGCCTTCCCAGGACTCCACCTTGACCCACTTGCCCTTCTCGAGATCCTTGTAGTTCTCGAAGAAGTGGGCGATCTGCTGGCGCAGAAGCTCGGGCAGGTCGGTCACCTCATGGACGTCGTCATAGAGGCTCGAGAGCTTGGGATGGGGCACGCAGACCAGTTTCGCATCCTCACCCGCCTCGTCGGTCATGTTGAGGATGCCTACCGGGCGAGCGCGGATCACGGCGCCGGGCTGGACCGGGTAGGGCGTCACGACCAGGGCATCCAGGGCATCGCCGTCGTCGGCCAGGGTATGCGGGATAAAGCCGTAGTTGGCCGGGTAGAACATCGGCGTGGCCATGAAGCGGTCGACCAGCAGGGCGCCCATGTCCTTGTCGATCTCGTACTTGATCGGCGCATGGTTGGCCGGAATCTCGATAGCCACGTAGACATCGTGGGGGAGATCCTTGCCGGCGGGGATGTTGTCGAAGTTCATCGTCGCTTCCTTGGGTTGGCAATAATGAGGCTTGGCGAATCGGACAGGCGGTAAAAATCCGCCGAATTATACGAAGCCACAGCGGGGATTACCAATGGGCCTTAGGTGGCATGCGGCCTTTCGCGTTGACGGGCCAGGCGTGGGGGCAGGGTGTATCATGGGTCCCCGATGGAAGGCGTCGGCCACCGGCCGGCGGATCGCGTCGCTTGCGAGGAGAACGCCTTGACCCCCCTGCACCTGTCGCTGAGCTTCGGCCAGGCTTTCGTGGCGCCCGACCGGCGTCGACATCGCAGCTCGATGTCGGTGCGGCTACCCGACACTGCGCTGCTGTCGGCCAAGGGAGCCTGTGCCCTGATCAGCGACTCCACCTCGCGCAACAACCTGGCCAAGCAGGCAGGCGATTTGAGCGTCAAGGGGTTCCTGGCAGACTATTTCGCGACTCCCGACCACTGGGACGTCAAGACCTCGGCGACTCGGGTGCTGCTTGCGCTGAATGGCTGGTGCTTCAGCCAGAATCGGCAAATGTCGGATGGCAGCTATGTCTCCTCCCTTTCGGCCATGGTGTACCGCGGGCGAGAGGCCCACCTCTTCCACATGGGCGACACGATGGTGTTCCGGCTGCGTGGCGCCGAGTTCGAGCAACTTTCACGGGATCATGTCACCGACCTGGGCGGTTATCGCTACCCCTCGCGGGCCATGGGCATGGACAGCGGCCTTGAGATCGATTATTCCAGCCTGCCCCTGAAGCAGGGCGACATCTTCCTGTTCACCACCGAGGCGGTGCAGGGCACCCTGATGCCCTCCGATTACGTTCGCCTGATCCGTGAGGGTGCCAGCGACCTGAATGCCGCCTGCGAGCGGCTGGCCGCCGCAGCCCGCGAACGCGCCCAGGAGCGGGGCTACGGCAGTGCCCAGTTCTGTTTTCAGCTGGTGCGCATCGATGCCCTTCCCGACGCCTCCGAGGACCAGCCCGGCCGCGTCTACGGCGACCTGCCGATCCCTCCGGAGCTGTCGCCGGGAGAGCGCCTGGATGGCTTCGAGATCCTGTCGGTTCTCTCGCGCACGGCTCAGTCGCGGGTCTATCACGTGCGCGACCTTCAAAGTGGGCGTGAGATGGTGATGAAGGCGCCGAGCCCCGAACTCTCCAGCCTCAATGCCTACCTGGAACACTTCCTGCTGCAGCAGTGGGTGGTGGAACGCGTCACGTCACCCTTCGTGGTGCGCATCATGGAGTCCTCGCGACCACGGCGTTACCTCTACTACCTGATGGCCCATATCAAGGGAGAGACACTGACCGAGTGGCAGCGGCATCATCCTCATGCGAGCCTGGGGCAGCGCCTCGATATCGCCAACCAACTGGGCAAGGCGGTGCAGGCCCTGCACCATCGAGACCTGCTGCACCAGCGTATCCACCCTGACAACGTGCTCATCGACACGCATGGCCAGGTGGTGCTGGCCGACTTTAGCGCCTGCCACCTACGCGACGTGGACGGCCACCGCCGCTCACGTGATCTGGTGCGCCAGCTGGGGCTCACCGAGCACAGTGCGCCGGAGTACGCCCTGGATGATCAGGTCAGCCGTCGCAGCGACCAGTACTCCCTGGCCTCGACCATCTTCTGGCTGCTGACCGGTGAACTGCCGTATTCCCTGGCACCTAACCGTCTGCGCAGCCATACCGACCTCGAGCAACTGGCCTACCGGAGTGCCCGCACGCTCAATCCAGAAGTGTCCTTCATGCTGGACGATGCCCTGCGCAGAGCCCTGGACCCCCAGCGAGCGCTTCGCTTCCGGCGCATGTCGGAATTCCGCCGTGCCCTGCGTCCCCCTCGGGAGGGGGCTCGTGATGGGGTGAGCAGCGGCGGGCGACGGTCGGGGGATCGGGCCAGCTTCTGGCAGGGGGTGGCGGGGATCCTGCTGATGTTGCTGGTGTTGTCCTGGCTGTTGAGATAAGGCCCTTCGAGCGGCTTCAAGCTACAAGCACCGAGCAGTCTATTGACGGGCGGTAACTGGCGAGATCGTGCCGAGAACGAAAAGACCCCGCCGGACTTGATGCCTGGCAGGGGCTCGTTGGCATCGATGCTAGTGCCGATCTTTCATCGTTGGCAGCTTGGCAGCTCAGATCGTGAATTCGGGCAGCTTGCGCTCGACCCTGGCCTTCTTGAGGTGAGCGACCTTCGGCAGGCCGTTCTCGAAGGGCGGGTAGTCCTCGCCCTGGATCAGCGGAGCGAGGTACTGGCGACAGGCCTCGGTGATGCCGAAGCCGTCCTCGCGAATGAACTCGTGCGGCATGTACTTCTCTCGGTTGGCCACCTCGGCCAGCGGTGCGGCCTCGATGCGCCAGTCGTAGGGCGTCTCGCTGACCCGCTTGATGGCCGGCATCATGGCGTTGCGGCCTGCGATGGCCAGCTCCACGGCCTTCTCGCCCACCGCGTAGGCCTGGTCGACATCGGTCTTCGAGGCCAGGTGGCGGGCGGCCCGCTGCAGGTAGTCCGCCACCGCCCAGTGGTACTTGTAGCCCAGATCCTGCTTGACCATGCCGGCCAGCGTCGGCGCCACGCCGCCGAGCTGCCGGTGGCCGAAGGCATCGGTGTTGCCGGAGTCGGCGAGGAAGGTGCCATCCTCGTAGCGGGCTCCCTCGGAGACCACGATCACGCAGTAGCCGTAAAGCTTCACCGACTCCTCGACTCGGGCCATCACCCGGTCACGGTCGAAGTGCACCTCGGGGAAGATCACAAGATGGGGCGGTTCGCCCTCGCCGTTGCCGGCCAGCGCCCCGGCGGCGGCGATCCAGCCGGCGTGGCGGCCCATCACCTCGAGCACGAACACCTTGGTGGAGGTGGCGCACATGGAGGCGATGTCCAGCGAGGCCTCGAGGGTCGAGGTGGCGATGTACTTGGCCACGCTACCGAAGCCCGGCGAGTTGTCGGTGATCGGCAGGTCGTTGTCCACGGTCTTGGGCACGTGAATGGCGGTCAGCGGGTAGCCGAGCTTCTCGGAAAGCTGTGAGACCTTGAGGCAGGTATCGGCGCTGTCACCGCCACCGTTGTAGAAGAAGTAACGGATGTCGTGCGCCTTGAACACCTCGATAAGCCGCTCGTACTGGGCGCGATGGGTCTCGATGTCCTTGAGCTTGTAGCGGCAGGAGCCGAAGGCCCCACCGGGCGTGTGGCGCAGGGCGGAGATCGTCTCGTCCGACTCCTGGCTGACGTCGATCAGGTCCTCGGTGAGGGCCCCGATGATGCCATTATGGCCGGCATAGACCTTGCCGATCTGGTCCGGATGGCGGCGGCAGGCTTCGATCACGCCGCAGGCGCTGGCGTTGATCACGGCGGTGACGCCGCCGGACTGGGCATAGAAGGCGTTATGCTGGGCCATGGGCTTACCTGTTGCTGGTGAGTCGAGGATTCCGAAGGCCCGAAAGTCTAGCCGAAAGCGCCTTGAACTGCATCCACGCGGGCGGTGTGATCGGGTCCTCCTCGGGTGCCGGTGGCAACGGCGGTGGCTGGAGCGGCCTCAGGACGCCATGCTAGTCTCGCCCAGACCGCGCCGCGGCCAGCGGCGGCAAGACGTCCCGGAGAACGCATGCACCTTCATATTCTCGGCATCTGCGGCACCTTCATGGGTAGCCTGGCATTGCTCGCTCGCGAGATGGGCGTCAACGTCAGCGGCTCGGATGCCAATGTCTACCCGCCCATGAGCACCCAGCTCGAGGAGGCGGGCATCGTTTTGTGCGAGGGTTACTCGGCCGACAATCTCTCGCCGCGACCTGACCGGGTGGTGATCGGCAACGCCCTCTCGCGTGGCAACCCGGAGGTCGAGGCAGTGCTCGACCTGGGGCTGCCCTATGTCTCGGGCCCCGAGTGGCTGGCCGAGCAGGTCCTGCCGGGGCGTCGGGTGATCGCCGTGGCCGGTACCCACGGCAAGACCACCACGGCGAGCCTTCTGGCCTGGCTGCTGGAGTCCGCGGACCAGACCCCGGGCTTCCTGATCGGCGGGGTGCCTCGCAATTTCGGCGTCTCGGCCCGTCTCGGCGCCCATGATGCCCCTTTCGTGGTGGAGGCCGATGAGTACGACACGGCCTTCTTCGACAAGCGCTCCAAGTTCGTTCACTACCGCCCACAGATCGCCATCCTGGGCAATCTGGAGTTCGATCACGCCGATATCTTCCCCGACCTGGCCGCTATCGAGCGTCAGTTCCACCATCTGGTGCGCACCGTGCCGGGGCGCGGCCTTCTGCTGGTGGCTGACGGCGAACCGGCCCTGGAGCGGGTGCTCGAGATGGGCGCCTGGACGCCGGTGGAGCACTTCGGCGCCGAGGCGTCGAGCCCCTGGCGACTGGAACTCGAGCGGGAGGATGCCTCGCGCTTCCGGGTCATCCATGAGCATGGCGAGGGCCCGGATGCGGTGAATGAGGATGCGGTGGTCGACTGGTCGTTGACCGGCGCCTACAACGCCCGCAACGCCCTGGCCGCCCTGGCGGCCGCGAACGCCTGCGGGGTCGATCTGGTGCGCGGTGCCGCTGCGCTGTCGCGCTTCGCGACGCCACGGCGGCGCCAGGAGCTGCGCGGGGAGGTGGCCGGCATCGAGGTGATCGATGACTTCGCTCACCATCCCACGGCGATCGCCGCTACCCTGGAGGGGTTGCGGGCCGCGACGCCTCGTGGCCGGCTGCTGGCGGTGATCGAACCGCGCTCCAACACCATGCGCCTGGGCACCCTGCGCGACCGCCTGGCGGCCAGTGTCGCCGCCGCCGATGCCGCCTTCTGGTTCCAGCCGCCGGGGCTCGACTGGTCGCTGGCTCCGGTGCTCGAGGCGAGCCCGGTTCCGGCCCGGCTGCTCGAGGACCTCGATGCCCTGGTAGCTGCCCTGGTGGCCGAGGCACGTCCGCTGGATCGCATCGTGGTGATGTCCAATGGTGGTTTCGGCGGCATCCACGAGAAACTGCTGGCCGCACTGGAGGTCGCCCATGCCGGGTAAGTCGAATGAGCCGAATGAGCTGCGCGAACCCGTCACGGTGGCCCTGACCGGGGCCTCGGGTGCCCAGTATGGCCTGCGCCTGATCGAGGCGCTGGTCGAGGCCGATCATCGCGTCTGGGTGATGATCTCCAAGGCCGCTCACCTGGTGATCGCCACCGAAACCGACGATGAGCTGCCGGCGCGCCCGGCCCGGCTGGCGGAGGTACTGGCCGAACGCACGGGGGCCGCGCCCGGCCAGATCCGTTGCTTCGGTCGCGAGGACTGGATGGCACCGGTGGCCTCCGGCTCCGGGGCACCCTCGTCCATGGTGATCTGTCCCTGCTCCACCGGCACCCTCTCGGCGGTGGCCACGGGGGCCAGCAACAACCTCATCGAGCGGGCCGCCGACGTCGCCCTCAAGGAGCGACGCCGGTTGATCATGGTGCCCCGCGAGACCCCGTTCTCGGCGATCCATCTGGAGCACATGCTGGCCCTGACCCGCATGGGGGCGGTGATACTGCCCGCCGCGCCGGGCTTCTATCACCAGCCGCAGCGGATCGAGGACCTCGTCGACTTCATCGTGGCGCGTATCCTCAACCAGCTGGGCATCGAGAACCACCTGATGCCCCGCTGGGGCGAGCCGTGATCAACCTCTCGCTGCTGTCGGTCTTCGTGCCGACCTTCCTGCTGGTCTCGCTCACCCCCGGCATGTGCATGACCCTGGCCATGGTGCTTGGCATGACCCAGGGCGTGAAGCGCACGCTGTGGATGATGGCCGGCGAGCTCGTGGGGGCGAGCCTGGTGGCCTTCGCCGCCGGCGCGGGCGTGGCCGCCATGATGCTGCGCCAGCCCGAACTCTTCGCGATCTTCAAGTGGCTGGGCGGTGCCTATCTGGGCTACCTGGGCCTGATGATGTGGCGTTCCCGGGGGCGCATGGCCATTCCCCTGGCACTCGAAGCCGGGCCGCCCGTCGCCCGGGGGCAGCTGGCCCTGCAGGGTCTTGTCACGGCGGTGGGCAACCCCAAGGGCTGGGCCTTCTTCATGGTCCTGCTACCGCCCTTCCTCGACGCCACCCAGCCGCTGGCGCCACAGCTCGCAGCGCTGATCGCGGTGATCCTGATCATCGAGTTCCTCTGTCTGCTGCTCTATGCCACGGGCGGGCGCACCCTGCGTCGGCTGCTCGGCGAGAGTGGCAATGTGCGCCTGCTCAACCGCATCGCCGGCACCCTGATGGTCGGGGTGGGCCTCTGGCTGGCCCTGGCATGAGCCTGCCATGATCGAGCCCGAACCTCGTTTCTCAGACTGGCGGCAGCCAGGCAATGCGCGCAGCGACCAGCACCAGGGAGGCGACTCCCAAGAGGTGCCAGGGGCAGGGACGAAGCGAGGGGCGAGGATGGCGCTGCCAGGCAAGCTGGACCAGGGCGCAGACCACCAGGCCCAGAAGGGCGCCACCGATCAGGTCGCTGAGCCAGTGCACCCCGAGCACAAGGCGCGACAGTGCCATGGGGAGGACCATGGCAATGGCCGCCCAGTAGGCCAGAAAGCGCTTCCCGGGAGGCAACTCGAGGCTGACGAAGGCCGCGGCCATGCCGAACAGCACCACCGCGGTCGAGGTATGGGCGCTGGGGTAGGAGAGGGAGCCGGCGAGATGGTCGAAGGTGTCGGGTCGGGCGCGGCCGATCGCCGACTTGCCCAGGCTGTTGAGCAGCGCGATGCCGAGAAGGCCGCCGGTAATGTGCCAGAAGGCCGGAAGCTGGCGCCGCCAAAGTAGCCAGGTGGCCCAGGGAAGGAGCAGCGCCAGCACACCGAGCAGGTCACCGGCCCCGGCCAGGGCCTCGCCGGCCGCGTTCAGCCCGGGCAGGGCCAGCCTCTCCATCAGCGCCGCCAGACGCGTGTCCATGGCCAGTGGCCCGTCATGCTGGATCACCACCAGGGTCCAGGCGGAGACGGCGGCCAGGGAGAGGATCAGCAGCAGCCAGGAGGCCAGCGGCGGTTCCTCGTCATGGGGTGGGGATAGCAGTTGCCAGAGGCGCCTGCCGAGGGCGCTGCGTCGCGATAGCGAGGCCAGTCCTTGGTAGGCCAGGCCGTCGCGGGTCACCAGGTGGCGCACCCAGGAGAAGGCCACCGCGAGCACTACCACCAGGGCGCCGAGGCCGATCAACCATTGCTCCAGCGCCTCGGGCAGTCCCAGCAGCCGCTGCCAGGTGCGTCCAAGAAGATAGCCCGGCAGCACGTAGGCCGGCGCCCACAGCGCCGCCGAGACCAGGTTGGCCCAGATGAAGGCCCGGGGTGACATCCGCAGCATGCCGGCGATCAGGGGCACCACGGGCCTCACCGGGCCCACGAAGCGACCCAGGAAGACCGAGAGCGGTCCGTGCCGCTGAAAGAATCGCGCACCCCGTGATAACCATTCCGGGTGGCGTGACAGGGGCCACAGCATGGTGACCCTCTCACGCTGGTGATAACCCAGCATGAAGCTCAGGCCGTCGCCGACCACGGCGCCGATGAAGGCGGCAATGATGGCCGGCGTCACGGCCAGCTCCTGATGTCCGGCCATGGATGCGGCGGCCGTCATCAGTACCACGCCCGGCACCAGTAGCCCCACCAGCGCCAGGGATTCGACCAGGGCGATGGTGGCGATGATCAACAGCAGCAGCCCCGGAGAGGGCGCCAGCTGGAAGAGGGTGTCGGCAATGTTCAAGGGCCGCTCCGTTGTCTTGCCATGAATCGGCGTACCTCAGGCTCAGCCGATGGCCAGCGACTCGCTGCCGGCCTCAAGGCGTTGCTCGAATCTCGGCCAGGACTCTCCTGCCTTTAGCCGGCACAGGCGCATCCGCGCTGCCACATGACCGGTATCCATCAGGGTGATCTGATCAAGGGCCTGAAGGAGGCGCTGCTGCATCAGCAGGGCACTGCTCTCGGTGGTGTCCGGCATCACCAGCCAGAAGTCCGCCTGGCCTTCCCGGCCCAGGGTGTCATGGTCGCGTCTGCGGCTGGCCACCGCCTGGCAGAGGCTATCCAGCAGGGCCTGTCGAGCTCTCGGACCGAACTGCTCGCCGACCATGTCCAACTGGGGCAGGTGTATCAGCAGCACCGCCAGGGGCTGGCCGAGCATCCCGGCGCGATCGATCTCGCTGGCCAGCCCCTCGTGCAGGGTCTCGCGTCCGTTGGCCGAGCATTCCGAGTCGCGAGGGTCGGTGGCCCTTAGCAGGGCGTGCTGGCGGGCCTGTTCCCAGGGAATCAGGGCCGCCACGATTACCAGGCTCAGGTAGCCCAGCAGCGTCTGACTGTCGAGTTCCCCTTCGCCGAGCAAGGCCAGCCAGATCGGCGTCAGCGAGAGGTTGAGCAGCATGGCAGGCGCCAACGGCAGCAGCAGCAGGGTCAGCACCGGAGGAAGCCCCACCCATAGCAATGGCAAGCCTGACTGGCGGGGCAGCTCGACGGCGATCAGCAGGTAGCCGCAGACCAGGGCCAGGTAGGCGGCCATTCGCGATTGCTCATCACCCGTCGTGTTCAGCAGGGTGGCCACCAGCATCAGTAGCGAAAGGATAGCGGGCAGGGGGATGCGCTCGTACTCCCCCAACAGGTAGAGCCACAGGGACATGCCCAGTAGCAGCAGTGCACCGCCGGCGTGCCACGCGGCGAATAGCCGCGAATGATGGGGACGAAGATCAGGCATGGGACGGCTCCTCGATCACCAGAAGTCCGGCAGGTTGGCGAGCCAGGGCAAGGCGTTCGGCATCCAGGGATGCCAGGCCGGACAGCGGAATCGCACGGGCCGGCCCACGCGCCCCAAGGGAACGCCACAGCATGCCTCTCCGCTCATTGGCTTGATGACGGTCGCGGCTGATCAGTACCGTCGCCAGGGTCCGAGAGTCGAGGCGGTAGCAGTGCTCGAAGCTGTGAGTCAGGTGGCACAGCCGCTGGGCCAGTGACCAGCTCTGGTGCCGTGGTGCATGCAAGAGCAGCAGCTCGGCATGCACACCCTCGCGCAGGCTGCGGCTGCGTTCCAGAGCGAGGTCGCGAGGTAGTCGGCTGCCTGGCCACAGTGTCAGGCCGGGGACCAGGCGGGCCCGACTTAGGGCACTCTTGCGCAGGGTGCGCAGGTCGAGGGCCCTGGATAGGCCCAGCAGCATCAGGGCCGCGAGCCCCAGGCCGCTCAGGGTCCACTGCTCGAGACCCAGTAGCTCCCTCAGCGGCCACCAGGTCGCCAGGGCCAGCAGGGTCTCCAGCAGCAGGATCCAGCGGGGCTGGGGAAGCATCAACAGCACCGCCCAGGCCCACAGCCAGGTGACGTGCCGCTCGGGGGCCACCCACAGCAGGGCAGCGAGCAACAGGCCAGGCAGCAACTGCCAGGGCACAGTGACGGGGCGACGATGGTTGAAGGCCATCAGCAGCGCGGAGGTGGCCAGCCAGGTAGCGGACAGCCACAGCAGCAGGGCCTCGGTCAGGGTCGTCGTGGCCATGGCCAGCAGGGCCAGCAGGACCGCCGCGACCAGCAGGTTGCCGCGCAGCAGTCCGATTTTGTACTTGGTCTGCATGGTGGCTTAGTATGATTCCCTTGCCGGTTCACGGCACTGTATAACGCCGGCATCGCCCTTGTCTCGGCGTCGCCGGCCCCAGGAGACACCCAACGGCATGACAGCTCAAGCCTCACGCTCGGATATCGACTCCGTCATCCCGGACATCGGAGATGTCGACACCTATATGCAGCGCCTCGGGCAGGGCGCCCGTGAAGCGGCAACCCGGATGCGCCGGGTCGATACGGCGGCCAAGAATGCCGCTCTGCTGGCCATGGCCGCGCATCTCGAGGATGCTCGGCACGAGGTGCTGGCGGCCAACGCCCGTGACCTGGCCCGGGGGCGCGAGAGTGGCCTGGATGCGGCCCTGCTGGATCGCCTGGCCCTCGATGACGCGCGACTGGATGCCATGATCGAGGGGCTCGCCCAGGTGGCCGCCCTGCCGGATCCGGTCGGCGAGATCGATGGTCTGCGCTCGCGGCCCAGCGGTATCCAGGTCGGCCAGATGCGCGTCCCCCTCGGCGTCATCGGCATCATCTACGAGTCGCGCCCCAACGTCACCATGGAGGCGGCGAGTCTCTGCCTGAAGTCGGGCAACGCGGCCATCCTTCGTGGCGGCTCCGAGGCGCGGGATTCCAACGCCGCCATCGCCGCCTGCATCCGTGCCGGGCTCGCCCGGGCCGGCCTGCCCGAGGGTGCTGTGCAGGTCGTGGCTACCACCGACCGCGCCGCCGTGGGGCGCCTGATCAGCATGCCGGAATATGTCGACGTGATCATTCCGCGCGGCGGCAAGTCGCTGATCGAGCGCATCACCCGAGAGGCCCGGGTGCCGGTGATCAAGCACCTCGATGGTGTCTGCCATGTCTATGTCGATGCCAGTGCGGACCTCGACAAGGCCCTGGCCATCGCGGTCAACGCCAAGACCCACCGTTATGGCACCTGCAACACCATGGAGACCCTGCTGGTCGATGCAACGGTGGCGGGCACGCTGCTGCCGAGGCTTTCTCACGCCTATGACGAGCACCGGGTCGAGCTGCGCGGTTGCGAACGGACGCGGGCGATCCTCGGCGATATCACCGAGGCCACCGAGGCAGACTGGCAGGAGGAGTATCTCGCACCGGTGCTGTCGATCAGAGTGGTGGATGGCATCGATGCCGCCATGGCCCACATCGAGCGCTACGGCTCGCGCCACACCGATGCGATCGTCACTGAGTCCTACGGCCTGGCACGACGCTTCCTGGCCGAGGTAGATTCCAGTTCGGTGATGGTCAACGCTTCCACCCGTTTTGCCGATGGCTTCGAGTACGGGCTGGGGGCGGAGATCGGCATCTCTACCGATCGCCTGCATGCCCGCGGACCCGTGGGGCTCGAGGGACTGACCACCCGCAAGTATGTGGTGCTCGGTGACGGCCAGGTGCGCGAGTGAATGAGCCGGGTCTGCCCGTCCGGGGCGGCATCGATCCATCGGTCCCGCCCCGTCTGGCCATGCTGGGCGGTACCTTCGACCCGGTTCACCTGGGCCATCTGCGCAGTGCGGTGGAGCTCCTCGAGGCGCTGGTGCTGGATCGTGTGCACATGGTGCCAGCGGCCATGCCGCCGCTGCGGGGAGAGCCCCGGGTGTCGGCCGCCGAACGCCTGGCGCTGCTGAGTCTAGGGATAGGCGATACTCCGGGGCTGGTGGCCGATCCCCGGGAACTCGAGCGTGATGGCCCCTCCTACAGTGCCGATACCCTTGCCTCGCTGCGCCGCGAGCAGGGGCGCGAGGCGCGCCTGGTGATGGCGCTGGGGCACGACGCCTTCCTGCGCCTGGCCGACTGGCACGAGCCCGAACGCCTCTTCGAACTGGCCCACGTGGTGGTGATCGACCGCCCGGACCACGACGCGACCCTGCCGGCGGCACTCCGCGAGTTGCTGGTCGGGCGCGAGGTCGAGGATGGCGAGGCGCTGATGGCCCATCCGGCCGGCCGGCTGCTGCGCCTGCGGTTGCCCTCGCGCATGGCCATCTCGGCTACCGAGGTGCGACGCCGTCTGGCGGCTGGGCTGAGCGTGCGTTATCTGCTACCCGAGGCGGTGGAGGCACGTATCCTGTCGCGAGGACTCTACCGGCATGGCTGAGTGCTGCCCAGCGGCGCGTCGAGCCGGTACAATGGTTCAACGATTTCCCGCTGACGAAGGGCAGATACGAAGGGTTATGCATATCGACGCACTCAAGACTCTGGTGACTGATGCGCTGGAGGACCTCAAGGCCCAGGACATCGTCGTCCTGGATGTTTCACGACTGACCAGTGTGACCGACAGGATGGTGGTCGCCACCGGCACCTCCTCTCGCCATGTGGCGGCGCTAGCCAACCATGTGGTCCAGGCGGCCAAGGATCAGGGCATGGCGCCGCTGGGCGTCGAGGGCGAGAACGGCACCGATTGGGTGCTGGTCGATCTCGGGAACTTGGTGGTTCACGTGATGCTCCCCGAGACTCGCCTGCTCTACGATCTCGAGCGGCTCTGGGCCGACATGCCAAGCGATGCCGAGTCCCGGGCCGAGCACCGTTCATGAGAATCCGCCTGCTGGCGGTGGGTACGAAGATGCCCGACTGGGTGAATCGCGGTGTCGAGGAGTATCGCAAGCGACTGCCCCGCGATTTCGCCCTGGAGGTGGAGGAAATCGCGCCGGGACAACGGGGCAAGAATGCCGACGTGGCAAGGGCCATGGCCCTGGAGGGCGAGCGCATTCGTGCCCGCCTCAAGGGGAGCGAGCGCCTCGTCGCCCTCGAGGTCGGCGGCAAGGCCTGGAGCACCGAGCAGCTGGCCAGCGAGGCCGAAGCCTGGCGCCTCGAAGGGCGTGACGTTGTGTTGCTGGTGGGAGGCCCCGATGGTCTGGAGCCCTCGCTCTCGTCCCGTGCCGACCAGCGCTGGTCGCTCTCTCCGCTGACCCTGCCGCACCCGCTGGTGCGCATCCTGCTCGCCGAGCAGCTCTATCGGGCGTGGACCCTGCTGGTCGGCCACCCCTATCACCGCTGAAGGTTTTGTTCTCGAGCATCCGCTGAAGACGTTATTCTCCATCATCGCCGAAGGCTCTTTCATCGAGTTCCGCCGAAGGCTCTTCCGCTCCATCATCCGAGGTCATCAACGAGCATGCGCCGCCGCCGCGATACCCTGAAGAACCCGGAACAGGAGCTACGCGTGTTCCGGATGCGCTCGCTGCTGGCCGTGCTGGTGGTGGTCTCCCTGACAGGACTCCTGGGCGGACGACTGTTCTACCTGCAGGTGGTGCAGCACGAGGTCTACAGCACGCGTTCCGAGAAGAACCGGGTGAGGGTGGAACCGCTGCCGCCCACCCGGGGCCTGATCTATGATCGTCACGGGGTGCTGCTGGCCGAGAACCGCCCCACCTACAACCTGACCCTGGTGCGTGAACGGGTCGATGACCTGGACGCTACCCTGGCCCTGCTGGTCGACCTGCTGGAGCTCCCCAAAGAAGAAGCCGAGGCCTTCCGGGTCCGTTCACGCCAACGCCAGCGGCCCTTCCAGCCGGCGCTTCTGATGAGCGATCTCGATGAGTCGCAGATCGCCCGTCTGGCGGTCAACCGCCATCGCCTGCCCGGCGTCGAGGTCGAGGCCCAACTGCTGCGCTACTATCCCGATGCCGAGACCATGGTGCATGCCCTGGGGTACGTGGGCCGGATCAATGCCGAGGAGCTGGCGGGACTGGATTCGGGCAACTATGCCGGCACCCACTTCATCGGCAAGACCGGGGTGGAGCGCTTCTACGAGGACGAGCTGCACGGTCAGGCGGGGCTTCGCAAGGTAGAATCCAATGCTCGCGGGAGGGTGCTGCGTGAGCTCGGTCACACCGACCCGGTACCGGGACTCGACCTGACCCTGACCCTGGACATCAAGCTCCAGAAACTCGCCGTGGAACTTCTCGATGGGCGCCGAGGTTCCATCGTGGCCATCGCCCCGTCCACCGGCGAGATTCTTGCCCTGGCCTCGGTGCCAGGGTTCGACAGCAACCAGTTCGTCACCGGTATCGATGTCGCCTCCTATCGTTCACTGCAGGAGAACCTCGACCTGCCGCTCTACAATCGTGCCATCCGGGGCCACTATCCGCCGGGCTCGACGATCAAGCCGTTCATGGCCATCACCGGCCTCAAGGAGGGCATGATCACGCCGAGCAAGGTGATCTACGATCCCGGTTACTTCCAGTTGCCCAATGACTCGCGGCGCTACCGCAACTGGTTGCGCTGGGGGCATGGTCGGGTCGATCTGGAGCGGGCCATCACCGTCTCCAACAACACTTATTTCTATTCCCTGGCCCACGATCTCGGGATCGATCGCATCCATGAGAGCCTGACGGCCTTCGGCTTCGGCGAGCGGGCCGCCCATGATGTCTACGGCCAGAGCGATGCGCTGATGCCCTCTCGTGCCTGGAAGCGTGGGCGCTTCAACCAGCCCTGGTATCCCGGCGAGACCCTTTCCGTGGGCATCGGCCAGGGCTACCTGCAGGTGACCCCGCTGCAGCTGGCGACAGCCACAGCGGTGCTGGCCAACCGCGGCAAGTGGGTAAAGCCTCGCCTGGCACATCGCATCGGCGAGCAGGAGGTGCCGGTCGCCCTGCCGGATACTCCCCCGGACATCGATCTCGGCAACGGGGGATGGTGGGATAATGTCTTTTCTGGGATGGAAAAGGTGGTGTCGGGGCGCGAGGGGACGGCGCGCCGGATCGGCCGCGACATCGAGTACCGGATGGCGGGCAAGTCCGGCACCGCCCAGGTCTTCTCTCTAGGCCAGAACGAGAAATACAACGCCGACGAGCTCAAGGAGCGTCTGCGCGATCATGCGTTGTTCATGGCCTTTGCGCCGGTGGAAGAGCCCGAGATCGCCGTGGCGGTGATCGTCGAGAATGCCGGTGGCGGCAGTACCCATGCGGCGCACCTGGCCAAGGCGATGACCGATGCCTGGCTGCTCGAGGACGAGGCTCCGGAACCCGAGGAAGTGCGCGAGGTGCTCGAACGTGAGGATGACCGCGTGGCGGGGGATTGACCGATGATCTGGAATGAGCTGACACGTGGTCTGCGCGGCCACCCAGTGAAACCCTCGTTGAGCGGCATCTCGCGACGCCGCAGCCTCTGGGAGCGCATTCACATCGATCCCTGGTTGCTCGGCATGCTGCTGGTGCTGATGCTGGCGGGCCTGGTGGTGCTCTTCAGCGCCAGCGGCCAGCAACTTTCGGTGGTCATCGCCCAGGGCATCCGCTTCGGCGTGGCCCTGGCGGTGATGATGGGGCTCGCCCAACTTTCTCCCACGACCCTGCTGCGCTGGACGCCACTGGTATACCTGGCGGGGCTGGCCATGCTGGTGGCGGTGGAGCTGATCGGTGACATGGGCATGGGCGCCCAGCGCTGGCTGGTGATCCCCGGGGTGATCCGCTTCCAGCCCTCGGAGTTGATGAAACTGGCCATGCCGATGATGGTGGCTGCCTGGTTGAGCCGTCAGGTCCTGCCTCCACGCTTCCGCGACCTCTTCGTGTGTGCGGTGATCATCGGCCTGCCCGTGGCGCTGATCGCCCGGCAGCCGGACCTGGGGACCTCCCTGTTGGTGGCGACGGCGGGGGTTCTCGTGGTGGTGCTGGCCGGCCTCTCCTGGCGCTTCATCCTGTTCTGCGGTGTGTTGGCTGCGGCCGCGCTGCCGTTGCTGTGGATGAACCTGCACGACTACCAGCGCCAGCGCGTGCTGACCTTCCTCGACCCCGAGAGCGACCCTCTGGGGGCGGGCTGGAACATCATTCAGTCGACTACCGCCATCGGTAGCGGCGGTTTCTGGGGCAAGGGATGGCTGGAGGGGACCCAGTCCCAGCTGGAGTTCCTTCCCGAGCGCCATACCGACTTCATCGTGGCAGTGCTGGGCGAGGAGTTCGGGCTGGTGGGGATGCTGGCATTCCTGCTGATCTACCTGCTGATCGTCGGGCGCGGGCTGTGGCTTGCCGGGGCCGCCCAGGAGACCTTCGGTCGGCTGGTGGCGGGGAGCATCATCCTGACCTTCTTCATCTATGTCTTCGTCAACGTGGGCATGGTCAGCGGGATACTGCCGGTGGTCGGCGTCCCGTTGCCGCTGGTCAGCTATGGGGGCACCTCCAGCGTGACCTTGATGGCGGGTTTCGGTATTCTCATGGCCGTGAATGCCCACCGCCGCCTGTTGCCGCGCTAGGCAGCCGACACGACTCAGGGAGAGCTGCGATGACGGTGTCGTTACCACAGGGAAACCGCTGGATGGCCGCGCTGGCGGGGCTGCTGCTGTCATGTGGCGCCTCCAGCCTGCCGGCGGCCGAGTTCGACCCGCAGCGTCACGCCGAGGCGCGAAAGCTGGTGGACGAGCTCGCCGAGCGGGGGATCGACCGCGACTGGCTCGAGGCCGCCCTGGCCGAGGCCGAGTTCCGCCAGCCGGTGCTGGATGCGATGAAAGGGGCCGCCGAACGGCGCCTGACCTGGCACGAGTATCGCGCCATCTTCCTTGACGCCCCGCGCATCGCCAATGGGGTGGCCTTCATCGAGGCCCACGAGGCCGCCTTCGACAGGGCCCTTGCCGAATATGGCGTCCCGGCGGAGGTGATCGCCGCCATACTCGGCGTCGAGACCCGCTACGGCGATGTGACCGGTCGTCACCGTGTCCTGGACTCCCTGTCGACCCTGGCCTTCCATCACCCGAGCCGAGGGCGCTTCTTCCGTGGTGAGCTTGCCGCCTTCCTCGAGATCGCCTTTGACCAGCAGCGAGCGCCTGGCAGCTTGACGGGCTCCTACGCCGGTGCCATGGGTTATCCGCAGTTCATCCCGACCAGCTACCGTGCCTATGCGGTGGACTTCGACGACGATGGCCTGCGCGATCTCTGGGACAATCCAGTGGATGCCATCGGCAGCGTGGCCAACTACTTCGCCGAACACGGCTGGCGTCCGGGAGAGCCCCTCTATCATGAGGCCGAGGGACCCGCCGCGCCGCCCGAGGGTATCGAGTTCAATCGCGCCGCGCGTCCGCCGGCCGTGCCGGCAGCTCAGATCGCCGCGGCGGGTCTCGAGGTTCCGGACGCGATGGCCGACGATCATCTCCTGCTGCCGGTGGCGCTGGAGGAGGGGGAAGGCACGTGGCGCTACGTGCTGGGCGAGAACAATTTCTACGTGATCACGCGCTACAACCACAGTCATCTCTACGCCATGGCGGTGACCGAACTTGCCGAGGCGAGCGCCGCGGCCCGCGGCCGCGAGCCACACGGGCTCGAGGCCGCGGACACGACCCCGGAGGAGGCCTCATGAAACGCACCCTGGTGGCCCTGAGCCTGCTGCTACTGCTGGCCGGCTGTATGGGGAGCGGTGGCGGCCCGCGGCCCGTCACCGGCGAGGCGGTCGGGTCGGCCTCGACGGATGCGGCAGGCGGAGAGCGTTATGCGCTGTCCGGGGATGCCTACCCCGAGGACCCTCCCGACGTCGCACGGGTGCCCGACGCGGTGCCGCAGCGCGAGCCGCTATCCCGGGGCGGCAACAAGTCCCCCTACGAGGTATGGGGCAAACGCTACGAGGTCATGGCGGTTGCCGATGGGTATCGTCGCAATGGACGTGCCTCCTGGTATGGAGAGAAGTTCCACGGTTACGCGACGTCCAACGGCGAGATCTACGACATGTACAAGATGAGCGCCGCTCATCGTTCCTTGCCGTTGCCCAGCTTCGTTCGCGTCACCAGTCTCGACAACGGCCGCTCGGCGATCGTCAGGGTCAATGATCGCGGCCCCTTCCACAGCGAGCGGGAGATCGACCTTTCCTATGCGGCGGCCGCCCGCCTGGGCATCCTGGAGCGGGGGACGGGCCGGGTGAGGGTGGAGGCCATCGACGTGGACCGCTGGCTGGCCGAGCACGGCAAGACCACGCGCCCGGCGGGGAGCGTCTCTCCCGAGAGGGCCGATTCGCCCCGACCGCTCGTGGCTGAGGATGCCGCAGCGGATGCCTCTGGTGAACCCGCCGACCCAGGGGGTGTCTTCCTGCAGGTGGCCGCTCTGGGCTCCGCGGAAGGGGCCCGGGCACTTCAGTCCCGCCTCGAGGAGGAGATCGCCCGGCCCGTGCGCGTGGCCAGCGCCACAGGGCTATACCGTGTCCAGGTCGGCCCGCTGGATCCAGCGGGCCAGGTGGAACCGGTCCGCGAACTGTTGCGGCGGGCAGGCTTTGCCCAGGCCTTCATCGTCAACGATGCCAACTGAGTCGGCATCCCCTTACCGAAAAACCCTGCGATGCACCCGATGAGAACCCTTGCCATGAGATTTACGCCTTTCCTCCGCCGCCGGTTAGTGCCGCCGCTACTGCTCAGCCTGCTGATGGTCGTGTCACAGGCCACGGCTCAGGTGATTCCTGCGCCGCAGACCATGATTCCCTCCCCCCCGCAGCTGGCCGCCAGCTCCTGGATCCTGATGGATGCCGACAGCGGCCGTGTGCTGGCCGAGCATAATGCCGACGAGCGCCTTCCACCGGCCAGCCTGACCAAGCTGATGACCGCCTACCTGGCGGAGCGTGAGCTGGATCAGGGCAACATCAGCCCGGGTGACCTGGTGCCGGTCAGCGAGAAGGCCTGGCGAACGGGGGGGTCGAAGATGTTCATCGAGGTCGGCGAGCAGGTGCCGGTCAGCGAACTGCTGCATGGCATCATCATCGTCTCCGGCAACGATGCCAGCGTGGCCATGGCGGAATACCTGGCCGGCGGCGAGCGGCCCTTCGCCGACCTGATGAACCAGCACGCGACCCGCCTGGGCATGCGCAACACCAATTTCATCAACGCCACCGGGCTGCCCAACGACAATCACTATTCCTCGGCCCATGACCTGGCCCTGCTCTCCCAGCACATCATCAACGACTACCCGGATCACTATCGGATCTATCGCCAGAAGGAGTTCTCCTACGGTGGCATCGACCAGCCTAACCGCAACCGCCTGCTGTGGCGGGACGCCAGCGTCGATGGCCTGAAGACCGGCTGGACCGAGGCCGCCGGCTACTGCCTGGTAGCGTCTGCCGAGCGTGATGACATGCGGCTGATCTCCGTGGTCATGGGCACCGCCTCGGATGAGGCCCGCGCCCAGGAATCCCAGAAGCTGCTGAGCTACGGCTTTCGCTACTTCGAGACCCTGAAGCTCTACGATGCGGGCGCCGTGCTCAATGCGCCGCGGGTCTGGGGCGGCGACAAGAACGAGCTGCGCGTCGGCGTCGACAGCAACGTGGTCATGACGGTGCCGCGGGCCCGTAATGACGAGCTCACCGCTCGGCTCGACATCCAGGCTGACCTGACCGCGCCCATTGCCGCAGGCGACCGAGTGGGCACCATGGAGGTGCGACAGGGCGAAGAGGTGGTCGGCGAGCGAGCGCTGGTCGCCCTGGAGAGTATCGAGGAAGGCGGCTTCTTCAAGAGGCTGTTCGATCAGGTGAAGCGTTTCTTCACCAACCTGATCGGTGGCTGGTTCGACTGACCGGAGCGATGGCACTCCCGGGTCGGCTCGCCCGAGGGCCGAGCCCTGCAGGCCGCATGCGCGGAGTCGCCGGTTGGTCGCCGTCGATGCGTTGAGTAGAATGGGTGGATACTCTCCTTTCCACCCGGACGCGCGCATGAACGACAATTCCCTGCGCGACCTCCGCAAGCCCGGTCCTCGGGCGGGCGGCAGGTCGCCGAAGATCACCTTCCCCTGTGACTATCCGATCAAGGTCGTCGGCGATGCCGCCGATGACTTTGCCGCCACCGTCTGCCAGATCGTCACACGACATGACTCGGGCTTCGACGCCGCGGGTATCCGGGTGGTCCCGAGCCGCAATGGCCGCTTCCAGTCGGTGCGGCTGACGATTCGCGCCACGGGAGAGGTCCAGCTCAAGGCCCTCTTCGAAGAACTGAAGGCCACCGGCCGCGTGCACATGGTGGTGTGATGACACGCGACAGCACGGCGCCGATCGAGTTGCATCGCCTGGGGCGCAGGACCTACACCCCCGTCTGGCAGGCCATGCGGGCCCTGACCGACGGCCGTGATGCCGCGACGCCTGACCAGTTCTGGCTGGTAGAGCATGATCCGGTCTTCACCCAGGGGCAGGCCGGCAAGCCCGAGCACCTGCTGATGCCCGGTGACATCCCGGTGGTGGCCACCGACCGTGGCGGACAGGTGACCTACCATGGGCCCGGTCAGGTAGTGCTTTATCCTCTGCTGGATGTGCGACGAGCACGACTGGGGGTTCGCGATCTGGTGAGCGCACTGGAGCAGGCGGTGATTGCGCTACTGGCTGACCATGGGGTCGTTGCGCTCGCCCGACCGGATGCACCCGGTGTCTACGTGGGAGAGGCCAAGATCGCCTCCCTGGGGCTTCGCATCCGGCGAGGTGCCAGCTTCCATGGCGTGGCGATCAACGTCGATGGTGATCTCTCGCCTTTCTCGCGGATCAATCCCTGCGGCTATGCCGGCATGGCCATGACGCGACTCGCCGACCTGGTCGATGACTGCCCCGGCGTCGAGGCGGTGGGGGAGCGACTGGCGGATTGCCTGGCGCGGGAGCTTGGGCGTGAGTTAAAAGCGCCGAGCCGCCAAGCTGACCTGTGATGGGCTGCAGGTGCTGAGCTATAACAAGCCCCCGCTGGATCAAGCATCCAGCGGGGGCTTTGCGTTGACACCAGAGGTTGCAGAGACGTCCTGCTGTTCGCTCGGCGCCTAACCGACGTTGACGGCGTCGATGCGGTTCGGGTCGGTCTCCTGGCCGGGTACCTCGGCGGGTGCGGCAAGCCCCAGGTTGTTCTTCTCGAACACCCGGTCGGCCCTGTAGCTGGAGCGCACCAGCGGACCGGACGGTACTTCCATGAAGCCTTTTTCCAGGCCCAGCACGCGATAGCGCTCGAACTCCTCCGGGGTGACCCAGCGCTCCACCGGCAGGTGGTTGCGCGTGGGGCGCAGGTACTGTCCGAGGGTGACGATGTCCACGCCGATGGCGCGCAGGTCGTCGAAGGTCGCCAGAATCTCCTCCTCTGTCTCGCCGAGGCCCAGCATCAGGCTGGTCTTGGTGATGACCCCGGGGCGATGGCGCTTGGCATGGGCCAGCACGTCCAGCGTCTTTCGGTAGCCGGCCCGCGGATCGCGCACCCGCCCGGTCAGCCGTTCCACGGTCTCGACGTTCTGGGCGAAGACCTCGAGGCCCGAGTCGACGACCCGCTCGATCGCCGAGGGCTCGGCGTCGAAGTCCGGGGTCAGCGCCTCGACGACCACCTCGGGGGTGCGTGCCTTGATGGCCCGGATGCAGTCGGCATAGTGGGTGGCGCCCCCGTCGGGCAGGTCGTCACGATCCACCGAGGTCAGCACGATATAGCGCAGACCCATCAGTTCCACGGACCGGGCGGTGTTCTCCGGTTCCTCGGCGTCCAGCCAGCCACGGGGGTTGCCGGTATCCACGGCACAGAAGCGGCAGGCACGGGTGCACACCGAGCCCATCAGCATGATGGTGGCGGTACCGTTACTCCAGCATTCCCCCTGGTTGGGGCAGTGCGATTCGGCACAGACGGTGCTGAGCCGGTGGGCGTCCACGTTCTTCTTGACCGCCTCGAAGCGTTCGCCCCCGGGAATCTGGGCTCGCAGCCACTTCGGCTTGCGACCTGTGGCGCCGCCGTCCTCGACGTGCCTGCGCACTTTCATGCCGTCCTTGATGGCGGCCGTGCCATGGTCGTTGCGGTACTTTTCGCCGCTAGAGACGCGTTTGGAGGGGGTGTCGCTCATAGCTGTGAGCCTCTCTGCTCGCCGGTGGCCTGCACAACGACGGCGCCGCTGCGGGTCCGCCGGGCGCGCGTCGATCGGCGTTTTCAGGCCGCCTGGCACGTCGAATGATACGTGTTTCTCAAGCTGATAAACTACCATATGGAACGCCACTCTGGACACCTGGCCCGCGCGGGCCTTGACCCCGGCCCTGACGTGACCCCCAGCCCTCGTGGTGTCGATCGGCAGGATGCCTCCGCCAGGCAGTTGACGCCATGGCTCGGCATCGGGCCTGTGCTTGACCACTTCGTTGGCGCCTTCCTGCTTGGTGCCCCGCTCGAGATTGGTGCCCCGCTCGATGGCATGGCACAGCCTCACGCCGTGTTTGGGGCCATGTCAGCAAGGGCGCGGCGCTTTCCCTGAGACGGGCTATCCCATCAGCACGACAGGGCGTGCTGAGGGCTCTATACCAGAGCGAGGCGCAGCACGGTTGCCTTTAAGTTGGCTGAGGGCTATTGCACAAGATGCTCGCAGCGCTGGTCCTGATGCGCTATATTGCAATGCAGCAAAGCCCGTTCTTCATGCATAGGTGCCATGGTTGTCCCGGTACCGAGCAACCCTGGAGCTGATAATGAATTCCCTGATACCGACTCCCGCAGCCAGCGTGCTGCCCTTCATGGATCCGTTCGGTTTCGGACGCGCGGCCTGTGACTACTGGCGAGATACGCTGGAGCGCAGCGTTCTCTACATGGACGTCATGCGCCAGCGTGGCAACCAGTATCTCGAGCACATCGAGAAGACCAAGCCCAATGTGCTCGGCTTCGATGCCGAGGTGCTGATGGATGGCCGCGAACTGTCGCGTCCGGTGAACTACGAATTACTGCGCATCCTGCCTCCCGAGGGGGTAGAGATCGACCTGCAGGCCCGCCCCTTCGTGGTGGTTGACCCCCGTGCCGGCCACGGCCCGGGCATCGGCGGGTTCAAGCCCGACAGCGAGATCGGCGTAGCCCTGCGCGCCGGTCACCCCTGCTACTTCATCGGCTTCCTGCCCTATCCGGTCCCGGGACAGACCGTCGAGGATGTGGTGGAGGCCGAGGTCGCCTTCCTGCGCCACGTCATCGAGCGTCATCCCGAGACCTCCGAGAAGCCCATGGTGGTCGGCAACTGTCAGGCCGGCTGGCAGATCATGATGGCCGCCGCCCTCGAACCCGACCTGTTTGGTCCGCTTCTGATCGCAGGCTCGCCGCTCTCCTACTGGTCCGGTGAACGCGGCAAGGCACCGATGCGTTATACCGGTGGCCTGGCCGGCGGCAGCTGGATGACCTCGCTATTCAGCGACCTGGGGGCCGGCTTGTTCGACGGTGCCTGGCTGGTGCAGAACTTCGAGCGACTGAATCCGGCCAACACCTGGTGGAGCAAGCAGTACCAGCTCTACTCGCGAGTCGACAGCGAGGCCGATCGTTACCTGGAGTTCGAACGCTGGTGGGGCGGTCATGTGGTGCTGGGGGGAGACGAGATCCAGTACATCGTCGACAACCTCTTCATTGGCAACCGCCTCTCCACCTCCCAACTGGTGACTTCCGACGGTCGTCGCATCGACCTGCGTAACGTACGCTCCCCGGTAGTGGTGTTCTGCTCGCGTGGTGACGATATCACGCCGCCGCCCCAGGCCTTGGGCTGGGTACGCGACCTCTACGAGGGGGTCGAGGACATCATCGCCAATGAACAGACCATCGTCTATTGCCTGCATGACACCACGGGCCACCTGGGCATCTTCGTGTCCGGCAGCGTGTCCAGAAAGGAGCACACCGAGTTCACCGCCAACATGGATTATATCGACGTCCTGCCGCCGGGCCTCTACGAGACCACGGTCTCCAGTGCGGCCGAGCGCAAGGATGCCGAACTGATCGAGCGTGACTATCTGCTGGAATTCACGCCGCGCACCATCAAGGAACTCGATCGGGAAGTCCAGCATCGGCCGGAGGACGACACCCGCTTCGCCACGGTGGCGCGGGTTTCCGAGATCAACCTGGGGCTCTACCGGCAGTTCGTGCAACCCTGGATTCAGGCCCTGGCCACCCCGGAGTCGGCGAAGTTGATGCGACGCATGCACCCCAGTCGCCTGGGCTATCGCCTTCTGTCCGACCGCAACCCGTTGATGACCGCCGTGCCGGTGCTGGCCGACAAGGTGCGTTCCGAACGCCATCCGGTCCACGAGGACAATGTCTTCCGGGCCGTGGAGGGCATCCTGTCTGATCAGGTTACCCGCAGCCTCAACGCTTGGCGCGACCTGCGTGACAGCAGCAGCGAGCGCTTCTTCCTGGACTTCTACGGCCAGCCGATGCTGCAGGCCATGGTCGGCCTGGGCGGTGACGCTCATGTGCACCGCCGTCGTCCGGGGGCCGAGCCGGAGCATCGCCGCTTCATCGAGCGTCGCCGGGCCGAGGTCAATGCGCATATCGCCGAGGGCGGCAGTCACGAGGCGGTCATGCGTTCGGTGATCTATGTCCTCGGCGGGGCACCGGCCACCGATGAGCGCAACTTCAAGCGGCTGCGGGCTTCGCGTGCCGAACTCGAGCCCGGTATCCAGCTGGCCGATTTCAAGCAACTGCTGCGTGAGCAGTTCTTCATCCTCAAACAGGATCGCGAGGCGGCACTCGAGAGCCTGCCGACCCTGCTGCAGGGAGAGAGTGCGGAACAGATCGACGCTCACCTGGCACATATCGAGCATGTGCTGGCGGCCAGTGGTGAGCTCAGCGAGCATGCAGCGGACCGCTTCGAGCGCATCAAGGGGCTGTTCAACCAGGCCATTCAGCGAACGCCACAGGACGAGCAGGATGCACGGCGTGATGCCGAGGCCAGGGTTGCCGGTCAGGCCCAGGCCGATGAGATTGCCCGTCGCGAGGTGGAAGCGCTGATGGAGGCGCTCCCCGCCGCCGAGCCATTGTCGGCCTCAGTAGAGGGTGACGTCCCGGCAGAGGCCGTGGGCGAGCCGGTTTCAGCGGCCTCCGAGGCTCTGGTAGCCGAGCCCGCCAACGAGTCGGCCGCCGAGACTCAGACCAGCGAGGCTCTGGTCAGCGAGGCTCAGGTCAGCGAGGCTCAGACCAGCGAGGCTCAGACCAGCGAGGCTCAGGTCAGCGAGGCTCAGGTCAGCGAGACTCAGGTCAGCGAGACTCAGCCCGCCGAGACTCAGGCAGCCGAGACTCAGGCAGCCGAGACTCAGGCTGTTCAGTCGCCGGAGGCTGCCGAGAAAGCGTCGACGACCACTCAGGCCAAGGCCAGTGGCAAGCGCAAGCCGTCGAGTCGCGGAACAGCGCGGCGCTCGACGCCGCGCAAGCCCGGCAAGACCTGACCGTTTCAGGCAGTGACTGAACGCCCCCGCCGATCCTCGGTGGGGGCGTTGTCGTTGAAGTCGGCGGCGTTCTTGGCTTGTCGTCCGGGTACCAGTAGGTCTAGGTTCAAGGTGCCCCTCGTCATGGGGTGACTGGCGTGAAGTCAGTCGCTGGGGTAGGGTATTCGCATTTTTCACCCGCCATAGAGGGCGGGCCGATTCGGTCTGGCGCGAGCCGTCGAGCTGGCGCCATCAGCACACTGGAGCACTATGGGCAAGTCACTGGTCATCGTCGAGTCGCCGGCCAAGGCGAAGACGATCAACAAGTATCTCGGCAACGACTTCATCGTGAAGTCTAGCGTGGGGCACATCCGTGACCTGCCGACCAGCGGCTCGGGCAAGGCGGCCTCGGACCCCAAGGAGCGTGCTCGACAGGCGGCGGCGACCCGCAAGATGTCTCCGGAAGAGAAGGCGGAGCATCGCCGGCGCAAGGCCCATGACCAGTTGATCCGGCGCATGGGCATCGACCCGGAACATGGCTGGAAGGCACATTACGAGATCCTGCCAGGCAAGGAGAAGGTGGTGGCTGAGCTCAAGAAGCTCGCCGAGAAGGCCGATGCGGTCTATCTCGCCACCGACCTTGATCGCGAGGGGGAGGCCATCGCCTGGCACCTGCGTGAGACCATCGGCGGCGACGAGGCCCGTTATCGGCGGGTGGTGTTCAACGAGATCACCAAGAACGCCATCCAGGAGGCTTTCAAGGATCCCGGTAACTTGAACATTCCGCGTGTCGAGGCCCAGCAGGCGCGTCGCTTCCTCGACCGGGTGGTGGGTTTCATGCTCTCGCCTCTGCTGTGGGCCAAGATTGCCCGCGGCCTCTCCGCCGGCCGGGTGCAGTCGGTCGCCACTCGGCTGATCGCCGAGCGTGAACGCGAGATCCACGCCTTCATCCCCGAGGAGTTCTGGGACGTCCATGCCGACCTGCGTCCGCAAGGCGACGACCAGTCATCGGTGCGGTTCGAATTGGCTCGCCAGGATGGCAAGGCCTTCCGGCCCACCTCCGAGGCCGAGACCCTGGAGCGCATCGCGGCACTCAGGAAGGCAAATCTCGCGATCACCGCGAGGGAGGACAAGCCCACTCGGTCCAAGCCCAACGCCCCCTTCATCACCTCGACGCTCCAGCAGGCGGCCAGCGGCCGGTTGGGCTACTCGGTGAAGAAGACCATGACCCTGGCCCAGCGCCTCTACGAGGCCGGTTACATCACTTACATGCGTACCGACTCCACCAACCTCTCGAAAGATGCGGTGGATAACGTGCGCGAGTTCATCGGTGAGGAGTTCGGCGCGCGCTACCTGCCCGAGGCGCCCAACCGTTACTCCAGCAAGGAGGGTGCCCAGGAGGCACACGAGGCGATCCGCCCCTCCGACGTCGGTCGTCGCGCGACCGACCTTGCCGGCATGGAGCGAGATGCCGAGCGCCTCTACGAACTGATCTGGCGCCAGTTCGTGGCCTGCCAGATGACTCCCGCCGAGTACCTCTCCAGCACCCTGACCGTCGAAGTCGATGGGTTCGAGCTTCGTGCCAAGGGGCGGGTGCTGAAGTTCGACGGTTATACCCGGGTAATGAAGCCGATGGGTCGCAAGGATGAGGATCAGTCCTTGCCGGACCTCACCGAAGGCACGCCCATGACCCTCGAGAGTCTCGACCCGCAGCAGCACTTCACCAAGCCGCCCCCCCGCTATACCGAGGCAAGCCTGGTCAAGGAGCTGGAGAAGCGAGGTATCGGCAGGCCCTCTACCTACGCCGCGATCATTTCCACCATTCAGGACCGCGGCTACGTCAAGCTGGAAAATCGGCGCTTCTATGCCGAGAAGCTGGGTGACATCGTCACGGAGCGGCTCAAGGAGTCCTTCCCCGACCTGATGGACTTTTCCTTCACCGCGCGCATGGAGGATCGGCTCGACGAGGTCGCAGAGGGTGAGCGCAACTGGCAGGAACTTCTCGATACTTTCTACGGCGAGTTTCACAAGGAGCTCGCAGTAGCCGAGAGCGAGGAGGGCATGCGCCCCAACCAGCCGGTGCCTACTGACATCGACTGTCCGAGTTGCGGACGCAAGATGCAGATTCGCACCGCGTCCACCGGGGTCTTCCTGGGCTGTTCGGGCTACAACCTGCCGCCCAAGGAACGCTGCAAGACCACCATCGACCTGCTGCCTGGCGACGAGGCGGTGGCTGCCGATGCCGGAGAGGACGCCGAGACCGATGCGCTGCGTGCCAAGCACCGCTGCCCCACGTGCGGTACGGCCATGGACAGCTATCTGATCGACGAGACGCGCAAGCTGCACATCTGCGGCAACAGCCCGGATTGCGACGGTTACGAGATCGAGAAGGGCAAGTTCCGTATCAAGGGGTATGACGGGCCGACCATCGAATGCGACAAGTGTGGCAGCGAAATGCAGCTCAAGACGGGTCGCTTCGGCAAGTATTTCGGTTGCACCAGCAGTGAGTGCAAGAATACCCGCAAGCTGTTGCGCAGTGGCGAGGCGGCGCCGCCCAAGATGGACCCCATCCCCATGCCAGAGCTCGAGTGCCAGAAGGTCGATGATCATTACGTGTTGCGAGATGGCGCCAGCGGGCTGTTTCTGGCGGCCAGCAAGTTCCCCAAGAACCGCGAGACTCGCCCGCCATTGGTCAAGGAACTCAAGGCGCACGCCGAGGAGTTGCCCGAGAAGTACCGCTACATCCTGACCGCCCCCAGCGAGGATCCTGATGGCCGACCGGCTCAGATCCGCTTCTCTCGCAAGGCCAAGGAACAGTTCGTGATGACTGATGAGGATGGCAAGGCCACCGGCTGGAAGGCGACCTTCGACGGCGGAAAGTGGCAGGTGGAGGACAAGCGCAAGTGACCCCGCGATCACGTACCAACCAGTTGCTCTACCAGGCCGAGCTGCTGCTCGGCCTTTCCTCCGGTGACGACGAGCATGCCGAGGCGCGTCGCATGGCGGCGGAAGAGGGGAGCCTGGCATTGCTCGAGCTGACCCTCGAGTCGCTGCTGCGTGAGGTCACCGAGCACGCTCATCTCGAGCGCCACGACTGGCGTGAAATGCTCGGCCCGCAAGGGGCCGGCATTGCCGAGCTTCATCGGCTGCGCGAACTGGCTGCCCGGCCCGAGAGTTGGCTTTCCGGGTTGATTGCCAGACTCGATGCACTGCATGGCAGTGACGGGGTGGCCCGCCGTCGCAGCGGCAACCCGGGATTGATTGCCGTGGGTGGTGCCGCGTCACTGGCGGACGAGCTGAGCGACTGCGTGCGCGAGGCCAAGCGCGAGATCGCCTCGCTGCGCGAGACCAGCGAGGAGTGGTAACGGCGCCTCGAGAATCCTCCAAGGAGCGCGTCGCGCTCCTGGTCGACGTGCAGAACGTCTACTACACCACGCGCCAGGCCTTCGGTCGGCACTTCAACTACCATGCCTTCTGGGCTCGCTTCGCCACCGACTGTGAGGTGCGCCTGGCCAATGCGTATGCGATCGACCGAGGAGACCCCCGCCAGCGTCAGTTCCAGGACATCCTGCGGGGCATCGGCTTCGAGGTGAAGCTCAAGCCCTATATCCAGCGCAGCGACGGCTCCGCCAAGGGCGACTGGGATGTGGGCATCGCCCTGGATGCCATGGAGGCCGCGCCCCTGGTCGATCGGGTGGTGCTGGTTTCGGGCGACGGCGACTTCGACCTGCTGGTGGAGCGGATGCGCGAGCGCCATGGCGTGACGGTGGATGTTGTCGGCGTGGAGCGACTCACCGCCGATTCCTTGATCCGTGCCGCGAACCGCTTCGTGCCCATTGCAGGGGGCCTGCTGCTCTAGTCGGTGCGGGCCAGGATGTGAGCGGGGACGATAACCGGTACAATCTCGCCCCCTTCACGCACTGACTGGACGCTTCATTGATCTCCACCGCCAATATCACCATGCAGTTCGGCGCCAGGCCGCTGTTCGAGAATGTCTCCATCAAGTTCGGCAATGGTCATCGCTACGGCCTGATCGGCGCCAACGGTTGCGGCAAGTCCACCTTCATGAAGATCCTCGGCGGGGACCTGGAACCGTCCTCGGGGCAGGTGATGGTGGAGTCGGGCGACCGGCTCGGCAAGCTGCGCCAGGACCAGTTCGCTTTCGAGGACGAGCGGGTCATCGATACCGTGATCATGGGCAACCATGAACTCTGGCAGGTCGCGGCCGAGCGCGAGCGCATCTACTCGCTATCAGAGATGAGCGAGGAGGATGGCATGGCCGTGGCCGACCTGGAGGTGCGCTTCGCCGAACTCGACGGTTATACCGCCGAATCTCGGGCCGGCGAGTTGCTGCTTGGGCTGGGCATCCCCCTCCACCAGCATGGGGGGCCCATGAGCGAGATCGCGCCGGGCTGGAAGCTGCGCGTGCTGCTGGCCCAGGCGCTCTTCGCCGACCCCGACGTGCTGCTGCTCGATGAGCCCACCAACCATCTGGACATCAACACGATCCGCTGGCTGGAGGACATGCTGACCGCCCGCGACAGCACCATGATCATCATTTCCCATGACCGCCACTTCCTGAACAGCGTCTGCACGCACATGGCCGACCTGGACTACGGCGAGATCACGCTGTTTCCCGGGAACTACGACGACTACATGACGGCCGCCACGGCGGCCCGTGAGCGACAGCACGCCGACAATGCCAAGAAGAAGGCGCAGATCGCCGAGCTTCAGGCCTTCGTCAGCCGTTTCTCGGCCAATGCCTCCAAGGCCAAGCAGGCCACGTCACGAGCGCGGCAGATCGACAAGATCAAGCTCGAGGACATCAAGCCCTCCAGCCGGGTCAGCCCCTTCATCCGCTTCGAGCAGGCCAAGAAGATCCATCGTAACGCGGTCAACGTGGAGGCAATCACCAAGGGGTTCGATGAGGACGCGCCCCTCTTCGAGCGCCTCTCGATGACCGTGGAGGCCGGCGAGCGCATCGCCATCATCGGTCCCAACGGCATCGGCAAGACGACCCTGCTCAAGACCCTGGCGGGCGAGATCCATCCCGATGCTGGAGCGGTGCGCTGGACCGACAGCGCCGAACTCGGCGTCTTTGCCCAGGACCATGGCGACGACTTCGCCAATCAGGCCACGCTGTTCGAGTGGATGGCCCAGTGGACCCAGGGGGGGGAGCAGGAAGTGCGAGGTGCCCTGGGACGGATGCTTTTTTCCAGCGATGACATCGGCAAGTCGGTCAAGGTGATTTCCGGTGGCGAGCAGGGTCGCATGCTGTTCGGAAAGCTGGCACTGACGCAGCCCAACGTGCTGCTGATGGACGAGCCCACCAATCACCTGGACATGGAGTCCATCGAGGCGCTCAACCTGGCGCTTGCCAACTACCCGGGCACGCTGATCTTCGTCAGCCATGACCGTGAGTTCGTCTCGTCTCTGGCCACCCGTATCCTCGACATGAGCGGTGACGGGGTCACCGACTTCAGCGGCAGCTATGACGACTACCTGCGCAGTCAGGGCCTGTTCAACTGAACCGGCCGCCATGGTATGACTGTCGACCGCCTGGCGCTGGCCTAACCCTGGGTTGATTGACACGCATCAAGCGTTAGGCCGGCGGCTTGGCTAGGCTTAAGGGAGGGTCGACCCGTCTGGGTCAGGGCGTCGAAGCGAGGAGCCGCTCATGCGTTTTCATCAGGTCAAGGAACTGGTCGCCTGGGCGGCCGACTACCATCGCGGGCTTGCCGAACAATACGACCAGCTGGCGTCCGGAGGCGTGAGTGACCGGGTACGCATGGCGCTTGAGTACCTGGCCGAACACGAGCGGAAGATGCAGGTCGATCTGGCCGATTATCTCGAGGAGGACGGTGGTCATCACAAGGTCCTCGAGACCTGGTTCGATGATCCGGCCGACTTTCCCCATGCCCCCACCCTCGACCGCCTGGCCGATAACATGGCGGGCGACAGTGTGCAGGATGTGCTGGTGACGGCACTGACCATGCACAGGACGCTGCAGGATCTCTACGCTTACCGTGTCGATCGGTCATCGGTTGAGGGGGAGCGTGATTTCTTCGCCTCGCTCGCCAGCGGCCACGAGGCCGAGGTGCGGCGCATTGCCCGTGACATTCAGCGGCTCGAGGATTACTGACTCGAGGTATATTTAGGATAGGGCGATGTCGGCAAAGGTCTTTTCACGTCGTGCGGAGGGCGGCGAGACCCTGATAGTCGTCTACGGCCGACCCCTATCGGCGCCTCTCCTGACAGCGCCGGCGCAATGCGGTATAACATCGGCGGTATTGAGGTCTTTCATTTCATGCATGCCCCAGAGATGTCGTCGATGAATCACCTGTCCCGTCGCCGCTTCGGCCTGCTGGCGCTGAGTTCCCCCCTGTTGCTGCTGGCCTCGTCCGGGTCCTCCGCCAGCATGATGGATAACATCCTTTCCCGAGCTATCGTTCCTCGCCATGACCGCGAGCGCTGGGTGCTCGTCGAGGACAGCGAGGCAAGCCTCAAGGTCTATCAAGGCAACATGCTGCTGGAGCGTTTCGAACCGGTATCGCTGGGGCGCGGGGGGGCCAAGCCCCAGCGTCAGCGAGGTGGCCGGGCTACACCGTTGGGTGAGTTCCGGGTCAATCGCTTCAACCGGCAGAGCAAGTTCCACATCTTCATCGGTCTGGACTATCCCACACCGACCCATGCTCGCATGGCCCTGGATTCCGGGGTCTACAGTCAGCAGGATTATGACGACTACTTCTCCTACTACCGTCGTCATGGCTACCCTCCACAGGATACGGTTCTCGGTGGTTTCATCGGCATTCACGGGCTCGGCGAGGGGGATCCCGACATCCATCAGCGGTTTCACTGGACCGACGGATGCGTGGCGGTGACCGATCCGCAGGTCGAGCGCCTGTCGTCATTAATCGACATTGGCACACGTGTCGTGATTCGTTAGGCTTTACTTGCGCAAGGAACGTTCTAAGCTATGTATAGACGTTGTAACGTGATATAAAACAGCGTTCGATACCTCTGCTTCGCAGCAGAAGTCGCTGCATGTAGACCTGCTTCTGCAGGAAGCCTGATACTCAGGCAACACCAACGCAGTACCCAAGGAAGACCAAGGAGAACACCATGACTCTGAAGACTACCCTCAAGCTGACCGCCGCTGCTGCATCTCTGGCCATCCTGGCCGGTTGTGCGTCCACCGGCGCTCTGGACGAAGTCCGCATGACTGCCGAGTCTGCCCAGGCTGACGCTGCCGAAGCACGCAGCATTGCTGTCCAGGCACAGAACACCGCCAACCAGGCTCAGCGCGACGCTCGCGCGGCCCTGCAGATGTCCGAGCAGAACCGCGAAGAGATGAACCGCATGTTCGAGCGTTCCATGCGCAAGTGATCGTTCTATGCCGTCCGGTAGGGCGGTAGCAGAACCTTCATACAGGGGCCTCGCCGATCACGGCGAGGCCCCTGTCGTTGGTATAGGCATCTGTAGGTGCGAACATCCACATCTGTAGGTGCTCGAATCCTGGAGGGGGCAATGAAGCCAGTGGGAGCGACCGGTTCCACGACTCGACTTGCTTCGCGCCGGCGCGCCTTCTTCGTCGCTACAGAAATGTCGCTCCCACAACATGACGATGGGCAATGCCCTTTTGTGGAAGCGTACGGTTTGACGCCCCGACTTGCTGGGTGATTAGGCCAGCAAGCTGGTGGATCAGCCTCGCTTGGCCTGACGTTTCTGGCGGACGGCAGTGTCGGCCGCGATCAGCTCCAGGCGGTCCCAGAGGGTCTCGGGGGCTGGCTCAGGGACGGTGACCTCCAGAGGCATGGGCATGCCGCGCGGTACCTCAACGACCTGTCGCAGGAGAGCATAGTCCACGGGGTAGTCGAGGCCACTGATCGCCGTGTCGACCTTGTAGAGTGCCTCTGTAATGCGCTGGATGCTGGTGCCGTCCTCCTCGTCGAGGTAGGGGTAGGCCTGGACATGCAGGGTGCCGTCCGCCCAGCCGAGCTTGAGGGTCTCGTTGATCAGCTTGACCTCTGTACCCACCGACAGGCGCGGGAAGAGATCCTCGATGTCTTCCGGCAGCATGCGGATGCAGCCATGGGTGACGCGCATGCCGACGCCCTCGGGCTTGTTGGTGCCGTGGATGAGGTAGCCGGGGATGCCCAGGCGCATCTTGAACTTGCCCAGCGGGTTGTCCGGCCCAGGCGGCACCACTCTCGGCAGTATCCGGCCATCTTCGGCATGTTCCTTGATGATCGACGACGGCGGGTACCAGGCCGGGTCCTTCACCTTCTGGGTGATCCGGGTGCTGCCCAGTGGGGTCTTCCAGTCCATGCGCCCCACAGCGATGGGGTAGGTCTCGACTCGGGGCGTCTCGCCTTGCGCAGCGGGGGGATAGTAGTAGATGCGCATCTCTGCCACGTTGACTACCAGGCCTTCGCGGGGCCCCTCGGGGAGGATGAAGCGGCCAGGAATCACTACCTCGGTGCCCTCGAAAGGGGCCCAGATGCTGATGTCGGGGTTGGCGCGGACCATCTCCTCGTAGCCGATGCCGTGTTCATGACCGATGTCGATCAGGGTGTCGCCGCTGTCGGTGACGATGGTATAGACCTCCCCGACGAGGTCTCCCTCCTCGGGGAGGGGGTAGTGGCCACGAGGCCAGTCGTCGGAATTGGCTTGCAGTGGAGCGGCCAGGGCGGCGATGAGGCCCAGCGAAATGGTAAATCGGGCGGCGCGCCCGAACAGAGGGAAGTGTTTCATCGAGTCATGTTCCCGTGGTTGCCGGTCGTCTGGGGCTGCGGTGGGCCCGTCCTGGGCACCCCTGTACCTTAGTATCACCCGTCCGGGTGGGTGTCCGCCAGACGGGAGAGGTGGATAAGCGTTGGCACCTCAGCCGTTGGCGCGGCGATCAGGCCGCTTCGGTCTTGCGATTGAGAGTGTCGAGAAGTCGTTCCACCGCCTGGAAGCGTGCCTCCTCCTTCTCCATGGCCGCCTCGAAGCGCAGTGTGTCGGCGCCGTCGAGGCGATAGCGTTCGGGGGCCTGCTGGATCAGATCCACCAGCACCAGGGGGTCGATGGCGGTCTGGGGGCCGAAGATCACCCGTCCCTTCTCGGGGCCGGCCTCCAGGCGGTTGATGCCCAGGCGTTCTGCACGCAGACGCAGCCGAGTCTGGCGCAGCAGGGTCTTGACCGGCGCCGGAAGCAGGCCGAAGCGATCGATCATCTCCACCTTCAGCTCCTTGATCTCGCCTTCATCGGCAGCACTGGCGATACGCTTGTACATCACCAGACGCTGCTGGACGTCGTGAAGGTAGTCGTCGGGGATCAGCGCAGGCAGGTTGAGACTGACCTCGACCCCCTGGTCCAGCGGAGCCTCGATGTTGGGTGTGCGTCCCTCGCGGATCGCCTTCACCGCACGGTCGAGCATCTGCATGTAGAGGCCGTAGCCGATGGCTTCCATCTGGCCGCTCTGTTCCTCGCCCAGCAGCTCGCCCGCCCCGCGGATCTCCATGTCGTGGCTGGCCAGGGTAAAGCCTGCCCCCAGATCCTCGGCACCGGCGATGGCTTCCAGTCGCTTGACGGCGTCCTTGCTCATGGCCCGAGGGGGCGGGGCTAGCAGGTAGGCATAGGCCTGGTGGTGGCTGCGCCCGACACGGCCGCGAAGCTGGTGCAGCTGGGCAAGGCCGAACTTGTCCGCGCGCTCGATGACGATGGTGTTGGCGCTGGGCACGTCGATGCCGGTCTCGATGATGGTGGAGCAGACCAGAACGTTGAAGCGCTTGTGATAGAAGTTGGACATGACCCGTTCCAGGGAGCGCTCCGGCAACTGGCCATGGGCAACCCCGACTCGGGCTTCCGGCACCAGCTCGCGGACCTTCTCGGCGGCGGTCTCGATGGTCTTGACCTCGTTGTGCAGGAAATAGACCTGGCCGCCGCGGAGGATCTCGCGCAGGATCGCCTCCTTGATCACCGCCTCGTCACGCTGTTGGACAAAGGTCTTCACCGACAGACGCCTGGCCGGCGGGGTGGCGATGATCGACAGGTCGCGGATGCCGCTCATGGCCATGTTCAATGTCCGCGGGATAGGGGTGGCGGTCATGGTCAGGATGTCCACCTCGGCGCGCAGGCTCTTGAGGCGCTCCTTCTGGGCCACCCCGAAGCGATGCTCCTCGTCGATGATCAGAAGGCCCATCCTGGGAAGCTTCATGCTCTTTGCGAGCAGCTTGTGGGTGCCGATAACGATGTCCGCCTGGCCCTCCTCGATGCGTTTCAGGGAGGCGGCCTGCCCCTTGCCGGCGGTGAAGCGCGAGATCAGTTCGATATTCACGGCGGTGTCGGCGAAGCGGTCGCGGAAGTTCTCGTAGTGCTGGCGGGCGAGCAGCGTGGTGGGTACCAGCACAACCACCTGACGAGAGGCGTGTACCGCCAGGAAGGCGGCCCGCATGGCGACCTCGGTCTTGCCGAAGCCCACGTCGCCGCAGACCACACGGTCCATGGGACGCGGTGCCGTCATGTCGCCGATCACGGCCTGGATGGCGGCGCGCTGGTCGGGTGTCTCCTCGAAGGGAAAGCTGGCGGCGAAGCGGGCGTACTCCGCGTCGGGCGGTGCACAGGCGAAGCCCTCCCGGGCCTCACGGCGGGCGTAGATGTCGAGCAACTCGGCGGCCGTGTCGCGGATCTTCTCGGCTGCGCGGCGGCGTGCCTTCTCCCACTGGTCGGAACCCAGCCGGTGCAGCGGGGCCAGTTCGTCGTCGGTGCCGGCGTAGCGAGAGATCAGGTGCAGGCTGTCCACGGGCACATAGAGGCGCGCGCCCTCGGCGTATTCCAGAGTCACGAATTCGGCGGCCTGTCCGCCCGCTTCCAGGGTCTCTAGCCCCAGGTAGCGGCCCACACCGTGGGCCTGATGGACCACCGGGACACCGGGGCGCAGTTCCGAGAGATGGCGGATGGCCAGCTCACCGTCATCGGTCGCCTTCTCCCGGCGGCGACTCTGGCGGACCACTTCCCCGAAGAGTTCGGTCTCGCTGATTACCGCCAGGTCGGGGTCGGTCAGCCACAGCCCAGCATCGATCTCGCCCTCGGTGATGGCCAGGCGCGACTCGCTTGCGAGGAAGGCCGGAAAGTCCTCTACATGACCCAGCGCGAGCCGCAGCGGCGCCAGGGTCTCCTCCAGGGCCTCTCGCCGGCCACGGGACTCGGCCACGAAGAGCACCCGGGTGTCGGGGTGGTCGTCGAGGAAGGCCGTCAAGTCAGCCAGTGGCCGTTTCGCCCGGGCATTCACCGACACCGTCGGCGGGGGCTGGCAGGCGGGCATCTTGGCATGCCGGTGTTCGGCATCGCCGGTCAGGGCCACCCGTGGATGGCGCTTGATATCACCGAATACCTCGGCCACCGGCACGAACGCCCGATGCGGGGGCAACAGCGGGCGGCTGGGGTCGACGCCGAGGTTCTCGAAACGACCCTCGATGGCTTCCCAATGGTGCTCTGCCGCCTCGAACACGCCAGGTAACATGGCCACCCGAGTCCCCTCGGCCAGGTGCTCGAACAGAGTGGCCGTCTGCTCGAAGAACAGCGGCAGGTACTGCTCCAGGCCGGGGGAGGGAATGCCCTTGAGGGCATCGACATAGAGAGGGCACTGTCGAGGGTCGACATCGAACAGGGTCTCGAAACCCTCGCGGAAGCAGGCAATGGCCGATCGTGACAGGGAGTATTCGTGAGCAGGGAGCAATTCCACACGCTCGACCCGATCCTGGCTGCGTTGGGTCTCCGGGTCGAAGTGGCGCAGGGTGTCGACCTCGTCATCGAAGAGGTCGATACGCAGCGGAGATTCGGCGCCCATGGGGAAAAGGTCGATCAACGCCCCGCGCAGGGCATACTCGCCGGGTTCGAAGACCGTCTCCACGGACCGGTAGCCGGCCCGTGAGAGCGCGCTCCGAAATCCCTCGCGATCCAGTATCTGGCCCGTTTCCAGCGTCATCACGCGTCCGGCGATATAATCCACCGGTGGCAGGCGCTGCATCAGGGTGTTGATGGCGGCCAGCACGATCCCATGCTCGCCGTCCTGGAGGCGCCTAAGGGTGCGAAGGCGCGCCGAGACGATGTCCTGATGTGGCGAGAAGCTGTCGTAGGGCAGGGTCTCCCAGTCGGGAAAGGGCATGACCGGAAGTCGGCCATAGAAGCCCAGGTCACTCTCCAGTCGCTGAGCCGTGGCGGTATCGGGGGTAATCACCAGCAGCGGCGCGTCTTCTGCAAGGTGTGCCAGGGCCAGGGCGGTGGCGCTGCCCGCCGGGGTCTGCCAGTAGAGGATGTCGCGCAGGCCCTGGGGGCGAGGCGGGTCGAGCGGGGAGAAATTCGGCATGCTGTTCGGTTACCCAACCGTGTTCGTGAGCGGCTTGCGAAGGTAAGGGCATCATACCAGCCCCGGCGCAGTCCTGTAGTCAAGGGCAGATTCCTGTAAAACCCCTACAGCGGCTGCGACCATCCTGCGATTGCCCCGGGAGACGCCGCCCCGGATAATGCCTCAGCATTTTCCTCACTATTCTCACCCAGGAGAGGCCAGCCGTGAGTCAGCAATCCCTCGATACCGTCTTCCATCAATGGCACGACAACCAGGCGATCGCCGAGCAGATGATCCCGATGATCGGGAGCCTCTACCGTCGCAACAACGTGGTGGTGACCATGTTCGGACGGTCGCTGTTCAATCGCAGCGTGATCCGCATCCTCAAGGATCACCGATTCGTGCGCAAGGCCGAGGGAACCGAGCTTTCCGTGCAGGATACCTTTCCGCTGGTCCAGGCCATGATGGACCTGAACCTGGGGCCGGCCCACGTCGACGTGGGCAAGCTGGGCGTGGCCTTCAAGCGGCGTGGCGGCACTGATGCTCAGGCCTTCCTGCGAGATGAGCTCAGCGAGATCGTCGACGCCCATGATCCGAATGCCGGCACTGGCGAGCCCAAGGACGTGGTGCTCTATGGCTTCGGGCGCATCGGTCGTATCCTGGCGCGGGTGCTGGTCGAGAAAGCCGGTGGTGGCAACCTTCTGCGTCTGCGCGCCATCGTGGTGCGTGGTCGAGGCGACATCGCCAAGGACCTGGAGAAGCGCGCCAGCCTGCTGCGCCGCGACTCGGTCCATGGCCCGTTCAACGGCACCATCAGCATCGACGTCGAGTCGCGGACCCTGATCGCCAACGGCAACGTCATCAAGGTGATCTATGCCGACTCGCCGGCCGAGGTCGACTACACCGCCTATGGCATCGACAACGCCGTGGTGGTCGACAATACCGGCATCTGGCGCGACGAGGAGGGCCTGGGCCAGCATCTGGCGTGCAAGGGCGTGGCCAAGGTGCTGCTGACGGCGCCGGGCAAGGGTGACGTCAAGAACATCGTCTATGGCATCAACCACCTGGCCATCAGTGCCGAGGATCGCATCATCTCCGCGGCATCATGCACCACCAATGCCATCGTGCCCGTCCTCAAGGTGCTGAACGACGAGTTCGGCGTCGAGCATGGTCATGTGGAGACCGTCCATTCCTACACCAACGACCAGAACCTGATCGACAACTACCACAAGGGGGATCGTCGCGGTCGCAGTGCCCCGCTCAACATGGTGATTACCGAAACCGGTGCCGCCAAGGCCGTCGCCAAGGCGCTGCCGGAGTTCGACGGCAAGCTGACCGGCAACGCCATCCGCGTGCCGACGCCCAACGTCTCCATGGCGATCCTCAACCTGCGCCTGGAGAGGGACACCGACGCAGGGACGCTCAACAATTTCCTGCGTCGCATGTCGCTCGACTCTCCCTACCAGAAGCAGATCGACTTCGTCGACTCGCCAGAGGTGGTCTCCACCGACTTCGTCGGCAACCGTCACGCAGGTATCGTCGATGCCAAGGCGACCATCGCCAACGGCAAGAATGCCGTCCTCTATGTCTGGTACGACAACGAGTTCGGCTACAGCTGTCAGGTGGTCCGCATCCTCCAGCATGTCTCCAACGTGCACTTCCTCAAGCTGCCTCGCGCTCAGTCTTGATGGCCGGGTCCTGATGGCCGGGCCCTGATGGCAGAGCCAGCCGTCCATTGATGGGCGGCCATGTCTCTCTCCCTGGCCCCCTCCGGCCAACTCGGCCGGTGGGGTCCTGCCTTTTTCTGGCCGAGGCGATGGCGGCGCGATGCCGACCCGAAAATGGCTGAGTGAGCGACATCTCACGTTGATTCCACTGCCCGTGACCATGTCTCCCTTAGTGCCGTTGGATCTTGCGACCTTAGGTCAGGTGGTCATCCCTTTCGCTTGTCTTTATAATACGATGGATTTTTCGGGGTGGTTCGAGCAAGCCTCGGGCCCGTCTGGTAACGTACTGAAAACAGAAGCATTCGAATCCATTCGAACCCCTTTCTTCATCTATCCGATCCATCAACTGGGCGAGACTATGATCGAAGTCAAGAAAGGCCTGGATCTCCCCATCACGGGGGCACCGGAGGAGCGTATCGAGGATGCGCGGCCGGTGCGCCATGTGGCCGTCCTGGGCACCGACTACGTCGGCATGAAGCCGACCATGGAGGTCCGTGAGGGGGACAGGGTCAAGCTGGGCCAGCTGCTCTTCACCGACAAGAAGATCGACGGTGTGCGTTTCACGGCACCTGCGGCCGGTGAAGTCGTGGCCATCAACCGTGGTGAGAAGCGCAAGCTGCTGTCGGTGGTGATCAAGGTCGACGAGACCGAGGAGGCGGTCGAATTTACCGCCCATGGTCGCGACAAGCTGGAGGGCCTCGAGCGTCAGGCCGTGGTCGACCAACTGGTCGACTCGGGCCTGTGGACGGCCCTGCGCACGCGTCCCTTCTCGCGCACACCGGCCATCGATAGTACGCCGACCGATATCTTCGTCACTGCCATCGATACTCATCCGCTGGCCGCCGACCCTGCCGCGATCATCAACGAGCAGGCCGATGCCTTCGAGGACGGACTGAAGGTGCTGGCTCGCCTGACCGAAGGCCGGGTCTTCCTCTGCACCGCACCGGATGCTCGTGTCCCGGGTGGTGACGTCGAGGGCGTGCAGCAGGAGACCTTCGCCGGTCCGCACCCCGCTGGCCTGGTGGGTACGCACATCCATCATCTCTCGCCCGTTGCCCTCCACAAGCGCGTCTGGCACATCGGCTACCAGGATGTCATCGCCTTCGGCAAGCTGTTCGCCGAGGGCAAGCTGGACGTCAAGCGCGTGATCGCATTGGGCGGCCCGCGCGCCGAGAATCCCCGCCTGCTGCGCACTCGCCTCGGGGCCAGCACCGAGGAACTGCTCGCCGGTGAAGTCATCGACCCCGACGATACCCGCGTGATTTCCGGTTCGGTGTTCTCTGGCTTCACCGCCGAGGGGAGTCTCTGCTACGTGGGGCGCTTCCACCATCAGATCAGCCTCATCGAGGAAGGCAACAAGCGCATCTTCATGGGCTGGATGTCCACTGGCGCAAACCGCCATTCCGTTCTCGGCATCTACCTCTCCAAGATCAAGGGCCTGCGCAACTATGCGCCGACCACCTCTACCAATGGCTCCGAGCGCGCCATGGTGCCGGTAGGAGCCTATGAGGAAGTGATGCCGCTGGACATCCTGCCCACCCAGCTGCTGCGTACGCTGATCGTTGGGGACATCGAGACGGGCATGTCACTGGGTTGCCTGGAGCTGGACGAAGAGGACCTGGCGCTGTGCACCTACGTGTGCCCCGGCAAGTACGAGTACGGTCCCATCCTGCGTGACAACCTCACCATGATCGAGAAAGAGGTGTGATGATGGCAATCCGACAGACACTCGACAATCTCGAGCCACACTTCCACAAGGGTGGCAAGTACGAGAAGTTCTATCCCCTCTATGAGGCGGTGGATACCATCTTCTACACGCCGCCGAGCGTGGCCAAGACCACGGCGCATGTGCGCGACGGGATCGACCTCAAGCGCATCATGATTACCGTCTGGCTGTGCACCTTCCCGGCGATGTTCTTCGGCATGTGGAACGCCGGCTGGCAGGCCAACCTGGCGATCGCCGATGGCTTCGGTGCCCCGACGGGCCTGCGTGAGGCCATTGTCACGACCCTGACCACCGGCCATGACCCCGGCAGTCTCTGGGCCAACCTGGTGCTCGGCGCGACGTATTTCCTGCCCATCTATCTGGTCACCTTTGTGGTGGGCGGCTTCTGGGAGGTGCTGTTCGCCATCAAGCGGGGCCATGAGGTCAACGAGGGCTTCTTCGTTACCTCCGTGCTCTTCGCCCTGATCCTGCCGGCCACCATCCCGCTATGGCAGGTGGCGCTCGGCATCACCTTCGGCGTGGTGATCGGCAAGGAGATCTTCGGCGGTACCGGCAAGAACTTTCTCAACCCGGCGCTGACTGGCCGTGCCTTCCTCTATTTCGCCTATCCGGCACAGATCTCGGGTGATTCGGTGTGGGTGGCGGCCGATGGCTTCACCGGTGCGACGGCACTCTCCATTGCCTTCCAGGACGGCATGGCGGCGCTCTCCAGCCAGTTCGGTTGGTGGGATGCCTTCCTCGGATTCATCCCCGGCTCGGTGGGTGAGGTCTCGACCCTGGCGATCCTGATCGGTGCGGTGGCACTGCTCTGGACCAGAATCGCCTCATGGCGGATCATGCTAGGCGTGTTCCTGGGCATGGTGGCGACCAGTACATTGTTCAACCTGATGGGTTCCGAGACCAATCCGATGTTTGCCATGCCCTGGTACTGGCACCTGGTGGTGGGCGGTTTCGCCTTCGGCATGGTCTTCATGGCCACCGACCCGGTCTCTGCCTCCATGACCAATCAGGGTCGCCTGATCTTCGGTGCCCTCATCGGTGTCATGACCGTGTTGATCCGTGTCGTGAATCCTGCGTTCCCCGAAGGCATCATGCTGGCGATCCTGTTCGCCAACCTGTTCGCCCCGCTGATCGATCACTTCTTTGTACAGGCCAACATCAAGCGCCGAATGCAGCGCACCGGTGTGCCGGCCGAGGAGACTGCCTGATGGCACAGAGCAATAACTCCACCAAGAAGATACTGACGGTGGCGTTCGCACTTTGTATCGTGTGTTCGATCATCGTCTCCACCGCTGCAGTGGCACTGCGCTCCAAGCAGCAACTCAACCAGGAGCTCGACCGCAAGTCGAACATCCTGGTCGTTGCCGACCTCTATCAGGAGGGCATGGATATCGAGAAGGCCTACAGCGAGCAGATCACGCCGCGTGTCGTCGACTTGAATAGCGGTGAGTATTCCAGCGAATACGACCCTCAGAGCTACGACAGCTTCCAGGCGGCCAAGGATCCTGCGCAGTCCCGCACGTTGTCCGGAGAGAAGGACATCGCCGGCCTGTCTCGCATGGAGAACTACAGCACCGTCTTCCTGGTGGGCGATCCAGATGATCCTCGGCAGCTCATCCTGCCGATCCGGGGACAGGGGCTGTGGGGCTTGATGCGCGGATATCTTTCCGTGCAGGGTGACGGCAACACCATCAACGGCATCACCTTCTACTCGCATTCCGAGACACCTGGCCTGGGCGGTGAGGTGGACAATCCCCGCTGGAAGGCTCAGTGGGAGGGCAAGGAGATCTTTGGTGCAGAAGATAGTGCGCAGCCGGCCATCCAGCTGGTGAAGGGCGGTGCCAGCAGCGAGACCGAGGTGGATGCCTTGTCCGGTGCGTCACTGACCAGCAATGGGGTATCCAACATGTTGCAGTTCTGGCTCAGCCCTGCGGGCTTCGGCGAGTACCTGGCCAAGTTCCGTGAGGGTCTGGCCCAGTCCGACGTACAGGGTGCTGCCACCGCGTCCGACGACACTGAAGGAGCCTGATCATGTCCGCACCGACTTACAAGGGCGTTCTGACGACGCCTATCTTCAAGAATAACCCCATCGCCCTGCAGATCCTGGGCATCTGCTCGGCGCTGGCGGTGACCAGCAGCATGAGCGTTTCATTGGTCATGTCCCTGGCGGTGATCTTCGTGACGGCGTTCTCGAACCTGTTCGTCTCGTTGCTGCGTCACCAGATCCCCTCTGCCATCCGCATCATCGTGCAGATGACCATCATCGCCTCGCTGGTCATCGTGGTGGATCAGATCCTCAAGGCCTATGCCTACGAGATGTCCAAGCAGCTCTCGGTGTTCGTGGGGCTGATCATCACCAACTGCATCGTGATGGGGCGTGCCGAGGGTTTTGCCATGCAGAACCCGCCGATGCTGAGCTTCCTCGACGGTATTGGCAACGGGCTGGGCTACGGTTTCATCCTGATGGTCGTGAGCTTCTTCCGTGAGCTGCTCGGTTCGGGCAGCGTCTTCGGCATCACCGTGTTCGAGACCGTGCAGAACGGTGGCTGGTACGTGCCCAATGGCCTGCTGCTGCTGCCGCCCTCGGCGTTCTTCATCATTGGCCTGATGATCTGGGTGCTGCGCGCCGTCAACCCGGAACAGATCGAGGAGAACGAGTTCACTATGAAGGCCAACACCCAGCCGAAGGAGGCCGTGTAACATGGAACACTATCTCAGCCTGTTCGTTGCCTCGGTTTTCGTCGAGAACATGGCCCTGGCCTTCTTCCTGGGCATGTGCACCTTCCTTGCAGTATCCAAGAAGGTCTCTTCGGCCATCGGCTTGGGCATCGCCGTCATCGTGGTGCTGACCGTCACCGTGCCGGTGAACAACCTGGTCTATACCTTCCTGCTCAAGGAGGGCGCCCTGACATGGACCGGCATCAGTGGTGCCGAGAACATCGACCTCTCCTTCCTGGGTCTGCTTTCCTACATCGGCGTCATCGCCGCCCTGGTGCAGATCATGGAGATGTTCCTCGACAAGTACGTGCCGGCGCTCTACAACGCCCTGGGTGTATTCCTGCCGCTGATCACCGTGAACTGCGCCATCCTCGGGGGTGTGCTGTTCATGGTCGAGCGCAGCTACAACTTCGGTGAGTCTGTGGTCTACGGTCTGGGTGCGGGTACCGGCTGGGCGCTCGCCATCACGGCGCTGGCCGGTATTCGCGAGAAGCTCAAGTACAGCGACGTGCCCGCCTCGCTTCAGGGCTTGGGCATCACCTTCATCACGGTGGGCCTGATGTCACTGGGCTTCATGTCCTTCTCCGGCATCCAGCTCTGAGACGGCTCGTGTTCTTCCGGCGGCGTCAGCGCCGCCGGTGACCTGGCAACGCAAGCAATAGGAAACCGACATGGTTGATACAACAGTCATCTTGCTCGGTGTGGTCATGTTCACCGTGATCATCATCGGTCTGACGGCGGTGATCCTGGCCGCCCGCAGCAAGCTTGTCAGTACCGGGGATGTGACCATCGAGGTCAACGGTGACCCCGAGCACACCCTTACCACCCAGGCTGGGGGCAAGCTGCTCAATACCCTGGCGGCCAACGGCATCTTCCTCTCCTCCGCCTGCGGTGGCGGCGGCTCCTGTGCCCAGTGCAAGTGCCGGGTCGAGGAGGGTGGTGGCTCGATCCTTCCCACCGAGGAGTCCCATTTCACCCTGGGCGAGAAGAAGGAGGGCTGGCGCCTCTCCTGCCAGGTGCCCGTGAAGCAGGACATGAAGATTGAGGTCCCGGAGGAGGTCTTCGGCGTCAAGCAGTGGGAATGCGAGGTCATCGAGAATCCCAACGTCGCCACCTTCATCAAGGAGCTCAACCTCAAGCTCCCGGAGGGTGAGGAAGTGGGCTTCCGTGCCGGCGGCTACGTGCAGCTGGTGGCGCCGCCCTATGACATCAAGTTCTCCGACTTCGACATCGAAGAAGAGTATCGCGGTGATTGGGAGAAATTCGGCCTGTTCGACATCTCCCACAAGAACGATGAGGAAATCATCCGGGCCTACTCCATGGCGAACTACCCGGAAGAGAAGGGAATCCTCAAGTTCAACATCCGTATCGCCACACCGCCGCCCAACTCGAGCCATCCTCCGGGCCTGATGTCCACCTACGTCTTCGCACTGAAGCCGGGCGACAAGGTCACCGTGATGGGGCCGTTCGGCGAGTTCTTCGCCAAGGACAGCGATGCCGAGATGATCTTCATCGGTGGCGGTGCCGGCATGGCGCCGATGCGCAGCCACATCTTCGACCAGCTCAAGCGGATCAAGAGCGACAGAAAGATCAGCTTCTGGTACGGGGCTCGCTCCTGGCGCGAGACCTTCTACAACGACGAGTATGACCAGCTGGCCGAGGAGTTCCCCAACTTCGAGTGGCACCTGGCGCTCTCCGACCCGCAGCCGGAGGATAACTGGGAAGGGCCGACCGGCTTCATCCATAACGTTCTCTTCGAGAACTATCTCAAGGACCATCCGGCCCCTGAGGACTGCGAGTACTACATGTGCGGGCCGCCCATGATGAACGCCTCGGTGATCAAGCTGCTGATCGATCTGGGCGTCGAGCCAGAGAACATCCTGCTGGACGATTTCGGCGGCTGATCTCGCTCGATACACGGCAACCCGGGCCGGCCGAGAGGCCGGCCCCTTCGGTTCTGCTGCCTGATATCAAGCTAAATGGATCCCAACGGCCGTCGTGTTGTCATACGGGCAGGATGGACGACCTTTACCGTTATCGAGGAGCGTTACAATGACCCTTTACCTGGTGGTATTCGCCTTCATGCTGTTGATCATGGCCGCCATGGCCGTCGGCGTGATCATGGGGCGCAAGCCAATCGCCGGTAGCTGCGGTGGCCTCAACCAGCTCGGGCTCAAGGAAGGATGCGAGGTCTGCGGTGGCAAGGACGAGGTCTGTGAGGAAGAGAACCGCAAGCATGGCAGCGCGCGTCGTCGCAGTGACGAGAGCCGCGGAGCCGATCTGGGGTACGACGCGACCCGCCGTTGACCGCTCAAAGAGACTGGTGTCCATCGTCGGTGCGCAACGCGCCCTCGGTGGCAATACGCCTCGGACGCCAGTCTCCCGCGATGTTCTCCAAGCCTCATTGTTGCCCATGGTGTCGATGAATTGTTCGCCCTGGCACCCTGAAACCCCTAGTACCATTCCCCCCACAGCATCATGCCCTGGTGACGGCAGCGCCCATCTCCGCGGCGCAGACAGTACTTGCTTGCTCAGTACGACGGGTACAGTCTGGACGATAGCGTCCAGATAACCGGTCTGGATGATATGTCCACTGGATTTGGAGACATCACCATGATCAGGAAGGGATTGGTACTCGCACTCCTCATGTTCGGTTATATCACCACGGCCAGCGCCGATTATGCCGGCGCCATGCGTAACTACGAGCAACAGCAATACCGAGACGCCATCCAGGAATTCCGAGAGCTCGCCCGAGGCAAGGACGCCGATGCCCAGTACATGCTGGGGCGCATGCACGAAGCCGGCAACGGCACTCCCCAGGATTTCGTCGAAGCGCACAAGTGGTACAACCTGGCGGCCTCGCACGGCCATCGGCATGCGGCCGACGCCCGGGATGCGATCGCCCAACGGATGACGACGCAGCAGATCGCCGAGGCCCAGCGGGTGGCGCGTGCCTGGCAGCCGGAGCAGGCATCAGCTGCCCAGGTGGCACCAGCAGCGCGGCCCGACATCGAGACCCTGTCGGATCGGCAGGGGGTGGCCGAGATACAGCGCGAGCTCAATCGTCTCGGCTACGATGCGGGCCCCGTGGACGGGCTGATGGGGACACGCACCCGGAATGCGATACGCCAGTACCAGTCCGACGCGGGCATTGCCAGCAACGGCTATGCAACATCCGACCTGCTGATACGCCTGCGCCAGACGGAGCGACAGGAAGTGGCGGTAGCCACCGAGCCGGCGGCATCGAGCGCGACCGAGGACTCGCCCCGGGTGGCCCTGCAGGACGATTTCGGTGATGGTGACTATCGTCGAAACCCCGCCTGGACGGTGCTCAGTGGGCGCTTCGACATCGATCGGGATGGCTTGCGAAGCGTGGTGGAGATTGTCGACGAGAATGCATCTGCGGCACCCAGCCTGCGCTCCGACAGGCCCGAAGACATCGGCCTGGCCATGTTGCAAATGATCCTCGAGCAGACTGGCAATATACGGCCCGAGGCCGCGGCGACAGAGACGGAAACCGCCAGGATCTTCGTCGCGTCGCCGATCCGCAACGTCTTTCAGATGGAAGTGGACCTGGCCTCCAGAGAGAGGGAAGGCAGTCTCGAAATGGGCGTCTACCAGGGTGATCGTCCGGGCGGCGGATACCGGTTGGTCTATCACCCCGGTTCACGCCCCGGACTTAGCCTGATGAGGCTGACCAGCAGCAGGAGCGATCTGATCGCCACCAGCGATGCTTCCCTCAATCTCGAGGATGGCAGCTTCCATACCCTGGTCTGGAGCCGCGACGCGGATGGCGAGATGCGCATCAGCGTCGATGGACGTCGAGTCATTCGGGCACGGGACACGAGCTTTCGTGAGCGCTTCCAGGGCTTCGTGTTCGCCAATCATGGCGGCGACTTCAGCCTTGGCCGGATACGGGTAGAAGATTGACGAGGAAGCAGAACCCACTTCGACAGGCAGGAAAGGGCCCCTCAGGGGCCGGGTATCGAGCTGTTCCTGATCTGATGGGAAAAGCAGGGTGAGGAGGCCGGCTCGCGGTCCTCTGCGTCCTCCTCATGCAGCGCCTGGAAAAGCGCCTGGCGCAGCCGTGGCAGGTGTGACCTCTCCAGGTCCCGCGCGGCCGAGAGCAGCGTCAGCCGTCCCCGCCGGGCATGGCGCATCAGCGGGATCAGGCTGTCCGGGGCATCACGCAATTCTCCTCGGTAGCGAACGGCGAAGACTTCCGCACTGATCTCTTCCAGATGGAATTGCCGGCGCAGTGCCGGCGAGGGAGATGCATCCCGGTACCAGTCCGTCAGTGCGAGACTCTCGCGGCGCTTGCCGCGTGGCCAGAGGCGATCGACCAGCACCCGGACACCATCCTCGACATCAACCGGCTGGTAGATCCGTTTAAGCACGATGTCGTAGGCCATCGCTAGACTCCCGTCTTCAGGTCATCGAGGGCCTTTCGGGCCTGGTCTTGCCAGGGCCCGGGGAGAGATGCGGCTTGCTCAAGCGCCGTTCGGGCCTCGTCGGCTTGCTCAAGGTCACCATGCAGCAGTCCCAGGTTGAGCCATGCGGCGGCGAGGCCGGGGTCCTGCGTCGCGGCGTCCTCGAAGGCGGCCATGGCTCCCCGGGTGTCGCCCGTGGCGTGACGGGCGTTGCCCAATGCAAAATGACCCATGGCGAAGTCTCGATGCCTGGCCACCAGTGCCTCCCAGGCGGGAATCGCGGCGCGTTCTCCCTGTACGCGTTCGAACTCGGCGATGGCATCAAGGTTGCCGCTGGCGTAGTTGCCGGCCGGCAGCTCTCCCGGGGCGAGTGCAACGAAGGCCCAGCGATCGCTGCGGGCCCAGGTAGCATCGAAGCGCTTGAAGGACTCCAGGCGCTCGGGTTCCATGCCGCTGTGCAGGATCATCTCATTTTCATCAAGATCGAAACCGATCGCCACGGCGTAGTGCCAGAGCGGCCAGGCCGGCAGCGAGAGGTTCTGCATCACCACCACCGGATGGCCGGCGTCGATCTCGGTGATCAGGGCATCCAGAGAGCCCTCGATCAGGAAGGGAATGCGGCCATGGCGACGCACGGTGCCAAGCATCTCGGGCTGCACACTGCCCTCTCGGCCGGGAATGAAGACCTGGGGAATCAGGGTGTCGACGGCGACGGGCGTGCCGGAGGCATCGAGCACCATGGCCAGCGAGGCGGGACCGCACTGATAGTCACGCTGGCCATAAAAGGGTACGTCCGCGAGCTGGGCCCGGCTGGGAAGCTCGCTGCGGGTCGTATCGGCCAGCCGGGGAGTGGACGCGCAGCCGGCCATCACGAGCAGCAGCATGGCCAACGCGAGAGCGCCCGCAAGGCGGGCGCTCTCGGTTGCAGCGCTAGCGAGATGCCGCAAGCGGTTGGGTGTCATGCTACCACCTCGTTCAACGGGTGAACGGGAAGACGTTGGTCAGGCCGAGGATGTCGGTGACCAGCAGGATCACGAAGACGGCGAACAGGGCGCCGACCACGCTGGCGCCGGCGGGGAGCTGCTCGAGCTGGTCGGCCATCTGGGCAGCTTCGGCATCGGAGAGGGCGGCTACCCTAGCTTCCACCTCTGCGGGATCGACTCCTTGAGCGACGAGCTGTTCCTGGACATCGTCACGGGCGAGGATGGCGTGGATGCGCTCATGATCTCCCCGGGTACGCTCGGCATTCAGGGCATCCTGGGTGGTGACCAGACCACTCCCAGAACTGGCCGGGGCGGCGGCGACAGGCAGGCTGCCCAGCACCAGGGCGGCGATCAGCAGCGGGCTGAGGTAACGGCAGATCTTCTTCATCATCTTGATGTTCCTTTTCTTGGGTTGGGCTTCCGGCTCCAGGCTCCGCCGGAGCTGCCTCCATGCAGGCCGGCAGAATGCGATGCACGTCCAGTATAGGACGGAATGATTTGAAATTTCATGCCCTTGTAGGAGCAATGCTTGCATCGCTCCCACGGCGAGGGCCCCGAATTCAGCTCGCGCTGACGCTGGGCTACCCGGCGCCTTGGTCGATTCGGTAGGAGGAGGGGAGTTCTGCCAACAGGCCGCGACCGCCAGCCAGCGTCAGCGCCAGGTCATGGAGGCCATCCCACAGCGGCACCTTGCTGCCTCCCTTGATGGCCAGGTCCAGGCGCTGGGCGAACAGCAGCAACTTGTGCAGCCGCTTCAATGGCAGCCGTGCGATGGCCTGCTGATAGGCGGGACGCCGCTTCTCGAAGATCGCAGGCTTCTGGGCCTTGCAGGCATGATCCAGGCTCTGTCCCTGATCCAGGTGCTGGTGAAGGGAGAGCAGAATGCGCAGCTCCCGGGCCAGGGCCCAGAGCACGATGGGCGCTTCGACCCCCTCGCCGCGAAGGCCGGCCATGATACGGGTGACCCGGGCTCGTTCGCCCTTCAGGCAGGCGTCCATCAGGGTGAAGACATCAAAGCGTGCGCTGTCCTCGACACCGCCAGCGACCTCCCTTGGACCGACCCTCGCGCCTGCGGGGAGCTGAAGGGCGAGCTTCTGCAGCTCCTGGTCGGCGGCCAGCAGGTTGCCCTCGGTGCGTTCACCGAGCAGGCGAGCGGCATCGAGGTCGAGGGAGAGGCCGTGGCGGCCGGCCCGGTCGCGCAGCCAGTACCCCAGGCGCGAGGGATCCACCGGCCAGACCGGGACGAAGAGCCCAGCCTTGTCCAGAGCCTTGAACCAGGCGCTCTTCTGCTCGCGATAGTCGAGCTTGCCGGCGGAGAGCAGCAGGATGTCGTCGCTGTTCTGGAGTGACTCGGCATACTCACGCAGCGCCTTTCCCCCTTCCTGGCCTGGCTTGCTGTTGCCGAGACGCACCTCGATGAGCCTGCGCGTGGCGAACAGCGACAGGCTGGCGGCGGCCTCGGTCAGGCGTCCCCAAGCGAAGTTGGCCTCGACGTCGAGGATCTCACGCTCCTCGACTCCCCCCTGGCGGGCCGCCCGGCGAACGGCGTCGCAGGCCTCCATGTGCTGCAGCGGCTCCTCGCCGGCGACGATCACCACGGGGGGTAGTTTCCGGACCAGCGCAGCCTCGAGCTTGTCGGCGAATATCTTCACGACAGTCCCTTCACAACAGTCCCTTCACGACGGTTCTAGCGCCCGCAATCGGTCCATCAGCCGGCGCACGGCCTCATCACGCAGTCGTTCGCGAGCGGCATCGAGAAGGTCATCCTGGGTCAGCAGTTCGTCGTCGTTGACGGTCAGGCTCTCGCTGACCTCGAGTCGCTGCTGGTCGAGCAGGTAGGCGCCGTCGGCACGTCGCTGCACGGAGAAGGGCACCTCAAGGGACAGCTCCAGCTCTCGGGGTCCGCTATCGAGCGCTCCCATGCGGCGTTCCCGAAACGCTTCGACCCCCAGGTTGAGCACACGGCTTGCCTCCTCCTGAACCCGGGTGCCGGAACCCTCGAGTCGACGGGTGACCAGGCGGGCCAGTTCAGTATCCGGACCCTCGAGGGACAGGGCATCGATGTCGACCAACGGCTGGTCGAGGCCTCGCAGGTGAAAGCCACAGCCGGTCAGCGCCAGCGAGGCGCCGGCGGCGAGGCCGATTCGCAGAAGGTGTCGGCGCTGCATGGGCCAGTCTCCCGTCTGACGCGATGAAGGGGGTAGGGCGGTCAGCCCACCACGATATTTACGAGCTTGCCGGGCACGACGATCACCTTGCGGATGGTCTTGCCCTCGGTATGACGCTGGACGTTCTCGGCAGCGAGGGCCTGGGCCTCGATGGCATCCTTCTCAGCGTCGGCGGGTGCCTCGATGCGGGCCCGCAACTTGCCGTTGACCTGCACCACCAGCTCGATGGTGTCCCGCGCCAGGGCCGACTCGTCCACCCGCGGCCAGGGGGCATCGATCGCCGGCTCGTCGTGGCCAAGCTCTTGCCACAGGGAATGGCAGGCGTGGGGCGTGATCGGCGCGAGCAGCAGCACGCAGGCCTCCACCGCCTCACGCGCCACGGCCAGGCCATGTGGCGAGGTGTCCTCGAACTTCGAGAGCGCGTTGGTCAGTTCCATCACCGCGGCGATGGCCGTGTTGAAGGTCGTGCGCCGGCCGATGTCGTCACCGGCCTTGCCGATCGTCTCGTGGGTCTTGCGTCGCAGCTCGCGCTGGGGCTGGGTCAGTGCCTGGGCGTCGAGGGTGCCGGGCGTGCCGGCCTCCAGGTGCTCGCTGACCAGGCGCCAAAGGCGCTTGAGGAAGCGGCTGGCGCCCTCGACGCCGGAGTCGGACCACTCCAGGGACTGCTCGGGCGGCGCGGCGAACATCATGAACAGGCGCACAGTGTCGGCACCGAAACGGTCGATCATGGATTGCGGGTCTACGCCGTTGTTCTTGGACTTGGACATCTTCTCGATGCCGCCCATCTCCACGGGCTGGCCATCAGCGGCCAGCACAGCGCTGACCGGGCGGCCCTTTTCGTCGCGCTTGACCTCCACGTCGGCCGGGTTGAACCACTCCTTGCCGCCATTCTCGGCAGGTCGGTAGAAGGTCTCTGCGATGACCATGCCCTGGGTGAGCAGTCGCTGGAAGGGCTCGTCGGTCTCCACCAGGCCGAAGTCGCGCATCAGCTTGTTGAAGAAGCGCGCATACAGCAGGTGCAGGATGGCGTGCTCGATGCCACCGATGTAGAGATCCACCGGCAGCCAGTAGTTGGCTCTCTCATCGAGCATCGCCTCCATGTTGTCGGCGCAACAGAAGCGGGCGTAGTACCAGGACGACTCCATGAAGGTGTCGAAGGTATCGGTCTCGCGGGTCCAGCCATCGCCGAGGTCGGAGAATTCCGGCATGCGCTTGAGCGGCGAACCGGTGGCGTCGACCGTGACCTCCATGGGCAGGGCGACCGGCAGCTCCTCGTCGGTGAGCGGCACCGTCTGCCCCTCGGGGCCGTACTTGACCGGGATCGGCGCCCCCCAGTACCGCTGGCGAGCCACCCCCCAGTCGCGCAGTCGGAAGTTGGTCTTCACCTCGCCGCAGCCTAGCTCGCTGAGCCGCTTGGCGATGGCATCGAAGGCGGCCTGGAAGTCCAGGCCATCGAATTCGCCGGAATTGATTACCGTACCGTAGTCGTCGTGGGCGCCCTCGGAGAGGTCCGGAGCCTGGCCGTTCGCATCGGCGATCACCGCCTCGATGGGCAGGCTGTACCTGGTCGCGAACTCCCAGTCGCGCTGGTCGTGGCCGGGCACCGCCATCACCGCTCCGGTGCCGTACTCCATCAGCACGAAGTTGGCCACATAGACCGGTACCTCGCGCCCCGTCAGGGGATGCACGGCCAGGTGGCCGGTCGGCATGCCCTTCTTCTCCATGGTGGCGAGCTCGGCCTCGGAGGTGCCGCCGTGGGAGCACTCCTCGACGAAGGCGGCGAGCTCAGGGTCGCCCTCGGCGGCCTGCCTGGCCAACGGGTGGCCGGCGGCCACGGCGACATAGGTCACACCCATCAGGGTGTCGGGACGGGTGGTGTAGACCGAGAGCGGCTCGGCGGCGGTTTCCTCAGCGGATGTTATTTGAAAGCTGAGCTCCACGCCGCGCGACTTGCCGATCCAGTTGCGCTGCATGGTCTTGACCTGCTCGGGCCAGTCGATCTCATCCAGGTCGGCCAGCAGCTCCTCGGCGTAGTCGGTGATCTTGAGGAACCACAGCGGGATATCCTTGCGCTCCACCAGTGCACCGGAACGCCAGCCGCGCCCCTCGATCACCTGCTCGTTGGCCAGCACCGTCTTGTCGACCGGGTCCCAGTTGACCGTGGACATCTTCTTGTAGACCAGGCCCTTCTCGATGAGCTTGGTGAAGAACCACTGTTCCCAGCGGTAGTAGTCGACATCGCAGGTGGCGAACTCGCGGCTCCAGTCATAGGCGAAGCCCAGCGCCTTCAACTGACGACGCATGTAGTCGATGTTGTCGTAGGTCCATTTGCCGGGTGGTACCCGATTCTGGATGGCGGCGTTCTCCGCCGGCATGCCGAAGGCGTCCCAGCCCATGGGCTGCATGACGTTCCTGCCCTGCATCCGCTGGTAGCGGGAGACCACGTCGCCGATGGTGTAGTTGCGCACATGCCCCATGTGTAGCTTGCCGCTGGGGTAGGGGAACATCGACAGGCAGTAGAACTTCTCACGGTTGGCGTCTTCCACCGCCTTGAAGCACTGGTTCTTGTCCCAGAACTGCTGGGCGTCGCGTTCGGTTTCGTGGGGCTTGTACTGTGCGTCCATCGCTGTCTTCGGGTACCTTGCAAGTCGAGCGCAGCGCCTCGGCACCGCGCATGTCAGCAGCCCTTGTCCGGCGTCAAGGTCGGGCGCCGGCGCGGCGCGAAACCATTGAATGTCCGGCGGGATGTCGTCTAAATGGAATAACTGGCGAACGGTTAGGATACCCCAGCACGGCGGGCGGCGGCTATGGGCAGCACCGTCCGACCCGAAAGCCCAAATCGCGATACGAGGACAGCACCATGAACGAGCAAAAGGATCCGCACCATGATCACCGCCTGCGCGAGGGCTATGAGCGCATGCTCGAGCGCCTGCGCGAGGGGGCCGACGAGCTGACCTGGGAGAACCTGCAGCAGGATCTCGATGATGCGGTGGAGTTCGAGGCCGATCTGGAGGAATTCACCAAGGACGAGCTCTCCCTGCTGCGCGCCTGGGTCGAGCGTGATCTCAAGGAGATGCGTCGCTACCTGGCGGCCGGTGGCGAGGGTGTTGCCGCCTGGCTGGGCATCGATCTGTCCATGCTGTCTCGCAAGGTGGTCGACTCCCTGCTCTCCATCGCCGACCGCAGCGTGATCGAGCGGGAACAGCTCGAGGACGATCTGGAGGCTTCGCGCGCCGACTACGTCGCCGGCGAGATGGCCGCGCCCGGTCGCATGGCCTGCATTCACTGTGACGCCATCGTCGAACTCGAGGGGGTCGCCCGCATCGAGCCTTGCCACCAGTGCGGCCATCGCTACTTCGTGCGCGCCCCCGAGTGATCCACCAGTGGCGGCGGTACCTGACTGCCGGCGTCATCGCCTTAAAGCAGGTGATCCATCACTAGGATGGCGACCAGGACGAGTCCGGTCATGGCCGTGGCATAGCCCAGGTTCTCGCGCATCATCCCTGAGGCACTGACCCCGTAGCGCCCCTGCAGTGAGAGGTTGATCCCCGACAAGGGTCCGACGCTGGTGCCCACCGCCCAGGAGGCAAGGGCCACGAAGGCAAACAGCGTCTGGCGCCCACCATCGAGATCGATCATCGAGGCGAGTACCGAGACGCCGATGATGGGATGCAGGCCTGCCGCGGCACTGATCACGATAGCCAGGAAGCTGGCCGAGGCCTCCAGAGGGCCAAAGCGTGCAAAGAGCGTCCAGTCATTGCCGGTGGCGGCGCCGATGAAGGTCGAGAGACCCATGGTCAGCAGTCCCGCGCAGAGGAACAGCGAGATCTCGCCGCGCATCGCTGGCAGCCGGGTGATGGTGTGCCGATGGACCCGCTCTCGTGTCCAGTTCATTCCCCGAGGCAGGTTGGACAGCAGTGCCACGGCGGGCAGCAGGAAGGTGATGATGCTGACGATGGACAGCCGCGGCGTCAGGCCGTAGTGGAAGAGCATCACCAGGCCCGCCATGCTCACCGGCATCAGCAGGCTTCGCGGTGACAGCGAGAAGCCGGAGGTGTCGGTGAGCTCGAAGCGCCGCGACAGCTCGCCGACCGTCAGCATCCCCGAGGCCATGGCCAGCGGTAGCCCGAAGGCGAGGATGTTGGTGTAGCGCATCTCGGGCGCCAGGGTCATCACCACCCCCATGGAGGCGAAGAAGGGCGACCAGAGGGCGGCGCTGGAGAGTCCGCGGTTGAGGCCCAGCAACTGGGGCATGGAGAGCGGGCCGCGCCGCTCCAGGCGATCGCCCACCATGAAGACCGTGGAGAGGTTCAGGATCGACCCGAGCAAGTGGACGCCCAGCCAGGTGCCAAGCATGCCGCGGGTGCCGGTCAGGGCCTTGCCCGGCGAGCGTGACCGGCCCCGCAGGTTCCCTATCAAGCCGATGAAGCTGACTCCCACCAGCATGGCGACCACATAGGTGTTGCCGTCGAGGATGCCCGGCCAATCAATCCTGGCCCCGTGCCAGACCTGAGCCAGCACCAGCAGCGTCAGCCCGATCATGGCGAGCAGGCCGGCCTGGCGTCGGGTGCGGCGGGGAATATCCCGCCACAGCATGGCCGTCGCCAGCCACAGGCAGTAGCCCACCAGATGATTCGGCAGGGAGAGGCCGGTGAACGTCAGGACCTGCAGGATGAGGCCGGCAAGGATCAGGCCGCCGGCCGGGGCATGACGAGGGATGAGTGTGGCAACGGTGGTGTCGGACACTGAATGGGGTTCCCAGGGAGAATTGTAAGCAGTCTAAACAATTTGCCTTGAGGCTGTCCCGTCGCATTCCATGGGAGCGTGCGGCCTGACGCCTCGAGTTGCGTCGCCATGTGCTCCGGCCGGACAGCTCAGCGCCATTCCCTGGCGGCCGGCTCGCGGGCGTCATCGAGTTGCGCGATCATCGCCCGAGCGGCATTGGAGAGGGTGCGGCTGCGGTGGACGAGATAGCCCAGCGGGCGGTGGATCGGTGGGTGATCCACCTCGAGCACGTGCAGGTCGTCCGCTACCAGTCGCTCGGGCAGCAGGCTCCAACCCAGGCCGATGGCCGTCATCATCTTCAGTGTCTCCAGATAGTTGGTGGATAGCGTCACGGGCAGGTCGAGCCCGGCCGATGAGAAGCGTGACTCGATCAGGCCGCGAGTGAAGGTCAGTGGGCCTGGCAAGACCGCATCGAAGGCGCACAGCTCCTTTAGCGCCAGCCGGCGGTAACCGGCGAGGGGATGATCGGGGGCGCAGACAAAACACAGGCGGTCGACCCAGACCGGCACCACCTCGAGCTGTGGAGCCGGATGCGGGGCTAGGGTCACCACGGCGATCTCGAGCTCGCCGTCCAGTACCCCCTGATAGGCCTGTTCGGAATCCAGGAAGTGCAGGTCCAGTCGCACACCGGTGTGTTCTCGGGTATATGACTTGAGCAGGGGCGGCAGCCGGTGCAGGCCGATATGGTGGCTGGTGGCAAGCGTAAGGCTGCCGACTACGCTGCCATCCAGGTTGCCCAGCGCACGGCGGCTGTCATCCACCATCACCAGGATCTGCCGGGCCCGGGGGAGCAGCACCCGCCCGGCCTCGGTGAGGGTCACCCGGCGGCCGATGCGGTCGAACAGCCGGGCATCGGTCTGTCCTTCGAGTACCGCGATGCGCTTGCTGACCGCCGGCTGGGTCAGGTGCAGCTGCTCGGCGGCGCGGGAGAAACTGCCACTGTCCGCCACGGCCAGGAAGGCCTGTAGGCTCTGGGTGTCCATGGTCGGGTTCTCCGGGCGATGAATGGAATTCCTTTTTGGAATCCAATCCATAAATAACATGAATTGATTTTATGAGCGAGGAGCAGGAGACTGTTCTCACGACGGCCAACGGCGAGCAGCCGCGCCACAAGTAACAACGAGAGACCGGACACCAAGGGCCCAAGGCCCGGGAGAACGATATGGCAGGCCAGACACTCTACGACAAACTGTGGTCTCAGCACCTCGTCAAGGAGCGTGGTGACGGCACCGCGCTGATCTACATCGACCGTCAACTGCTCCACGAGGTGACCTCGCCCCAGGCCTTTGAGGGCCTGCGCCTGGCGGGCCGCAAGCCGTGGCGCCTCGATGCCAATCTGGCGACGCCGGACCACAACGTGCCCACTACCATCAAGGAGCGAGCCGAGGGGAATGCCGGCATCAAGGACCCGGTGTCGCTGATCCAGGTGCAGACCCTGGATGACAACTGCGTCGAGTTCGGCATCGAGGAGTTCAAGATCAACGATCCGCGTCAGGGCATCGTCCACGTGGTGGGCCCGGAGCAGGGCGCGACACTGCCGGGCATGACCGTGGTCTGCGGTGACTCCCACACCGCCACCCACGGTGCCTTCGCCGCGCTTGCCCATGGCATCGGCACCTCCGAGGTGGAGCATGCGCTGGCCACCCAGTGCCTGCTCGCCCAGAAGATGAAGAACATGCAGGTGCGCGTCGAGGGCACGCTCGGTACCGGCGTCACCTCCAAGGACATCGTGCTGGCGATCATCGGCCACATCGGCACCGCGGGCGGTACCGGCTGTGCCATCGAGTTCGCCGGCAGCGCCATTCGCGACCTCTCCATGGAAGGGCGTATGACGGTGTGCAACATGGCCATCGAGGCCGGTGCCCGGGTCGGCCTGATCGCCGTGGACGACACCACCATCGATTACCTGCGCGATCGCCACTATGCCCCCACGGGTGCACAGTGGGACGCCGCCGTGGCGGACTGGCGCGACCTGGTCTCCGACGCCGACGCCGTCTTCGACAAGGTGGTGACCCTGGATGCCGCCGAGATCGAGCCGCAAGTCTCCTGGGGCACCAGCCCAGAGATGGTCACAGGCATCTCCGGTGAAGTCCCGGACCCGGTCGATGCCGCCGACGAGACCATGCAGCGCGGTTACACTCGGGCGCTCGAGTACATGGGGCTCTCGCCCAGGCAGAAGATCACCGACATCCACCTCGACAAGGTGTTCATCGGCTCCTGCACCAATTCGCGCATCGAGGACCTGCGCGAGGCGGCCAAGGTGGCCCGTGGCAAGAAGGTCGCCGACTCCATCAAGCTCGCCATGATCGTACCGGGTTCGGGTCTGGTGAAGCGTCAGGCAGAAGCAGAGGGTCTCGACAAGGTGTTCCTCGAGGCGGGCTTCGAGTGGCGAGAACCCGGCTGCTCCATGTGCCTGGCCATGAACGCCGACAAGCTCGGCGCCGGAGAACACTGCGCCTCGACCTCGAATCGCAACTTCGAGGGGCGCCAGGGCTTCGGTGGACGCACCCACCTCGTCAGCCCGGCGATGGCCGCCGCCGCGGCGATCGCCGGTCACTTTGTTGATGTAAGGAATGTCGACGTCCGACCGTTCGACGCCTCATCCGCTGCCCAGGAGGCCTGAACCATGAACAAGTTCGTACGCACGGAAGGCCTCGTCGCCCCGCTCGATCGGGCCAACGTCGACACCGACCTGATCATCCCCAAGCAGTTCCTGAAGTCGATCAAGCGCACCGGGTTTGGCGTCAACCTCTTCGACGAGTTGCGCTACCTCGATGAGGGCCAGCCCGGTCAGGATGTCTCCAAGCGCCCGAAGAACCCCGACTTCGTGCTCAACCAGTCCCGCTACCAGGGCGCGAGCGTGCTGCTGACTCGTCGCAACTTCGGATGCGGCAGCTCTCGCGAGCATGCCCCCTGGGCGCTGGAGGATTTTGGCTTCCGGGTGGTGATCGCGCCAAGCTTTGCCGACATCTTCTACAACAATGCCTTCAAGAACGGCCTGCTGCTGGTCCCCCTGTCCGAGGAAACCATCGACCGCCTTTTCGCCGAGGTCGAGGCCAACGAGGGCTATCGACTCGACGTGGACCTCGAGCAACAGCAGGTGATCACACCGTCGGGCGAAGTCATCGAGTTCGAGGTGGACGCGTTTCGCAAGCACTGCCTGCTCGAAGGGCTCGATGATATCGGCATCACCCTGAAGGACGAGGACGCCATTCGCGCCTTCGAGGCGAAGCATCGCGCCGCGCGGCCCTGGCTGTTCCGAGACCCCGCTCAGGCCTGAGGCCTGCTAACCATCTGCAGCGCAGCCCGCGGTGGCATTATCGCCGCGGGCAGGCTTGCGAGGAGGCGCTGTAAACCCGTCCCTGGGCGCTACCGACGCCCTGCTTCGCTCTCGCGTCCTGCTCCGCTTGCAGGACCAGTGCTGGCCATCCTTGGCCAGCCCGTTCGAAGCAGTGCTTCTCACCCCTGGCGCAGGACCTCCTCTTCAGCCTGCCCTCGGCATGGCCACATCCCCTGGCTGTGATGACACAAGGACGACACAATGACACAGAAGATTCTGGTACTACCGGGTGACGGCATCGGCCCCGAGATCACCGCCCAGGCCAGCCGTATCCTGGCCGCCTGCCAGGCCCGCGGCCTGGACGTCGAGGTGGAGGAGGCCCTGCTGGGTGGTGCCGCCTATGATGTGCACGGCGAGCCGCTGCCGGCCGAGACCCTGGAGAAGGCCAGGGCGGCCCGCGCCATCCTGCTCGGCGCGGTGGGCGGCCCGAAATGGGATCGCATCGAGGATCTCAGCAAGCGCCCCGAGAAGGGGCTGCTCGGCGTGCGCAAGCATCTCGGCCTGTTCGGCAACCTGCGCCCGGCTATCACCTATCCCCAACTGGCCGCTGCCTCCAGCCTCAAGCCCGAGCTGGTGGCCGGGCTCGACATCATGATCGTCCGCGAGCTGACCGGCGGCATCTATTTCGGCCAGCCCCGCGGCATCGAGGAGCGCGGCGGCGAGCGGGTGGGTTTCAACACCTACGTCTATTCCGAGAGCGAGATCGAGCGCATCGGTCGTGTGGCCTTCGAGATGGCGCAGAAGCGAGGCAAGAAGCTCTGCTCGGTGGACAAGGCCAACGTGCTTGAGGTCACCATCCTGTGGCGAGAGGTGATGGAGCGCCTGGCGCCGGAATACCCGGATGTCGAGCTCTCCCACATGTACGTCGACAACGCCGCCATGCAGCTGGTCCGCGCGCCCAAGCAATTCGACGTCATGGTCACCGGCAACATGTTCGGTGACATCCTCTCCGATGCCGCTGCGATGCTGACCGGTTCCATCGGCATGCTGCCTTCGGCCTCGCTCAACGAGAGCGGGCAGGGCATGTATGAACCCTGCCATGGCAGCGCGCCGGATATCGCCGGCCAGGGCATCGCCAACCCGCTGGCAACCATCCTCTCGGTGGCCATGATGCTGCGCTATTCCCTGGACGAGCCGGCCCTGGCCGCGCGGATCGAGGCGGCGGTGGGCAAGGTGCTGGACGACGGCCTGCGGACGGCCGACATTGCCGCCGAGGGAACCCGCACCGTCTCGACCGCCGAGATGGGCGATGCCGTGCTGGAGGCCTTCGAGGCCCTCTAGTCGCGAGAGGTCGCAGCGCGCCAGCCCGGCCGCCGCGGCCAGCAACGACCACCACCGGCCCCGCCTGCCAGGCGGGGCCGGCTCATGTATAATGTTCCGCACATTCGATCTTGGAGGGCTTCACATGTTGAAAGTCGGTTTTGTCGGTTGGCGTGGCATGGTCGGTTCCGTGCTGATGCAGCGGATGCTCGATGACGGGGATTTCAAGGGCATCGAGCCGATCTTCTTCACCACCTCCCAGGTCGGCCAGGCAGGACCCGATGTCGGCGTCGATGTTCCTCCGCTCAAGGATGCCTTCGACCTCGAGGCCCTCAAGGCGCTGGACGTGGTCGTCACCTGCCAGGGCGGCGACTACACCGAGAAGGTCTACGCCGACCTCCGCCAGGGTGGCTGGAAGGGTTATTGGATCGATGCCGCCAGTACCCTGCGCATGGCCAACGAGGCGACCATCGTCCTCGACCCGGTCAACCGTCACGTCATCGATGCCCAGCTGGCCAAGGGCGCCAGGACCTTCGTCGGTGGCAACTGCACCGTCAGCCTCATGCTGATGGGGCTGGGCGGCCTCTTCGAGGCCGACCTGATCGAGTGGATGACCTCCATGACCTACCAGGCCGCTTCCGGTTCCGGCGCCAAGCACATGCGCGAACTGCTCAACCAGATGGGCGGCCTGCGTGACAGCGTGGCCAGTGAGCTTGCCGATCCGGCCAGCGCCATTCTCGACATCGATCGCAAGGTGACGGCGGCCATGCGCAGCGGAGACTTCCCCACCGACAACTTCGGTGCACCGCTGGCCGGTAGCCTTCTGCCCTGGATCGACAAGCCCATGGAGAACGGACAGAGCAAGGAGGAGTGGAAGGGGTCGGTGGAAACCAACAAGATCCTCGGTCTCCAGGACAATCCGATCCCCATTGATGGGCTCTGTGTGCGCATCGGTGCCATGCGCTCCCATAGCCAGGCCTTCACCATCAAGTTGAAGAAGGACGTCCCGATCGACGAGATCGAGGATCGCCTGGCCAGGCACAACGAGTGGGTCCGTGTCATCGCCAACGACAAGGATGCCACCATCGACGGCCTCACTCCGGCGGCCGCCACCGGCACACTGAACGTACCCGTGGGGCGTCTGCGCAAGCTGGCCATGGGGGGCGAGTATCTATCCGCCTTCAGTGTCGGTGACCAGCTGCTGTGGGGTGCCGCCGAACCACTCAAGCGCATGCTCAAGGTCCTGAGGGAGCAGTAGTCGCTGCAAGATTTGTAGATCAAGTCGCGAGCGAAGGCGAGCGGGGTGTCTCCCAGGAGAGGTACCCCGTTTTTCGTTAGTGAGGGGGGATTCGCGCGTGCCGCGATCAATGTCTTATGTTGAAGGTATGATGCCCGTTGATGGACGGGTAGGGCGCGTCATTACGTAGAATGTGTTACACAGTCTTCATGACTATCAAGAATATATGACCATTCCGTCGCCCGGCTTGAGGTGGCGTGGAGCAACGACGCAAGGGAACCCGATGAAACGCAAGCTGACATTTGCCATGCTGCTTTCTCTCTCCGCCGCCAGCCCCCTGGTGCTGGCCCTCGGCCTGGGGGAGGCCGAGGTGAACTCGACGCTCAGTTCGCCGTTGAGGGCCAGCATTCCACTGACGGACAGTGCCGGACTGCAGGCTGACCTGCTCAATGTCTCCGTGGCCGATGACGGGGCCTTCGCGGCGGCAGGACTCCCGCGCACGCCGCTCGCGGCCAGCGTTAAGATGGACGTGACCCGGCGTCAGGGGCGCCTGATGCTCGACCTGACCACCGAGCGTGCCGTTCGCGAACCCTGGATCGACCTGTTACTGCGTTTCGACTGGCCCGGAGGACAGCAACTCCGGGAGGTGACCCTGCTGCTCGATCCGCCGGATTATGATCGGCTCCCGGCCCTGGTCAGTGGATCTCCCAGGGCGACTCGGGAGGCCACGGCCATCCCGCGCTCGTCTGCGTCGTCCCCGGAGCCTGCCTCTCGTGCCGTGGCCCGTACATCGGTCGCGGCCGGTTCGGGCGATCCTGCCTGGGTGCGCAGCGGCGACACCCTCTGGGCCGTTGCCGGCCGGCTGCGGCCGGATAGCGGCATCAGCATTAATCAGATGATGCTGGCCCTGGTCGAAGCCAACCCGCAGGTCTTCTCATCCGGCAACATCAACGCTATGCGCGCCGGTTTTACTCTGGTGGTGCCTTCTCGTGATGTCATTGCGGCGCGCACCTCTGCTGAGGCGGACCGCCTCGTCCAGGCCATGAACCAGGCCTGGGCCAATCGAGGGAACGGGGCGCCGGCGCGCGTGCCACTCGGCGCCACCGCCCCTGTGTCGGCGGTGGCCAGCACAGAGGACCAGGAGGTTGCGCCTGTGGGAAGCCCCGACGCCGCCTCGTCCGAGCCGGCGACGGCCGAAGTGGCCAGCGAGCGGGAAGTTCCCGGCGAGCCCGGACAGCGGCTGACACTTCTCAGCGATGCCGAGGTGGCCACCGAGGAGGGGCTGTCATCGGCAGAGAGCCTGTCGGTCGTGCAGGGGGAGGCTTCATCGGCTCCGGCAGAGGATGGGCAGGGCACGTTCCTTTCCCTGGCGCTCGCGCCTGGCACTGGTGGAGAAGGCCCGTTCATCGATCCCGAGGTGCTGGCATCGATTCAGGGGGCCGGCGAGCTCACCGAGGACGAGCGGCTGCTGCGCCTCGAGGAACGCTCGCTGGACAACCGGGAGGTGCTGGAGGCGGTGCGTAACGAGCGTGATGAGCTTCAGACCGAGCTCGGTGATCTGCGTGAGGAGCTGGACGCCCTGCGTGACCAGCTGGCCAGCCTGACTGCCGGGGGAAGCGGTGTCGATGCCGCGGGCACTGGCGGCGTGGTGGCGCCCGGTAGCCAGCCGCCGCCTACCCAGCAGACGCCTTGGTGGGGCGCCCTCTACCAGGGTGCGATCGACCGCAACCTGATGCTGGGTGGTGCCGGACTGGCGGCCCTGCTGGCGCTATGGGCCCTGTTGCGCAGCCGTCGCCGTCGGGAGCAGGCGCCAGCACCGGTGTTCAACGAGGCGCAGCCCCTGGATCCTACGGCCAGCGGTGTGGTGATGCCGGATGCTGTCGGTACGACCGAGAGGGCCGACGTTCGCGACGAGGGTCAGAAGTCGTCGGTGCGTGCCTCCATGCCCGAGGCCGAGGCCATCAACGAGGCCGATATCTTCATCGCCTACGGGCGTTACGATCAGGCGCGCGAACTGCTTGAATCAAGCCTTGCCAGAGAACCCGGCCGCGACGACCTTAGACTCAAGCTGCTTCGGGTGCAGCTTGAGCAGGGAGATCACGCTGCCGCGGAGCGGCAGGCCGAGCAGTTGCGCGACGGCGATGACCCGGATATCCAGGCCGAGGTGGCGCAGCTGATGACGCGCCATCAGAAGCGTTCCTCGACGACCGATGCCGAGCCGCCGACGGGTTCCGAGAAGCCGCCTGAGGGTCCGGCTCATCCCCTTCCCGAGCGGGCCGTCTTCCCCGTCGCCGACGAGTTGCCGCCCCGTCGGTTCGATCTTCACGAGGACCTTCACGAGGATCCAGACGAGACCAGCGATGGGGGTGCTTCCGACAGTGACAGGGAGCCTTCCCGCGAGTATCCGTCAGACCGTCTATCGGCTGATCCGGCCCCGAAAGCCACTCCGGATGCGCCATCCATCGACGACGAACCGTCTGTGCCACCTCCCGGTTATCGCCCTCCCGAGCCGGAGTCCGGTCCCGAGACGCCGGATGATGTCCGGCCGGAGCCTCCCCTTGATTCCGGTCGGGATGGGCCGCCGCAGGCGAAGCCCATGGAGCCTTCCCGTGAGGATTCGGCCGGCGGCCAGTCGGATGAACCGACTCCGCAGGCAGTTGACGGCGAGCCATCGATCGACGACGAGCTGTCCGACCCCCTGGCCGGTTATCGTCCTCCCGAACTGGATTCTCCTCCCGAGTCGCCGGCCGATGCGCGGCCTGATCCTCTCGGTGGCCCGTCGGATGAACCGACTCCGCAGGCAGTTGACGGCGAGCCATCGATCGACGACGAACCATCCGGCCCCCTGGAGGGTTATCGTCCTCCCGATATCGAGTCGGGCCCCGATTCGCCGGCCGATCCTCTCGCCGCCCCTGGGCCGGAAGATGAGACGCCGCCGGAGTCGGCTGCCGATGAACCATCACGATCGGCGCATGAGACGACCCAGTCCGAAGACGGAAGCAACTTCATCGACTATCTTCCGCCGGCCCTGGAGGAGAAATCTGCTCCTCGCGAGGAGACGCCCATGCAGCCCAGTGTGGACTTCACGCCGTCGGAGACCGGAGATGCCGGCGACACTGCCGATGCGGGTGAGACAACCCCGGCGTCCAGGTTCAGGTCCGGTCGTGATGTACCCGAGGACTGGGACGTCGAGGAGGTGGCCTTCCCGCCGCTCTCGGGGGATAATGCTCACTTTTCCGCGGCGGCTTCCTCCACCTCGACACTGGCAGAGGCGCGGCGCCTACTGGATGCCGGCGAGTCCGGCCAGGCCCGGGCACTCCTCGAAAGCCTGATCGATGAGTCCAACGATCCGGATGTCAGGAGGGAGGCCCGCGAATGGCTTGACCAACACTCGCCATGAGGCCGAATGACCCTTTTCAGATATCTCGATGAACGCCACCCCCTCACTGGCCGCCTGGCCATGGGGGTGGAGTATGACGGCAGTGGCTACTGCGGCTGGCAGCGTCTCAAGCATTCTCCCTCGGTGCAGGCCGCCCTGGAAGCCGCGCTCGCTAAGGTGGCCGCGGGCCAGCCGATCACCGTCCACGCCAGTGGGCGCACTGACTCCGGCGTGCATGCGACCCGACAGATCATCCATTTCGACCCGCCGGTCCCTCGCTCCGAGAAGGCCTGGGTGTTCGGCGTCAACGCCAACCTGCCCCGGGATGTCGCGGTGCGCTGGGTCAAGCCGGTCCCCGACGACTTCCATTCCCGCTTCAAGGCCCTGGCGCGGCGCTACCGCTACGTGATCCTCAACCAGCCGAGCCGGCCGGTGCTGGAGCGGGCCAACGCCACCTGGTGCCGCGATCCCCTGGATGCCGATGCCATGCACCGGGCCGCTCAGGCCCTGGTGGGCGAACATGACTTCTCGAGCTTCCGGGCCGCCGGCTGTCAGTCGAAGACCCCCTGGCGTCGCCTCCATTTCATCGAGGTGCATCGCCATGGCCCCCTGGTGGTCATCGATGTCCAGGGCAACGCCTTCCTGCACCATATGATCCGCAATATCGTCGGCGCTCTTGTGACGGTGGGGCGGGGTGAGCAGGGTGACAGCTACCTGACCGAGCTCATGGCCCTCAAGGACCGTTCCCTGGCGGACGTGACCGCCCCGGCCTGTGGCCTGCACTTCGTCGACTCGCTTTATGACGAGCGATGGGGGCTTCCCCGGGAACCGCTGGGACCCAACCTGCTGGCCTTCCTTGGCGAGTGGACCGGCGAGCGGGCCCTGCCCGATTGCCCGATGGTCGAGTTTCGCCGCGGGGGACCTGTGGCCGCCGATGCGTAGCCGTCCCCTGGCCGGCGCCTCCCGGTGGGAGCGTCACCTGCTTCACGATTGAGTTCCTGACATACCCGGAGACCGATGCCATCATGCCGATTCCGACTCGTACCCGCGTCAAGTTCTGCGGCCTCACCCGCGAGGAGGACGTCGACGCCGCCGTAGCGGCTGGCGCCGATGCCCTGGGCTTCGTGCTCTGGCCGGGAAGCGGTCGCGCCATTGATCCGGAGAGGCTTGCCGAGCTGAGTGCCCGGATCCCGGCCTTCGTCACCCGGGTGGGGCTCTTTGTCGACCCGTCACCGGCGCTGGTCGATCGCTGTGTCGCGCACCTTGATCTGCTGCAGTTCCACGGCGACGAGTCCCCCGCCACCTGCGCGGCGGCGGGGCGTGCCTGGATCAAGGCGCTGCGCATGCGTGATGGTCTGGACCTTCACGCCGCCGCCGAGACCTATCGGGGCGCTCGGGCTCTGCTGCTCGATGCCTATCGCCCGGGCGTGCCGGGCGGCACGGGGGAGACCTTCGACTGGTCGCGAATCCCCGCAAGCCTGGTAAAACCTGTTATCCTCGCCGGAGGCCTGACGCCGGATAATGTGGGCGAGGCGATAGCGGCCGTTCGCCCCTTCGCGGTGGATGTCTCCGGTGGCATAGAGGCCGCGCCCGGCGTCAAGGAAACCGCCCGCATGGCGGCTTTCCTGCGGGCCGTGCGCTGGGCCGATGATCAACGTTCCGACCCTTGAACCAATCATATAACCCTGTTTCTCCTACACCCCTTCTGGCGACCCTATGAGGTGTCTTTCGTGAGCAAGTTCAGTGACCTGACCCGACTGCCGGATGCCCGCGGCCATTTTGGCGCCTATGGCGGACGGTTCGTCTCGGAGACCCTGAGCTTCGCCCTGGATGAGCTGGAGAAGACCTACCTGAGTCTTCGTGATGACCCGGCCTTCCAGGCGGAATTCGACTATGACCTGGCCCATTTCGTGGGCCGCCCGTCACCGCTCTATCATGCGGAGCGATGGTCGAAGCAGCTCGGTGGGGCACAGATCTGGCTCAAGCGCGAGGACCTCAACCACACTGGCGCCCACAAGGTGAACAACACCATCGGCCAGGCGCTGCTGGCCAAGAAGAGTGGCAAGCCACGGGTGATCGCCGAGACCGGCGCCGGCCAGCATGGTGTGGCCACGGCTACCGTGGCGGCGCGCCTGGGCCTGGAGTGCGAGGTCTACATGGGCGCCGCGGACGTGCAGCGCCAGAAGCTCAACGTCTACCGCATGCGCCTGCTGGGGGCCAACGTCATCCCGGTGGAGTCCGGCACCCGTACCCTCAAGGATGCAATGAATGAGGCGCTGCGCGACTGGGTGACCAACGTCGATGACACTTTCTACATCATCGGCACCGTGGCGGGACCGCATCCCTACCCGATGCTGGTGCGCGATTTCAACTCGGTGGCCGGCCGCGAGGCGCGCCGTCAGTCCTTCGAGGAGTTCGGCCAGTTGCCCGATGCGCTGATCGCCTGCGTGGGCGGCGGCTCCAACGCCATGGGCCTCTTCTACCCCTTCGTCGAGGACGATGACGTCGCCATGTACGGCGTCGAGGCCGGGGGCGATGGCGTCGAGACCGGGCGCCATGCCGCGCCCCTGGCCTCCGGCGCTCCCCGCGGCGTGCTGCATGGCAATCGCACCTACTTGATGTCCGACGAGGGAGGGCAGGTCTCCGATACCCACTCGATCTCGGCTGGTCTGGACTATCCGGGCGTCGGCCCCGAGCACGCCCTGTGGAAGGACGTGGGGCGGGTCAACTACGTGGCCGCCAACGACACCGAGGTCCTTGAGGCGTTTCGCGAGCTGACCCGCGTCGAGGGCATCATGCCGGCGCTGGAGACCGCCCATGCCCTGGCCTATGCAAAGGTGCTGGCTCCCACCATGCGTCCCGATCAGAACATCGTGATCAACCTCTCCGGTCGGGGCGACAAGGACATCATGACGGTGGCAAAGATCGACGGGATCGAATTCTAGATGACGGCGCAGACCATGAATCGTATCGACCAACGCTTCTCCGCGCTCAAGGCCCAGGGCCGTCGCGCACTGATTCCCTTCATCACTGCCGGTGATCCGGCACCCCAGTACACCGTCGGCTTCATGCACGCCCTGGTGGCGGCGGGGGCCGATATCATCGAGCTGGGCGTGCCGTTCTCGGATCCCATGGCCGACGGCCCGGTGATCCAGAAGGCCTGCGAGCGGGCCCTCCGGCACCACGTGCGGCTTTCCCATCTGTTCGAGATGGTGGCCGAGTTTCGCCGGACCGACAGCGAGACCCCGGTGGTGCTGATGGGCTATCTCAACCCGGTGGAGCGCATCGGCCTCGAGGCCTTCGCCGATCAGGCCGCCGAGGCCGGCGTCGACGGCGTGCTGATCGTCGACATGCCGCCGGAGGAGGCCGACGAGGTGGGACCGCTGCTCAAGGCCCGTGGTCTTGCCTCGATCTTTCTGGTCGCCCCTACCACCTCCCGTGCCCGGGCCGCTACAATATGCGCCCATGGCGAGGGCTATCTCTACTATGTTTCGCTGAAGGGCGTTACCGGCTCGGCGATACTCAATGCCGAGGACGTGGCCGAGCACCTGGCGCCGCTGCGCGAGATGACCGACCTGCCGCTGTGCGTGGGCTTCGGTATTCGCGATGGCGCCTCGGCGGCGGAAGTGGGCAAGGTGGCCGATGGTGTGATCGTCGGCTCGGCCCTTGTCAGCCGCATCGCCGAGAACGCCGAACAACCCGAGGCGATCCCCGCCGCCCTCAAGGCGGTCCTGGGGGAGATGCGCCAGGCGCTGGACGCCTGATCCCATCGCCAACGAATCGACCCTGCCTCTGGTTCATCCCGGGGCATCAGCCTATACGGAAGTGTTTCTGACATGAGCTGGCTAGACAAGATCGTGCCCTCGGTGGGCCGCATCCAGCGCAAGGATCGCCGGGCGAGCGTCCCCGACGGCCTGTGGCGCAAGTGTCCCAAGTGCGAGGCGGTACTCTATCTCCCCGAACTGGAAAAGCACCATAACGTCTGCCCCAAGTGTGACCATCACCTGCGCCTGACGGCTCGCAAGAGACTCGACTGGTTCCTTGACAGGGAAGGGCGCGAGGAGATCGCGACCAGGCTCGAACCGCTGGATCGCCTCAAGTTTCGCGACTCAAAGAAGTACAAGGATCGCCTGGCGGCGGCCCAGAAGGAGACCGGCGAGAACGATGCGTTGATCGCCATGCGTGGTTCCCTCGAGGGACTGCCCGTGGTGGTCGTGGCCTTCGAATTCACCTTCATGGGCGGCTCCATGGGGGCCGTGGTGGGGGAGAAGTTCGTGCGTGCCGCCACCGTCGCCCTGGAGGAGGGCATCCCGCTGATCTGCTTCTCCGCCTCCGGCGGCGCGCGGATGCAGGAGGCGCTGTTCTCGCTGATGCAGATGGCCAAGACATCGGCGGCCCTGGAGAAGCTCAAGCAGGCCGGCGTTCCCTATATCTCGGTGCTCACCGACCCGGTGTTCGGTGGCGTCTCGGCGTCGCTGGCGATGCTCGGGGACCTCAACGTGGCCGAGCCCAATGCGCTGATCGGCTTTGCGGGCCCGCGGGTCATCGAGCAGACGGTTCGCGAGCAGCTGCCGGAGGGCTTCCAGCGCAGCGAGTTCCTGCTCGAGCATGGCACCGTGGACATGATCGTCCATCGAGGCGAGATTCGCGCTCGATTGGGGGGGGTGCTGCGCAAGCTGACCCATTGGCCCATGGTCGGTCAGGAGACCGTCACCGACGAGCCGGACCTGGTCCAGGCGGCCGAGCAGGCCGAACAGGAGGAGGTGCAGGAGATGGCGTCCGATAAGGACGTCCAGTGGAGTGCGGGAAGCGACGCCGAGCAGTACGGCGAACGTTCCGACCCGCCGCGCTGACCGATCGGCATGAGCGACCACGCCCTTCCCGATACGCTTCCTGGCTGGCTGGCCCGGCTCGAAGCGGCCCATCCGGTCGGCATCGACCTCGGCCTCGAACGCGTGGCCGAGGTTGCACGTCGCATGGGGCTTCTCGAGGAGCCGTTGGCCCCCCGCATCATCACGGTCGCCGGTACCAACGGCAAGGGATCGACCGTGGCCATGATCGAGGCGCTGGCCCTGGCCCATGGCCTCTCCACCGCGGCCTATACCTCCCCGCATCTGCTTCGCTACAACGAGCGCCTGCGCCTGGACGGCCGGCAGGCCGATGACGCCACGCTGATCGCCGGCTTCGAAGCCGTGGAGTCGGCGCGGCTCGTCGGTGAGCCGATCAGCCTGACCTACTTCGAGGTGGGGACCCTGGGTGCGCTAAGGGCGATCGCCCTGAGTCGACCCGCCCTGGCGATCCTCGAGGTGGGGCTTGGTGGGCGCCTGGATGCCGTCAATATCATCGACCCGGACGTCGCGGTGATCACCACCGTGGCCCATGATCATGCCGCCTTCCTCGGTACCGACCTCGAGGGCATCGGACGCGAGAAGGCCGGTATCCTGCGACCCCGCCGTCCCGCGGTGCTGGGCAGTACGAGGCTTCCGTCCAGTGTCAGGGCGGTGGCCGACCAACAGGGGGCCAGGGTGGTGGCACTGGGTGAGGCCTTCCTGTGCCAGGGAGAGGGCGAGGGCTGGCGCTGGTCCGGGCAGGATGGCGGCGGTCTCGCCATCGATCTTGATGGACTGCCCGATCCCGGCCTGCCGCTGGACAATGCCGCCAGCGCCCTGCAGGCCCTGGCGCTGGTTGATGTGGCGCTGGAGGAGGGTGCTTGCCGCCGCGCCTTGTCGACGGTTCGGCTGCCCGGGCGCATGCAGTGGCGGGGGCAATGGTGCCTGGATGTCGGTCATAATCCCCATGCCGCGGCTTACCTGGCGCGAGGAATCGCGGCACGCCCCTGCTCGGGACGCACCTTCGGCCTGATCGGCATGCTCGGTGACAAGGATGCGGATGGTGTGATCGCCGCCCTGGCACCGGTAGTGGATGCCTGGGTGCCGGTGAGCCTCGGGGGTGCACGGCCCCGTGGGGCGGATGATCTGGCCCATCGCCTGGCACTCCAGGATGCTCAAGTGTGGTGCCGCGGGGATTCGCCCGCCGAGGCGGCCGCTTGGCTGTCGGCCCGGCTCGAGCCCGAGGATCGCGTACTGGTCTGCGGTTCCTTCTTGACCGTCGCCGCCGTGCTGGAGTGGCAGCTGGCAGCCGAACAGGCATCGGATCAGACTGCAGAGGAAGCCACGCGCATCGAGGGAGCAAGATGAAATACGGAATGCGAGAACGTCTCAGTGGAGCCGTGATCCTGATTGCCCTGGCGGTGATCTTCATCCCGATGCTGTTCGATGAGCCGGCGCCTCGCGGCGAGCGGCCCCAGCCGGTGATGACCATCGAACAACCGGTCGAGGTTCAGCGTCGCGATCTGCCCGACCCTGAACCGCCGGCAAGCCTTGGTCAGGTTCAGTCTCCCGCAGCAGCATCGTCTCCTCCCGCCTCAGGGGAGGAGACGATGGCGCCGGACGCCGAGCCCGTGGTCGATACCGAATCGACATCGCCGGAGAGCACGCGCGCGTCCGCGGCGTCAGAGCCTGGCGACGAGCCGGCCGTGGATCCCATCGCCGAACTGGCGCGCGCCGCCGACCAGCGTCTGGCCGGTCAGCAGGAACAGCAGCGAAACGAGTTGATCGACGCCGTCCCCGAGGGTGAATGGGCGGTGCAGGTGGGCAGCTTCGGTGAGTCGTCCAATGCCCGGCGACTGGAGTCGAATCTCGCCGAGCGGGGCCTGCCCGTCTACAGTCGTGTCCGTGACAACGGCCTGACCACCGTTTACGTCGGCCCCTTCGCCACCTCCCGGGAGGGAGAGAGAGTGATGGGTGAACTCAAGTCCAGGGACAACCTCCAGGGCCTGCTGGTGCGGGCGGACAATTGATCATGGCACTGACCTGGATCGATTGGGCCTTCCTGACGCTGCTGGTGGTGATGGGCCTTGCCGGCTTCCTGCGCGGGCTGGTTCGAGAGGCCCTGGGGCTGGCCGCCTGGATCATCGCCCTGCTGGCGGCGCGGCTGTTGGCGGAACCCGTGGCGGAGCTGTTGTCCGGGATCATCGACAATGCCGATGGTCGTCTGGTGCTGGCCTTCGTGCTGGTGATCTTCGCGGTGGTCCTGCTCTGCGGCATCATCATCCGCATGGTGCATGCTGCCGTGGAATGGGTAGGGATGGGGTTCCTGAACCGGGTGACCGGCGCCGCCTTCGGCATGGCCAAGGGGGCGGCAATACTGGTCCTGGCGACCATCTTGCTGAGCCTGACGCCACTGGTGCAGCTTCAGGCATGGCAGGAGGCCCAACTGAGACCGACCTTCGAACAGCTTCGCGACTTGGCGGTGAGCCAGCTTGAGGCCTGGGAAGGTCGCCTGCCCGAGCCGCCGTCGCTGGACGAGCTTTCGCTTCCGGGTGCACAGCAGGCGTCGCCCGCCGAGGCCACGCCGGAAAGTCCCGATGAGGCGACGACTCCCTGACAAGCGAATCCGGGACGGTCGCCATGGCCCGGTCCCTACTCCATTAAAGCAAGTTCCAGGCAAGCGAGGTAATGTGGTATGTGCGGTATCGTGGGCCTGATGGCCAAGCAAGCGGTGAACCAGGGCATCTATGACGCCCTGACGGTTCTCCAGCATCGCGGACAGGATGCCGCCGGCATGATGACCTGGCATGACGGCCGGTTCCTGTTGCGCAAGAGCAACGGCCTGGTGCGGGACGTCTTCCACACTCGCCACATGGCCCGCCTCAAGGGCAACCTTGGCATCGGCCATGTGCGCTATCCCACCGCCGGTTCCTCCAGCGAGGCGGAATCCCAGCCTTTCTACGTCAACTCGCCCTACGGCATCACCCTGGCGCATAACGGCAATCTGACCAATTCCGACCAGCTCAAGCAGGAACTGTTTTCCTCCGATCTGCGCCATATCAACACCAGCTCCGACTCCGAGGTGCTGCTCAATGTCTTCGCCCATGAACTCGGCAAGCAGGGGCTGCACCTGGAGCCCGGCGACATCTTCGACGCGGTGCGCCGCGTCCATCGCCGCTGCCGGGGAGCCTATGCCGCGGTGGCCATCATCAATGGCGTCGGCCTCGTGGCCTTCCGTGATCCCTACGGGATCCGCCCGGTGGTGTTCGGCACCCGGGATGAGGGACAGGGGCAGGAGGTGATGATCGCCTCCGAGTCGGTGGCACTCGACGTAGGTGGCTTCGATCTGCACCGTGACCTGGACCCGGGCGAGGCGATCTTCGTCGACATGAGCGGGACCATCCATACCCAGTCATGTGCCGATGATCCTCGGCTGTTCTCCTGCATCTTCGAGCATGTCTACCTGGCGCGACCCGACTCCATCCTCGATGGTGCCTACGTCTATGGCACCCGCATGCAGATGGGCCGCAAGCTCGGTGACCGTATCCAGAACGAGTGGCCGCAGCATGATATCGACGTGGTCATCCCGATTCCCGATACATCAAGGACTTCGGCCCTGGAACTCGCCCAGCACCTCGGCGTGACCTATCGCGAGGGCTTCATGAAGAACCGCTACATCGGGCGGACCTTCATCATGCCGGGCCAGACTCAGCGCAAGAAGTCGGTCCGCCAGAAGCTCAACGCCATCGGCGTCGAGTTCAAGGACAAGAACGTGCTGCTGGTGGACGACTCCATCGTGCGCGGGACCACCTGCAAGCAGATCATCCAGATGGCCCGGGAGGCAGGCGCCCGCAAGGTTTACTTTGCGTCTGCCGCCCCGCCGGTGCGCTATCCCAACGTCTACGGCATCGACATGCCGGCGGCCAGCGAGCTGATCGCCCATGGCCGCAGCGAGGAAGAGGTGGGCGAGCTGATCGGTGCCGACCGGATCTTCTACCAGGACCTCGATGACCTCAAGGAGGCCTGTCGAGATGTGAACCCCAATCTCGATGGCTTCGACTGCTCGGTGTTCGACGGTCAGTACGTGACCGGTGACATCGACGACCGCTACCTGGCGGACCTGGAGGCCTCGCGCAGCGATGATGCCAAACAGCAGCGCAGCGCCGGCGACCATGCCCTGGTGGGGATGCACAACCAGGAAGACGACATCGAGGACTGAAGGGGCCCGTCATGCAGCAGGATCACACACCAGCGCTGGAGTGGGAGCTCGAGACCCTGGCCATTCGTGCCGGCCACCAGCGCACCCACGAGCAGGAACACGGCGAGCCGATCTTCACGACCTCGAGCTTCGTCTATGGCAGCGCCGCCGAGGCGGCGGCCAAGTTCAGCGGCGAGGAGCCGGGCAATATCTACTCGCGCTTCACCAATCCCACCGTGCGCACCTTCGAGCAGCGCCTGGCGGCCATGGAAGGGGGCGAGCGTTGTGTGGCCACGAGCTCAGGCATGGCCGCGATCATGGCCACGGCCCTGGCCCTGTTGTCGTCCGGCGACGAGATCGTCGCATCCCGATCGCTGTTTGGCTCAACGGTCAGCCTGTTTGACAAGTACCTGGGCAAGTTCGGCATCACCACCCGCTACGTGGAGCTGTCGAACCTCGAGGCCTGGGAGGAGGCCATCGGCCCGGCGACGGCCTTGCTGTTCGCCGAGACTCCCTCGAACCCGCTTTCCGAGGTGGTGGACATCGCGGCCCTGGCCAGGATCGCCCATCGTCACGATGCGCTGCTGGCCATCGACAACTGCTTCCTGACGCCGGCGCTGCAGAGGCCCCTGGCACTGGGTGCCGACCTGGTCATCCACTCCGCCACCAAATACCTGGACGGACAGGGCAGGGCGATCGGCGGTGCCGTGGTGGGTCGAGACAAGGAACTCGAGGAAGTGTTCGGCGTGGTGCGTACCTGCGGGCCCTGCCTGAGCCCCTTCAATGCCTGGATCTTCACCAAGGGTCTCGAGACACTCCACCTGCGCATGCGCGCCCATTGCGACAACGCCCGAATCCTCGCCGAGTGGCTGGAGGGCCATCCCGCGGTGGCCCGGGTCCACTACAGCGGTCTGGACGGCCACCCACAGCACGAGCTCGCCAGCCGTCAGCAGCAGGGCTTCGGTGCAGTGCTCGGATTCGAGCTGAAGGGAGGTCTCGAGGCGGCCTGGTCGGTGATCGACGCCACACGGATGATCTCCATCACCGGCAACCTGGGTGACGTCAAGACCACCATTACTCATCCCGGCACCACCACCCATGGTCGTCTCTCGGAGGAGCAAAAGGATGCCGCCGGGATCACCGAGGGGCTGATCCGCGTGGCAGTCGGCCTGGAGGCCATGGAAGACATCCGCGCCGACCTGGCCCGGGGGCTCGACGCCCTGGTGTGATTGCCGGTACCGACAGGCCCTATTAGGGCCACGCCTTCCGTCCGACACGAGCGCCTGCCCTTCTAGGCAGGCGCTTGTCGCTCGAGGCCTTCCTCTGCCCTTGAACTCCTGTCCCGCGTCTCCATCTCATCTGTGTACGCATTCACTCATGCCCGAGGAGGGCAACGATGAAGATCCTGATGGTACTGACGTCCCATGACCGCATGGGGGATACCGGCCACCAGACCGGCTTCTGGCTCGAGGAGTTCGCCGCCCCCTACTATGTCTTCAAGGACGCCGGGGCCGAGATCACCCTGGCCTCACCCAAGGGGGGCCAGCCGCCGGTGGACCCCAACTCCCAGGCCGAGGAGGCCCTCACCGAGGAAACACGGCGCTTCGAGGCGGACGACCAGGCCAAGGCGCAGCTCGCCGAGACCCGCAAGCTCAGTGAGGTCGAGGTCGGTGACTTCGATGCGATCTTCTATCCCGGCGGACACGGTCCCCTGTGGGATCTGACCGGCGATGCCGATTCCCGGCGCCTGATCGAGGCCTTCCTGGCCGCCGAGCGTCCGGTGGCCTCCGTCTGCCACGCGCCCACGGTGCTCCTCGAGGCCAGGACCCCCGAGGGCGAGCCGCTGGTCAAGGGGCGCAAGGTCACCGGCTTCGCCAACAGCGAGGAGGAGGCCGTGGGCCTCACCGGGGTCGTGCCGCACCTGCTCGAGGATGCCCTCAAGGAGAAGGGCGGTCGCTACGAGCGCAGCAGCGACGATTTCGCGCCCTTCCAGGTGCGCGACGGCCTCCTGATCACCGGCCAGAATCCGGCCTCCAGTGCCTCCACGGCTCGGTTGCTGCTCGAGGTGCTGGCCGAGCGAGACTGACACCCTGTGAGCCGCAGCGCACCAGTAGTTCACATGCCGCCCGTCACGTCCGTCGTGGCGGGCGGCATGTGGTTTTTCCGAATGATGTGTTCGGGTTTATTCGCTGATGACGATAGTGCCGTGGCGTATGCTGTCCTTCGAAGATGACACGCTCGGAGGCAACAGAAACCATGTGGAAGAACACCCATCGTGGCTGGGGCCTGGTCAGTATCCTGCTGCATTGGGTCAGCGCCCTGGCCATCATCGGCCTCTTCGCGCTGGGCTGGTGGATGACGGGGCTCGGGTACTATGACAGCTGGTACAACCTGGGCCCCTGGTGGCATCGCTCTGTCGGCATGTTGCTGCTGTTTGCCATCGTCCTGCGCATGGCGTGGAGGCTCGTCCAGCCGACCCCGGTGGCAAGGGGGCAACGTCTGGAGCGCCTGTCCGCCCACCTGGGGCACATCGGGCTCTATGTGCTGATGTTCGTGGTGCTGGTCAGTGGCTACCTGATCTCCACCGCCGGGGGCCAGGGTATCGAGGTGTTCGATGCCTTCGAGGTCCCGGCGCTGGTCAGCGACCTGCCTGACCAGGCCACCCTGGCTGGCCAGGTGCACTGGTACAGTGCCCTGATGTTGCTCCTGCTGTCGGCCGTTCATGCCCTGGCGGCCCTGAAACATCATCGAGTCGATCGCAACGATGTCGTGGTTCGTATGGTCGACCCGAACCACTCTCGTCGCCCCTGAGGCGATCCTTCCCCCGCGACGATCCGCAAGGAGATACCATGATCAAGAAGACTGGCTTCACCACTGCCCTGGCCGCCGCCGCCCTGGTGCCCATTTCCCAGGCCCAGGCCGCCGACTACGCCATCGATACCGACGGCCAGCATGCCTTCGTGCAGTTCAAGATCAATCACCTGGGCTTTTCCTACATCCTCGGTAGTTTCGAGGAGTTTTCCGGAAGCTTCAGCTACGATCCCGAGAATCTGGAGGCATCGTCCGCTAGCGTGGAGGTCGATGTGGCGAGCCTCGACACCAACCATGCCGAGCGCGACAAGCACTTCAAGAGTGAAGACTTCCTGGCTGTTGGCGAGTACCCGACTGCTACCTTCAACTCCACCGGCTTCGAGCCGATGGGCGAGAACGAAGGCATCCTGACCGGCGAGCTGACGCTGCACGGCGAGACCAATACGATCGATATGCCTGTCACCCTGCTGGGTGAAGGCGAGGATCCCTGGGGGGGCTATCGTGCCGGTTTCGAGGGTTCCACCACCCTGACCCTGGCAGACTTTGGTATCGACATGAGCAACTTCCCCGAGGTCATGCGTGAGCTCGAGCTATACGTCACCTTCGAGGGTACTCGCCAGTAATTTCAGGCTGTTCCGACAGTATAGATCGCCGCGCTGAATTCAGCAGGCACCCTGACACCCCCCCGGAGAGGCTCCGGGGGGGTCGTTTTTACTTCAGGGTTAGTAGTGAGAATCGTGGTGGATATCAAGCAGTCTCGTTGAGGACCGCATCGGGGAAGTGCCGGCGCAGGATGCGGTTCTGGAACTCATCCACGAATCGGCTGTTGATGATGATGATGAAGCGTTCGAAGGGCTCGGTCTCATCTTCCTGAGAGACGGCATCCACACTATGGTACAGGCGGTCATCACGCAGATGCAGGATATCCCCTGGGTCGAGGGTCATGTCGACGAGGGGTAGGCTTCCTGCCTTGTCGGCATAAAGGTGATTCTCGGCGCCTACCACGTTTTTGCGGTTCAGCACCATGACGCTCAGCGCCTTGCAGCCATCGGCATGAATCCCCTGGCCCTGCAGGGGGTCTACCATCCCTTCGCCGCGAACGCCGGTGATCTGCATGAGGATGGGCTCGTTCGGCCGCAGGTTCCAGAGCCTGGCCCAGGCACGCACGAAGGCTTTCACGTCCGGCCGGGCCATGAACTCCGAGGTCAGGGGATCGTAGTAGCGAAGGCGATCCGCCATGCTCTCGGCATCATTGAAGGCGCCTCCCTGGGCCATCGGGCAAGTCCCCATGTCGAAGACATCGCCCCGTTCATCCAGCGTTAGCCAGGACATGCGCTTCCAGCGGCGATTGACATAGGGGTCCCGGGGCAAGTCATTGGTGAATGCCTGCCATGCCTCGAGGTCCACGCGTGAGCGCACTTCGGTCTGGGCCCAGTCCTGCTGCTCGAGTGTGCGGGTGACCTCTGGGGTCCAGTAGTCGGCAACGGGGTCGAGAGGCATGGTGGCGGGATCGAAGCCATACTTGAGGGTATCGAGTTTCATGATTTCTTCTCCAATGCGAAGCGGGCATCATTGCCCGTGAGTTGCCGGAAGAGTCCGGACAACCTTCTGAAAATGAGAAGATTTACGACTAAATGTCAAAAAATGTACGAAACTACTCATGTCAACAGGCTTAACGACTACGTTTAAAAGACTGAATGCAACGTCCAGGATGTGACATCATTTGTAGGAGATTGCTTACATCGGCGTGTAGGATATCGGTTCTCGATGCCGTCTCGGGTTATCCGGCCTGAGCTCGATCAGCGGTATCGCCTTGCGATGATGAGGGGACGAATGAGCGGTCGTGAAACCCGCTTCCGGCAATGGCTGCTACGCAGGTGGCAGCAGGTCAGGGTGAAATGGTCCGTCGTTCGGGAGACAGCACTCTCTGACGATGTGGAACTCGTTCGTCGCCAGTATCTGGAAAGCGAGCAACGTTTCCGTGCCCTGCTGGAAAGCCTGCCCAAGGTAGCCGTTCAGGGCTACGACCGCGATCGCCGAGTGATCTACTGGAACGAAGCCAGTACACGGCTCTATGGCTATGGTCGAGAAGAGGCTCAGGGCCAACTTCTGGAAGAACTGATCATCCCGGGGCCGATGCGCGACCCCGTGATACAGGCGCATCGGGCCTGGATGGAGAAGGGCGTCGAGATCCCGGCCGATGAACTGGATCTCCAGCACAAGAGTGGCGAGATGGTGTCGGTCTTCTCGCATCACGTGATGCTGAACGAGCACACCGACGACCCTCTGATGTTCTGCGTCGATGTGGACCTCTCGGATCAGAAACGCGCCCATCGCGAACTGGATTTCGCCACGCGCTTCGACGCGCTGACCCACTTGCCGAATCGGCAGACCTTCGAGTCACAGCTCGACGAGGCCATCGCCGACTGTCGGCGACAGGACGGTGGCCTGGTGCTGGTCTACCTGGATATTGATCGTTTCGTGGAGATCAATGATGCTCTTGGTTACGAGCAGGGCGACCGGCTGCTCGTTGAATTGACTCGGCGCCTGCATCGGACGAAGCGTGGTTCTGACTTGATGTCACGGCTCTCAAGCGACGAGTTCGTGATCGCCTTCCCGGGGTTCCAGCGTGAAGATGTGCTCCCGCAACTGGTCCGGAAGGTTCAGCAGGTTCTACGTGCTCCCTTCGTGATGGATGGGTCACGACGCCTGGTGACGGCCTGCCTGGGCGTCAGCATATATCCCGATAATGGCGATACGGCGCGGGAGCTGATACGCAATGCCGATGTGGCCAAGAACCGTGCCAAGCTTGATGGTCGCGGGAGTGTGTGGTTCTTCGACCAGAAGCTCCATGACGAGCTGCTGCACCAGCATCGCCTCGTCGATCGGCTGGCGAAGGCACTGAACAGCGAAGAGCTTTCGCTGAATTACCAGCCTCAGGTATCGGCCGCCAGCGGACACATCGAGAACCTCGAGGCGCTGCTTCGCTGGCAGCCTGAGGAAGGCCCGCCGATCTCTCCTGCCGAGTTCATTCCCCTCGCCGAACGTTCTGAACTGATCCACCGTCTCGGTGACTGGATCATGGAAACCGCGTGTCGTCAGCGGGCGCAATGGCGAGACGCCGGCCTGCCACTGGAGCGCATCGATATCAATTTCTCCGGTCGACAGATGAGCCGGCCCGATATCTTCGAGCGCTTCGAGGCCTGCCTGGCACGGCATGACCTCGGTCCGCGGCATATTGGCATTGAACTCACCGAGAACGTGCTGATTGAAGCCGACGACAGGATTCTTGAGGGGTTGCGCCGGCTCCATCACCTGGGGTTCCGCATTGCCATCGATGATTTCGGGACCGGCTATTCATCGCTGAGTTACCTCAAGCACTTCCCGGTCACGGCGCTGAAGATTGACCGCGCTTTCGTTCGGGATGCCCCGGACCAGCCCGAGGATCGCGCCATCATGGAGGCTGCGATCTTTATAGGCCATCGTCTGGGACTAGAGGTGGTGGCCGAAGGGGTAGAAAACCGCGAGCAGCTGACGCTGGTCCAGGAGATGCGCTGCGATCTGGTCCAGGGGTTCTACTTCTTCCGCCCCATGCCTGCCGAGGAAGTAGAACGCATCCTGGCCGGACTGGTGGCGGGGCACCCGGGACTCTCTGGCTGAGTCCGGCGCCGCCATGGCGTAGAATGCCAGGCTCCGTTCGATCCTGGAGCCTGTGTGAATCCTCACGACGCATCCCGCACTTCCCTCGGCCTCACCCTGTGGCGCCAGACCTGGCCCATGGCCATCGGCGTGCTGTCGCTGCTCGGCTTCCAACTGGTGGACAGTGCCTTCATCGCTCGGCTGGGTACGGCTCCGCTGGCCGCCCAGTCATTCACCTTCCCGTTGTCCTTTCTGGTCATCGGCATCCAGGTGGGTATGGGTATCGCCATCGCGGCGTTGATCTCGCGCGCCCTGGGGGCGGATGAGACCGCTCGGGCGCGTCGGCTGGGCAGCCTGGTGCTGGTGGTCGGGACCGCCACCATCGCGCTGCTTGTGCTGCTTCTGTGGGCCATCCAGGAACCGGTTTTCGGCCTGCTGGGGGCCGACGAGACGACTCGGGAGCTGATCCGCCATTATTGGGCCCCCCAACTGCTGGCCGCCTGGCTCGGAGCGGTGCTCTACTTCGTCTACAGCCTGTTCAGGGCACACGGCGACACCTGGCTACCGGGCAAGATGATGGTGATCACCAGCCTGTTGAATCTGATGCTCGACCCGCTGCTGATATTCGGTGTCGGTTCCTGGGAGGGACTGGGCCTGCCGGGAGCGGCCTGGGCGACCTCCATCGCTTTCGGTACCGGCCTGCTGCTGGTGGGAAGGCGCCTGGGCGGCAAGGACTGGCTGGCGGTCGAGGGGCTGGCCGGGGAGGTTCAGCGCTCGCTGGTGCCCTTCGCCGGCATCGCCGGCCCGGCCATGGTCAGCCAACTGATGCCGCCCCTGGCCGCCATGCTGGCCATTTCGGTGGTCGCCTCCCTGGGCGAGGCCCAGGTGGCGGCCTGGGGGCTGGCCAGTCGCCTGGAGACCCTCTCTCTGATGGTGGTGCTGGCCATGACGATGTCGCTGCCGCCCTGGCTGGGTCGTTGCTACGGTGCGGGCGATTGGGACCAGGTTCACCGACTGATGCGGCTGGCGCTCAGGGTGGTGGTGGTCTGGCAGCTGTCGCTGGGGATCCTCCTGGCCCAGGTATCACCCTGGCTGGCCCTACTGCTCTCCGGTAATCCCGAGGTTCGCGACGATCTGGCGACGCTGATCCGCTTCCTGCTGCCGAGCTACGCAGCGCTGGGTGTCTGCATGATCGTGGTGTCGGCCGGCAACGCCCTGGGTTGGCCGCTGCGTGCCATGTTGATGTCTGCCGGCCGGCTGTTCGTCTTCTACTTGCCGTGTCTCTGGACCGGAGCCTGGCTTGGCGACCTGGTCGGCCTGGCGATGGGAGCGGCGATCGGAAACCTGCTGGCGGGCCTGGCGGCTTGGCAGGTGCTGCGAAGGATCCTGGAAAGCCCCCGCAGGCAATCGTCCTACCCCTCCTAGGGGGACTTTCTAAAAAATCTGTATTTATTGGAAAGACTGTATATAAAAATTTATAAAAACAATTCTATGATTTATTCATGGTTCATATTTCGGACGAAAGCTCTATGAATCTTCCCCTACACTGCCGGCCTCGTTGATCCTGCCACGCGGCAGAAGGGGAACCCCATGGAGGTACTGATTCTCGGCAGTGGCGTCGTCGGCGTCACCAGCGCCTATTACCTGGCCCGCCAGGGCCACGAGGTCACGGTGGTGGACCGCCAGCCGTCACCGGCGCTGGAAACCAGCTACGGCAATGCGGGCCAGGTCTCCTTCGGGTTCTCCTCTCCCTGGGCCGCGCCGGGCATTCCCCGCAAGGCCGTGAAGTGGATGTTTCAGGAGCATGCCTCCTCAAGATACAGCCCAGGATGGATCCGAGCATGGCGCGCTTCATGATGCAGATGCTCGGCAATTGCCACCCCGAGCGCTACACGTTCAACAAGGAGCGCATGGTGCGCATGGCCGAGCACAGCCGGGCCTGCATCAATGCCCTGCGCGACGAGACCGTCATCCGCTACGAGGACCGTCAGCGCGGTCTCCTGCAGTTGTTCCGCCATGAGAGCCAGGTCGAGGCGGTGGCCAAGGACATGAAGGTCCTGGCGCAGTGCGGGGTGCGCCACAAGTTGCTCGACGCCGACGAGATCGCCGGCGTCGAGCCGGCATTTGGCCGGGGAGCCGGTCACCGACGACGGCGGTGACCCCCAGTCCACGGTGATGGACGAGACCTTCAAGGTGGCGATCTCGCGCTTCGATGATCGCATCCGGGTTGGCGGCACCGCTGAGCTTGCCTCCTACGACCTGAGCCTGCTGGAGAAGCGCCGGGCCCCCATCGGCATGGTGGTGCGCGACGTCTTCCCCGAGGGGGGTGACGTGGCCAGGGCAGAATTCTGGACTGGTCTTCGTCCCATGACGCCGGACTCCACGCCGATCATCGGGGCAACCGGGGTCGACAACCTGTGGCTCAACACCGGTCACGGTACCCTGGGCTGGACCATGAGCTGCGGCAGCGGCCAGCTGCTGGCCGATTTGATGAGCGGCAAGGCGCCGACCATCGACCCCAGCGGACTGGATGTCTCCCGCTACGCGGCCTGATACACCCTGCCGGAAATGACAATGCCCGGGCCAGTGGCCCGGGCATTGTCGTTTCCAGGGATGACCGGATCAGTTGACCGCGGCGATCGCCTTGGCCAGGTAGGGCAGGTTCTTGTGGGAGAAGCCAGCCACGTTGGCGCGGCCGGAGCGCACCATGTAGATGCCGAACTCGTCACGCAGGCGGTCGACCTGCTCGGGCGTCAGGCCGGTGTAGGAGAACATGCCGCGCTGCTCCGCCACGCAGGCGTACTTCTGGTCCAGGTCATAGGGCTTCAAGGCCTCGACGAAGTCACGACGCAGCGTATTGATGCGATCGCGCATCTCGGTGAGCTCCTCGCGCCAGGTGGCGGCCAGCTCGGCGGAATGCAGGATCTCGCTGACGATGGAGCCGCCGTGGGCCGGCGGGTTGGAGTAGTTCTCCCGAGCGACGATGGCGATCTGGGAGCGGACGTTCTCCATCTGCTCCTCGTTCTTCGCCACCAGGATCAGGCAGCCGGTGCGCTCGCAGTAGATGCCGAAGTTCTTGGAGCAGGAGCTGGTGATGATCACCTCGTCGAGGTTCTCGGCCAGCAGGCGCACCCCGTAGGCGTCCTCGTCGAGGCCCTCGCCGAAGCCCTGGTAGGCGAAGTCGATCAGCGGCAGAAGGCTGCGCTCGCGGAGGACCTCCAGCACCTGCTGCCACTGCTCGCGGGACAGGTCGAAGCCGGTGGGATTGTGGCAGCAGGCGTGCAGCAGCACCACGTCGCCTTCCGGGATCTGCTTGAGAGCCCCCAGCATGCCGTCGAAGTCCAGCCGGTTCTCGGCATCGACATAGGGGTACTTTTGCAGTGTCAGTCCGGCAGCCGGAAAGATACCCAGGTGGTTCGGCCAGGTCGGGTCGGAGACCCAGATGTCCTTGCCGGGCAGCTCCTTGGCGATGAAATCCGCCGCCAGGCGCAGGGCACCGGTGCCGCCGGGTGACTGGGTGGCACTGGCGCGCTTGGCCTCCAGCACCGGCGAGCCCTCGCCCAGCACCATGGGCAGCACCACCTCGCCATACGCCGGCGCGCCATGGGAGCCGATGTAGGTCTTGGTGGTCTCGTTCTTGAGCAGCAGGGCCTCGGCTTCCTTGACGGCGCGCATTACCGGAGTATTGCCCTGGTCGTCCTTGTAGACGCCCACGCCGAGATCGACCTTCTGAGGGTTGGTGTCCTTCTTGAAGGCCTCGATGAGACCGAGGATGGCGTCCCCGGGAACCCGCTCAATGTGCTCGAACATTTATGTCGCTACCTCGTCAGTTCTGGCGGCAAGAATGAAGTCGTTCTTGTGCAGGCCCTTGATCTTGTGCGACCACCAGGACACGGTCACCTTGCCGTACTCCGTGAGTATCGCGGGATGGTGATCGGCTTGTTCGGCGATCTCGCCGACTCGCTGGGTGAAGTCGAGGGCCTGCACGAAATTCTTGAACGTGAAGGTTCGTTGAAGCTGCATGATGCCATTCCGGTCGACGATCTGCCACTCGGGGATCTCTGTCCGGTACTGCTCGATCTCGGTTTCTGTCACGTGGGGAGCGTCCCAGTGGCAGGCCTCGCAGGGCTGCTCGGAAAGCTGGCTCATGGTGCCTCCTGGTCGTCGGGAAGGTCACCCGCGTCACGGGCTCGCACTGTCACGGGAAACCCTGCCCGGAAGAGTCGCGCAGGGTGATCGGGTGGTCAAGCTCCTCGTCAAGCGGCCACAGGATGACCCGCCACACTCAGGCGGCCAGGCGCTCAGCGACCCTCTCGCGCACCTCACCATAGGGGTAGCCTTCCAGAGCCGCAAAGCCATCCAGTTGCCGGGCCTTCAAGGGGGTGAAGAGCGGGACAGTGATGCCGCACAGGAAGCGCGTGAGCAGGTCCGGCGTCGCGGGATGGCCCTCGCCGGCCTCGGCGAGGCGTTGCATTAGGGGGGCGCACAGGGCCTCGATATCCTGGCTCGAGAGGGGGGTGGCTGGCGGGGAGGGCGGCAGGTGGGCCACCTGCCCACGACAGGCCGAGCAGTGTCCGCAGCGTTCGGGCGCACGGGCGTCGCCGAACCAGTCGGCCAGTTTCCGGCTGAGGCAACCGTCGCTCTCGAAGAGCGCCAGCATGGCCTGCAGGCGGTCGATCTCCGCGCGCTCCTTGTCGCGAAAATAGGCGCAAAGCTCATCGGTCAGCGCCACGGGGTCAGCGTTGGGCGCGAGCACCTCGTAGACCTCGGTCATCTGCTTGCTCTCCAGCGTCATCCAGCCCTTCTCGACGAAGTACTCCAGCGCGGTGATGATCCTGCCGCGTCTGGTATCGAGCCCCCGCTCCTCACCCAGTGCCTCCAGCGCGGCGAAGTCCAGCGTGTACCAGGTGCGGGCACGGCTGGAGGCCTCAAGAATCGCCTGGACGAAGGCGCGGCGTTCGCCCTGGAAGCGTTCCACCAGCGTCTCGGGGTCGCCCGCCAGCCTGAAACGGTAGTCGGCAAAATAGCTGTAGCGAGGGGCAATGATGCCGCGCAGCTCGAGTTGCACGAGAAGGGTCTTGAGCGGCAGGGGACGGATATTGCTGAGCCGCGACAGGGTGTTGAGCATCAGCTCCCACTCGCGGCCGGCGCCTTGCAGCTCATCGATCACCCGGCCAATGCCGTGATGCTCCGGCGTATCGCCGTAGACGAAGTTCTCCAGCACTTCGAGATGGTCGCGCCCGGCCAGCATCAGGCAGCTCGAGGGAAGACCGTCCCTGCCGGCGCGGCCGATCTCCTGGCTGTAGTTCTCGATGGACTTCGGCAGGTCGAAATGCACCACGTTGCGGATGTCGGCCTTGTCGATGCCCATGCCGAAGGCGATGGTGGCAACGATGCATGGCGTGTGACCCGCCATGAAGTCTCGCTGGATCGCGTCGCGTCGATCTCCATCGAGCCCGGCGTGATAGGCGGTCGCCGGCAGGCCGGCCTTTTCCAGGTAGGCGGCCAGACGCTCGGCTGTCTGCTGCAGGGTGACGTAGACGATGGTCGGCTGGGGCGGCGCCTGTGCGAACCTCGGCCGCAGCCACTCCACCAGGCGGCGCGGACGTTCGGTGGCGGGCACCGGCGAGACATGCAGGTCGAGGTTGGCGCGATAGAAACCGGTGCCGGTGACATCATACCGGACGATGTCGAAGCGGCTGCGCATGTCATCGATGACCCTTGGTGTGGCCGTCGCGGTGAGCAGCAGTACCTGCGGGATGGAAAACTCCCGGCGGTAGGCAGGGAGCTTGAGGTAGTCCGGCCGGAAGTTGTGCCCCCATTCGGAGATACAGTGCGCCTCGTCCACCACCATCAGCGAGATCGGCACGCGGCGGATGAAGGCACGGAAGCGCTCGTTCTTGAGGCGCTCCACCGAGACCATCAAGACGCGGATGTCTCCGCGCTTGACGCCCTCCATCACCGCCACCGCTTCCTCGCGGCTCTGCCCGGAATCGAGGCTTGCGGCCGCGATGCCGTGGCGTGCCAGGAATGCCAACTGGTCCTGCATCAGGGCCAGCAGCGGGGAGATCACCAGGGTCAGCTGGGGCAGGTGCAGGGCAGGCAACTGATAGCAGAGCGACTTGCCGGAACCGGTAGGGAAGATGGCCGCCGCCGAGCGTCCGGCCATGATGGCCTCGATGACCGGACGCTGGCCGGGGCGGAAGTCGTCATAGCCGAAGACCTGTTCGAGCGTCTGCTGGATCATGGGGCACTCCCTGCCGAGTCATCGAAGATTCACTGAGGATCCTTCCAGTATAACGTCCGCAGCCGCCCCTCGTCCGCCTACCTGGCAGGCGATGTCACGGTACTTCGGGCATCCCGGTCATGAATGACATGGGCAGGGAAGGGACATGTCCATGACCGAGCATGACCTCCAGCGACCGGGCCTTAACGCGGGGCATCGTAACGAGCGGCGCGCCCACGGGAGAAGACCACCTGCCAGAGCTGGAGATGGCGGGCGCGGAAGGCCCCGGCGCAGACCGAGAGGTAATAGCGGAACATTCGGCGGGTGCGCTCGTTGTAACGCGGGGCTATCTCCTGCCAGTGGGTGTCGACGTTTGCCAGCCAGGCCATCAGCGTCCTGTCGTAGTCCAGGCCGAAGTTCTGCCAGTCCTCCATCATCAGGTGATCCTCACTGGCTCGAGCGATGTGCATGGCCGAGGGCAGTACGCCGTTGGGGAAGATGTAGCGGTGGATCCAGGGGTCCGCCGTGATCTCGGAGCGGTTGGCGCCGATGGTATGGAGCAGGAAGAGGCCGTCCATTGGCATGAGGCGCTTCACGGTCTCGAAATAGGTGCCGTAATTGCGGTGCCCCACGTGCTCGAACATGCCGATGGACACGATGCGATCATAGAGGCCATCGAGGTCACGGTAATCCTGCAGCAGGATATCCACCGGCAACCCGGCGCAGCGCTCCCTGGCCAGGTCAGCCTGCTCTCTGGATATGGTGATGCCGGTGACGCTCACGCCATGGTGTCTGGCCGCATGTTCGGCGAAGCTGCCCCAGCCGCAGCCGATGTCGAGGACCTTCATGCCTGGCTTCAGGTCAAGCTTTTGACAGGCAAGCTCGAGCTTGGCCCGCTGCGCACCGGCGAGATCATCGGCATCCTTCCAGTAGGCGCAGGAGTAGCACATGGTGTCATCGAGCATGCGTTCGAAGAGGTCATTGCCCAGATCATAGTGGACCTCGCCGACCCGATAGGCCCGGGTCCTGCTCTGCAGATTGAGGAACCCTGCCTGCAGCCGGTACATGAGCCTTTCCGACGGTGTGCGGGCATGTTGACCCAGTCCATGCAGCAGCATCCGGGAGGCCATCTGGTCGATACGTTCACATTCCCACCAGCCATCCATGTAGGATTCACCGAGCCCCAGGGTTCCGTGGCGCAGTATTCGTGAGAAGAAGTCGGGATGCAGTACGCGGATATCCTGCGGGTAGTCACCGTTGAGTGTCACGCCTGAACCGTCGAGGAGCCGTTCGACTACCCATCGGGCTCGGGAATCGGGCAGGGCAATCGGGCCGATACGGGGGTCGCTGGTCATGGAGTCCTCCTTCCTTGTCCCTTGTTGGGCTATCAGGCTCACTAACGCGCTCCGCGCGGTTCCGCGCTATTTTTTCTGTTGGAAATCAGCATAGACCAGCTTCCTTGAGTCGTGTATTTCAAGGAGTTCGCCGCGGCGGGATGTTCCGAAAGTTCCCGCCTCGCCCCCCGTCCAGCAGGGGCGATGCTTCCTGTGGTGGTAGCGGTTATCCCATCGGTGATCGTCTTGTGCCGAAGCAGTAGTGGTATCCATTGCGGCTGTTAATTACCATGGCGCATAAGATGGAGTTGATTATTGGAGTAAATGGAATATGAAGACCGGTCCCGCGCGACATGATGGTCGGCCCGATGCGGCGCTGACGCTGCCGTTGGGTTCCGTCTTTCCGTCGGGCTGTGTGAGTCTCGTCGGGGCCGGCCCGGGAGATCCGGAACTGCTCACGGTCAAGGCATTGCGACGCCTCCAGGCCGCCGAGGTGATCCTGCACGACCGCTTGGTCAGCGACGAGATCCTGGCCCTGGCGGGGCCCGAGGCCAGTCGGTTCTATGTCGGCAAGGAGCGATCGCGACACAGCGTTCCCCAGGACGGCATCAACCAGGCCCTGGTCGACTGGGCCAGGGCGGGCAAGCGCGTGGTGCGGCTCAAGGGGGGCGATCCGTTCATCTTCGGCCGCGGCGGCGAGGAACTCGAGACGCTGGTCGAGGCGGGCATCATGGTAGAAGTGGTGCCCGGCATCACCGCGGCCTCGGGCTGTGCGGCCTATGCCGGGATTCCGCTGACACACCGCGATCATGCCCAGTCGGTGCGCTTCGTCACCGGCCACCTGCGTAACGGCAGCAGCGATCTGGACTGGCCGACGCTGGCCGGTCCCGGCCAGACCCTGGTCTTCTACATGGGGCTGGGCAGCCTGTCTCTGATCGGCGAACAGTTGCAGGTCCACGGACTGGCCCCCGATACACCCGTGGCACTGATCGAGCAGGGCACAACGGCCAGGCAGCGGGTGCATGTCGGGACACTGGCAAACTTGCCACCGACTGGCGAAGTGGTTACTATCCGCCCGCCGACCCTGATCATCGTCGGTAGTGTGGTGACATTGCATGATCGGCTGGCCTGGTTCGATCAGGAACTGGCCAACAGTTCGGGTTGGCTTCAAGGCAAACATCCCTCGCCGCCAACGACCGATTAGGGCGCCTCATCGCTGGATCCGCGAGTCGGCGCAAGACTTTACGTCGAGGTGACAGCATGGGGACACGTTCCCGACTGATTCTGGCCTGCTGCCTAGCTGGACTGCTGATGACCGGCTGTGCCGGGAAAGCGCAGGCCCACGGAAAGAAGGCAAGCACCCAACAGGGCGTCGCGTCCTACTACAGCGATCGCTTCCAGGGACGCACCACGGCCAGTGGCGAGCCCTTCAACCAGCAGGCCCTCACGGCGGCCCATCCCACCCTGCCGTTCGGCACCAGGGTCCTGGTCTCCCGAGAGGACAACGGCCGCGAGGTCGAGGTCCTGATCAATGACCGCGGACCCTATGTCAAGGGGCGCATCATCGACCTGTCCAAGCGTGCCGCCAAGGAACTGGGCATGCTCAAGCGGGGAACCGTGCCGGTAGAGATATCCTTCGTTCAATGAGCTGACCGCGAGCGATGGCTCAGCGGCCTTCCTGCCGCGTGAATTCTCGTCGCCAGCGCGTCAGCAGCGCCTGTCGCTTCAGGTCGTCCAGGGTCGCCAGCAAGCCGGGGCCCAGGGTGATCGGTCTCAGCGCTTCGCCCCGTTGCCGTCGCAGTGATGCTGCCGTGCCCGGGCCCTTTAGCGAGGGATGGATCGCGCCCAGCGTGGTATCTCGAGCCAGCACCGCCTGCCCCGTCTCGCTGATCAGAAAGCCAAGGAAGCGCTCCGCCGCCTCGGGATGGGGCGCCAGGCGGGGCATCAGCGCCAGGCGCTGGGTCACCAGCGCATAGTCCTCGGGCACCACGATCCGCAGGTGCGGCTGGTCGACCAGGCGGTTCCGGGCATAGCTCCCCAGCAGGTTGTAGCCCACCAGATAGCGTTCCTCGATCAACCCCTCCAGCATCTCCCCGGTCGTGCCCGCCAGGTCGGCCTCGGTCCGGCCCAGTGCCGCCACCAGCTCCCAGTAGCGGGGCGAGAGCCGCGACTCCTCGATGGCATAGGTATAGCCTGCGCCACTGGTGGCCGGGTCATAGGTCACCACGCGACCAGCCAGCGCCTCGCCATGTCGTTCCAGCAACGCCAGCAGGTCGGCGTGACTGCGGATCTCGCCGAACCGCTCGATGACTGTCTCGTTCACCACCATCACGATGGGCTCGAAGGTGATCGCGAAGAGCTCGCGTCGCCAGCGGGCCCAGGCCGGCCAGCGCTGTGCCTCGAGTGTCTCCAGCGATCGTGCATGGCCATCATTGGCCAGACGATACTGCCAGGGCATGGCCGAGGAGAGCAGCACATCGGCCTCCGAGGGTGCCTTGAGGAACCGCTCATGCAGGGCCAGGGTCGTGAGGTTGCGGTAGCGGAGCTCGATGCGGGGGTGGTCGCGGTGAAAGGCTTCCAGTAGCGGTCGAATCTGTGGCAGGTCCAGGGCGCCATGGATCACCAACGCAGAGGCCGGTCCACTACCGGGAATGGCAGGGTAGAGCAGCGTCTCGTCGGCGAAGGCGGCAGGTGCCGAAAGAACGAGCAGCAGCAGGCAGCGCCTGGCGAACCTGTTCAGGGACGTCATCGAGTGTCTCCAGGAAAAAACAGGGCCACGCGCAGCCCACGACTTCCCGGCCCTTCGGAGAGCGTGAGGCGTGCCCCGTGAGCGCGGGCGATACCGTCGACGATGGCAAGGCCCAGGCCGGACCCCTCGAGGTCTTCATGATCGCGGTGGAAGGGACGCAGCATCAGCCGCCGCCGTTCCGCGGGAATCCCCGGGCCATCGTCCTCGACGGCCAGGCTCGGCGGTTGCTCCTCGACCTTCACCGTGACGTGGCAAGCCCCGTAGCGACAGGCATTGTCGATCAGGTTGCCGATCGCCTCGGCGAGCTGCCAGTCGATGCCCTGGATCTCGACCTGGGTTGCGGCCGTCTCTACTCCCAGGTCGACTCCCACCCGGTGGCAGGCCGACCAGTGTTCACGTACCGCTTCCCGGGCGATGGCGTTGAGGTCCAGCGGCGCGAGTTCGGGTCGGTATTCGGGGTTGGCCAGCCGGGTCAGTGACAGCAATTGCATCGCCAGGCGCGCGGTGCGGGTGCTGGTGGCCTGCATGGCGACCAGCGCCTCCCGCCAGCGGGCCGGGTCGTCCTGGCGCAGGGCGAGCTCGGCCCGTGCCGACAGTCCCGACAACGGCGTGCGCAGCTGGTGCGAGGCGTCGCCAATGAAGCGCTCCTGGTTGGCGCGCACCCGGCGCATCCTGGCGAGCAGCTCGTTGACGGTATCGCGCAGCTCGGCGAGCTCGCGGGGCAGTTGCAGTTCCAGGGGCGCGAGGGTGCGGGGGTCGCGGCGGCGGATCGCGCGTCGCAGGCGGGTCAGCGGGGCCAGTGCCGCTCGGATCGACAGCAGCAGCGCCACGATCGCCAGCGCAGCCATGGCCAGGATCATCGTAAGGTTGCCCCGCCAAAGCTCGGCGGCCAGGGCATCGCGCCCCTCGCGGCTGTGGGCGACACGCACCTCGAAGGGTTCCCGAAGTTGCCAGTCCTCCAGTCGCGTGCGTCTAACCCCCTGGCGCAGCGACAGGCCCTGCCAGGAAATGTCGCGGTAGAGCAGGGTGTCGTCGTCGGAGCCATCCTGTCGTGTATCCCCCGGCAGATCGGCATTACCGGTGATCGTGTGCCCGCGGCTGTCGACCAGGCTGTAGAACACCCGCTCCTCGGCATCGGTGGCCAGCATGTCCAGGGCGGCCGGCGGCAGGTCGAGCCACAGGCGTTCGTCCTGCCACTGAACCTGTTCGGCGATGGCCAGCGAGGCGGCCTCGAGCAACCGGTCGAAGGCGCGGTCTGCGGTGCGCCGCGCCTCGATCCAGGCCTGCAGCAGGATCAGGCTGCCCAGTATCAGCAGGGGCAGCAGAAGCCAGGCCAGCAGGCGGCGATAGAGGCTGTCGCCGCGCTTCACATGGCCTCCAGCAGGTAGCCCAGGCCACGCACCGTGCGCAAGGCCGGGCCGGTGCTGCCGAGCCGCTTGCGCAGCCGGTGGACATAGACCTCGATGGCGTTGTCCCCCATGGCATCTCCCTGGAAGGCCTCCTCGGCGAGGCGGGCCTTGTCCACCGGCTCGCCGGCATGCTGCATCAGGCAGGCGAGCAGGCGCTGCTCTCTAGGGGGTAGGGCAAGGATCTCCCCCTCGAGCGTGAAGCGCTGTTGCCGGGTGTCCAGCACCAGGGCGCCGACCGTCAGCTCCGTCGTCGGACTGCGGCGCCGGAGCAGGGCGCGCACCCGGGCCTCGAGCTCGTCGAGGGCGAAGGGCTTGGCGAGATAGTCGTCGGCGCCCAGATCGAGCCCACGCACCCGGTCCTCCACGGCGCCGCGGGCGGTGAGAATCAGCACGGGCGTGTCCCGATCGTGGCGACGCAGGGCCTGGAGCACGTCCAGTCCACTGCAGCCCGGAAGATTGAGGTCGAGCAGCACCAGCGCGGTATCATGTCCCGTTTCCGAGAGTCGCTCCCGTGCCGCTTCACCGTCGGCAAGATGGCAGACGTCATGGCCCTCGAGTCCAAGGGTATCGACCAGGGTCTCGGCCAGCAGGATATCGTCTTCTACCAGCAGCAGCGTCATGGGCTCGTCTCCCGGAAGCTCCCCCCTGGGCCGGCTACCAGCCTGGCCACGGCATCCACCAGAGCCGCCTTGGCTCGTCGAGTATCCAGGCGTCCGGCGGGTCCCGACAGGGCAAGCCACATCGGAGACTCGAGAGCGTCACCGGGCAGCGCTTCGCACACCATGGCCCCGCCAGGCAGCACCGGCCGGGGGTCGTGGTCATCCATCACTGCCCAGCGGTCGCCCGGCTGCAGGTCATGGCGCAGCGAGGTCTCGGGCAGCGCGACGAGTCGACACTCTGCCATGCCATCTTGCACTTCGAGCAGGGTGGCGGTCTCGCCGGTGTCTGCCGCCAGACGGGCCAACAGGGGCTGGATCCGGGTCGCCAGATGCCGGCCAGGGAGATTCCGGCGGGCCAGGCGCACCGGGGCATGGCCGAGGTGCCAGTGCCCGTGGTCGTCGCGCTGGACGTAGTCGAAGCGGGCCAGCGACCCCAGCAGCCGCAGCAGGGTGCTCTTGTAGTAGCCGGTGGCCTTGGCCAGCTCGGCCAGGGTGAAGTGTTCCTGCGGGGAGTCGAAGGCCTCGAGCACCGTCAGTGCCCGCTCCACGGCCTCGACGCGGTCCTGTGCCATCGCGGATCGAGCCTCCGTTCTGTATGTCGCCCTGGTGGTGAGAGCTGGTGTGTCGAATCTGGGTGGTATCGAGCCTTGACGGCGTTGAACTTTGGTCGCAATCGAGCGCCCGGGCGTTGACGTCCCTCGACGCGGAGCCTAGTTTTCCATCCTGAGGAACGATGTTCTGCCTTACAGAATTGTAAGGAAGGATGACAGGTTCCGCAAGCCAATCATCACACAAGCATCACATAAGCCTGATGTCAGGAGGAACGCCCGCCATGAATCTCAAGCGACCCGTCCAACTGGTAGCGATCACCGTCCTCGCCACCACCGCAGCCTCTGCCTTCGCCTTCGAGCCCGAGGGCAAGGTGGAGTGCCTCGCGCCCGCCGATCCGGGCGGCGGCTGGGACTTCACCTGCCGTAGCGTAGGCAAGGTACTGCAGGACCTCGACCTGGTACCCGGAAACGTCCAGACCATCAACATGGCCGGTGCCGGCGGTGGTGTGGCCTATGCGCATACCGTCAGCAAGCGCGCGGGTGACGACCAGCTGCTGGTGGCGGCTTCCACGGCCACCACCACGCGTCTGGCCCAGGGCCAGTTTCCGGGCATGACTGCCGACATGGTCAACTGGATCGGTGCCCTGGGCGCGGACTATGGTGTCATCGCCGTGTCTGATGACTCCGAGATCGATGATCTCCCCGAGATGATGGAGGCCCTCAAGGAGGACCCGCGCAGCATCAAGTTCGCCGGTGGCAGTGCCAAGGGCGGTTGGGATCATCTCAAGGTGCTGATCGCCGCCCAGGCGGCTGGCGTCGAGAACCTGCCTCGCATCGCCTACCTGTCCTACAACAACGGCGGCGAGGCCATGACTCAGGTGGTCGGCGGGCACGTCGACGCCTTCACCGGCGACATCTCCGAGGCCCAGGGCTTCATGGAATCCGGTGATCTGCGCGTGCTGGCCGTGCTCTCCGAGGAGCGCCTGCCTGGCAAGTTTGGCGATATCCCCACTGCAATGGAGCAGGGCATCGATGCCATCGGCCCCAACTGGCGCGGCTTCTACATGCCCGCCGACATCTCCGATGATGCCAAGCAGTACTGGGTGGATGCCATGGACACCATCTACGAAAGCCAGGAGTGGCAGGACGTCATGACCAACAATGGCCTGATGCCCTTCCACATGAGCGCCGGTGAGTTCGAGAGCTTCGTGACCGACCAGATCGTTGATATCGAGCAGCTTTCCAAGGACATCGGGCTGATTCAGTAATGACCTTCAATGATCGCATCTTTGGAGTGATGATGATCGCCCTGGCCGTCGCGTACGGCTGGGGCGCCACTCAACTCCCCGAACCCTTCGGTGGCAGCGAGGCCGTTGGTCCCGAGACCTTCCCGCTGCTGCTTTCGGTGGTGCTGGCCCTGTCCAGCCTCTACCTGATCGTCAGGCCCGACCCGGATAATGCCTGGCCCTGGAGCCGAACGGGCATCGAGCTGGTGATCTCCGTGGTGGTGCTGGTGCTCTACGCCATGCTGCTGCAGCCGCTTGGTTTCATCCTCAGCACGGCCCTGGCCGTCGGCACCTTGTGCTGGCGCATGGGCGCGCAGCCGCTGCGTGCCTACCTCACCGGCGCGGTCTCCGGCCTGGTGGTCTACCTGGTATTCAACTTCGCCCTGGACCTCGCGCTGCCGCTGGGCCTGCTCTCGTTCCTGGAGGTGAACTGATGGAGACCCTCGGCTATCTGATCGACGGCTTCGGCGTCGCTTTAGCGCCGCACAACCTGATGTTCGCCCTGATGGGCGCCTTCCTGGGCACCCTGATCGGTGCGCTGCCGGGCCTGGGTCCGGCCAACGGGGTGGCGATCCTGATCCCTCTGGCGTTTACTCTGGGCCTCGCCCCCGAGACCGCCCTGATCATGCTCACCGCGGTCTATGCCGGTGCCATGTACGGCGGGCGCATCTCGTCGATCCTGCTCAACATTCCCGGCGATGAACCCGCCATGATGACCTGCCTCGATGGCTACCCCATGGCCCAGCAGGGCAAGGCGGCGGAGGCCCTGGCAATCTCCGCGGTGGCCTCGTTCATCGGCAGCCTGGTGGCCACCATCGGCCTGATCCTGCTGGCGCCGTTGTTGGCCGACTTCGCCTTGACCTTCGGTCCCGCGGAGTATTTCGCGCTTTTCCTGCTGGCCTTCGCCACCCTTGGCGGCATCACCGGCAAGAACCCGATGAAGACGATAGTGGCCGCGGCCATCGGCCTGATGATCGCCACCATGGGCATCGACAACACTGGCGTGCAGCGCTTCACCTTCGGTGTTCTGGAGCTCTACGAGGGGGTGGACTTCATCATCGCCATCGTCGGGCTATTTGCCATTTCGGAGCTGCTGTTCTTCATCGAGGAGCGCGCCGGCGGTGGCAAGGAGAAGATGGTCGTCAACAAGCTCAAGCTCTCCTGGGCCGACATCCGCCACATCCTGCCATCGAGCCTGCGCGGCGGGGTGCTGGGCTTCATTGCCGGGGTCTTGCCCGGTGCCGGCGCTTCGCTTGGCAGCTTCATCGGCTATACCCTCGAGAAGAAGGTGGTCGGCAAGAAGGGCTATTTCGGCCAGGGCGACCCGCGTGGGGTGGCCGGGCCCGAGGCCGGTAACAACGGCGCTTCCAGCGGTGCGCTGGTGCCCATGTTGACCCTCGGCGTCCCGGGCAGCGGGACCACGGCCGTGCTGCTGGCGTTGTTGATTTCGCTCAACATCACGCCGGGGCCGCTGATGTTCACCCAACACGCCGACGTCGTATGGGGGGTGATCGCGGCGCTGCTGATCGGCAACTTCCTGCTGCTGGTGCTCAACATTCCACTGGTCGGCATCTTCGTGAAGCTGCTCTCGGTGCCGCCGATGTACCTGTTGCCGGTCGTCACCATGATCGCCTTCGTGGGGATCTACTCGATCAGCAACACCACCTTTGACCTCTATTTCATGGTGGCCTTCGGTGTGGGGGGGTATGTGCTGCGCAAGCTGGAGATCCCGCTGGTGCCGGTCATCCTCGGGCTGCTGCTGGGTCCTGAGATGGAGAAGAACCTGCGCCATGCCATGGACATATCCGATGGCGACTGGACCATCCTGTGGGACAGTGGGCTGGCCATCGGCCTGTGGGTATTCGCCGGTCTGGGACTGATCCTGCCGTACGTTGTTGGTCCCATCCTTCGCAGCCGAATGAAGGTAACGACCGGTACGGGCAATCCGGAAGGCGACTAGCCATCTCGCTTCCTGTCTGCCCCGCGGGGGCGTCGGCCTGGCCGGCGCCCCCGTCTTCTTGTTGATCGCTATGCGCCATAGTGGTGCGCTGCACCAGTATGGCGGGCGATCGTGGAGCGGGGCGGTGACGCGCCTGCACCAGAATATGGCCTGGCGGCGGATTCCCCCTTCTTGTGATGTGCGTCCAATAGGCTGATTAAAAAAGTAAAAATCGACATCCCGCCGAAGTGGCACATCCCTTGCGGTTACATGTACGAGGCATTCCTGCGATGTCCTCCTGCGCTGGACTAATCATCAACAAGAACATTGATCGCTAGGAGATCTCATGATCCCGTCATCCGCTTTCCGCTCTCCCCGCTGGCTGGCCGCATCCCTCCTGAGCCTGGGGGTGGCTGCACCCGCCATGGCCCAGGAGGATCCGATCAAGGTCGGTATCCTTCACTCGCTCTCCGGCACCATGGCCATCAGCGAGACGGTGCTCAAGGACACAGTAGAGATGCTCATCGAGCAGCAGAACGCCCAGGGCGGCCTGCTCGGTCGACAGCTGGAAGCCGTCGTGGTCGACCCGGCCTCCGACTGGCCGCTGTTCGCCGAGAAGGCTCGCGAGCTGTTGTCCCAGCAGGAGGTCGACGTGATCTTCGGCAACTGGACCTCGGTGTCGCGCAAGTCGGTGCTACCGGTGGTCGAGGAGCTCAACGGCTTGCTCTTCTATCCGGTGCAGTACGAGGGTGAGGAATCCTCCGAGAACGTCTTCTACACCGGGGCGGCGCCCAACCAGCAGGCGATCCCTGCCGTCAACTACCTGATGAACGAGGTAGGCGTCGAGCGCTGGGTGCTGGCCGGTACTGACTATGTCTATCCGCGCACCACCAACAAGATCCTCGAGGCCTACCTCAAGAGTCATGGCGTGGTCGATGCGGACATCATGGTCAACTACACGCCGTTCGGTCATTCCGACTGGCAGAACATCGTCTCCGAGATCAAGACGTTCGGCAGCGAAGGCAAGAAGACCGCGGTGGTCTCCACCATCAATGGCGACGCCAACGTGCCCTTCTATCGTGAGCTGGGTAACCAGGGCATCGACGCCGCCGACATCCCGGTCGTGGCCTTTTCGGTCGGGGAGCAGGAGCTCACGGGCCTCGACACCGCGCCGCTGGTCGGGCACCTCGCTGCCTGGAACTACTTCATGAGTGTCGATACGGACACCAACTATGACTTCATCGACTCCTGGATCGAGTACACCGGCGATGATATGGCAGTGACCAACGACCCCATGGAAGCCCATTACATCGGCTTCAACATGTGGGCCGAGGCGGTCCGCAAGGCCGGCACCACCGAGGTCGACGAGGTCAAGGACGCCATCATCGGCGTTACCGTACCCAACCTCACCGGTGGCTATGCGGCGATGATGCCCAACCATCACATCACCAAGCCCGTTCTGATCGGCGAGATCCAGGACAACGGCCAGTTCTCCATCGTCTGGGAAACCCCCTCCACCGTGGCCGGCGATGCATGGTCCGACTACCTTGAGGGTTCGAAGGACCTGATCAGCGACTGGCGTGCTCCGATGCGCTGCGGTAACTACAACGTCGTCAACGGAAGTTGCGGTGGCAGCGAGGCCGAGTAACAGGCCGCCTTCGCAGCACAGGCGTTCCTTCTCGGAGCCAAGCTGAAAGACCCACCGGGCCGACGATCGGCCCGGTGTTTTTGACACGCCACTCGACGATCATTCACAGGACACGTCCATGAAGATCCCCCCCCGTCTCAGGTGGCTGCTGGCCCTTTGCCTGCTGGCCTGCCTTCCGCTGGTCGCCCAGGCCCAGGATGACACCGGCCAGCCCCTGCTGGAGTCTCTCGATGCGGCCTCCTATGCCCAGATGGGTGGGGCCATCGAGGCCATCATCGACAGCGGCGACGAGCGCAGCCGCGGCTGGCTGGAAGCCCTGCTCGGCGGCAAGCTGCAGCGTCAAAAGGAGAGCGGTCGCTTCGTCGTGGTGCTTGAGAACCGGGGCCGGGATTGGCCCGTGGTCGATGCCCTGACCGGAGAGGCGCTCGGCGAGATGTCGCGCCGTGAGCTCGACCGTATCGGCATCAACAATGCACTGCGTGGCCAGTTGGAGAGTGTCCTGGCGGTGCTTGACCTGCGGGTGGATGATGTAGGCGCTCGTCGCGAGGCCGCCCGCGACCTGCTGGGGCAGGTCGACGAGGCCATGGTGGCCCCCTTGCAGGGCATGCTCGAGGCCGAAGCGGATGCCGAGGTCAGTCGCCTGCTGGAGCAGGGGCTGGCGATTCATCGTCTCGAGCAGGGTAGTGTGGATGCGGTCGCCAGCCTGTCGGGCAGTCTCAACAGCCAGGCTCGCGCTGCCCTCAATGCGGCGGCGCGCAGCGACGACCCCGAGCTTTCCGGGGCCGCCGAGGCAGCGCTCGCCGACATCGAGCAGAAGCTCCGACTAAATCGTGGCCTGGAGACCCTCTACTTCGGCCTGTCGCTGGGTTCGGTGCTGGTGCTGGCAGCCATTGGCCTTGCCATCACCTTCGGTGTGATGGGGGTCATCAACATGGCCCACGGCGAGCTGATGATGCTCGGCGCCTATACCACCTGGGCGATGCAGCAGCTGCTTCCCGGCCAGCCCGGCCTGGCCCTGATTCTGTCGATCCCCGCCGGTTTCATGGTGGCGGCACTCGCCGGGATCGCCATCGAGCGTGGGGTCATCCAGTTCCTCAAGGGCCGCCCGCTGGAGACCCTGCTGGCCACCTTCGGCGTCAGTCTGATCCTACAGCAGCTGGTTCGCACCGCCATCTCACCGCTCAATCGCACCGTGGTCACCCCGGAATGGATGAGTGGCTCGCTGATGATCAACGAAGGACTGTCGCTGACCCTCAACCGCCTCTATGTGCTGGGCTTCGCGATGCTGGTATTCGCCGGGCTGATGTTGGTGATGCGTCGCACCCGCCTGGGCCTGGAGGTGAGGGCGGTGACCCAGAACCGCGCCATGGCGCGCTCCATGGGCATCCGGGCGACCCGGGTAGACATCATGACCTTCGCCCTCGGGTCGGGGGTAGCGGGGCTTGCCGGTGTGGCACTCTCCCAGTTGACCAACGTCGGGCCCAACCTGGGCCAGAATTACATCATCGACTCCTTCATGGTGGTGGTGTTCGGTGGGGTGGGCAACCTCTGGGGCACCCTGGTGGCGGGGCTGTCACTGGGCGTGATCAACCAGGTCCTCGAGCCCTGGGCTGGTGCCGTGCTGGCCAAGATCCTCGTGCTCGTGTTCATCATCCTGTTCATCCAGAAGCGCCCCCGCGGACTCTTTCCGCAGAAGGGCCGGGCCGCGGAGGGCTGATTCATGGATTACTCGAGTTCGTGGCTCACCAGGCCGTTCCGTGAACGTGCGACACAGATATTCCTGGGTATCCTGCTCACGGTCCTGGCTACCGTGACGCTTCTCAATCTTGCCCTGCCGGCGGAGCATCCGCTGCATGTCTCGACCTATACCGTGACCCTGCTCGGCAAGTACCTGAGCTACGCGCTGCTGGCCGTGGCCGTGGACCTGGTATGGGGCTATCTGGGGATACTGAGCCTTGGGCATGGCGCCTTCTTCGCCGTGGGCGGCTACGCCATGGGGATGTACCTGATGCGCCAGATCGGCGATCGCGGGGTCTATGGCGATCCGCTGCTGCTGGATTTCATGGTCTTTCTCGACTGGGATGCCTTGCCCTGGTACTGGCTGGGCTTCGACATGGCATGGTTCGCCTTCCTGATGGTGCTGGTGGCACCGGGGTTGCTGGCTCTTGTGTTCGGCTTCCTGGCCTTCCGGTCGCGGGTCACCGGGGTTTATCTCTCGATCATCACCCAGGCATTGACCTTCGCCCTGATGCTGGCCTTCTTCCGCAACGAGATGGGCTTCGGCGGCAACAACGGCCTGACGGACTTCAAGGAGCTGCTGGGCTTCGACCTGCGCAGCGACGCCACCCGGTTGGGCCTGTTCCTGGCCACCGGCGTGGCCCTGGCAGTGGGTTACGTACTGTGTCGAGCCATCGTTGCCAGCAAGCTCGGCAGGGTCAGTGTGGCCACTCGTGATGCCGAGGCGCGCACCCGCTTCCTCGGCTATAGGGTCGAGCGCTTCCAGCTGTTCATCTTCGTGGTCTCGGCCATGCTGGCCGGGGTCGCCGGGGCGCTCTATGTGCCCCAGGTCGGCATCATCAACCCCAGCGAATTCTCGCCGATCTTCTCCATCGAGATCGTGCTATGGGTCGCGCTGGGCGGGCGCGCCACCCTCTACGGCGCGGTCATCGGCGCGATACTCGTCAACTATGCCAAGACGGTGTTCACCGGGGTGATGCCGGATGCCTGGCTATTTGCCCTGGGGGGGATGTTCGTGCTGGTCACGGTGCTGTTGCCCAAGGGCATCGCAGGCCTGCTGGCCTACCGCCTGCGCCGTCGCCAGACGCCGCCGCCATCGCCTGAATCCACTGAGCCCCGGGAGGCCTCCGCATGAACTTCCTGCATTCTCTGGCCGATCGTGACCGGGTCTTCGACTTCCTGGTGCCGGCGTCCTCTCCGGTAGATGTTCGCCACGGCCCGATCCTCTATCTGGATGGGGTCACCGTCAGCTTCGACGGCTTCAAGGCGATCAATGATCTCAACCTGACCGTCGACGATGGCGAGTTGCGCTGCATCATCGGCCCCAACGGCGCCGGCAAGACCACCATGATGGACATCATCACCGGCAAGACGCGACCCGACAGGGGCTCGGTCTGGTTCGGCAGCCGCCACAACCTGCTGGCCATGAACGAGCCGGAGATCGCCAGCCTCGGTATCGGGCGCAAGTTCCAGAAACCCACGGTGTTCGAGGCACTGACGGTGTTCGAGAACCTGGAACTTGCCATGACGGCCGACAAGAGCATCCTGCCCACGCTCACCGCGCGCATGACCGGCGAGATCCGCGACCGGATCGAGGAGGTGCTGACGACCATCGGGCTCACCGAGCTTCGGCATCGACCGTCGGGCGTCCTCTCTCACGGCCAGAAACAGTGGCTGGAGATCGGCATGCTGCTCATGCAGCGTCCTCGGTTGCTGCTGGTCGACGAGCCGGTGGCCGGTATGACCGAGCAGGAGATGGAGCGCACCGCCGAGCTGCTTACGGGCCTCGCCGGCAAGGGCAAGCAGTCCGTGGTGGTGGTCGAACACGACATGGGCTTCGTGCGCTCCATAGCTCGCACGGTGACGGTGCTGCACCAGGGTAGCGTGCTTGCCGAGGGCAGCATGGACCAGGTCTCCAATGATCCCAAGGTCGTCGAGGTCTACCTGGGCGCCGACCCCGAGGAGGACGCCGCCTGATGCTGACCATCGAGACGCTCAATCAGTTCTACGGCGAGAGCCACACCCTCTGGGACCTGGACCTCGAGGTGCCGACGGGGCAGTGCACCTGCGTGATGGGGCGCAACGGGGTGGGCAAGACCACCCTGATGAAGTCGATCATGGGCGAGGTGGCGGTGGCCTCCGGCAGCATTCGCTACGCCGATGGCATCGACCTGACCGGCAAACGGGTGGAGGAGCGTTCTCGGCTGGGTATCGGTTATGTGCCTCAGGGACGCCAGATATTCCCGCTGCTCACCGTGGAGGAGAACCTGCGTACCGGCCTGGCCGCTCGCGGGGATGGCCTGACCCGGATTCCTGCGCGAGTCTATGAACTCTTCCCGGTACTCGAGGAAATGAAGCATCGTCGCGGCGGTGATCTCTCGGGCGGACAGCAGCAGCAGCTCGCCATCGGTCGTGCCCTGGTCCTCGAGCCTAGGTTGCTGATACTCGATGAGCCGGGGGAGGGCATCCAGCCCAACATCGTGACCCAGATCGGCGAGGTGATTCGCCGGTTGATGCGCGAGGATGGCCTCAGCGTGCTGCTGGTGGAGCAGAAGCTGCCCTTCGCCCGCAAGTATGCCGATCGCTTCGTCATCATGGACCGAGGGCGTCCCGTGGCCCGCGGCAAGATCGGCGATCTCTCCGATGCCTTGATCCGCGAGCACCTGACGGTCTAGCCGATTTCATCAGATTATGCTGGCCAGCCACGACGCCTTGGCGTAGCCCTCCGCGCATGCACCAGTTCGGAATGGTTGCCCGCAGGCATTCCCGGCCTTGGTGCATGAGCCCCTTCTTATTGCACCTATATGGTGCGTAATAGGGGTAATGTTGTTTCTTTTTGGCTAATGTAAGCCATTGAAAGCAGTGAAGTAACTCTGGTCCTCACCGTTCTGGTACAGCCCTTGCCCTGACAGGGGAGTTACCACCTTCCTGACAGGGCGCTATGCCATGACGGCCTTCCCGACACTCACGCCAGCGCAGGCCTCGGGGCACCGCTTCGATGCCGGGCGCCACTGGGCGGCCTCCCTGGACCTGGCCTTCGAGCCCCGTGACGGCGTGACCCGCATGACGAGAGCTCGTCATCTCGGGCCGCTGCGGGTCCAGCGCCCTTTCCACCCCGAGGGCCGTCAAGGGGCCTGCCACGTCTACCTTCTGCATCCGCCGGGCGGGCTGGTCAGCGGTGACGCCCTGACCGTCACCGCGCGGGTCGGCGCCGGCGCCCATGCGCTGCTGACCACCCCGGCCGCCAACAAGCTCTACCGGGCCGATAGCCACGGCGTCGCCTGGCAGCAGCATACGCACCTCGATGTCGCCGCGGAGGGTGTCCTCGAGTGGCTGCCCCAGGAAACCCTCGCCTTCGACGGCTCAAGGGGCGAGCAACGAACCACCATTTCCCTGTCGGAGACGTCACGCTGCCTCGGCTGGGAGGTAATGGCCCTGGGCCGCCCGGCGAGCGCGCTGCCCTTCGCCAGCGGATGCATCGAGCAGCGCTTCCATCTGACCCGCAACGGCCGGCCGCTGTGGATCGAGCGTCAACCGCTGGACCCCGGCCATCCCCGTTTTTCAGGCCGATGGGGGCAGGGCGGTGCCACCGTCCAGGCCACGCTCTGGGCCGTGGGGCTCGAGGACGAGCCGGGTGCCGTGGACGCGCTGCGCGACAACCTGCCGATGACCCCGCGATGGGCGGTGACGGTGCGACATGGAGTCCTGCTGCTGCGCTACCTTGGCAATGAACGCAACGAGGCCTGGCACCTGTGTCGTCAGGCCTGGGAGATCCTGCGGCCGCGGTTGATTGGCCTGCCGGCCCATACTCCGCGCATCTGGCTGACCTAGAAATCGCCGTGGGAGCTCTGCTCCTGCAAGCGATGTGGATGCCGTGTCGCGAATATTCAAAGACGAGAGGTTGCCATGGAACTGACTCCCAGAGACAAGGACAAGCTGCTGCTCTTCTCGGCAGCGCAACTGGCCGAGCGGCGGCGTGATCGTGGCCTCAAGCTCAACTACCCCGAGGCGGTCGCGTTGATCAGCTTCGAGATCATGGAGGGCGCCCGCGACGGGAGAAGCGTCGCGGACCTCATGAGCTACGGGCGCGAGATACTGAGCCGTGATGACGTCATGGAAGGGGTGGCCGAGATGGTCGACGAGGTGCAGGTCGAGGCCACCTTCCCGGACGGGACCAAACTGGTCACCGTTCATACGCCTATCGTCTGAAAACTGGCTGCGCTCGGTCATGCTGTGTTGGCGTCGCAACAAAAAATGCTCATTTACAAAACGTAAACTCGGGCGCGAGTCCGATCCATTTTTTGATGCTCGCCGCCTTGCCTGACCACCGCTCGCGCAGTTTTCAACATTACAGGAGGGGAGTGCTGATGATTCCAGGCCAGTACCAGCTGCAGGACGGTGAGATCGAGCTCTGCGCGGGCCGCGAGCCCATCACCATCGAAGTGGCCAATACCGGCGACCGGCCGATCCAGGTCGGTTCCCACTATCACTTCGCCGAGGCCAACCCGGCCCTGACCTTCGACCGAGAGCGTTCGCGGGGCTACCGCCTGGCGGTGGCCGCCGGCACGGCGATCCGTTTCGAACCGGGCCAGGTGCGAGAGGTGACGCTGATCCCCTATGCCGGAGAGCGTCATATTTACGGCTTCCATGGGGACGTCATGGGCAGCCTCGATGCCGCGAATCAGGGAGGTCAGCCATGAAGATCAGCCGACAGGCCTATGCCGACATGTATGGTCCCACGGTGGGTGACCGGGTGCGCCTTGGCGACACCGACCTGTGGATCGAGGTGGAGCGAGATGCCACTCACTACGGTGAGGAGGTGAAGTTCGGCGGCGGCAAGGTGATCCGCGACGGCATGGGGCAGAGCCAGCGTCACGACGAGACGGTGATGGACACCGTGATCACCAACGCGCTGATACTCGACTGGTGGGGCATCGTCAAGGCCGACGTGGGGCTCCAGGCCGGTCGCATTGCCGCCATCGGCAAGGCCGGCAACCCGGACACCCAACCGGATGTGGAGATCGTCATCGGCCCCGGCACCGAGATCATCGCCGGAGAGGGCAAGATCCTCACCGCCGGCGGCCTCGATGCCCACATCCACTTCATCTGCCCGCAGCTGGTGGAGGAGGCCCTGATGAGCGGTGTCACCACCATGCTGGGCGGGGGCACGGGGCCTGCCACTGGCTCCAACGCCACCACCTGCACCCCCGGGGAGTGGCATATCGGCAAGATGCTCCAGGCCGTGGACGACATGCCCATGAACATCGGCTTTCTCGGCAAGGGCAACGCCAGCCTGCCCGAGGCACTGGAGGCCCAGCTTCAGGCCGGTGCCATGGGCCTCAAGCTTCATGAGGACTGGGGGACCACGCCGGCGGCCATCGACAACTGCCTGAGCGTCGCCGATCGCTACGATGTCCAGGTGGCGATCCACACCGACACCCTGAACGAGTCGGGCTTCGTCGAGGACACCCTGGCTGCCTTCAAGGAACGCGGCATCCACACCTATCATACCGAGGGGGCCGGGGGCGGCCATGCGCCGGATATCCTCACCGCCTGCTCGAAGCCTTACGTGCTGCCGTCCTCGACCAATCCGACTCGGCCTTATACCGTTAACACCATCGACGAGCACCTCGACATGCTGATGGTGTGTCACCATCTGGACCCCAACATTCCCGAAGACGTGGCCTTTGCCGATTCACGCATACGACGCGAGACCATTGCCGCCGAGGATATCCTGCAGGACCTGGGCGTGATCTCGATGATCGCCTCAGACTCCCAGGCCATGGGGCGGGTAGGCGAGGTGGTCTGCCGGACCTGGCAGACCGCCCACAAGATGAAGGTTCAGCGCGGACTGCTACCCGAGGACGAGGCCCTGGGTGCCGATAATCTCCGCGCCAGGCGCTACATCGCCAAGTACACCATCAATCCTGCCATCACCCATGGCATCGCGCATGAGGTGGGTTCCGTCGAGGTGGGCAAGCTGGCCGACCTGGTGCTCTGGAAGCCGGCCTTCTTCGGCACCAAGCCGGCGCTGATCCTCAAGGGGGGCATGATCGCCGCGGCGCCCATGGGCGACCCCAACGCTTCGATTCCCACTCCCCAACCGGTGCACTACCGCCCCATGTTCGGCTCCTTCGGCCGAGCGGCGAGCCAGACCCGCCTGACCTTCGTCAGCCAGGCGGCTCTGGAGGCCGGCATCGGGGACCGTCTCGGCCTGCACAGTCCGCTCAGTGCCTGCCGGGATGTGCGTGGGGTGCGCAAGACTGACATGAAGCTCAACGACGCCTGTCCCCAGTTGACGGTGGACCCGCAGACCTACGAGGTGCACTGCGATGGTGAGCTTCTGACCTGCGAACCGGCCACCGAGCTGCCGCTGGCCCAGCGCTATCACCTGTTCTGAGCCATGGACAAGTTCCAGAGACGATGCCAATGCTGAGATTGATTGAACGCCTGGGCCCCATCGAGGCGAACCAGGCCACCGATACCCTGACGCTGCCCTACGAGCAGCGCGTACTGGGCCGGCTCAAGGCCACAAGCGATGGCGGGCAGGCCATGGGCCTGTTCCTCGACCGTGGCCCGGTGCTGCGTGACGGCGAGGGGCTGCGCGCCGAGGGGGGCGAGGTGGTCCGCATAAGGGCCGCCGTGGAGCCGGTGGTTACCGCACGCACCGGGGCAGGGCTGCCCCTGGCGCGGCTCGCCTATCACCTGGGCAACCGTCACGTGCAACTTGCGCTGGGGGAGGACGGACAGGGCGGCTTCGTGCGCTTCCCGCCGGATCATGTGCTCGAGGCCCTGGCCGAGCGGCTCGGGGCGAGCCTCGAGCACCATCAGGCGCCCTTCGACCCTGAGCCCGGCGCTTACTCCCATGCTCAGGCCAACGCCCAGGCCGGGGAGGACCACCACCATCATCACCACGGCCATGCCCATGATCATGCCCACTGAGGGGCCGGCGACGGCGGCCCGGGACGATGACCTGGCACTGCTGGGGTTGCTGCAACTGGTCAGCCCGGCCCTGCCCATCGGGGCCTTCGCCTTCTCCCAGGGGCTCGAGACTGCCTTCGAGCTGGGCTGGGTGTCCGACGAGGCGAGCCTCGGCAAGTGGCTCGAGGGGGTGCTGGAAGACGGCCTGACGCGGTGTGAGCTGCCAGTCCTGGCGCGTCTGATACGGGCCTGGGACGAGGCGGATAGCGAGGCCATCTCCGAGTGGGATGAGTGGCTCGCGGCCAACCGCGAGACCGCTGAGCTTGCCGCCGAGGATAGCCGCCTGGGCGCCGCCCTCATGCGGCTGCTGGGTAGCCTGTCGCTGCTGCCCGGTGGTCCCTCGAGCGAAGCACCGGCGCTGCCGACCAATGCCGGCTATGTGACGGTCTTCGCCTGGACGGCCCATGCCCGCGGCGTGCCGACGCGCCAGGCGCTGCTGGGCTTCGCCTGGGCCTGGCTGGAGAACCAGCTGGCCGTGGCCTGCAAGGCCCTGCCGCTGGGCCATACTGCCGCCCAGCGCCTGGTGGAGCGATTGCGCCCAGCGCTGGTGGCGGCGGTGGACGAGGCGCTGGGGCTCGAGGATGACGCCCTGGGGCCGGTGCTGCCCGGCCTGGCCATGGCCAGTGCCCTGCACGAGACCCAGTACTCACGACTGTTCAGAAGCTAGGAGAGACATCATGACCCATTGCCTGCGTATCGGCGTCGGCGGCCCGGTGGGCTCCGGCAAGACGGCCCTGCTCAAGCAGCTCTGCCTCGCCCTGCGAGACCACTACGACATCGCCGTGGTCACCAACGACATCTATACCCGGGAAGATGCCGACTTCCTGCTCAAGCACGAGGCCCTGCCGGCGGATCGCATCCTCGGGGTGGAGACCGGCGGTTGCCCGCATACGGCCATTCGCGAGGATGCCTCCATGAACCTCGCGGCCATCGACGAGCTTCAGGCGCTTCATCCGGCCCTCGAACTGGTGCTGGTGGAGTCTGGTGGCGACAACCTTTCGGCCACCTTCAGCCCGGAACTTTCCGACCTGACCCTCTACGTGATCGATGTCTCCGCCGGCGACAAGATTCCGCGCAAGGGGGGGCCGGGCATCACCAAGTCCGATCTGCTGATCATCAACAAGATGGATATCGCCGAACAGGTCCATGCTTCGCTCGAGGTCATGGAACGCGATTCGAGGAAGATGCGCGGGGAGCGTCCCTTCGTCTTCACCAACCTCTATGACGGCGTCGGCCTGGAAGAGATCATCGCCTTCATCCTCGACCGCGGCATGCTTCCGGAGCGCCGTGTCGCGGCGGGCACCGCCACCGCTTGATGCCCGTGAGCCTGACCTGTTATTAGCCTGATCTGTTATAAGCCTGACCCTGTTTCAGCCTGATCATGATCCGCCACTCCCAGGAGATCACCCCATGACCCTTCGTTCTTCCAAGACCCTTCGCTGCGTTGTCCTCTGCGCCACGATGCTGCTGCCGGCCTCCGTCGTGCTGGCGCACTCGGGCCATGGTGCCCCCTCGGTGCATGCCCATACCGGCAGCCCGTCGATGCTGGCCGTGCTCGGCATTGCCGCCCTGGGAATGGCTTCCCTGGCTGGGCTGGCGCGCCTCGTCCTGCGCCGCCGTCGACTGCGCCGACTGGGCTGAACTGCCCTGTCTCGGCTCGGCGTGCACCCGGCCTTGGCCGGGTGCACTGCTTTTTGCACGACCTCTCGCTATGCTGGCCGTTGAGGTTACCCGCGATGGGTAGCATGACGGATGCAGATGTCATGGACGGCAAGCAGAGACCCGGGCGAGGGAGGCGGCGAATGTGGCCCTGGATCATGATGGCGTTGCTGGTCGCCTGGGCCGGCATGGGCGCCTGGCAGCGCTACAAGCCGCTGCCTGAAGGACTCGGTCGGACCTTTCCTGAACGTCCCGCCGTCGACGTGAGTTTCCTCGCCGACGAGACCTGGTACACCCCCTCGGGGGAGCGCCGAGCCCGCCGCCAAATCTTCGACGAGGTCATGGCGATGATCGGCCAGGCGAAGCGCCTGGTCGTGCTGGATATCTTCCTGTTCAACGACTTCGCGGGCGGCGCCGACGGTCAGGATTTCCGGCCGCTGTCGGCCGAGATCACCGATGCCCTGGTCGATCAGAAGAAGCGGTATCCCGTCCTCAATGCCGTGGTCATCACCGACCCGCTCAATACCCTTTACGGCGGTCATGAGCTTGCGCACCTTGCAAGGTTGCGTGAGGCCGGCGTCACGGTGGTGGTCACGGACATCACCCGATTGCGCGCCTCCAATCCGCTCTGGTCGGGGGCCTGGCATCTGGGGCCGCGCTGGCTCGGCAACCACAGTGACGGTGGCTGGTTGCCCAATGCCCTGGGGCCGGGGAAGGTGACGCTGCGAAGCTACATGGCCCTGCTCAACTTCAACGCCAATCATCGCAAGACCCTAATCGTGGATCGGGGGGATGGCTGGGCGGGACTGATCACCTCGGCCAATCCCCATGACGCCAGCAGCCTGCATGGCAACGTGGCGCTGCGCTTCGAAGGCGCGGCGGCCCTGGACCTGCTGGCCTCGGAGCGCCCGGTGGCCGGCTGGTCGGGCGTGAGCCTGCCAGGCCCAAGGTCCTCCACCGGCCCGGAGCCAACGGTCGAGGAGGGCTCTGTCGAGGGAGCGTCTGTCGAGAGAGGATCTGTTGAGGAGTCGAGAGTACAGGTGCTGACCGAGGGGGCCATCCGCGAGGCCCTGCTCGCGGCCATCCAGGCAAGCGGTTCGGGTGACCGGCTCGATGTCGCCGTCTTCTACCTGTCGCATCGGGAGGTGATCGAGGCACTGGTAGCGGCCCAGCGGCGAGGGGTGGCACTGCGCGTGCTGCTCGACCCCAATCGCGACGCCTTCGGGCTACAGAAGGGCGGCATTCCCAATCGGCCGGTGGCCCACGAGCTCCACGCCGCCGGCGTGCCGATGCGCTGGTGCGCCACCCAAGGGGAGCAGTGCCACAGCAAGCTGCTGTTGCGCCGACCCGCCGCGGCCGGTGGCGAGGGCGAGATGATCCTGGGTTCGGCCAACTTCACCCGGCGCAACCTGGACGACCTCAACCTGGAGACCAGCGTGAGACTGGTGGGACCCGCCGACACGCCGGCCCTGCAAGACGCGTCGGCCTTCTTCGAGCGTCGCTGGCAATCGACTCCGCAGCGGGTTACCAGCGAGCCCTTTGCCGCCCATGACGACGCCTCGACCTGGCAGCGGCTGCGTTATCGGATCATGGAGGCCACCGGACTTTCTACATTCTGATCGCTGAAGGCCCATTTATGACGGCTGATGGCTCTTTTCTGAAGCTGATGGCTCTTTTCTGAAGCTGAGTTCTGAAGCTGATGGCTCTCCATCTTCTGAGCATCGACCGGTGCTGTGGGCGTCAATCCACATGGGTCACCGCCTGGTGGCGCGGGTCGATGTGCCAGGCCAGGCCAAGGCGGGCGTTGCGCTCCAGTTCGGCGATTACCTGGGCCCCGAGCAGCAGGATGATGGCTCCCACCTCCAGGCTCAGCAGCACCACGACCAGGGTCGCCAGCGACCCATAGACCGCATTCACCAGGGAGATGTTGGCGAAATAGAACACCAGCAGCAGGCGCACGCCCTCCCACAGCAGGGCGGCCACGAAGCCTCCCACTAAGGCGCGGCGCAGGGCGATCCTGACCACCGGCAGCACCTTGTAGATGGCGCTGAACAGCAGGAATACGCCGAGGAAGCTGGTCAGGTTGAGCATCGGCCCGGACAGGCCGGCCAGGGGGAGATCACGCTCGAAGAGTGCCAGCCAAAGCGAATTCACCGAACTGACCACGCTGACCAGTAGGGTCAGGGCCAGCAGGCCTGCCCCCAGCACCAGCATGAAGGCATAGGGTAATGCCACCGAGACCCAGATGCTGCGACCCGGATGGTGGGTGTCGGCCGCATGGAAGATGATCGCCAGGGCGTCCTCGAGCATGCGAAAGGCGAAGGAGCTGAACAGCAGCAGCACGGGAAAGCCCAGGATGCCGATGACATCGCGGGAATCGAGCAAAGTGCGCACGGCATCGAGCAGTATCTCCGCGTGGGCGGGGGCCAGATGGCGGGCCTGGATGGACAACACTTCGAGCAGGTGCTGCTGATCGACCACCCCGGCCAGCAGCACGACCATCAGGGCGAACAGCGGCACGATGGAGAGCAGGATGTTGTAGCCCACGCCGCCGGCCAGCAGAATGCCTCGGTTGCGCAGGAAGGCGCACAGCACTCGCCACATGAAGTGCAGCATCAGCGGCAGCAGGGTGAGGATCGGATGTCGGGACGCTTCGGATGGTGATGTCATCGGGGCTGCCGTGCCAGTGTGCCTGCATCATCATAAGCGTATCCTGCGCGAGTGGGTCAACGCCCGATGACGATAGCCCGTCAGCCGATGGTCTGTCATAGATCACCATGAAACAGGAGCCTGTCATGCAACCGGATTCCCGGCCCGAGCGCAATGCGATACGCGGCCAACTCGAGCGACGCTTCGAGGCCTTTCTCTGGAGTTCGCGCCTGATGGTTCTTCTGGCCGTTGTGCCGGCCCTGCTGGGCGCCCTTGTGCTCTTCCTGATCGCCAGTCTCGACATGCTTGCGGTGCTGGGAGATACCTGGCGGTACTACACCACCGGAGGGCCGGATATTCACAAGAGCGTGGTCACCGACATCATCGTGGCCGTGGACATCTACCTGATCGCCCTGGTGCTGATGATCTTCGGGATGGGCGTCTACAAGCTCTTCGTCTCTCGTCTCGAGCCTGTCGAGGGGCGTGATCCGAACCATCCCTTCAACGTTCACTCGCTCGATCAGCTCAAGGACAAGATCGCCCGGGTGGTAATTCTCGCCGTGATCATCGAGTTCTTTCGTGCCGTGGTAGGGATCAACTTCGATTCGCCGCTGGAAGCCATCTACCTGGCGCTGTCGGTGCTGGCCCTCGCGCTGGCGCTCTATCTCATGGCGCTGGCCCACAAGCAGGAATGATGCCGGCCTCGAGCCCAGGTCCGTGTCCATGGTATAGGTTCCTTTTCGCGGGTCTGCACATGGCAAGTCGTTGTCGCTGCGGGCATAATGCGCGCTTTCGGCACCACCATCCAGGCTGGACCAGCCCCTTGGGCAGCGAGACACCATGGCCAAATTTGAAGTGATCGGCACGGCGAGCATCCCCGGTCAGGGCACCGAGCTGCGGTTGCTGCAGCGCAATGACGAGTTCTCCATCCGCATCGCCGGCGCACCGGGTGAGCTGATGAACACGCGCCTGCACGGTTCTGAGGACGCCCTGGGTGAACTGGCCTGCCGGCCCCTCGCCGGGCGCAGTGGCGTGCGCGTGCTGGTCGGTGGCCTGGGCATGGGCTTCACTCTCGCGGCGGCGCTGGCGGCCCTTGGCGAGGACGCCGAGGTAGTCGTCGCCGAGCTGGTCCCGGGCGTGGTGGAGTGGAATCGCGGCCCCCTCGGGGCGGCCGCCGGCTATCCTCTGGATGACCCGCGGACGCGTGTCAGCCTGGGAGACGTCGGCGAACTGTTGCGCTCAGAGCCCGGCGGCTTCGATGCCATCATGCTCGACGTGGACAACGGCCCCGAGGGGCTGACGCGTCGGGAAAACGACCGTCTCTATTCGCCCAGGGGGCTCGCGACCTCCCAGGAAGCGTTGCGTCCCGACGGGGTGCTGGCGGTCTGGTCGGCGGGACCTGATCCGGCCTTCACCGATCGACTGCAACGTCTCGGTCTGCTGGTCGAGGAGGTCACCGTGCGAGCCCACCGTCCCGGCAAGGGGGCAAGGCACCGGATCTGGCTGGCCAGCTGATCGACCCCGTGTCCGGAGGTGTCAGGCCCGGATCCACTTTCCACCAAAAGGCAGACAGCATGCTGGAACTCTCTCGCCAGGTGACCATTCCCGACCACGAGATCGAGATGCAGGCGGTGCGCGCCCAGGGTGCCGGCGGTCAGAACGTCAACAAGGTCGCCACGGCCATTCATCTGCGCTTCGACATAAAGGCCTCCAGCCTGCCCGAGGGCTTCAAGGAGAAGCTGCTGACGCTTGGCGATCAACGCATCACCCGTGACGGGGTGGTGATCATCAAGGCGCAGGGTCACCGTACCCAGGAGCGCAATCGTGCCGAGGCGCTTGCACGACTCAAGGCGCTGATCAAGAGTGTGATGTACGCGCCGAAGAAACGCATCGCTACCCGGCCCAGCAAGGGCGCCAAGAGGCGTCGGCTGGACAGCAAGAAGAAGCGTGGCCGGCACAAGGCGTTGCGCGGCAAGGTCGAGCCCTGACGTTGAAGGCGTCGTCGATGAATGGGTGGCGGTCACTTGTCGGGTGTGTATGCTGGAAGTCGTGACCATGACGATCGGTCTCTGTGGCCGACGACAGACATTCAACCACCCAGGGGGATCCGCCGATGGCAGATTCGTCGATGAGCGATCTTTTCAAGGACAACCGCGTCAAGGGCCTGTCGGCCGTGGCGGTGGTTGCGATCATCTGGGCGCTGATGGCCCAGTCGAGTGTCAGTTCCAGCAACGAGGCACTGGATTCGCTTCGCGAGCAACTCGATAACGCCCAGGCCGAGAATGCGACACTTTCCGGTCGCGTCGAGGAGCTGCAGAGCGAGGCCGGCAACATCGATGACCTCGAGTCACGTCGCAGCGAGCTCGAGGAGCAGCTGCAGGCTTCCGAGGCCGAGCTGGAGAGCATCCGGGCCGAGATCGATGTGGCGCGCACCGAGCTGGAAGTGGCCCAGGCGTCAGTGGCGTCCGCACAGACTGACCTGGAGGCCCGCCAGGCAGAGCTCGATGCCGCCAAGCAGGAACTTGCCACCACTGAAGAGGCACGCCAGCAGGCCGTCCAGGCGCGCGACGAGGCCCAGGCTTCCCGTCAGGAAGCCGAGGAGGCACGTCAGGCCGCCGGGGAGGCCCGCCAGAAGGCCGAGCAGGAGCGTAGCGACGCGGTTGCCGCGCGTGACGATGCCAATGCCCAGCTTGAGGGTCTCCAGCAGGAAATCGCCGCCGCCGAGGAGAGCCTCGCAGGGGTGAACGATGAGCTTGCAAGCCTGCAGCAGGAGCGCGCTGCCCTGCAGCAGGAGCGCGATGCCCTGCAACAGGAGGTCGAAGGGCTCGAGGCCAGCCTCAGCGAGGCGAGTCAGGCCCTCGAGACGACCAAGGGCGAGCTTCAGGAAGCCCGCTCAGCCGTCGACCAGGCCCGCGAGACCTTCAAGGACCTGGAAGTCGCCATCAAGGTCGGCCGCGAGGAAGTGGCCGCGATCGAGTCTCAGATCGAGTCTCGTCAGACCCAGTTGGAGCGCCTTGACGGACAGTTAGAGACCTGGCGCAACGAGCTCGCCGGTCTGGAGGAGAGCGTGCAGTCAGCGGGCAATGAAGATGGTAACGCCCAGCCTGAGTCCGAAGCCAAGTCCGAGGCCTCTCAGGATGCCAACTCCGACTGAGCCAGCCTGAGCAGTCGTCGCATCCGTCCAACGGCGAGCCTCTGGCTCGCCGTTCTCGTTCCCGGGCATTGATGGACAGGCTTCGATAGGCGGGCATTGCATGGCAGGGCGACCCGACGGGTATACTGGCCGCTCATGCCACTTGCGTGGCAGCCCCAACCGCATAAGGAGTGATTCGTGATCGAAGGGGTCAAGCATATCGTCGCCGTGGCATCCGGCAAGGGTGGGGTGGGCAAGTCCACCGTCACCGTCAACCTGGCGCTGGCCATGGCCGCCGAGGGCTATCGGGTCGGTATCCTGGATGCCGACATCTACGGTCCCAGTCAGGCTCAGATGCTCGGGGTGGGGGAGGGGGTGCGTCCCCAGTCCGCCGGTGAGAATCGCTTCAAGCCGCTCGAGGTCCACGGCATCCAGGCCATGTCCATGGCCTTCCTGGCCGACATCCGTGAGCCCATGGTGTGGCGTGGCCCCATGGTGGCCGGTGCCTTCCAGCAGATGCTCACGCAGACGGCCTGGGGCGACCTGGACTACCTGTTCATCGACATGCCGCCGGGGACCGGCGATATCCAGCTGACCCTGGCCCAGAAGGTGCCGGTGGATGGCGCGGTGATCGTCACCACCCCCCAGGACATCGCGCTGCTCGATGCCCGCAAGGGCATCGAGATGTTCCGCAAGGTGAATGTACCGGTGCTCGGTGTGGTCGAAAACATGAGCCTGCACCTCTGCTCCCACTGCGGCCACAGTGAGCCGATCTTCGGTGAGGGCGGCGGCGAGCGCATCGCCGAGGAGTACGAGACCCGCGTGCTCGGCCGTCTGCCTCTGACCATGGCGATCCGTGAGCAGGTGGATGGCGGTCGGCCCACCGTGGTGGCCGAGCCACAGAGCGAGGTGACCACCACCTTCCGCGACATGGCCCGACAGGTGGTCGAGCAGATCAGAGGCCAGCAGCCCGATGGGCCGGAGATCTCATTCGGCGACTGACGGGACCGTCACGGCGGCGCATGGCGTGGGGCCGGGGACGCGGGCCTGTCGACTGGCCGGGACAGCATCGATGCCTGGCGAGACCGAGTTGCCGTGACCTTCCCTTCCGGGGCCGCTATGATGTGGCCCCGGTTTTCCTTCGCCGTTTTTTCCTACAGACAGCATCAGGACGTGTCGATGAGCATCAAATCCGACAAATGGATCCGCCGCATGGCCGAGCGGGAAGGCATGATCGAGCCCTTCGAGCCCGATCAGGTGCGCTACGTGAACGAGCGGCGGGTGATCTCCTACGGGACGTCCAGCTACGGCTACGACGTGCGCTGCGCCGATGAGTTCAAGGTGTTCACCAACATCCACTCCGCGGTGGTGGACCCCAAGGCCTTCGACGAGAAGAGCTTCGTCGACATCAAGGGCGATGCCTGCGTGATCCCGCCCAACTCCTTCGCCCTGGCTCGCACCGTGGAGTACTTCCGCATCCCGCGCAGCGTGCTGACCATCTGCCTGGGCAAGTCCACCTATGCCCGCTGCGGCATCATCGTCAACGTGACGCCGCTGGAGCCAGAGTGGGAAGGACACGTGACTCTGGAGTTCTCCAATACCACCAACCTGCCGGCCCGGATCTACGCCAACGAGGGCGTGGCACAGATGCTGTTCCTGGAGTCCGACGAGGTCTGCGAGACCTCCTACAAGGACCGCGGGGGCAAGTACATGGGGCAGCGCGGGGTGACCCTCCCGCGTACCTGACAGCGCCGAGCTACAAGCACCGAGCTACAAGAAAACCCCGGAGGCCGAGGCCTTCGGGGTTTTCTTTTGCACGAGATAAATCAACACGCTTGGCCGCTTGGCCCGCTTACTCCTCGACGTCCTCGTCGAGCTCCTCGGCGGCATCCTGGTGGGAGAGTCGCATGCCGGTCGGTGGCAGTGCGACACCGTCCATGCTGGCCCCGTCGCCCTTGAGCTGCAGGCGTCCCTCGAGGAACCAGCGCACGGCGATCGGGTAGATCAGGTGCTCCCGAGCCTGGACCTTCGCCTGGAGGCTCTCTTCCGTCTCGTCCTCGACCACGGCCACTTCGGCCTGCAGGGCCACCGGGCCGCCATCCAGTTCCTCGGTGACGAAGTGGATGCTGCAGCCGTGTTCGGTCACGCCGTCGGCCAGCGCGCGGGCATGGGTGTGCAGCCCGGTATAGGCGGGAAGCAGCGAGGGGTGGATGTTGAGCATCCTGCCCAGGAAGCGGTTGACGAAGCGCGGCGTGAGGATGCGCATGAAGCCGGCCAGCACGATCAGGTCGGGCTCATGGCGCTCGATCACCTTGATCAGGGCACCGTCGTAGGCCTCGCGGCTGTCGTACTCGCGATGGGGCAGGGCCACGGCATCGATCCCGGCGTCCCGGGCGCGCTTCAGGCCATAGGCATCCGGCTGGTTGGAGATCACCGCGACGATCTCGCCACCCAGGGCGTCATGCGCCTGGGCATCGATCAGCGCCTGGAGATTGCTGCCGCTGCCGGAGATCAGCACCACCACCCGCCGGGCCTCGCTGGGTTCGGGGGTGAAGGCGTTCAAGGTATCGCTCTGGTAGTCGGTCCCGCTCATGCCTTCAGGTTCTCCAGCTGGACCGGCTCGTCGGCGTCGCCTCGGGCGGTGATGATCCCGATGCGGTGCACCGTCTCGCCCTGGGCCTGCAAGTGGGCACGGGCCTGGTCGGCCTTCTCTGCCGGCACCACGATCACCATGCCGATGCCGCAGTTGAGCACCCGATGCATCTCGTTTTCATCGACGTTGCCCTTTTCCTGCAGCCAGTCGAAGATCGCCGGACGTGTCCAGCTCGCGGCGTCGATGCGCGCGGCCAGGGTCTCGGGCAGCACGCGGGGGATGTTCTCGGTGAGGCCGCCGCCGGTGATGTGCGATAGGGCATGCACCGGAATCTCGGTCTCCTTGATCAACGACAGCAGGGGCTTGACGTAGATGCGGGTCGGTGCGAGCAGTGCATCGCCCAGCGACTTGCCGTCGATGGCGGTGTCCAGCGGCGCCTCGCTGATCTCGAGGATCTTGCGGATCAGCGAGTAGCCGTTGGAGTGGGGGCCGGAGGAGGCCAGGCCCAGCAGCACATCGCCCTCGCCGACCTTCTTGCCGTCGAGGATCTCGGACTTCTCGACCACCCCCACGCAGAAGCCGGCGAGGTCATAGTCGCTGCCTTCATACATGCCGGGCATCTCGGCGGTCTCGCCGCCCACCAGGGCACAGCCCGCCCGTTCGCAGCCCTCGCCGATACCGGTGACCACGTCGGCGGCGATATCCACGTCCAGCTTGCCCGTGGCATAGTAGTCGAGGAAGAGCAGGGGTTCCGCGCCGGCCACGATCAGGTCGTTGACGCACATCGCCACCAGGTCGATGCCGATGGTGTCATGGCGGCCGAGGTCCATGGCCAGGCGCAGCTTGGTGCCGACGCCGTCGGTGCCGGAGACCAGCACCGGCTCCCGGTAACCGGCCGGCAGCTCGCACAGGGCACCGAAACCGCCAAGGCCGCCCATCACTTCGGGACGGGTGGTGCGCTTGGCGACGTCCTTGATGCGGTCGACCAGGGCATTGCCGGCATCGATGTCGACGCCGGCGTCCTTGTAGCTGAGCGAGGCCCCGGTCGGGCGATTGGTGGAATCGGTCATGACGCTTCCTGTATGAGAATGGCGGTCGCGATGCCCGTCGCCAGGCGACGCGCGACGGTCAGGTTCGGGGAACGGATTGTAGCATCACGACGCACGGCTGGCAGCCTGCCGGCCAAGTCGACACAGGGAGGAGGGAATGCGCAGACAGTGGTGGATAGCCGCCGCAGTGGCGGCGGTGGGGCTATGGTTCCTGATCAGCATTGAACCGGTGCTGATGCCCTTTTTCGTCAGCATGGTCCTGGCCTATCTGGGCGATCCCCTGGCCGACCGGCTCGAGGTGCATGGTCTGTCGCGTCGCCTGGCGGTCTCGCTGGTGTTCCTGCTGCTGACCCTGGTCATCGTGCTGACCCTGCTGGTGGTGGTGCCGATCCTCGGCCGGCAGCTCGGCCAGCTGATCGAGTCGCTGCCGGCGGTGCTCAGCTGGGTGCAGCAGACCGTGGTGCCGGGCGTCCAGTCGCTGACCGGGCTGGACCTCTCCACCGACATCGACCAGATGCGCAAGGCGTTCGTCGACAACTGGAAGGAGACCGGTACCTTCGCCGCCGGCCTGCTGGCCCAGGTATCGCGATCAGGCCTGGCGGTGGCGGCCTGGGTCGCCAACCTGGCGCTGATCCCGGTGGTCACCTTCTATCTGCTGCTCGACTGGGACATCCTGGTCGCCAAGGTGCGTGTTTCGCTCCCGCGCAGCTGGGAACCCGCCGCGGTTCGCCTGGCCGGTGAGTGCGACGAGGTGCTCTCCGCCTTCCTGCGTGGTCAGCTGATCGTCATGCTCTGCCTGGGGGTGATCTATGCGGTGGGGCTGACCCTGCTGGGCGTGCGTTTCGGCCTGCTGATCGGCCTGCTCGCCGGCCTTGCCAGCATCGTGCCCTATCTCGGGGTGATCGTGGGCATTTCCGTGGCCGGCGTGGTGGCCTTCTTCCAGTTCAGCGACTGGCTGATCTTGCTCGGTGTCGCGACCGTGTTCGGTTTCGGCCAGCTTGTCGAGAGCGTGGTGCTGCAGCCCAAGCTGCTTGGCAACAAGATCGGCCTGCATCCGGTGGCCGTGATCTTTGCCGTGCTTGCCGGGGGGCAGCTGTTCGGCTTCACCGGCGTGCTGCTGGCGCTGCCCGTGGCCGCCATGGTGATGGTGGTGTTGCGTTATCTCCATGCGCATTATAAAAACAGCAGCCTGTATGATGCCGGACGCCAACGTACCCACGACGAGGAGTCGCCATGAGTCGAGCACCCGCGCAGTTGCCGCTGGGCGTGGGGCTGCGCGATGACGCCACCTTCGCCAACTTTCACCCCGGCCCGAACGCGACCCTTGTCGACCGGCTCGTGCACCAGCTCGACGATGACGGCGAGCCCTTCCTCTATGTGTGGGGCGCGTCCGGCACGGGCCGCAGTCACCTGTTACAGGCCGCCTGCCATGAGGCCTCTGATCGTGACGGCCGCTCGCTCTATCTGCCTCTGGCGGAGCTCGGCCACTTTCCGCCGATGATGCTCGAGGAGATCGAGCGTCTGGACCTGGTGGCGATCGATGACCTCGAACGGGTCGTCGGGCGGAAGCGCTGGGAGGAGGCGCTGTTCCATGCCTTCAACCGTCTGCGTGATGCAGGAAAGCGCCTGGTGATCGCCGCAGACGCCCCGCCACGACAGCTTTCGGTGAAACTGCCGGACCTGGCCTCGCGCCTCACCTGGGGCATGACCTTCCAGCTGCAGGGGCTCGACGACGTCGGACGCCTGGCCGCGCTACAACTGCGCGCGAGGGCACGCGGCATGCAACTGCCCGACGAGGTGGCCCGCTACATCCTGCATCGCGGGCCGCGGCGTCTGGATGCGCTCTTCACGACCCTGGAGGCCCTGGATCGCGCCTCGCTGTCCGCCAAGCGCAAGCTGACCATTCCCTTCGTCAAGCAGGCGCTGGGCTGGTGAACGCATCACCTTCCTTCAGCGACTGAGCTCGATGCTGCGTGACTGGCCATTCCCCAGGCTGACCTGGCGGATGATCACCTGTGTCTTGCCGCTGACGGGGTCCTGTCCGCTGCTCGAGACATAGAAATCGCCGGCGGGCAGGCCATCGAGGCGGAAGGTGCCATTGCCGTCGGTGCGGGTGGTGTGAGTGTATTCACGGGCGCGGGGATCGGCAGACTCCACGGCGCGGCCTGCAAGGGCCTGTTCAGCGGCTTCGGCGGAGTAGGTGGTCACCGGTGCCACCGAGACGGGGCGGTTCGCCATCGGGCGGCCACCCATGAGCAGACGTCCGCTGATCATGGCGGTGCCGCGCTTCTCCAGGGCGGCATACTCGGCGGCGGGAAAGGCCACCTGGCGGGCAACACGCCCGCTTGTTGAATAACGAGTGGTAGAACGAGTGAAGGGACGATCGGCACCTTTGGTCTCGCCGGGTGCCGACGCCCCCCGATCGATCACCTCGATGCGCTCGCTTTTCCCGGCGGGATAACGAGGCTCGATGATCTGGCACCCTGCCAGCGAGAGCCCCAGCAGGGCCAGAAGGATCCAGCGTGTCATGTCAGCTCTCCCGGAAGGATGGATGGATGGGACATCGTGACCCGGGAGCATAACGCAAAAGGGCCGCCGATCATCGATCGGCGGCCCCTTGCTGACTGACCAGAGTGCTGGTCAACCCGGCGTCGGCAGGGCCGACGCTGTCAGGCTTACTTGGCGGCCTTGGTGGCCGTGTCGGTTGCCTGCTTGACGTTCTCTTCGGTCAGCTTCTGGCTCTGCTGGACGAAGTCCTGCTGCAGGGAGACGACCTTCTCGGCGTCGCCCTTCAGGCGCTCTGTCAGGTCCTTGGCGACCTTCTGCTGGCCTTCCATGTAGGACTTAAGGCCCTCGGCATCCTTGACGTTCATCAGGCTGCGCAGCTGAGCCATGCCGGTGTCGGTATAGGCCTTGCTGGCGTCGAGCTGGGCGTTGACCAGCTTCTCGCTGTAGTCCACGGACAGGGCGGCGTAGGCGCGAGCCGGGCCGAGGAGCATGGATTCGAACTGATCGGTGAACTGCTTGGTGTCGAAGTTTTGCATCGTGATTCCCTCCAGGGGTTTCGGGTAAATTCGAAGGCCGTGGCGGACAGCCGATGCCTTCTGGGTCTCTGCTGCAGTGCACAATAGCAGAGAGCTTTGTGCGTTGCAACATGCAAGAACAAGAAAGTTGTGCCGGCGCGTCGGGCCCTGGAAACAAGGATCAAGAGGGGCGTGCAAGGGGGCGATGTCCTTGCACCGTGTCGCCATCGCCACCATCTTTAAAGCCTATAAGGGCAGAGCATGACAGGAAGCTCGTCAGAGGAGGACCATACATGAGCGACCATCGCATCGAGCGGGACAGCATGGGCGAGCTGGAGGTGCCGAGAGAAGCCCTCTATGGCGCCCAGACCCAGCGGGCCGTGAACAACTTCCCCGTTTCCGGCCAGCCCATGCCGACGGCCTTCATCCATGCCATCGCCCGTATCAAGCTGGCGGCGGCCCGCGTCAACCGGGAACTGGGCCTACTGGACGACCACCGGTCCCGGGAGATCGTTGCCGCCGCCGAGGCGATCCTCGAGGGGCATCTCGACGACCAGTTCCCGGTGGACGTGTTCCAGACCGGCTCGGGCACCTCGAGCAACATGAACGTCAACGAGGTGATCGCCAGGCGAGCCAGCCGCGATGGCGTGGAGGTCGGAGCTAATGACCACGTCAACATGGGGCAGTCGAGTAACGACGTCATCCCGACCGCGATCCACCTCTCGGCGGCGCTGGCGGTGACCGGCGAGCTGCGACCCGCCCTTAAGCAACTGCGCGGGACCATCGACACGCGGGCCGCCGAGCTCGACGACGTGGTCAAGACCGGCCGGACCCATCTGATGGATGCCATGCCGCTGCGCATGAGCCAGGAGCTGGGGGGCTGGTCGAGCCAGGTGGGGCAGGCCATCGAGCGGCTCGACAGTGCTCTGATCAGGCTCTGCCGCCTCGCTCAGGGCGGCACCGCGGTGGGCACCGGCATCAACGCCCATCCGGAATTCGCCGCTCGCATGGCGCGTGAGCTGAGCGAGCAGACGGGGCTGTCGTTCTCGCCTAATGACAGCTTCTTCGCAAGCCTCGCCTCCCAGGACGCCGCGGTGGAGCTGTCGGGACAGCTCCGTGGACTGGCCTGCGTGATCATGAAGATCGCCAACGACCTGCGCTGGATGAATTCCGGCCCGTTGGCCGGGCTCGGCGAGATCGAGCTAGAGGCCCTGCAGCCCGGCAGCTCTATCATGCCGGGCAAGGTCAATCCGGTGATTCCCGAGTCCGCCGCCCAGGCGGCTGCTCAGGTGATCGGGCTCGACATGGCGGTCACGGTGGCCGGCCAGAGCGGCAACTTCCAGCTAAATGTCATGCTGCCATTGGTGGCCAGCAACCTGCTGACATCGATCACCCTGATGACCAATACCAGCAAGCTGCTGGCCGATCGGGCCATCGCCACCTTCAAGGTGCGTCACGACCACCTCGAGGGGCCGCTGGCGCGCAATCCCATCCTGGTCACGGCGCTGAACTCGGCGATCGGCTATGACGCGGCGGCGGCCATCGCCAAGCACGCCTACCAGGAGGGGCGGCCGATCATCGAGGTGGCCGAGGAGCAGACCAACCTGTCCCGCGTGGAGCTCGAGCGCTTGCTCGACCCCGCCGCGCTGACGCGGGGCGGGATGCCGGAGTAGTGCTCAAACAGTATCGGTGCTAGAGCGCCTTGCGGCGCAGCAGGCCGGTCAGGGCCTCGCCGACCAGCACCAGCGCGATGATGGCGATCAGAATGGTCGCCACGGTAGGCCAGGCGAAGGTGTCGATGGAGCCCTGCAGGATCACCCCGATACCGCCGGCGCCCACCAGTCCCAGTACCGTGGACTCGCGGATGTTGATGTCCCAGCGCAGGATGACGATGGCGAAGAAGGCCGGCATCACCTGTGGCACCACGGCATAGGCGATCACCTTGGCCTTGGAGGCGCCGGTGGCCTCCATGGCCTCCACCGGACGGCGGTCGATCTCCTCGATGGCTTCGCCCATCAGCTTGCCGATGAAGCCCACCGAGCGGAACATGATGGCCAGTATCCCCGCCAGCACACCGGGGCCGAAGATCGCCACGAAAAGCAGCGCCCAGATGATGGTGTTCACCGAGCGGCTGGAGACCAGGATGAAGCGCCCCAGCCACAGGCAGGCGCGGTTGGGCGTGGTGTTCTGGGCGGCGATGTAGGAAACCGGCAGGGCGATGAAGACGGTCAGCATCGTTGCCAGGGTGGCGATATGCACCGTCTCGATCATGGCATCGATGATCTCGCCGAGCCGGCTCGGGTCGGGCGGCCACATGCGCGCCCCCAGGCTCGATATCTGGTTGGGCGCATCCCACACCCAGGGCCAGAAGATGTCGATGTCGCGCACCGCCCAGACGACCACCATCAGCGTCACCAGCATCACGCCGTAACGGATCAGCTGCTCCTTGGGGTTGTGCCGCCGCCATACGCGATCGGCCAACAGGTCGGCATCATCTACCATATCTTCTTCCTCACCCAGCCGCTGACGCCTTCGCTGACCAGGATCACCGCGATGATCACCAGCAGGATCGCGAAGGCAAAGTCATAGTCGTAGCGCCCGAAGGCATTCATCAGAGTGCTGCCGATACCGCCGGCGCCGACAATGCCCACCACCGCGGAGGCTCGCAGGTTGCTGTCGAGCTGATACATGGAAAGCCCCACCTGGCGAGGCAGGATCTGCGGGAAGACGGCATAGTACAGCGTCGCCAGGTAGCCGGCCCCGGTGGAGCGCATGGCCTCCACCTGGCCCCAGTCGATCTCCTCGATCTCCTCGGCCAGCAGCTTGCCGACAAAGCCGATGGAGTAGAGGGTCAGGGTCAGGATCCCGGCCAGCGGGCCGAAGCCCACCGCCGCAACGAACAGGATGGCGACGATGACCGGGTGGAAGCTGCGCGAGATGATGATCACCGCGCGGCCCAGCAGGTAGATCGGCAGTGGCGCGACGTTGCGCGCCGCCATCACCGCGAAGGGCACCGACAGCAGGACCCCCAGCATCGTTGCCAGGATGGCGATCTGCAGGCTCTCGGTGAAGCCGGTGATCAGCAGATCGAAGCGCGACAGGGTGGGCGGAAAGCCGCCGCCGAAGATGCGCGCCGCCCGGGGTAGCCCCTCGCTGATGCGCTCCCAGTTGAAGGGCAGGCTGCCGAAGGCCCAGACCAGGTAGGCCGCCAGCACCACCAGCAGGCCGTAACGCAACAGCGGGTTGGCGATGAAGGGAGGCTTGCGCCAGGTGCGGGTGACGGCCGCCTCGCCGTTGTCAGTCCTGGCCATCGCTCACCTCCTGCCCGGCGGGCGGGATCGGCTCGTCCTCGGGCGCCTCGATGCCGCCGTAGATGGCCTCCAGGGCGTCCTTGTCGAAATCGGCCGGGGTGCCGTCGAAGATCATCGTGCCGTGGCGCAGTCCGACGATACGGTCGGTATAGGTCCTGGCCTGCGCCACGTTGTGGATGTTGATCAGCACCGGCAGCGACAGTTCGCTCGCCAGGCTCTGCAGCAGCACCATGATCTGCTCGGAGGTGCGCGGGTCCAGCGAGGCCGTGGGTTCGTCGGCGAGCAGCACCTCGGGCTCCTGCATCAGCGCCCGCACCACGCCGACGCGCTGGCGCTCGCCGCCGGAGAGCTCATCGGCGCGCTTGTTGGCATAGTGGGCGATCCCCACGCGCTCCATCAGCACGAAGGCGCGCTCGATGTCCGAGGCCGGATAGCGGCGGGTGATGGCCTGGAACAGGTTGACGAAGCCGAGCCGTCCTGCCAGCACGTTCTCCATCACGGTGAGGCGGTCGATCAGGTTGAAGCCCTGGAAGACCATGCCGATCTTTCGCCGGGCGCGGCGCAGCTCGGCATGACGCAGGGTCACCAGTTCGGTGCCGTTGAGCTTGATCGAGCCCGAGGTGGGCTCCACCAGTCGGTTTATGCAGCGCAGCATGGTGCTCTTGCCGGCGCCGGAGGCACCGACGATGGAGATGACGCTGTTGCCTTCCACGGTCAGGTCGAGCCCCTTGAGCACCGGCTCGTCGCGACCGTAGCGCTTGATGAGGTTGGATATCTCTAGCATCGGGGGTCCCGTCGGGAATAGGTCGTCAAGACGAAGGCGCCGGCCTTCCGGGAAGGCCGGCGCCGCTGTCTCGCGAGGGTTACTGGAGGTTGTCGGGAGTGTACTCGACCCCGTTGGCATTCTGGATGGTGCGGATGACCTTCCAGTTGTCCTTGTAGTTGATGGGGATGAACTTCTCGACCCCTTCGAACTCCTCGCCCAGCTCGGTACTCGCGAAGTCGAAGCTGAAGAAGGCTTCCTCGATCTTTTCGACCAGGTCCGGATGCAGGTTATAGGCGTAATTGTAGGAGGTCGTCGGGAAGCTGTCGGACTCGTAGATGATCTTGACGTCCTCCGGGTCATACAGGCCGCGGGCTGCCATGCGCTCGACCACTTCCGAGGCCACCGGGGCGGCGTCATAGTCCTGGGCTACCACGCCGAGCATGGACTGGTCGTGGCTGCCGGAGTAGACCACCTCGTAGTCCTCGTCGGGGACGATGCCCATCTCCGGGAAGAGGGCGCGCGGGGCCTGGTTGCCGGAGTTGGACGTTGGCGAGGTGTGGGCGACCCGCTTGCCCTTGAGGTCCTCCATGTCGTCGATGCCGGAATCGACATGGGTGTAGAGCTGGAGGGTATAGCCGAAGCGTCCGTCGTCCGAGCCCATCAGCGCGAACGGGACCGCGCCGGCCAGGTTGACGGCGAAGGGCGTCGGGCCGGTGGAGAAGCCGGCGATGTGCAGGCGGCCGCTGCGCATGGCCTCGACCTGGGCCGAGTTGGACTGGACGGCGAAGAAGCGCACGTCGCGGCCGGTGACCTCCTCGAGGTGATCGATGAAGGGTTGCCAGATGTCTGAATAGATGGCCGGATCCTCGACCGGGGTGTAGGCGAAGATCAGGGTGTCGGGGTTGAGCCATTCGCTCTCGTCAGTCGGACGGTCGGCGACCATGTCGCCGTTCTCGTCGCAGTAGATGGCAGCCAGGGCGCCGCGTTCGCAGTCTTCCTGGGCCAGCGCCGGGCTGGCCGCCAGCATGGCCAGTGGCAGCAGCGAGGAGAGGGCGAGGGGGGCGAGCGGGAGCCTGGATGAGCGGGCTGTAGGATGGATCATGGCGTGCCTCATGATTATTGTTGTGGGGTTTCCGTATAGTGGCGCATTTTCGGATATCGACATCACCTGCCGGCGATGAATGATTCCGAATAACCCTTCCAATCTAGAGTTTGTGACAAAACCATGTCAAACACTTTCCCCCCCGCCTCCGGCCGCTGGCGCAACCGCTACCTGCTGATGCGTCACGGTCACAGCCAGGCCAACCAGGAAGGGCGGATCATCAGCTCGCCGGAACGCGGCCTGTCAGGTTTCGGCCTCTCTTCCCGGGGCCGAGCCCAGCTCGATACGCTGCTGGCAGACTGGCACTGGCCGAGACCGGAGCGGATCCTCCATTCCGACTTCCGTCGTACCACCGAGACCGCCGAGTGTGTCGCACGACATTTTGGCCTGGCGCTCACCGTCGAGCCACGCCTGCGGGAGCGACACTTCGGGTGCTTCGAGGGGGAGCGTGACGACCGCTATCCGGAGGTCTGGGCGCAGGATGCACGGGACCCGGCGCATCGCCATGGCGGTGTCGAGAGCGTGGTCGAGGTGGCGGCCCGGATGGGTCAGGTGATCGACGGCCTCGAGCGTCGCCATCGGGACGAGACGATCCTGCTGGTCAGTCACGGCGACCCGCTGCAGATCCTGCTGGCCGCCCTGGAGGGGTACGAGCTTAGCCGCCACCGCGAGCGTGAGCCCCTGACACCGGCCAGTATTACCGCCCTGTGATTCGGCCCGTCAGGCAAGTTGGCGAGGGTGTGGCCGGGCTGATGCACTGTCCCGTTCCGTCTGCGGCGTGTGGGTGAACGGCCTGTTCGACCGGGCGTCGAGGGCTGCCTTGAGATAATCGGCCAGACGCAGGTGCTCGGCGGAGGTGAGCCGCAAGGCCAGCTTGGTACGCCGCCACAGGATGTCCTCTACATCGCGTGCCCACTCCTGCTCGACCAGGTAGTCGACCTCGGCGGCGGTCAGTCCGGCCCCGAAGGTCTGACCCAACGACGCCTGTGAGTCCCTGCCATCCAGGAATTCCCGGCATAGCGAGCCGTAGGTCCGGGCGAATCGCCGGGCCTGGGCCGCATCCAGGTACGGGTATTCCTCGAGCAGTTGTGCCTCGAAGGCGGCGTGGTCTCCGATGTCGCCGCCCGGCAGGAGCGCCTCGTCTGTCCAGGGGGGGCGCATGTCGGGAAGGTGGGGCGACAGCTCGTCCAGGGCGGCCTCGGCCAGCTTGCGGTAGGTGGTGATCTTGCCGCCGAAGACCGACAGCAGCGGCGCGCCACGGGCATCCAGGTCCAGCGTATAGTCGCGGGTCATGGCGGAGGGGTCCGTTGACTCGTCGTCACACAGCGGCCGCACCCCGGAGAAGGTGCGAATCACGGCCTCGCTGGACAGTTGGGTACGGAAATGGGCATTGACCACCGAGAGCAGGTAGTCGATCTCCTCCTGTGTTGCCTCGATTCGCGAGGGGTCCCCCTTGAAGCGCCGGTCGGTGGTGCCGACCAGGCTGAAATCCTCCTCATAGGGCAGCACGAAGACGATACGCCCGTCGGTGTTCTGTAGGATATAGGCCCGGTCGTCGTGATTCAGGCGCGGAACGATCAGGTGGCTGCCCTGGATCAGGCGCACGCCATAGCGGGAGTGGCGATGAGCCTGGCCACGCACCACCCCTTCCACCCAGGGACCGGCGGCATTGACCAGGGTCCTGCAGCGGCGCGTCATGCGTTGGCCGCTATCGATGTCCTCCAGGGTGATCTCCCAGATGCCGTCGAGTTCCCGGGCATCGGTGCAGCGTGTGCGGACCAGGATCTCGGCGCCGCGATCACGGGCCTGAACGGCATTGAGTACCACCAGTCGGGCGTCATCCACCCAGCAGTCCGAGTATTCGAAGCCCCGGGTGATGGTGGGGACGAGCCCCAGCCGAGCCCCCAGCCGGATGCCTCTGGAGGACGGAAGCTTCCTGCGCTTGCCCAGGTAGTCATAGAGGAACAGCCCGGCACGCAGCATCCAGGCCGGACGCAGGTGGGGTTGATGGGGCAGGATGAAGCGCAGCGGCCAGATGATGTGCGGGGCCTTGGCCATCAGCACCTCTCGCTCGCGCAGGGCCTCTCTCACCAGCCGGAACTCGTGATGCTCCAGATAGCGCAGCCCGCCGTGGATCAGCTTGCTGCTGGCCGAGGAGGTCGCACCGGCAAGATCCCCCTGCTCGCAGAGCCCGACCGACAGGCCCCGCCCGGCGGCATCGTTGGCGATGCCGGCGCCGTTGATGCCGCCGCCGATCACGAAGAGGTCGAGTATCTCGTCTGGCCTTTTGCTCATGGGGTCTCCCGTCCGGCGTGGTGCCGGACATTCGGTAATGTTTGCAAACGAAAATAGATGAAAACAAACCGAACATCAAGCAAGCGAGCGAAGCGGTCGCGCCATGAGGAGGGGCAAGGCAGGGGTGGGTGAGAGGGGTGAGTGAGAAGGTGAGTCAGAGGGGTGAGTCAGATGGGCAAGCTGAGATAGGCCAGCAGGCGACGAGCACGGGGCGAGCAGAAGGGCATCAGCGGGAAGGCCTCCGGTGGACTTCAGGCAATGTGCAGGGCGACGTCGTGCTGCTGCAGCAGGTGTACGATCGCCTCGGGGGGCGCGCGGTCGGTGAACAGGGCGTCGAGCTGGGCCAGGTTGCCCTGTCGGACCACGGGGTTGCGTTGGAACTTGGAGTGGTCGGTGGCCAGGAAGACCTTGCGGGAATTGCGGAGGATGGCCTGGGCCACTCGCACTTCCTGATAGTCGAACTCCAGCAGGGAACCGTCCTCGTCGATGCCGCTGATACCAATGATCCCGTAGTCGACCTTGAACTGGTTGATGAAGTCGATGGTGGCCTCGCCGATGATGCCGCCGTCCCTCGAACGGACCTGGCCGCCGGCGATGATCACGTTGAAGTCTTCCTTGTGCTGCAGGATCGCCGCCACATTGAGGTTGTTGGTAATCACCTCGAGGCCCTGGTGGTCGAGCAGTGCCTCGGCGATCACCTCGTTGCTGGTGCCGATGTTGATGAACAGTGACGAATGATGGGGCACATGGCGGGCGAGCAGGGCCGCGATGCGCTGCTTGGCCTCCAGGTTGAGGGTCTTGCGGGTCGAGTAGGAAGTATTGACGGTGCTCGACTCCAGCCCCGCGCCACCATGGATGCGGCGAATGCGCCCTTCAGCAGAGAGGGTGTTGAGGTCTCGACGAATGGTCTGGGGCGTGACCGAGAAGTGCTCGGTGAGCTGCTCGATGCTGGCATAGCCCTGGCGGCGCACCATCTCGATGATGGCATCCTGGCGTTGCTGCTGGTTCATGATGTCTCCTTGGCTGCCCTGATTCTATGCCATCGTGAACGCGCATGCAGGCCTCGGGGCATCCGTCCTTCTACGGCCAAAGTCGTACCCTGCCCCGCGTAGGGGCATTTGAGCGGGGCGTCTGGCTGGAGTAGTCTTTATGATCATAAACGAACATTAGCGTTAAAAAGCGAAATTGGCACGCCACGACAACCACAACAGGATGCTTGCTATGGCTTCATATATTCTGGCCATCGACCAGGGCACCACCAGTTCCCGCGCCATTCTCTTCGACCGTGACGGGCACAGCATCGGCACGGCGCAGAGAGAATTCCCCCAGCACTTTCCCCATGATGGCTGGATCGAGCATGACCCGGAGGACATCTGGGACACGGTGCTCGCCACCTGTCGTGAAGTGATCGCCACGACCGGAGTCGAAATGGAAGAGATTGCCGGCGTCGGGATCACCAATCAGCGCGAGACCACCGTGCTGTGGGACCGGGCGACCGGCGAGGCCCTGCACAACGCCATCGTCTGGCAGGACCGCCGAACCGATGAGGCGTGCCGGCGGCTTCGCGAGGCCGGTCACCTGGAAGACGTCCAGGCCCGCACCGGCCTGCTGATCGATCCCTACTTCTCGGCGACCAAGCTGGCCTGGTTGCTCGATGAGGTACCCGGCGCCCGGGAGCGCGCCGAGCGGGGTGAACTGGCCTTTGGCACCGTGGACAGTTTCCTGATCTGGCGGCTCACCGGGGGGCGGGTGCATGCCACCGACGCCACCAATGCCTCTCGCACCGCGCTCTTCAACATCCACGACCAGCGTTGGGATGAGCAGTTGCTCGCCCTGTTCGACATCCCGGCGAGCCTGCTTCCCGAGGTCAAGGACTCCAGCGACGATTTCGGTCACGTCGATGCCCGCTGGCTGGGCGGCGAGTTGGCCATCGCCGGGGTGGCCGGTGACCAGCAGGCGGCGCTGGTGGGGCAGGCCTGCTTTGCTCCCGGGATGGGCAAGAGCACCTACGGCACCGGTTGCTTCATGATCGTGAACACTGGCGATGTGGCCGAGGTGTCACGCAACAGGCTGCTGACCACGGTAGCCTATCGGCTGAACGGGAAGCCCACTTACGCCATGGAGGGCAGCATCTTCGTCGCGGGGGCCACGGTGCAGTGGCTTCGCGACGGCCTCCAGTTGTTCGCCGATGCTGCCGAGACGGAAGCGCTGGCCCGTCAGACGCGCAGCGGACACAGCGTCTATCTGGTGCCGGCCTTCACCGGCCTGGGGGCGCCGCACTGGGACCCCAAGGCGCGCGGTGCCATCTTCGGCCTGACCCGCGATACCGGCATCGCCGAGATCGTGGCCGCCGGCCTGCAGGCGGTCTGCTACCAGACCCGCGATCTGCAGGTCTGCATGGACGACGACATGGCGGCGTCGCCGGGTATCCTGAGGGTCGACGGCGGCATGGTGGCCAACAACTGGGTGATGCAGTTTCTTGCCGACATGCTCGGCGTTCAGGTGGATCGCCCCACCGTGCTGGAGACGACGGCTCTGGGTGCCGCCTACCTGGCGGGTCTGCGGCTTGGCTGGTATCGCGACCTCGATGAGATCGCCGAGATGTGGCGCTGTGAGCGACGCTTCACTCCCCAGATGGAGGAAGTCGAGCGCGAACGCCTCTATGCAGGCTGGAAGGAGGCGGTCGAGCGTGTTCGTACCCAGTAGCCGAAATGTAGCGCATGCAGCGTCGTTGATAACGTCATGGAGAACTTCGTGGATAGGGCCGGCAAGCTGCTGATTCGCTGGACTTGAAGGGTGATTTCACGCTTGCATTTTACCGGCTCTTGAGTAGAATACGCATCCGTTGCCACGGCGAAGTCATGCCGATATCAGCATGCAGGACCATAGCTCAGTTGGTTAGAGCGCCACGTTGACATCGTGGAGGTCGGCGGTTCAAATCCGCCTGGTCCTACCAGCATTGCCCGAGGCGACGTCTTCAGGACCATAGCTCAGTTGGTTAGAGCGCCACGTTGACATCGTGGAGGTCGGCGGTTCAAATCCGCCTGGTCCTACCAGATCAGAGAACGCCCCGCAGCCATCGGCTGCGGGGCGTTTTTCATGCCAGGTCGGTGCGCTCCATGAACACGGCGACCAGCCTCTCGATACCCAGTCGGTCGGCATCGCTGAAGCGTCCCTGTGTCGGGCTGTCCAGGTCCAGCACGCCCCACAGCCGGTCTCCCGCCAGGATCGGTACCACCAGCTCGGCCCGTGAATCCGCATCGCAGGCGATGTGGTCGGCGATGGCATGCACGTCGTCCACGCGCTGGGACTCGCGGGTGCGGGCCGCGGCACCGCAGACGCCCTTGTTGAACGGGATGGGATGGCAGGCCGGCTTGCCCTGGAAGGGGCCCAGGCACAGCAGCTCCGGCTGGCGCTGCAGATAGAAGCCGGCCCAGTTGATCCCGGGGAGTTCCTGCATGAGGAAGGCGCAGGTCTGGGCGCTGTTGGTCAGCCAGTCGCGGGTGTCGAGCAGCGCGCCGAGCTGGCGAGCGAGCAGGGGGTAGTCCGGTGTCATGTCGGCTCCTAGAACGAAAGGGACCCGGCACAGCGGCTGGCCCCAGACACATGAATCTCTGATCGTCAGGTAGGGAAAGATGGATATGCGTGACGAGCGAAGACAGGCTGGCCGCCGGTGGGGCGCCGGCCGGGCGGGCTTGGCAGTGGGTCAGGCACGTAAAAAAGGCCACCCTGGCGGGTGGCCATCAACGCTGGACACACCCTTTTAGCTGCACTTCACGCCGCGGGTTGCCTCGGGAGGTGGTCCACGGCTTCGGCGCCCGCAATCCGGGTACAAATCGGCACCCTCAAAAATTTAGCGGGCCACTCTAGGTTTCGAATGCTGACATGTCAAGGAAGCCGGGTCATGTCTCTATCTATACGCCATATTCATGGTGATATTTGCTGCCATGCTGGCTGTGGATGGTGATCCTTGCATCCGGCGAGGAGAGGGCGCTGCCTAGGAGGGCTGACATGCAAGTAGAGGCGGGATGCCATGGACGTCCACTCCTCGGTTTCCTAGACTGGCGGATTCCGCGGCCCGTCCGAGGCCGACTCGCACGAGGAGCGTACATGTTCACAGGCATCGTTCAAGGCACCGCCGAGGTGGTGGCCATCCAGGAGGCCGAGGCCTTCCGCACCCATGTGCTGGCGCTGCCGGCCGGGCTGTGCGAGGGGCTGGTGCTGGGCGCCTCGGTGGCCCACAACGGGGTCTGCCTGACCGTGACCGCCATCGACGGCGAACGTGTCAGCTTCGATCTGATGCGCGAGACCCTGCGCGTGACCAATCTCGGTGCACTGAAGGAGGGGGATCGCGTCAACATCGAGCGGGCGGCGCGCTTCGGAGACGAGATCGGCGGTCATGCCATGTCGGGTCACATCATGGCCATGGCCGAACTGGTCGAACTCGACGAGGCGCCCAATAATCGGCGCCTCTGGTTCGAGCTGCCCCCTGCGCTGGGTCGCTTCCTGTTCGACAAGGGCTATATCGGCGTCGACGGCATCAGCCTGACCATCGGCGAGACACGCCCGGCCACGGCCACACATGGCCCCCGCTTCTGCGTCGACCTGATCCCCGAGACGCTGGCCAGGACGGTCCTCGTGGATCGTGCGCCCGGCGACCTCGTCAATATCGAGGTGGATCCCCAGACCCAGGCCATCGTCGAGACGGTGGAGCGGGTGCTCGAGGCGATAGGCGGGTGACGCCGCAACGGAAGAGTTGACCGTTGCGTCACGTCTGCGTTGGTCGGTCGGGTAGTGAATGGCCCGCAAGTTGCTTAACTAGTTGAGGCCGTGCTGCCCATGGGCATCCGGTCGTGTCGCAACACGCCGAGGTCTTGGGTACCATAGGCGACTTTTCTCGCTGCCTTTCTCGCATACTCAGGACCATCTCAACGTCCACGCGCGCAGGAACGATAACCATGTTGAAACGCCTGATCGACAACCATTTCAAGCTCGCCGAACACCAGACCGATGTGAAGACCGAGGTCATTGCAGGCATTACCACCTTCCTGACCATGGCCTACATCATCTTCGTCAATCCCAGCATTCTCTCCGAGACGGGCATGGATTACGGGGCGGTGTTCGTCGCCACCTGCCTGGCCGCGGCGGTGGGCTGCCTGATCATGGGCCTCTGGGCCAACTATCCCATCGCCCAGGCCCCCGGCATGGGCCTCAACGCCTTCTTCACCTACGGCGTGGTGCTCGGGATGGGCTACACCTGGGAGGCGGCGCTTGGCGCGGTCTTCTTCTCGGGTTTCATCTTCTTCCTGCTCAGCGTCTTCAAGGTTCGCGAATGGATCATCCACTCGATCCCGTTTTCGCTGCGCCTGGGAATCGCCGCGGGCATCGGCCTCTTCCTGGCGATGATCGCCCTCAAGAATGCCGGAATCGTGGTGGCCAATCCGGCCACCTTCGTGGCCCTGGGGGACCTCTCCCAGCCCTCGGCTCTCTATGCCCTGCTGGGCTTCTTCGTGATCACCGCGCTGGCCTACCTCCGGGTCACCGGTGCGGTGATGATCGGCATTCTCGGGGTCACCGCACTGTCGATCCTCTTCGGCCACAATGAATTCGGCGGACTGGTGTCAATGCCGCCCTCCATCGCGCCCACCTTCATGGCCCTCGACCTGGCCGGGGCCCTGGACGTGGCGATGCTGAGCGTGATCTTCGCCTTCCTGTTCGTCGACCTGTTCGATACCTCCGGGACCCTGGTGGGGGTGGCCCACAAGGGGGGGCTGCTGGACGAGAACGGCAAGCTGCCGCGCCTCGGTCGTGCCATGATGTCCGACAGCAGTGCCTCCATGGCCGGTGCGATGCTCGGCACCTCCACGACCACCAGCTACATTGAGTCCACGGCCGGCATCGTCTCCGGCGGGCGCACCGGCCTCACCGCCGTGGTCGTGGCGATGCTGTTCCTGGTCAGCCTGTTCTTCGCACCGTTGGCGGGTTCCATCCCGGTCTACGCGACCGCCGGGGCGCTGCTCTACGTGGCGGTGCTGATGGCCGGGAGCCTGGCCCACGCCAACTGGGACGACCCGACCGATGCCGCACCGGTGCTTATCGCGGCCCTGGCAATGCCGCTGACCTTCTCCATTGCCGAGGGGATCGCGCTGGGCTTCATCAGTTATGCCGCCATCAAGACGCTCTCCGGGCGGTTCAAGGACCTGAACCCAGCGGTGATCGTGCTGGCGCTGCTGTTCGTGGCCAAGTTCCTGTTCCTCACCTGATCCATGCTGACTGCATTCACTCACCGAGATTTCACCCGATGAGCATCTACGGCGACTACATCAAGTCCGTGATCCGCACCGTCCCCGACTGGCCTCAGCCGGGGGTCAACTTCCGCGACATCACCCCGTTGCTGCAGAACAGTGCGGCCTTCCGCAAGCTGGTCGACAGCTTCGTGCACCGTTACCAGGAGATGGACCTCGACGCCATCGCTGCCATCGACGCCCGGGGCTTCATCATCGGTGCACCGCTCGCCTATGAGCTGGGTTGCAGCTTCGTGCCGGTGCGCAAGAAGGGCAAGCTGCCGTTCCGCACCATCAGTGAGACCTATACGCTGGAGTACGGCGAGGCCGAGGTGGAGCTGCATTCCGACGCCTTCCACGAGGGTGACCGCATCCTGCTCGTCGACGACCTCGTCGCCACCGGCGGCACCATGCTCGCGGCGGCCAAGCTGATCACCCGCAGCGGTGGGCAGGTGGTGGAAACCGCCACCATCGTAGACCTGCCGGACCTTGGCGGCTCGCAGCGCATTCGCGACGCGGGGTACGGGGTCTTCGCGGTCTGCTCCTTCACCGAGGACGAGTGATCGCCATGAGCAGCCATCGCTATCACCGGCACTTCACCGTCTCCTGGGATCAGCTGCATCGCGACGTGCGCGAGCTCTGCCATCGGCTGGTCGAGCGCGACTTCAAGGGCATCGTCGCCATCACCCGTGGGGGCCTGATTCCCGCCGCGCTGATCGCCCGTGAGCTGGATGTCCGGGTGATCGATACCGTCTGCATCAAGAGCTATGACCACATGGACCAGGGCGGCCTAGAGGTCATGAAGGGTGTCGACCACGACGGCGAGGGCTGGCTGCTGGTCGATGATCTGGTCGATACTGGCCGCACCGCCAGGGCGGTGCGCGAGATGCTGCCCAGGGCCCACTTCGTCACCGTCTATGCCAAGCCCGAGGGCAAGCCGCTGGTGGACCAGTACCTCACCGAGGTGGCCCAGGATTGCTGGATCCAGTTTCCCTGGGACATGGGTGTCGCCTATGTCGAGCCGCTGGTCGAGCAGGCCAAGCGCTGAGCCATGACCTGCCCCCTTCCCGACAGCTGGCAGCAGTGGCTGGGCGACGAGTTCTCGTCACCCTACATGCAGTCGTTGCGTGACTTCCTGGCCACCGAGAAGGCGGCCAGGAAGGTGATCTACCCGCATTCGTCCGACTGGTTTCGCGCCTTCGAGCTGACGCCGCTGGACCGGGTCAAGGTGGTGATCCTCGGCCAGGATCCCTACCACGGCCCGGACCAGGCCCATGGCCTGTGTTTCTCGGTACGCCCCGGCGTGCGGGTGCCACCGTCGCTTTCCAACATCTACAAGGAGCTGGCAAGCGACCTGGGTTGTCGTCCGGTGGATCACGGTAACCTGGAGGCCTGGGCGCGCCAGGGCGTGCTCCTGCTCAACACCTCGCTGACGGTAGAGCAGGGCAATGCCGGCTCCCACCGCGGCAAGGGCTGGGAGACCTTCACCGACCGGGCCATCATTACGGTTAGCGAGCATGCCGCTCCCTCGGTCTTCCTGCTGTGGGGCAGCCCGGCACGCCAGAAGAAGTCCCTGATCGACACGTCGCGCCATCTGGTGCTGGAGTCCCCGCACCCCTCGCCGCTCTCGGCCCATCGCGGATTCTTCGGCAACCATCACTTCTCCCGGGCCAATGCCTTCCTCGTCGAGCATGGACGCGACCCCATCGACTGGCAGTTGCCGGAGGCGCCAGTGTCCCATCCAACTCAGGGCTGACCCGGAAACAGGCCGCGAGGAGGCGCTGTAAACCCGTCCCTGGGCGCTACCGACGCCATCAGTGTCGCAGGACCTCCTCTTCGACCTGTTTCCGGCGCCCTGCATGATAATGGCTGCGGTCGCTCGCCCAGCCTTAACCCCGACGCCGGATCCGTTTAGAATGGCTCGCAATTTGTCGCCGTCGTCCATCAGACGATCATCGCCATCCCTCCATCGCCGTCGAAGAGGTCTCCCCATGAGCGTCCACGCCATTCAGCATCCCCTGGTCCAGCACAAGGTTGGCCTGATGCGCGAAGCCGGCATCAGCACCAAGAGCTTCCGCGAACTGGCCGGCGAGCTGGCCAAGCTGCTCACCTACGAGGCGACCAGCGACCTCGAACTCGAGACCCAGGAGATCGAGGGCTGGAGCGGCGAGCCGATCCCGGTGCAGCTGCTCAAGGGCAAGAAGGTCACCATCGTGCCGATCCTGCGCGCGGGGCTGGGGATGCTCGACGGCGTCACCGACCTGATTCCCAGTGCCCGGGTCAGCGTGGTCGGGCTGTACCGCGACGAGGAGACCCTGGAGCCGGTGCCTTACTTCGCCAAGTTCGCCAAGGACCTGGACGAGCGCATGGCCATCGTCATCGATCCGATGCTGGCCACCGGCGGCACCATGGTGGCGACGCTGGACATGCTGCGTGAACGTGGCTGCAAGCAGATGAAGGTGATCGTGCTGGTAGCGGCGCCCGAGGGCATCAAGCGGGTCCAGGAGGCCTATCCGGAGATCGAGCTCTACACGGCGGCGGTCGACGACCATCTCGACGAGAACGGCTATATCGTCCCCGGCCTTGGCGACGCCGGCGACAAGATCTTCGGCACCCGCTGACCCGCGCCCGCTCAACCCCCTTCACCACTCCCCCATCCGGCACTCGCGGGCTCGCCCCTGAGAGTGCCCGTGGCTGGACAAGACGTCATCCTCCGGCTCCCGGCCATCGGCCGCCCCCTCGTCGTGTTGCTTGATGTTCGTTTGTGATCATTTTGCAACATCAATGGTCCTCAACGGCTTTTCTCCGCTCAGCCTGTCGATCATTAGACAAAAGTTTAATGCTTGATTAAATATAACAATAACAATAGTTTGGTTGATATTAGCAGCCGTGGGATGACGGGTCGTCAGTGTTTTCGGTTGGCGACATTTGTGTTTGAAAGTGAATCTCGGCTACGTTGTAGCGAGCAGTCCCCGTACTCGCCACATAACAACGACACATCGAGATTCATATGTCCCTGATCCTAGAAAACATCGACCATGTGGTCGGTGGCGCCAGTCACATCTCGGACGTGAACCTGCAGCTTGAGCCCGGCTCATTCAACGTCCTGCTGGGGCGGACTCTGTCGGGCAAGACCACTCTGATGCGCCTCATGGCTGGGCTGGATGTCCCCACCCGCGGGCGCATCCTGATGGACGGTGAAGACGTCACCGGACGCTCCGTGCGCAAGCGCAACGTCTCCATGGTCTACCAGCAGTTCATCAACTATCCGGCCCTCTCCGTCTACGACAACATCGCCTCTCCCCTGAAGCTGGCCAAGGTCAGTCGTGCGGAGATCGACCGGCGTGTGCGGGAGGTTGCCGAGATGTTGCACATCGAACATCTGCTCGACCGCCTGCCGCTGGAGCTCTCCGGCGGCCAGCAGCAGCGCACCGCCATGGGGCGGGCGTTGGTCAAGGATGCCGACGTCGTGCTCTTCGACGAGCCGCTGGTGAACCTGGATTACAAGCTCCGGGAGGAGTTTCGCGACGAGCTTCGCAGCGTTTTCAGTGAGCGCAACTGCATCGCCGTCTACGCGACCACCGAACCTGCCGAAGCGATGGCGCTTGGCGGCAACACCGCCGTGCTCCATGAGGGGCGTCTGCTGCAATACGGACGCACCGAGGATGTCTACCACCGTCCGGGTGACATCCTGACCGCGGAGATGTTCTCCGAGCCGCCGATCAATATCGTCAAGGGAATCATTTCCGGGTCCGAGGTGACCTTCGACCAGTCACTGCATTTTCCGATCAACGACGACCTGCGTTCCCTGGCACCGGGGGAGTACCGCTTCGGCGTACGCGCATCGCATATCTCGCTCAAGCCCCAGGCGAAGGATGATATCGAGGTGAAGATGACCGTCGACCTGGCGGAGATCAGTGGCTCCGAGACCTTCCTGCATGTGCACAACGATCTCTTTCACATGACGTTGCATCTGGAGGGCGTCCACGAGTTCGATGTTGATGCCCCCGTGACCCTCTATTTCCCGACTCACAAGGTATATGCCTTCGATCGTCAGGGCGCCGTGGTGCATATTCCGACTCACCTGGGGGGCGCGTGACATGGCAGAGATTACCCTGAAGTCGCTGGCCCACACCTACCTCCCCAACCCGGCATCGCCCGAGGACTATGCCATCCGCGAGATGGATCACGTCTGGCACCAGGGCGGGGCCTATGCACTGCTCGGACCCTCGGGCTGCGGCAAGTCGACACTGCTCAACATCATTTCCGGTCTGCTGGAGCCTTCCAGCGGTGATGTGCTCTTCGACGGTGAGCGGGTCAATGCCCTGCCTCCCGAGGAGCGCAACATCGCTCAGGTTTTCCAGTTTCCCGTCATCTACGACACCATGACGGTCTACGACAACCTGGCCTTCCCGCTGCGCAACGTGAAGACCCCCGCCGACAAGGTCCATGAGCGCGTGATGGAGGTTGCCGAGGTGCTGGAGCTCACGGCTCAGCTGAAGCGCAAGGCCAAGAACCTCACTGCCGACGAGAAGCAGAAGGTCTCCATGGGCAGGGGGCTGGTCAGGGAAGATGTCTCGGCCATCCTCTTCGATGAGCCACTCACCGTCATCGACCCTCAGCTCAAGTGGAAGCTTCGTCGCAAGCTCAAGGAGATCCACCAGCGCTTCGAGATCACCATGGTCTATGTGACCCATGACCAGCTCGAGGCCTCTACCTTCGCCGACAAGATCGCCGTGATGTACGAGGGCCAGGTGGTGCAGTTCGGCACCCCCCGTGAGCTGTTCGAGGCGCCCAACCACACCTTCGTTGGCTACTTCATCGGCAGCCCCGGCATGAACTTCCTCGAGGTCGCGATACGCGACGGTCGCGTGATGGCCGGCAAGACCATGCTCGAGGTCGGGAAGGGCGTTCACGACGCCGTGGCCGGAGCGCGCTCCACCAACATCAAGCTCGGCATCCGCCCCGAGTTTATCGAGGTGCACATAGAGCCCGTCGACGGGGCCATGGAGGCCACGGTGCAACACTCCCAGGACCTGGGCACCTACTCGATCGTCTACCTGACACTGGGCGGGATCTCACTCAAGGCGCGTATCGAGGAAGACCAGCCGACGCCAGAGGGCCGTGCCTGGTTGCGCTTTCCCGACGACCGGCTGGGCCTTTACGTCGACGAGTACCGCGTGGAGTTCGACCATGAATAAAGTCTACAACAACCGGGCATGGTGGCTGATCCTGCCCATGCTGCTGCTGGTGGCCTTCTCCGCGGTCATCCCGCTGATGACCGTGGTCAACTACTCGGTGCAGGATGTCTTCGATGCCAACACGCGCTTCTTCACGGGCACCGAGTGGTTCAAGGAGATGCTCAACGACCCGGCCCTGCAGGCGGCCGTGCTGCGTCAGTTCGCCTTCTCGCTGACGGTGCTGGCCATCGAGGTACCGCTGGGCATCGGTATCGCGCTGATCATGCCCAAGAAGGGCTGGCAGGCTTCCGCCGTGCTGATCCTGGTGACCATGCCGCTGCTGATCCCCTGGAACGTGGTGGGCAGCATCTGGCAGATCTTCACCCGAGGCGACATCGGCCTGATGGGCTGGAGCCTGAGAGAGCTGGGCTATGGCTACAACATCACGGCGAGTCCGGTGGATGCCTGGGCGACCATCGTCCTGATGGATGTCTGGCACTGGACGCCGCTGATCGCGCTGCTCTGCTACAGCGGCCTGCGATCGATTCCCGATGCCTATTACCAGGCGGCGCGCATCGACCGTGCCTCCCGGTGGGCCGTGTTCCGCTTCATCCAGTTGCCCAAGCTCACCAACGTGCTGGTGATCGGCGTGCTGCTGCGCTTCATGCATTCCTTCATGATCTACGCCGAGCCCTTCGTGTTGACCGGCGGGGGGCCCGGCAGTTCCACGACCTTCCTGAGCCAATCGCTGACGACCATGGCCATCGGTCAGCAGGACCTGGGGCCTTCGGCCGCGTTCTCGCTGATCTACTTCCTCATCATCCTGCTGGTCACCTGGGTCTTCTACACCGCGATCATGAACATGCAGAAAGACGACAACCACAAGGAGGCCTGAGATGAGTGACTCGTTGCCCACGACCCCCGATGCCGTGCGCCAGCGTGCCGCGGCCGCCGATAACCGTCGTCGCCGCCAGGCGCGCCCGGCCTCCCGTCAGTGGCGCCGTCGGGGTCTGATGACGGCCTACATCGTCTTCGTGCTGCTACCGATCTACTGGCTGCTCAACATGTCCTTCCAGTCCAATACCGAGATTCTGGGTGGACTGACCCTGTGGCCCGAGAATTTCACCCTCGAGCACTACGCCAAGATCTTCACCGAGCCCAGCTGGTACATGGGGTACGTGAACTCGATCACCTACGTGCTGATGAACATGCTGATCAGCATCGCGGTGGCGCTGCCGGCGGCCTATGCCTTCAGCCGCTACCAGTTCATCGGCGACAAGCACCTGTTCTTCTGGCTGCTGACCAACCTGATGGCGCCGCCGGCAGTCTTCCTGCTGCCTTACTTCCAGCTCTACTACACGGTGGGACTCTTCGATACCCATATCGCCGTGGCACTGGCCCACTGCCTGTTCAACATCCCGCTGGCCGTGTGGATCCTCGAGGGCTTCATGAGCGGCGTTCCCAAGGAGATCGACGAGACCGCCTTCATCGACGGCTACAGCTTCCCGAAGTTCTTCGTGAAGATCTTCATTCCCATGATCAGCTCGGGGATCGGCGTGACCCTGTTCTTCCTGTTCATGTTTTCCTGGGTCGAGCTGCTGCTGGCCAGCACCCTGACCTCCACCGGTGCCCAGCCCATCGCCTCCGTGATGACCCAGACCAAAGGGGCCTCCGGCATCGACTGGGGCACCCTTGCGGCCGCCGGCACGCTGACCATCCTGCCGGGCATCGTAGTGGTCTATTTCGTTCGCAATCACATCGCCAAGGGCTTCGCCCTGGGCCGTACCTGAGGAGGGCACGACATGGAATGGATGGTCTGGACCACGCCCACTACGGTCTTCTTCGCGGTCATCGCCGCCATGCTGGTCGGCATGACGGCCTGGGAGGTCGCCTCGCCGACGATCGAACGCAAGGGGTTCCTGCCGATCGCAACCACAAGAGGCGATCGTCTCTTCATCGGGCTGCTCTGTGCCGCCTACATCCATCTGCTGGTCGTGGGGTTCACCCCGCTCAGCATCTGGCTGGCTCTGGGTGCATCGTTTCTCTGGCTACTGATCCTGATGCGCTGGGGCTGACTGCAACTCCATGGAACCACACCGTGGAATCACGCCATGGAACATAAGCTTCATGGACGAACGACAACAACCGAAGAGGTCAACATGACAGCGACAACAATGCGACTCTCTCTGGTGGCGGCCGGCATCATGCTGGCCAGCACCTCCCTGCACGCCGACAACCATGATGCTCGAGCCATCGCCGAGCGACTGGTCGATCAACACTTCCAGGACTCGACCCTGACGCGCGACCAGCAGATCGAAGAACTGCTGTGGTTTGCCCAGGCCGCCGAGCCCTTTCGCGGCATGGAAATCAACACCGTGGCGGAGGGCCTGACCACGCACATCTATGAGCGTGACGTGCTGGCCGAGGCCTTCGCCGAGCTCACCGGCATCGATGTGACCCACAACATCATCGGCGAGGGTGATGTGGTCAACAACATGCAGACCCAGATGCAGTCGGGTCGCAACATCTACGACGGCTACGTCAACGATTCCGATGCCATCGGTACCCACATCCGCTACGGCACCACCGTGAACATCTCCAATGCCATGGCGAACGAGTGGGCCGATTACACCCTGCCGACCCTGGATCTCGATGATTTCATCGGCCTTCAGTACGGCACCGGACCCGATGGCAGCATCTACCAGCTTCCCGACCAGCAGTTCGCCAACCTCTACTGGTTCCGCTACGACTGGTTCCAGCGCGAGGACCTCCAGGCACAGTTCCGTGACATCTATGGCTACGACCTGGGCGTGCCGACCAACTGGACCGCCTATGAGGACATCGCCGAGTTCTTCACCGAGCACGTCGGCGAGATCGATGGCACCAAGGTCTATGGTCACATGGACTACGGTCGTCGCGACCCGTCGCTGGGCTGGCGTTTCCACGACTCCTGGCTCTCCATGGCCGGCATGGGCAGTCCCGGCGTTCCGTTCGGCAACCCGGTGGACGACTGGGGCATCCGCGTCAACGAGAAGAGTGAGCCGGTGGGCGCGAGCGTCAGCCGCGGTGGTGCCACAAACTCTCCGGCCTCGATCTTCGCCGTGACCAAGATGGTCGACTGGCTCGAGAAGTACGCCCCGCCCGAGGCCAGCGGCATGACCTTCGGCGAGGCGGGGCCGGTGCCTGCCCAGGGCCAGATCGCCCAGCAGATGTTCTGGTACACCGCTTTCACCGCCGACATGACCGATCCCGCTCTGCCGGTCACCGACGAGCAGGGCAATCCCAAGTGGCGCATGGCGCCGTCGCCCACCGGCCCCTACTGGAATGAGGGCTCGAAGGTCGGCTATCAGGATGTGGGGTCCTGGACCTTCTTCGACTCCACCCCGGAGGATCGTCGCACCGCGGCCTGGCTGTTCGCCCAGTTCACCACCGCCAAGACGGTCTCCCTGGAGAAGCTGATGGCCGGCCTCACGCCTATCCGCGAGTCTGACATCTTCTCAGAGCAGATGACCGAGATGGCGCCCAAGCTCGGCGGCCTGGTGGAGTTCTACCGCAGCCCCAACGAGTCCAACTGGACGCCGTCCTCCACCAACGTGCCGGACTATCCGCGCATGGCCCCGCTGTGGTGGCAGAACCTGGCGCCGGCGGTCAGCGGCGATATCACCCCCAAGGAGGGTCTCGACAACCTGGCCGCCGATCTGGACAGCATCATGGCGCGTCTGGCCCGGGCCAAGGTCTTTGCGACCTATTCCCCCAACCTGAACGAGGAGCGGGACCCCGAGTACTGGCTCTCCCAGCCCGGCTCGCCCAAGGCCAAGCTGGACAACGAGATGCCGCAGGGCACCACCGTTCCCTACGACCAGATGATGGAGGAGTGGATGGCCGCCGGTTCGCGCGAATGATGAACGGGTGGGTCGCCTGACCCGCCCCTCGTTGCGCCGGGTCCGCCCGGCGCCGTTTCAGGACGTGTGACCGGTTGCCTGAACGGGACCCAGGGCCCCGCCCGGTGCGAACCGAGCGGGGTCTTTTTCTTCGAGACCGTCCTTCGAAACTGTGCTTAGAAAAAAGGCCCAGACATGCAACTCAGACAGAACAACATCCGCAAGCTCCCCGAGCAGGTCTTCGACGCGCTGGTCATCGGGGGTGGCATCAATGGCGCCTCCGCCGCCGCTGCGTTGAGCGGCAAGGGGGCCAGTGTGGCGCTCATCGACCGCGGCGATTTCGCCGGCAGCACCAGCATGCACTCGTCCAATCTGGTTTGGGGCGGCATCAAGTACATGGAGAGCGGTGACTTCGCCCTGGTGCGCAAGCTGTGCAAGAGCCGCAATCACCTGATCAAGAGCTATCCCTCCACGGTGCAAGAGATCCGCTTCCTGACCACCATCAACAAGGGCTTCCGCCATCATCCCCTCTACCCCTGGGCCGGCACCTGGCTCTATTGGCTGATGGGCAGCGCCTTCACGCGGATGCCGGATTTCCTGCGCCCCGATGGCATCAAGGCCCGGGAGCCGATCATCGATACGAACAATGCACAGGGTGGCTTCGAGTATTCCGATGCCTACCTGCACGACAACGATGCCCGTTTCGTCTTCAACTTCGTGCGCGGAGCACTGGACTTCGGCACCGTGGCGGCCAATTACGTCGAGTCCCTGGGGGCCCGCCGCGAGGGCGATCTATGGGTGACCAAGGTGCGCGACAGCATGGATGGTCGTACCTTCGAGATTCGCTCGAAGGTGCTGATCAATGCCGCCGGCCCCTGGGTCGACCAGCACAACACCCTCTCGGGTCAGAAGACCGACCACCATCATGTGTTCTCCAAGGGCATCCACCTGATCGTGCCGCGGTTGACCGACAGCAAGCGGGTGCTGGCCTTCTTCGCCGACGACGGCCGCCTGTTCTTCGTGATTCCCATGGGGCCTCGCACCTGCATCGGCACCACCGATACCCGGGTCGAGAAGCCCGAGGTCGGTGCCACCGAGGACGATATCCGCTTCGTGCTCGACAACATCAATACGCGCCTCGCCCTGAAGAAACCGCTCGGCAAGGAAGACATCATCGCGACCCGTTGCGGCGTGCGCCCGCTGGCGGTGAAGCCCAGCGGCGGGGATGACCGGGATTTCCTCAACCTGTCGCGCAAGCACGCCATCGACATCGATGACAAGATGCGTCACCTGAGCATCTTCGGCGGCAAGCTGACCGACTGCCTCAACGTCGGTGAGGAGGTCGTGGAGGAGGTGCGTCGCCTCGGCATCGACATCCCCTATCCGGATTTCCGCTGGTACGGCGAGCCGGATGCCTCGGTCCGCGAGTCCTTCATGCACCAGGCGCGGCTGATGGACCTGGATGCCATGACGAGTTCCGAAGCCTCTGAGCCCCTGAGCACCCGGCTGTGGCGTCGCTACGGGGCCCAGGCACTGGAGATGCTCGAGGACATCCGCCAGGATCCGCGCCAGGGGGAGGTGCTCATCGAGGGCACCGAATACCTGCGCTGCGAGCTGAAACTGGCCAGGCGCCGCGAGATGGTAACGCGGCTCGAGGATTTCCTGAGGCGCCGCTCCAAGGTGTCGCTGGTCGTCCCGGAGCAGACCATCCGTAATTCGCCGGGACTACGCGAGGCCTGCGACATCCTCTTCGATGACCAGGCCGAGGCACGGCTGGAGGAATATCTGGCGACCTCATCACCCGAGTCCGCCGGGCTGAGGCCCGAGGCCTAGCCAGGAGTGTTGAAACAGGGTCGGTGGCCCTTGGTCCTCCGGGGCCCAAAGGAGAGGCCTGGCTGGTAGAATGCCCGCCATTCGACCTCTCGGACCACAGGAGCCATGACCATGACCGACACGACGGCGGCTTCGGCCACGCCGACCGACTCCCTCCCGCGCACCCTGCTGACCGGGGCGCAGATGCTCTTCGTCGCCTTTGGCGCCCTGGTGCTGGTGCCACTGCTCACCGGCCTCGACCCCAACGTGGCACTCTTCACCGCGGGCGTCGGCACCTTGATCTTCCATGCCGTCACCCGGGTCAGCGTGCCGGTCTTTCTGGCCTCGTCCTTCGCCTTCATCGCGCCGATCCAGGGGTCGGTCGCCAACTACGGCATTCCAGCCACCCTGGGCGGCCTGATGGTCGCTGGCCTGGTCTACGTGGTGATCTCCCAGTTCGTACGCCTCAAGGGCACCGCCTGGCTGCATCGCCTGCTGCCGCCGGTGGTGGTGGGGCCGGTGATCATGGTGATTGGCCTGGCCCTTGCTCCGGTGGCGGTTGACATGGCCACCGGCGAGACCAGCGAGAACATCGGCTACGGCTCGGCGATCTTCCTCTCCATGACGAGCCTGCTGGTCACCCTTGTGCTGGCGGTCTTCGGCCGCGGCCTGATCCGCCTGATCCCGATCATGGGCGGCATCGTCACCGGTTATGCGCTGGCGGTGTTGATGGGAGTGGTGGATTTCTCACCGGTGCATGAGGCGGCCTGGCTGTCGTTGCCGTCCTTCACCGCGCCCAGCTTCCACTGGGCGGCGATCCTGTTCATGATTCCGGTAGCTATTGCCCCGGCGGTGGAGCATATCGGCGACATGATCGCCATCGGCTCGGTGACGCGCCGGAACTACCTGGAGAAGCCCGGCCTGCATCGGACCCTGCTGGGTGATGGCCTGGCGACATCCGCCGCGGCGATCTTCGGCGGCCCGCCCAACACTACCTACTCCGAGGTCACCGGTGCCGTGACCCTGACCCGCGCCTTCAACCCGCGGATCATGGTGGTCGCGGCCTGCATCGCCATCATCCTGGCCTTCGTCGGCAAGCTCGGCGCCGTGCTGCAGACCATCCCGGGGCCGGTGATGGGCGGCATCATGACGCTGTTGTTCGGTTCCATCGCCGTGGTGGGCATGAACACCCTGGTGCGTGCCGGCAAGCCGCTCACCGAGCCCCGCAACCTGGTGGTGGTCTCGCTGGTGCTGGTGTTCGGCATCGGCGGCATGCAGTTCGGCAACGGCCAGTTCACATTGCAGGGCGTCAGCCTCGCCGCCCTGGTCGGCATCGTGCTGAACTGGGTGCTGCCTCGCGCCGAGGAGGAGTGATCCCGCTCAGGCGTGATGCAGCTCATGCCCCGCATCGGAGAAGGTCGGCGGGGTGTTGGCACTGACGATTACACAGTCTTCATTGCCGATGTTGCGGAAGCGGTGGGGCAGCCGGGAGTCGAAGTAGTAGGCGTCACCGGCGCCCAGCACGCCCACTGCGCCGTCCACCGTGATCTCGATCTGGCCCGAGATCACCACCCCGCCTTCCTCGCCGTCGTGCTCCAGCATCTCCTCGCCGCTGTCGGAGCCGGGGGGGTAGCGCTCGTGGATCATCGACATCCGACGGTCGGGGCGGCGAGCGGCCACCAGCCGCCAGGAGAGCTTTCCGTCGCCGATCTCGGTGAGTTCCCCCGCCCGATAGAAGGGCTGCGGCTGGCTGGGTTCGTCGCCGGCAAAGAAGGTGCTGATGGTGACCGGCAGGGCGTCAAGAATCTTCTTCAGCGAACTCACCGACGGGCTGACATTGTTCTGTTCCACCAGCGAAACGGTGCTGTTGGTGATCCCCGCCCGCTTGGCCAACTCGCGTTGTGACAGCCCACGTGCCAGACGCAGTTGCTTGAGCCGAGCGCCTACATCGAAAGGCTCTTCCCTGTTGTGGTTCATGCCTTGGTCCATGTCCTGGTCCTTGCTGCGGCTCTCGCCGCTATCGTGGAATATTTTCAACATATCATACCTGCTTGTCGGCATCGGGATAAGTCGTCGCATTATCCGCATCAGGATCGTGGTCGTGAGGGCGCGCCCGGCATGGCACCCGGCATGGCACCCGGCATGGCACCCGGCATTGGGCTGAGGCATCATGGATCCAGACATGACCGATTCGTCAGGAGAGCCCATGATCACCCGAGATGACCTCACCGGTCTGATCCTGGCCGGCGGACAGGGTCGCCGAATGGGCGGTCGAGACAAGGGCCTCGAACCCTTCGCCGGCCGTCCCCTGGTGGCCCATGTCCGCGAGCGTCTGGCAGGGCGGGTCGCCGAGGTGCTGATCAACGCCAACCGCAATGCCGAGACCTACGCACCGCTGGCCGATCGCGTGATTGCCGACGCCAAGGATGGCTACCAGGGTCCGCTGATGGGCATCTACAGCGGCCTGCGTGCCGCAACCACGCCCTGGCTGGTGGTGGTGCCCTGCGACAGTCCGGCGCTGCCACAGGACCTGGTGATTCGCCTGGTGGCCGGTATTGGCAGGAGTGAGGGCGAAAACGAAGGAAAGAACGAGGGCGAGTGCGACATCGCCGTCGCCTTCGATGGCGAACGCCTGCACCCCGTGGTGGCGTTGATGCGCACCTCGCTGGCCGATGACCTTTCCGAGGCGCTTGCCGAGGGCGAACGCAAGATCGACCGCTGGTACGCCCGCCATGCCTGGTGTCGGGTGGACGTCAGCGACTGTCCCGATGCGTTCGCCAACCTCAATACCGACGAAGAGAAACAGCGCCTGGAGCGCACCCTGAACGAGGCGTCCCTGGCGATCAGGGGAGTGAAACCATGAGCGAGCCTGTGCTGAAAAGCCTGTGCTTCCACGACGACCTCCCCTTGCTGGGCATCGCCGCCTGGAGCGGTACCGGCAAGACCACCCTGCTGGAGCGGCTGCTGCCCAGGCTCGCCGAGCGCGGCCTGCGGGTAGCGGTGATCAAGCATGCCCACCACACCTTCGATGTCGACCAGCCCGGCAAGGACAGCCATCGCCTGCGCCAGGCCGGTGCCTCACCCATTGTGGTGGCGTCCCGGGCCAGGGTGGCGTTGATGATGGAGACCCCGGGGCGCGGCGAGGCCGACCTGGCCGAGCTCATCGACATGGTGCGTCCCCGACACCCCGACCTCGTGCTGGTGGAGGGCTTTAAGGCCTGGCCACTGCCCAAGCTGGAACTCTACCGGACCGAGGTGGGCAAGTCGCCGAGGGTCGCCGAGGACCCCTGGGTGCGGGCCGTGGCGAGCGACACCGCCCTCACATTGCCCGCGGGTGTCGAATCCCTCGACCTGAACGACCCGACGGCGCTGGCCGACTGGATGGCCGAGTGGCCCGCCCGCTGGCCCGCCTGCCAGGCGCCGCGGGAGGAGGCCACGGCATGACCCTTTCGTGTTTCGACCTCGGTGAGCGGATGCTGCCCGTGGAGGAGGCGCGGGAACGCCTCGCCAGCCTGGTCGAGTCGCCTCTGCCCGCCGAGCGGGTGCCGCTGGCCGAGCTACACGGGCGGGTGCTGGCCGAGGACGTCATCTCTCCCATCGATGTCCCGCAGAACACCAACGCCGCCATGGACGGCATCGCCCTGGCATGGCCGGAGGACGACCACTTGCCCCGCGAATGGCCTGGTGCCTGGCGGCGAGTGGGCGAGGTGCTGGCGGGCCGGCCTCACGACGCTGCCCTGGAGCCTGGCGAGTGCGTGCGCATCACCACCGGGGCGCCGCTGCCGCCGGGGTCCGACACCGTGATCATGCGCGAGCAGTTCGACGAGGACGGCGACCGGGTGGCGATCCATCAGCCCGAGCGCGTCAGGCGCGGCCAGCATGTGCGTCGGGCAGGGGAGGACATTCCCCGGGGCCGCCTGGCGCTGCGTGCCGGCGCTCGCCTGGGGGCCGCCGAGCTGGGGCTGCTGGCGTCCCTGGGTCTGGTTGATGCGTGGGTGCATCGTCGGCCGCGAGTGGCGGTCTTCTCCACCGGCGACGAGGTCATCGCCCCGGGCCAGCCCCTGCCTCCGGCCGGCATCCATGACGCCAACCGCTATACCCTTGCAGGCCTGCTGGCCGAGCAGGGCGCCGAACTGATGGATATGGGCATCCTGCCCGACGACCGAGAGGCCATGATCGCCGCGCTGTGCGACGCCGCCGGGCAGGCCGACATGGTCATCTCCAGCGGTGGCGTCTCGGTGGGCCATGCCGACTTCACGCGGGAGGCGCTGGAGAAGGTCGGCCGCCTGGCGTTCTGGCGCATCGCCATTCGCCCCGGGCGCCCCATGGCCTGTGGCTTTCTGGGGGAGCAGGGCGTGCCCTTCCTGGGGCTGCCCGGCAATCCTGTCGCGGTGATGGTTACCTTCCTGCAGTTCGTGGTGCCGTTGTTGGCTAGACTGCAGGGTAGGGCGGCATGGGCCCCCCAGAGACTGACCGCCATCGCCGACGGTGCCATGAAGAGCCGCCTCGGTCGTACCGACTATCTGCGCGGCATCTTCCACGCTGGCCCCGATGGCCGCCTGCATGTGCAGAGCACCGGCGCCCAGGGCTCCGGCATTCTCTCCTCGATGGTGGCGGCCAACTGCCTGATCGAGCTCGCCGACGACCGGGAGGGCGCGGCCCCCGGCGAGACGGTGAGCATCCAACCTCTTTATCGATTGCCATGAGACCCTGATCCCCATGTCCTTGACCAACCCGTCCCTGACCCATCTCAATGCTCGCGGCGAGGCCCACATGGTCGACGTGGCCGACAAGCCGGAGAGTCGTCGGGAGGCCACAGCCTCCGGTCTCATCCGCATGCAGCCCGCGACCCTTTCGCTGCTCGCCGAGGGTGGGCTGCCCAAGGGCGATGTCCTTGCCACGGCGCGCATCGCCGGCATTCAGGCCGCCAAGCGGACCCACGAACTGATTCCCCTCTGCCATGCCCTGGCACTGTCCAGTGTCGCCATCGACTTCGAGCTCGATGAGAACGACGCCTGTGTGCATGTCAGCGCCACCTGCCGTCTAAACGGTCGCACCGGTGTGGAGATGGAGGCCCTGACTGCCGTCTCAGTGGCCTGCCTGACCCTCTACGACATGTGCAAGGCCGTGGACAAGGACATGGAGATCGGGGAGATCCACCTGGACGCCAAGACCGGCGGCAAGTCTGGTGACTACCGGCGTGCCGAACCCCAGGAGGCCCGCGCGACGGCACCCCCCGTCATCGAGAGCGCCCCGGCGCCCATCGTCACCGGGGAGGGTGCGACCGGCGAGGTCTCGCTTGGGATGCGTTGTGACATCGCTGACCCCGGCATCCAGGTCAAGTGCCTCGCCGAGTTGCGCGAGCGCCTCGGGGTCGGCGACGTTTCGGTGCCCTTCGATCGACTGCCGAGTTCGGATGTGGCCGGGTTGAAGACCGCGCTCAAGGCGCTGGACCCGCGCTTCGAAGGGCTCGATCAGGGCCGCGTGATGTGCGCCGTCAATCAGGTGATGGCAGGTGATGCCACGCCCCTGACCGACAACGATGAGGTTGCCTTCTTCCCCCCGGTAACCGGAGGCTGATCGATGATTCGCGTGCAGCAAGCCGCCTTCGATGTCGGCGATGAACAGCGCGCGATCCTGACGGGTCGCAGTGATATCGGGGCGGTGGTGAGCTTCACGGGCCTGGTGCGAGACTTCAACGAGAGACCCGAGGTTCAGGCCTTGACCCTGGAGCACTACCCGGGAATGACCGAGGCCGCCCTCGACGAGATCATCAAGGAAGCGGAAGTTCGCTGGCCCCTTCAGGGCGTGACCGTGATCCACCGGATTGGACGCCTGGCCCCTGCAGATCCTATCGTGTTGGTGGTGGTTGCCAGTGCCCACCGTCGCGCCGCCTTCGAGGCCTGCGACTTCATCATGGACTACCTCAAGACACGTGCCCCCTTCTGGAAGAAGGAGCACACGGCCACCGGGGATTACTGGGTTTCGGAACGCGACGGTGACCATCATGACGCACGTCGCTGGGAGATCTCTACATGACCGATGATCTGATCGACGACTTCGGAAGGCGTGTGCGCTATGTACGCATCTCGGTCACTGATCGTTGTGACTTTCGCTGCGTCTACTGCATGAGCGAGGAGATGACCTTCCTCCCTCGGGCTCAGGTGTTGACCCTCGAAGAGCTGGCCATGGTGGCCCGAGCCTTCACCGAGATGGGTGTGGAAAAGATCCGCCTGACCGGTGGGGAGCCTCTGGTGCGTCGTGACATCGACCACCTGGTCAACGACATCGGCTCACTGCCTGGACTGCGTGATTTCGCGATGACCACCAATGGCGCGAGCCTGCCGAAGTTCGCCGGGCGCTTGCGTGACGGGGGTCTTCAGCGGCTCAATATCAGCCTCGATTCCCTGGATCCCGAGCGCTTCCGTCGCCTCACCCGCACCGGCGACCTCCACAAGGTCATCAACGGGATTCGTGCCGCCCGTGGCGCTGGTTTCGAGCGCATCAAGCTCAATGCGGTGATCCTCAAGGGACGCAACGACGACGAGGTGATCGACCTTGTGGACTTCGCTCGTGCTGAGGGTCTCGACATCAGCTTCATCGAGGAAATGCCGCTGGGCGACGTTTCCGACCATTCCCGCGCCGAGACCTTCTGCTCCAGCGACGAGGTCCAGGAGCGCATCGAGACCCGCCATGAACTGATTCCCACCACCGAGTCCACGCTGGGCCCGTCGCGTTACTTCATGATGCCCGACAGCGACACACGGGTTGGTTTCATCTCCCCCCACAGCCACAACTTCTGCGACACCTGCAACCGGGTCCGGGTCACCGTGGAAGGGCGCCTGTTGCTGTGCCTCGGCAATGAGCACTCGGTGGACCTGCGCGCCGTCCTGCGTCGCTACCCGGGTAATATCGAGGCATTGAAGTCTGCCATCGTCCGCGCCATGCCGCTCAAGCCGGAGCGTCATCATTTCACCACCGATGGCGATGTTCAGGTGGTTCGCTTCATGAACATGACCGGTGGCTGAGCCCTTGCCGAGAAAGGTGGGCGACGGCGTCATGGCTTTTCGGGCGACACTCAGGTGTCGCCCGATGCGTTTACTGCCCCGATAATCTGTCCGGGCCGTATCGAATCCCGCGCATCGTTCGGTGACTGACTGCGATTATTGTGCCGGCTTATTCCCTCTACTCTTCTGCAATTTTTCTTGCCAATGTCGCGCAAGCGCATATACTTTTGACGTGCCAATACATCCCGCAACCTTCCAACATTCGGCATGGAGAACGCCAATGTCCAGCGAATCCCTGGAGCGAATCGCCCGCAACAAGAACGTGGCTCGTGCCGCGGCACGTCAGCTCAGCAAGGAACAGCTGCACAAGCTGGCAGAAGTCATCGGTGAGGTCATCGAGCAGAAGAAGGACGAGGAAGTTCAGCGCCAGGAAGAGGATGCCGCGAAGGCCAGAAAGCTGGCTGAGATCCGCGAGCAGATCAACGAAGCCGGCCTTTCCCTGGACGACCTCGTGACCGAACAACCCAAGCGCAAGCGCGGACGTCCGCCGAAGAACGCCAGCAAGGCGTGAGTCGTTTCATCCCACGCCATATTCATCCCGCGCCTTTCCATGAAGGCGCGGTGATGATCTTGTGAAATCCATCAGAACTCCCACCATCCCCTGGCGTTACTTCCCCAGCATCTCCGCTTCCACCGCGAGGATCTGCAGGTGCACTTCCGGCACCCGATGCAGATGATCGGCCAGCCAGCCGAGCAGCCTTGGCTGCAGCGCCAGTCGCAATTCCGCCAGTGAATCCACCTCGATCTCTTCCAGGCAGTCGTCCAGCCAGTCGGCGAAGGCCGTCTCGTCCATGGGGCTCGCCTGGCTGGTGTCGAGCATCAGTCGACCGATACGCGTCCAGCCAGAGTCGCTGGCGGCTACCGAGAGAGCGAGATGCAGGCTGCCATGACGGGAGCGGTTGATGCCCTCGCCTCCGAGGCCGGGCAGGGCGGCGACCGCATTCTGGCTGACGATATGCGGCTGCTGAGGGTGGCTAGCCTCAAGGCAAAGGCCGTTGGCGTCCAGGCGGATCAGATCGCCGTTCGTCGGAGTCAACGGTGCCTGGATGCCGAGGGATTCCGCCAGCGCCTGATGGGCCTGCTGATGACGAGACTCCCCATGCACCGGCAGCAGATGCCGGGGCTTGACCCAGCCGTAGAAGGTGCGCAGTTCGTCCTGGGCCGGGTGGCCCGAGGCGTGCAACTCGGGATGATTCTCGTCATCGAAGAGGCTCACGCCGAAGTGCTTCAGCCCGCCCTTGAGGCGCTCGATCAGTCGTTCGTTGCCGGGGATCGCCTTGGCCGAGAAGATCACCGTGTCGCCGGCCATCAGCTCGAAGTGCGAGTGACGCCCGCGGGAGAGGCGTGACAGCGCCGCCCTGGGCTCGCCCTGGCTGCCGGTGGCGATCACCAGCACCTCCTCGGGCGGCAGGTATCCGAGATCCGTGACCGGCACCAGCGGGGGCATGTCATCCAGGTAGCCGAGCTGACGTGCAACGCCCACCATGCGCTCCATGGACCGTCCCATCAGGCTGACCCGCCTTCCGCAGCGCCGGGCGGCACGGCCAATGGCCAGTACCCGGGCCAGGTTGCTGGCGAAACAGCTGACCACGACTCGCCCCTCGCAGCGCTCTATGGCACGTGCCAGGGCCTCGGCGACCTCACCCTCGCTGCGCGAATGGCCGGGCAGAGGCGCATTAGTGGAGTCGCCCACCACCAGGTCCACCGGGGCGATGGCGCGAAAGGTGGAGGCGGAGATCGGCGGGCCGATCAGCGGCTCGGGGTCGAGCTTCCAGTCGCCGGTGTGCAGTACCCGGTGCTCCCCCGCAGCGATCAGCAGAGCACAGCTTTCCGGAATCGAATGGGTCGTCGGCAGGAAACGCAGAGTGAATGGCCCGGTCTCCAGCGCCTCGCCTGGCTCGATCACCCGGATGGCATCGGTGGCCAGGCCACGTTCGACGAACTTGGCCCGAAGCAGCCCCGCCGCCAGCGGCGTGGCGTGTATCGGACAGCCCCATTGGGGCCACAGCCAGGCGGCAGCGCCGATATGGTCCTCGTGACCGTGGGTGATGATCAGGGCCCGGGGGCGGATCGAAAGCGTCTGCAGGGTGGAGAGGCCCGGCACCTGAAGCGGATTGTCGGGGAGGTCCTGGCGGATCATCATTCCGCAGTCCACGGCGATCCAGTCTTCTTCTTGTCCAGTCTCCCCATGCCCGCTCTTTCCGGGAGCCTTCTCTCCATAACCATAGAGACTGAGGTTCATGCCGATCTCGCCGCAGCCACCCAGCGGCAGGAAGTGCAGGGGAGGGCGACGGCGTGGACGGATCTGGACGCGTGGCTGTGGCATCGAGGAACGAGTGGGCCTGAAAAAGTGTACGAACACTATACGGGAAGCCCTTCGGGCCTCACAACGCGGCCGTCAGGGTCTGACCCCACCGGGGAATTTCGCTACACTGTCGCACCCAATCACCCCCGCAACCCCCGAGTCACTCGATGTCACACTACTATCGCCTGGTGGTTTCCTGTCCCGATCGCCTGGGCATCGTCGCCAGGGTCTCCAACTTCATCGCCGGGCACGGCGGTTCAATCACCGAGGCCAGCCAGCATTCCGACCTGGAGGCCGGCCGCTTCTTCATGCGCTACGAGATCCTCGCCGACTCGGTGGGCATGCCGCTGGAGGCGCTGCGTGAGGCCTTCGCCCCCATCGCCGCCGAGTTCGACATGACCTGGGCGCTCACCGACACTCGGCAGCGTCGCCGGGTGGTGCTGATGGTGTCGCGTGAAACCCACTGCCTGGCGGACCTGCTTTACCGCTGGACGGCCGGCGAGCTCGACTGCGACATCGCCTGCGTGATCTCCAACCATGAGGACATGCGAGGTCTGGTGGAGTGGCACGGCATCACCTATCACCATGTTCCGGTGAGCGCCGATGACAAGGCGGCAGCGTTCTCGGAAGTGCGGCGGCTGGTGGATGACGCAAGCGCCGACTGCGTGGTGCTGGCCCGCTACATGCAGATCATGCCGCCCGAGCTCTGTCAGCGTTTCCGTGGCCGCATGATCAACATCCACCACAGCTTCCTGCCGTCATTCGCCGGCGCCCGGCCCTACCACCAGGCGCACCAGCGCGGCGTGAAGCTGATCGGAGCCACCTGCCACTACGTTACCGAAGAACTCGATGCCGGCCCGATCATCGAACAGGACATCCACCGGGTCAGCCACTGCCATACCCCCGATGACCTGGTGCGCTTCGGGCGCGACGTGGAGAAGGCGGTGCTGGCCCGCGGCCTGCGCTGGCACCTCGAGGACCGCGTGCTGATCCACGGCAACAAGACCGTGGTCTTCGCCTGACGAGGTGAGTTCATGACGATTGCCGAACCGGTTCTCGCGCCCTGGCTGATGCTGCTTTGCGGAGTGATCTCTCTCGCAGTCGTCGGCCTCGCGCTGAGTCGGCGGCCGTGGATCGCGCTGATCGATGATCATGCCCTGCAGCACCGCTGGCTGGCCGCCACCGTCATGGTGATGCTGTTCTGGCAGCTGCGCGCCCAGGCCGTTGACTGGCTGACCCTGCACCTGATGTTCACCGCGCTCTTGACGCTGGTCTTCAAGGCCCCGCTGGCCCTGCTCTCGATCACCGCCATCAACATCGTCATGGTGCTGCTGGGGCGTGTCGACTGGTCGCTGCTGGGGGTGAACGTGCTGGTCACCGGGGTGGTGCCGGCGCTGGTGACGGGCATGGTCTGGCGGCTGGTCGACCGCCGCCTGCCAGACAACCTGATGGTCTTCCTGTTCGTCTGCGGCTTCTTCGGTTCGGCACTCGCCACCCTCTCCGCCGGACTCGCCGCGGTGGGGCTGATGGCCCTGGGTGCCTCCGATGCCGAGGCCCTGCGCCAGGCCCTCGAGTACGCCCGCTTCCTGCCGTTGCTGATGCCCAGCGAAGCCTTTATCACCGGCATGCTGATGAGCATCCTGCTGGTCTATCATCCCGGCTGGGTCGCCACCTTCAACGACCATCGGTATATCGATACTAAATAAGCAGTCAAGCGGCCAAGGTAAAAGCAGCCCATTGCCGTGGAATCACGCCCCCCACAATGGCTTGATAGCGCTCGGCGCTTATAGCGGCAGGGCCAGCTGCTGCCTCGCTTCCTCGGGCACCAGGCGAACGCCGACGCCAAGCAGGCGCACCGGGCGGCGGGCGCGGGCCCAGGCCTGTTCAAGCAGGCGGGTGTAGCTCTCGGGGTCGGGGGTGAGGCCGCGGCACTCCAGGGTGGTGATGCTGAAGTCGTTGAAGCGTACCTTGACGAAGAGTCCTGCCAGTGGCGGGTGGCCGTGTCGCTCGAGTCGGCTCTGAAGCTTGTCGCAGAGAGGCCTCAGTGCAGCGGTGGCGGTTACCAGTTCGGGCAGGTCCCGGTCGAAGGTGGTCTCCACGCTGACCGACTTTCGCTCGCGTTCGACTCGCACCGGGCGATCATCGATTCCGCGGGCGAGTTCGAAGAGCCGGCGGCCGAACTTCCCAAACTCATCGAGCAGCCGGTCAATGGGTAACTCGCGCAGGTGCGCACAGGTGGTGATGCCCATGGCATCGAGCCTGGCGCCGGTGGCCGGACCCACGCCGTGAAGCTTCTTCACCGGCAGGTCGCGCACGAAGGCGTCGACCCGCTGCGGCGGGATCACCGTCAGGCCGTCGGGCTTCTCCCAGTCGCTGGCGATCTTGGCCAGGAACTTGGAGGGAGCCGCCCCCACCGAGACGGTGATGCCGGTGCGCCGATGGCACTCCTCCTTGATCCAGCGGGCCATCCAGGTCGCGCTGCCGCGAAAGCCCTCGACTTCGGTCACGTCGAGGAAGGCCTCATCCAGCGACAGCGGTTCCACCAGAGGCGTGAGCTCGTGAAAGACCGCCTGGATCTGCTTCGATACCTCGCGATACTTCTCGAAGTGGCCGGGCAGCAGGGTCAGGTGAGGGCAGAGGCGCAGCGCCCGTGCGGTGGGCATCGCCGAGTGGATGCCGAAGACCCGGGCGGGATAGTTGCAGGTGGCGATGACCCCGCGCTGTTCCCGCGAGCCGCCGATGGCCAGCGGGATGTCGCGCAGGCTCGGGTCGTCGCGCATCTCCACCGCGGCGAAGAAGCAGTCGCAGTCGGCGTGGAGGATCTTGCGGACGCGCTCGGTCATGCGGCGAACCTCGGTTGGGTTTCAGCCCAGCGCCTGGCCATTGCCACCACGGATGACCCCCACGCCGACTCCCTCGATCTCCAGCGGGTCGTGGCGAAGGTCCACCTCGATGGAGGCAAAGTCGGGGTTCTCGGCCTCAAGGGTGACCACATGCCCCTGGCGGTGGAAGCGCTTGACGGTGACCTCGTCCTCCAGGCGGGCCACCACGATCTGGCCGTCGCGGATGCGCTCGGTGCGATGCACCGCCAGCAGGTCGCCCTCGAGGATTCCCACGTCCTTCATGGAGAGCCCGCGAACACGCAGAAGGTAGTCGGCACGCGGGGTGAAGTACTCCGGGGGCAGCGGGCAGTAGCGGTCGATGTGCTCGGCGGCAAGGATCGGGCTGCCTGCGGCCACCTCGCCGATGATCGGCAGGCCCTGAGGCGTCTCCTCGAGGGTTTCCTCATCCATCGCTTCCGGTTCCTGCGCAGGCAGTCGAATGCCCCGGGAGGTGCCGCGGATGACCTTGATCGCGCCCTTGCGCTCCAGGGCGCGAAGATGCTCCTCGGCGGCATTGGCCGACTTGAAACCCAGTGCCCTGGATATCTCCGCCCGGGTCGGCGGATAGCCCAGCTCGTTCATGGTCTTGACGATGAAATCGAACACGTTCTGCTGGCGGGCGGTGAGGGGGCGGCTCATGGGACCTCCAGGGTCGTTGACCGGTGGGTGACGAGGCTCTCGTCACGCGTCTGGTCAAGTATACAGCATGTCTTTCCATCCAGTAAAAGTGATAAGCGGCCAAGGAGGCAAACAAGGAAGCAAACGCCGTTTCAAACACCATGCGTTCTGAACCATTGAGCCCCGCCCATGGCTGTCATACACTCGCGAGATATTCAAACAATTGTTTCCAATGACGTGGAGCCGACCATGGCCCAGCAGCCCGACACCGTCACGCGCATCCTCGACACCGCCGAGGTGCTGTTCGCCGAGCGGGGCTTCGCCGAGACTTCTCTGCGGAACATCACCAGCAAGGCCAAGGTCAACTTGGCCGCGGTCAACTACCATTTCGGCTCGAAGAAGTCGCTGATCCAGGCGGTGTTCGCCCGTTATCTCGACCCCTTCACTGTGCGCTTCCATGCGGCGCTCGATGAGCTCGAGGCTCGCCATGAGGGCGGTGTCATTCCGCTGGAGGAACTGCTGGAGACCATGGCGCGCAGCGTGCTCGAGGTGCCGGCAGAGCGCAACAGCCTCAAGGTCTTCATGCGCTTGCTGGGGCTCGCTTATAGCCAGGCCCAGGGCCACCTGCGTCGATATATCCAGGATGAATACGGCAGTGTCTTCAGCCGTTTCACCGAGCTGGTGCGACTGGCCACGCCGGACCTGCCCGACGCCGAGCGCTTCTGGCGGCTGCACTTCATGCTGGGCACGGTGATCTTCACGCTCTCGGGCCTCGATGCCCTGCGCGACATCGCCGAGAAGGATTACGGAGAGCACGTCGGTATGCGCGACCTGGTGCGTCGCCTGCGGCCGGTGGTGGTGGCGGGGATGAATGCACCCTTGCCCGACACCATCACGGCTCAGCGCGAGCCGATTCAGGGTGAGAGACCTCAGCGCGAGATGGTCTGATGCGCACCCCCTTGCTCACCGAGCTGCCGCCGGAGACGGGCTCATGGTTGGAGATCGACGTCAGCTCTCAGCGGCTGAGCGTATGGAGGGGGCGTGAGTTGCAGTGGCATTGCCGGGTCTCCACGGCCGCCAATGGCACTGGGCAGGAAGAGGGCAGTGGCGCCTCGCCTCTGGGCTGGCACCATGTTCGTGCGGCCATTGGGGCGGGGAACCCGCCGGGGACCGTCTACCGTGGCCGGCGGCCTACCGGCGAGGTCTTCAGCGAGGCGCTGGCCGCCGAACACCCGGGGCGCGACTGGATCCTCACGCGCATCCTCTGGCTCGGCGGGCTGGAGCCCGGTCGCAACCGCGGCGGCAACGTCGACTCCCAGCGGCGCTATATCTACCTGCACGGTACCCCGCCGAGCGAGCCCATGGGGGTGCCACGCTCCCATGGCTGCATCCGCCTGCGCGACGACGACCTGCTGGCGCTGTTCGAGATCGCCATACCGGGCACGCCGGTATGGATTCACGACTGAGATGCCTTTTCCCCGATTACCCGATTACCCGATCACGCTGCCCAGCTCGAAGATCGGCATGTACATCGAGACCACCAGGCCGCCAACCAGCACACCGAGAACGACGATGATGAAGGGCTCGAGCAGTGAGGTGAGGGTATCGACCTTGTTGTCGACCTCCTCCTCGTAGTAGTCCGCCACTCGGTTGAGCATGGCGTCCAGAGAGCCGGCTTCCTCGCCGATCCCCACCATCTGCACCGCCAGGGCCGGGAACTGCTCGGTGAGGCGCATGGCGAAGTTGAGCTGCTGGCCGGTGGACACATCCTCGCGGATCTGGGCGATGGCACGTTCGTAGACCATGTTACCGGCCGCACCCTCGGCGGTCTGCAGGGCCTCCACCAGGGGAACGCCGGCGCCGAAGGTGGTGGCGAGCGTGCGCGAATAGCGCGACACGGCAGACTTGTCGAGGATGTCGCCGATCACCGGGATACGTAGCGACAGTTTATGCATGCGATAGCGGAAGGCCTCGGACTTCTTCATGCCGGTGCGCATGGAATAGATGAAGCCCGCGACCCCGAGCACCGCCCACCACCAGTATTGCTGGGCAAACTCCGATAGCGCGATGGTCATGAGGGTCATGGCGGGCAGTTCGGCGCCGAAGCCGTTGAAGAGGCTCTCGAACTGCGGCACCACCTTGATCAGCAGCAGGGCGGTGACGGCGAAGGCGACCACGATGACCGCCGCTGGGTACCAGAGGGCCTTCTTCACCCGGCCCTTGAGCGACTCCACTTTCTCCTTGTAGGTGGCGATTCGTTCGAGCATGCTGTCCAGCGAGCCCGACTGCTCACCGGCCTGGACCAGGTTGGCGAAGAGCCGGTCGAAATGTTCGGGGTGTTCCCTGAGCGCCTCGGAGAAGCTGGCACCGGCCGCCACGTCGTTCATCAGCTCCTGTACCATCGCGCTCATCGCCGGATTCTTGAGGCTTTCGGCCACTACCTGGAAGGCCTGCAGCACCGGTACGCCGGCGCGGATCATGGTGGCCATCTGGCGGGCGAAGAGCATGATGTCCTTCGGTTTGATCTTGCCCATGCCGCCGCCGAATCCGCTCTTGCGGCGGATCTGCTTGACCATGATGTTCTGGCCGGAAAGGAGCTTCTCCACTTCCGTCTTGCTGGGGGCGATGATCTCGCCGCCCACCTTGCGCCCGCCGGGTCCCTTGCCGCTCCAGCGCCACCGGTAAAGCTTGGTCTTCTTCTGTGCCTTGCTCGTGGGCTTTTTTGCCATGATCGTTCCCCGTCCCTGCTTTGTGTTGTCAGCGCCCCAGCTCGGCGAATAGTGGTTTTCTTGAAGGAGCCCATGCTTGTACGGCGATTAGGTGCCCTGCGTTTGCCCGCTTGCTACTCCTTCGTTACCCGGTTGACCTCGGCCAGGCTGGTCAGCCCCTGCATCACCTTGAGGATGCCGCTGCGGCGCAGGTCCGGATGGCCTTCCTTGCGAGCCTGGACATCGAAGTCCCGGGAGTTGCCATGGGTCATGATCAGGTTGCTCATGTCATCAGAAACTGGCACCACCTCGTAGATGCCCACCCGGCCCTTGAAGCCCTGGGTACACTGCTTGCAGCCTACCGGCTCGTAGATGGTGGAACTGGCCAGCTCATCCTCGGTGAAGCCCTGCTGCAGCAGCACCTCGCGGGGAATCTCCGCCGGCTGCTTGCAGTGCTTGCACAGCCGACGCGCCAGGCGCTGGGCGATGATCAGACTCACGGAACTGGCGATATTGAAGGGCTCGACCCCCATGTTGGCCAGGCGGGTCAACGTTTCCGCCGCCGAGTTGGTGTGCACGGTGCTGAGCACCAGGTGGCCGGTCTGGGAGGCCTTGACGGCGATCTCGGCGGTTTCCAGGTCGCGGATCTCGCCCACCATCACCACGTCCGGATCCTGGCGAAGGAAGGCGCGCAGGGCGCTGGCGAAGGTCAGGCCGATCTTGGGCAGCACGTTCACCTGGTTGACCCCCGGCACCTTGATCTCCACCGGGTCCTCGGCGGTGCAGATGTTGCGCTCCACCTGGTTGAGGATATTGATGCCGGTATAGAGGGATACCGTCTTGCCGCTGCCGGTGGGGCCGGTGACCAGAATCATGCCCTGGGGGTCTTCGAGCACCCCCTCGTAGATGGCTCGTTGCTCGGGGGTGAAGCCCAGCTGCTCGATACCCATCTGGGCCGAGCTGGGATCGAGGATCCGCAGAACCACCTTCTCGCCGTATACTGTGGGCAGCGAGTTGACGCGAAAGTCGATGGACCGGGTGGAGGAGAGTTTCAGCTTGATGGCGCCGTCCTGGGGCAGGCGGCGCTCCGAGATATCCAGCCGCGACATCACCTTGAGGCGGGCGGAGATGCGCGTGCGCATGGCGAAGGGCGGGTGGGCGACGTCATGAAGGATGCCGTCGATGCGAAAGCGCACCCGATAGCTGGTCTCGTAGGGCTCGAAGTGGATGTCCGAGGCGCCGCGGTGGATGGCGTCCAGCAGGATCTTGTTGACGAACTTGACGATGGGGGCGTCATCCCCGGCCGACGCTACCGCCGCCTGCTCGTCGGTGGCATCAACCACGCCCTCGTCATACTCCAGCTGACCCACCGCGTCATCCACGTTATCGAGGTCATCGAGCATGCTCTTCTCGCTGCGTGCGAGGTAGCTCTCAAGAACCGGGCCGAGCTGATCCACCGGCGCCAGTATTCCCTCCAGCGTGAGGCCGGTGGCGAACTGCAACTCGTCGAGCAGGGCCAGCGTGGAGGGGTAGGGCACCGCCACGGTGAGCCGGTGGCCATGGCGTACCAGCGGCAGTACCCCGAGCCGGCGAAGGATCTTGTCCGGGTAGTCCTGCGCCGGAGGCAGGCTATCCAGGCGCAGGGCGTCCAGGTCGATGATCGGCAGGCCATACTCCCAGGCCGCGGTGAGCGTGGCCTTGCGAGCGGATAGCATGCCCGTCTTGATCAGGTGTTCGAGCAGGGACAGCTCAGCTTCACGCGCTTCGACCTCGGCCCGCGCCGCAGCCGCCTCGCCCAGCAGGCCATCGGTCACGAAGCGGCGGGTCAGGCCACGCAGCCCGCTGCGGTGGGCGGCGCCATGCAGGGTCGAGGTATTAGCCTCCTCTGGGGCCGGGGGTGTCTCGGGGGAGTGGGGGCTGTAGTCGTTCATGGTGCCTCATGGTGTGGCAGCAGGATGAAGCAGGAGTTCGTTAGCACTGGTGATTCTAACCTCTGATTCTAGCCTCTTCGGCCGACCCCCGCCCAGCGACGAGCCTCGGAATTTCAACCTTTTGCTGGTACTCGGCTCATGCACGGGGTTGGAATTCCTGCTGCTCACTCACCTTTCGGCTTCAATTTCCCTTGCAGAGCTGCAGATCGTAATTTATTGTAACTGGTACCGGGGGTCTAATACCCGATGAACTCGGTGGCGGGGCAAGGGTCCTTCGTAGGAGCGTTCGGTTCGATGTATCGACCCGCAGCGTTAAGATAGTGGGCCCTGAGGTTAACTTACCATCAATGCAATCCCGCACGGGCGGCGAGAACAAGGCAGAAGCCAGACGCGTCACGGCGGAAACGAGCAAGGGGCAAGCTCATGAAGAAACAAGGTATGCAGAAATTCGTGAAGACCGGTCAGGGCGGTTTCACCCTGATCGAGCTGCTGATCGTTGTGGCGATCATCGGCATCCTGGCGGCCATCGCTATTCCTAGGTATCAGGACTATACGCGGCGTTCAGCGGAACGCGCCTGTCTCTCCGATGTACGGTCCTATGCCACTGCAGCGGCTGTTGAGAATGCGGATGGTAGTGCTATACCAGAGGTCGATATCGTTCTGGCCAAATATAGTAGTTTTTCCTCTTTTACGGCTACTAGCTTTGATGAAGACGGAGCAAACGCAGGTGACAATACTGAATCAGTTGCCGCTTGTTTCGAAATTGAATATGTCCTTGGTGAAGAAGGTACCAGCCTTGATACAATTGTCGGTTATCCGAGCTCACCGGGTGTGGCGTCCCAAGCAGTTGAACTTGGTTTTGCCAGTTCCTGATTCGGCATCACTCTATCATCAGGCAAGAAGGTTTTGTTGAAGAATTTGGCCGGCGCTTGCCGGCCTTTTTCGTGGGAGAAGGGTAGTGCCGTTGCCGCTTGCCCTGCTGGCCATAATCCTGGTGACGCTGTGGTCGTCCTGGGTATCGCCGCCTGTCACGCCCTACAACTACCATCGCTGGGTAGTAATGGGCGCCCTGATGGTGCTCTGGGCGCTGGCCGGCTGGTGGCACCGCCGCCGGGTGCAGGCTGCGCTGGTTAGGTCCTGTGCCTGGACTTATTCAAGACCAGGCGGACGCTGGCTGGCCCTGGTGGCGTGCCTGTTGGTGCTGGCCGCCGTGCTGCTGTCTCTGGCGCCCTGGGTGGCACTGCTGGAGCTGGCCCACTGGATAGCCTTCGCCATGTTGGTCCTTATTGTTGCAGTGTCTGTCCGTCACGCTTCGCGGTTTCAGTGGCTTTTGGCGGGGGGCATGGCGGTTCTGCTGCTGCTGGTCTACGCGCTGATTGCCCTGGACAGCATTAATTTCCACTGGCCGATCTTTACCAAGATGGATGCCACCCCGGGGCTGGCCAATATCCGCCACTTCTCGGACATCGCCGTGGGCCTCATGCCGCTGGGGTTGGTCTATGTGGTGGCGCGGGGGCGGCTTTCCGTGGCCGTGGCGTTCCTTACGGCGCTGCCCCTGGGCGTATGGTGGTATGTGCTCTTCCTGACCGAGGGGCGCTCGGGCGTGCTCAGCCTCACGCTTGCCATCTTGGTAGCCGGGATGCTCTTTCGCCGTCAGGCGCTTTGGCCGGTGGCCACGCTGTTCCTTTCTGCCCTGCCGGCCCTGGCGGCCTGGTGGTGGTTGAATCCGCTTCGCCTGTCGGCACCTGGCATTTTTTCTCGGGATATTACCGGGACCCATGATCGCTTGATGCTTTGGGGAGAGGCCTGGCAGCACGCCATCGAAAACTTCCCGTTGGGCATCGGCCCCATGGGGTTTGCCGGAGATGGTATCGAGGACGGTTACCGGGCCCTTGCCCATGCCCATAACCTCTTCTTGAATACCGCCGCCGAGTGGGGCATCCCCCTGACCGTGCTGCTTCTGGCGCTGGCGCTCTTTGGCTGTTGGAAGATTGTTGAGCGCGCTCGGTCGATGCCCGAGACGGACCAGCCGTTGTATGCCTGCCTGGTGATGGCCTTTGTGGGGGTGATGGTCAATGTGCAGTTTTCCGGCGGCCATATCATCCCGCTGAGCAGCTTGGTGATGGCGCTGGTCATCGGGTTGGTGTTCGGATTTCGCGGCCTGAACTCACTGCCATCAGCCACTTTGTCTCCGTCGCAAAGCGCATCTGCGCGGCCGGCCCTTCTCTGGGCAGCGGGTATGCTGGTAATGGCCTACCTGCTGTTTGCTGGTTGGTCCCTTTATGGGCTCTCTGTGGAGTCGACCCGACTCTGTAATGTGGAGTTGGGGCGCATACGGTATTTCCCGCGTTTCTGGGTCCAGGGGCGGTTGGAGTGTATGCGTATGCTCGCGCCGGATCACTGGCTCTTCTGGAGCTGGCGGGGTTGATCGTCGAGTCGGGATAAGTCTTCGCCATCGAAACGGGGGTGTTTCCCATTTTTCATTATTGTTAGAGTGTTTTCGTGGGTTCGCTCGCCAGCTCGGTGTTCTCTGATTCATCAATCTGTTGAGCAACATGCGGAAATAGATGTTTGAAACGCTGCTGAATATCGACATCCTTTTGTGCTGTTATCTCATAGGCTATAATCAAGTTCGAATAAAGTTCGGCGCTGGGTAACAGCTTGGCTTCATTTTCTGCCCACTGGCGATATGTCTCGGCTCTGCCGGTTGAGAGTTGCCGTAACATCACCAGGTACTCGAGGTCCTGGGGAATGCCAAGCGGGTTTATCACTCTGGCCAAGGCGCCGGCATTCTGGCCTCTGGCTTCGTGAAAGGACTTGACCTGCCATAGCGCCTGCAAGTGGCTTGCCATGAATATCCACACAATGGGCACCACCAGCCAGGCCCCCGCTCGAATTCCGAGAGTGTATCGGTTGGTTCTGGTCTTCGTCTGCCAGCTACTACTGGCCACTAACCCCAACAGCAATAGAAACACTAGCCAATGCACCAGCGAATGATAGAAGGGAAACTCGGTCATGGCGTGCAGTGCCACAGGCAATAGAAGAGCGGTAAAGAGCAGCCGCTCTCTCTCAGGCCCATGGGCCCATAACCGCCAAGATACCCAGCCGGCGAAGCCGACAATGGCCAGTACCGGCAGCAGCCCGCCTTCGATGCCCCAGTACAGCAGCTCGTTATGTGGGTGGGCATAGTTCTGGGTGATGATCGGCTCGACGATTTCCGGCTGGTTGACCGGAAGGGCGGCGCGCCAGTCGGCGAAGCTGTGCAGGAAGTCGTGCTGGAAGCGGCCGTAGCCCCAGCCGGTCAGAGGTTCCTGGGCGATCATCTTCAGGCTGTGCAGGTAAACCGGCAGGCGTTCGCCGGGTGCGCTCACAGCCTTGGAGGTGTAGCCTGCTTCGGCCCAGGGCGCCCACCAGATGATGGCCGCCAGCACGCAACCCACTGTCAAGGCACCACTCCAGGCGCGGAAACGTGCCCGATCCAGATGCCAGAGATGCACCATCACCAGCGGCACGGCGATCAACGCGGCCAGCCAGCCGGTGCGCGACTGGATCACCAAAATCAGCGCGGGCATGAATAGCGGCGCGAGCAGGATGACGCCCCCTTCCAGGCGATTGCGCGCCTCGCCAATCAGCCAGCCCGAGATTACCAGGCCAGTGACCAGGAAGCTTGCCATCACGTTGACCTGCTGGAAGATGCCGTAGGGCCGTCCCGCGGTAGGATCGTAGCCTAGCCAGTTGCCTGGTTCCAGCAGGTATAGCTGTACATAGCCGAAGGCGGTCTCCAGCAGGGCGCCGGCAAGGATGGCCATGCCGATCCACCACCAGTCACGCCGGGTCAATGGAAGCTGGGCGATGCCCAGCAGCAGTATAGCCCCGGCTGTGACCGTCAGCATCCGCGGCAGGGCGATCAGCGAGGCCTCGTTCCAGCTCCAAAGGAAGGGCAACAAGAGGGCCAGCAACAGCAGGCCCAGACCCTTGTGGAAGGCACTGTAGTGAATTACCCCTCGCGCCGCCGGCCACATGGCAATCGCCATCATCAGCGCAAAGCCTATCCATACCGTAGCATTGAAGGGCAGTCGCAGCCCGGTGCCGCCGACGTTGGCGAAGGTGATATGCAACAGCACCACGAAGGTGAAGAGGGTCGTGCCGATGAACCACTGGATCAGTCGGCGGTCGGGGGCGGTGTCGGTGGTCATGGCTGTCCTTGCGACCCGGTGGGCGTAGTATTCTCATTACCGATTCGTATCGGAATGTAAGGCAGCTAGTGTCACGGGGCGGACAGTCGATGTAAAGCGCCGCTGAGCTGATGGGCAGGGCGCTCGCTGGGAGTTGGCGCTGGCCGAGGCAGCGGCGACCGGCTTCGATAGCTGCTGAGTGGGCTGGACTGGGGTCGATTCACTGAAGTCGACTCCCTGAAGCTGACTCTTCCTCGAAGCCAACCCTGTCTACACTGTGGTCATAGGCTAGCGGGTATTGGATAACGGGCAAGGAGGCCACCCGGCTGTTGCCGCTGGTGATCGAAGTGACACTGGCCAGAGACTATTTGGTCGAATGAGTGACCGAGTGACCGAGTGACCGAGTGACCGAGTGACCGAGTGAGTGATTGGACGCCGTGCCCGCTCAGTGATGACTCAGCTACCTAGTCCCAGCCGCTGTCGTAGTCCTCCCAGTAGCGCCCGAGATCGCGTTCACCTGTGAGGTCGTAGAGCTGATAGCGCCGGGCGAGGCGGGCGCCGCCGTCGCGGGTAAGGGGCTGCCAGGCGATGTTGGACCTGTTGCGGCTGGAGCGCACGAAGAAGGCATCCATGGGAATGGAGAGGTAGAACGCCTTGTCGAAGCTGCCCTCGCCGAAGGCGTCGCCGGCGTCTGTGAAGGTGGCCCAGGCTCCCACGCGCACCCCGTTGTCGAACTCACGCGACAGGTCCAGGGTAGTGCCGAGGTCGCCGGTGAGGTAGCGGCCCACGCTGACCTTGGCCAGCACGTCCTCGATGCCCGTCTCCAGGTAGGCGCTGAGGTCGCCGGTCCAGACATCGTAGTCGCGCAGGCCGAACTGCTGGTCGAACTCGCGCTGGCGCACCCAGTTCAGACCCGCCCCCAGGGCCAGCGGACTGTTGAAGGGGCGGTATAGGAGCTCGCCGCCCGCGCCGGCATACATCATTTCCAGCAGGCCGCCGTAGCCCATGGCGTACCAGTCCTCGCCGAGTTGGGCGGTACGGGTGTATTGCAGGTTGCTGATACCCAAGTCCGCCTCGGCCAGGTAGTCGCCGATATATAGGTACGCACCCGCGGAAGGTCGGAGTCGGCGATGTAGTCGTAGTCGTCGAGGTTATCGGCCAGCGTTGCGGTCAGGCTGCCGGAGAACCAGCCGTTGGCGTCGGTGGTATATTCCCCCGACGCATAGGCAGAGAGGCGGTAAAGGTAGCCGTCAGGGTCACCGAAGTTCTGCTCGATGGCGGGGCCGGCGCGCCAGCTGAAGCGCCGGGGCTCGTCTCGGTAGAGCAGCTCGCCGCCGGGTTCTGCCAGGTTGGCGTGGGCATAGAGTCCATAAAGGTGATCGTGCTGCCGCTCGCTGGAGGCCGCCGCGGCGGTGAAGGCCGCTCGGTCGTGAACATCCTCGCGCAGGTCCAGCCCGCGGCTCAGCCAGCGGTAGCGGAAGGACACCACCGACTCATCGGCATTGGCGGCTAGGATCCGGCCGGCCCGCGCCTCGCTCTTTGCCAGGTTGCGGAAGGTAGTGGGTTCGCCGGTCACGGTCAGGTCGTCACCCTGCTGGCGGATCTCGCGCACGCGGATGCCGGCGTTGGATTGCAGTCGGCTCGCCACCGCCGGCCAGTCCGCCTCGGGTGGGGCGTCCAGCGGCCGGGGAGGCGGGTCGCGCTTCATCTGGGCAAGCCCCGCCAGGTTGGTGGAGAAGCTCACCCCGGCCATGGCGGTGTTGCCGCGCTGCCAGCCGGCGCGCAGCTCGATAGTGTCGGTGAGCCGGTAGCGGGCGCCCAGGTTGGCGCGGGAATCCAGAGGCTGGTCGTTGTCCTGGGGTTCGTTGGCGTAATCGTTACCCTCGAACTCCAGCTGCAGCACCAGCGGCTCCCAGGGGGTCTGGTATTCAACGCCGCCGAAAACCGCCATGGGGCCGTGGAACAGCTGGCTCAGGGCGAACTCGCCACCCTGGCCGCCACCGGCATCCCCCGGGCGGTCATCGAAGCGCTCGTCCAGCCAGCCCAGCGGTGAGTCCACGTCTCCGGCGTTACCCAGATAGCCCCAGCCCAGGCCCAGGGTGAGGTCGAAGTCGTACCAGCGCTTGCTGGCCACCATGTATTAGGCGCCGAACAGGGTGGTACCTCCAGCATCCCGGAGGCCCAGGCCCAGCTGTGGCCAGTAGCGGTTGTTGTTTACAGTGGGCAATACGAATGACTACACCACCCTAATGTATTGGTTGGGCCAAGGGTGGGTCCTTTGAATGGCGATGTCTTGTCGATTCGGTCTTTTTTCAGTGGCGAATTTAGCTAATGTAAGAAATCTATGACACAGCATATAAGAGATATCGTACAAAAGGAATCGGTCGCGTTTAGACCGTAGATATTATGTCCTACGACCTGTTATGATCTTCCGCGTTTCTGCAGCATTTCTTATTTTTTTATATAGTTTCGCGTTGTCATGCAGTGCCGGACCTCGGGGATGCGCCATGACACCTCGGGGCGGTAGCGTGCTCAACCGTCATGGTCATCCAATCTCACAGGCCTCCCCTATGCGCCATTTAACGCCTATCAAACTGCTGCTGGCAATGTGTAGTGCCATCCTAATGTCCGGCTGAGTTTTCGCACCGGGAAGCCACTTTCAGTCTCGCACCGAGAGCGCCCCCGTCGACTAACTAGTTGATATCGAGCCCATCACCCTGGGGCTGATCAACGCCCAGCGCTCGGCGCTGGACGTCGAGCGACTCAGTGAACTGAGCGAAGAGTAGCGTAACAAGATCGAAGGCTATGACTATCGCATCGGCAAGGGGGATATACTGAGCATCATTGTCTATGACCACCCGGAGCTGACAATCCCTTCTGGCAGCGAGCGAAGTGCCGAGGAGTCCGGTAATACCGTCCATCAGGACGGCACCATCTTTTATCCCTTCATCGGGCGCGTAGAGGTGGTCGGACGCACCGTCACGCAGGTGCGTGAAGAGATCGCGCAGCGCCTCGACCCCTTCATCGCCGAGCCTCAGGTCGAGGTGAAACTCGCCGCCTTCAATTCGCAGAAGGTCCAGGTGACCGGCGAAGTGAATTAAGCCATCTCGCCTGCCGATCACCAACGTGCACATGACCGTGCTGGATGCCATCAGCCTGTCCGGTGGGCTGGGGCCAGAGGCTAACTGGCACGACGTGCTGCTGCTCCGGGATGGCAAGACGCGAACCTTGTCTCTCTACGATATGCTCAACAAGGGCGAACTGAGCCAGGACCTGCTGCTGCGGGATGGTGACGTCCTGCATGTTCCGGACCTCGGCAACCAGCAGGTCTTCGTGATGGGCGAGGTGGGTGAGCCTCAGACTCTGCCCATGGGGCGCTCGCGCATGAGCCTGACCGAGGCACTCACTCGCGCCGGCAGCTTCAATGAGGCCCAGGCCGATGCCAGCGGCATCTTCGTCTTCCGCCGCCAGCTGGATCGCCGCGACAAGCTGGCGACCGTCTACCAGTTGGATGTCCGTAACGCCGCCGCCATGGTGCTGGGTACCGAGTTCCGGCTCGAGCCCACCGATGTCGTCTACGTGACCACCACGCCGCTGGGCCGTTGGAACCGCGTGATCGGCCAGCTGCTGCCCACCGTCACCGCCGTCTATCAGGTCACTCGCACCACCCGGGATGCTAATGACCTGAGGAACGACTTCTGATGTTCCAGCACATCCTGGTCGTCTGCAATGGCAACATCTGCCGCAGCCCGGTGGCCACTGCCATGCTGGCCGCCGCGCTTCCCGGCAAGCACTTCACCTCCGCCGGCCTGGGTGCCCTGGCCGGCCACGGCGTGGAGCCGACCGCCCGCGAACTGGCCGAGGCTGACGGCCTTTTGCTTGACCATCATCAGGCCCGCCAGCTCACGAGCGAGATGCTCGCTGACGCCGACCTGATTCTTCGGCCTGCTACTGGACCACAAGTGGTGGATCATCGGCATCAAGGCGCTCTTCGCCGTGATCGGCGCCGCTTATGCGCTGCAGGCCACTCCGATCTACCGCGCTGATGCGCTGGTGCAGGTCGAGAACAGCGCGGGGATGAGCAAGCCCCCTGGAAGACGTGCGCTCCATGCTGGTTGAGGAACCGAGTACCGATGCGCAACTGGGTATCCTGCGCTCGCGGATGGTGCTCGGGCGCGCCGTGGATCAGGAGCGGCTCGACGTGGTGGTCCAGCCGAATCGTATCCCGGTCATCGGCGATCTCCTGGTGCGCCTGGGCGTCGAGCGCCCCGGCTTCGCCGAGAGCAGCGCCTGGGCCGGTGAAACGCTCGATATCGGAAATTTCCAGGTGGCGTCGTCCCTGACCGGCCAGGCCTTCACCTTGACGGCAGGCGAGCAGGACCGGTATCGGCTGAGCCTGGACGGTGAACCGCTGGGCCAGGGGCGGGTAGGGGAAGTCAGCCGCTTCCTGGACGACCAGCTGACGCTGAAGGTAGCCGACATCGAAGCGGCACCGGGGACCGAGTTCACCCTCATCAAGCGCTCCCGCCTGGCCGCGATCAACAATCTGGGTTCCCGGTTCAGCGTCAGTCAGCAGGGCAGAGACAGTGGCCTGCTTGACCTCGCTCTGACCGATCCCGATGAAAGCCGTGCCGTGCGCACCCTGGATGCCATCAGCGAAATCTACCTGACCCAGAACATCCAGCGCCAGAGTGCCGAGGCCGAGCAGAGCCTGAACTTCCTGGAGGCCCAGGAGCCGGAGATCCGCGGGCAGCTTCGTGAGGCCGAGAATGCCCTGAATGACTATCGCACCGAGCGGGACAGCGTGGACCTCTCTCTGGAGACCCGGTCGATCCTGGAGCGCCTGGTCAATCTCGAGGCCCAGCTCAACGAACTGGAGTTTAAAGAGGCCGAAATTTCCCGTCGCTTCTCCCCCGGGCACCCGACCTACTCGGCCCTGCTGGACAAGAGGCAGCAGCTGGTCAACGATCGTCAGCGGTTGAATGAGCGTGTCGGCAACCTGCCAGAAACCCAGCAGCAGGTGCTGCGCCGTACTCGCGATGTGGAACTCAATCAGGAGATCTACCTGCAGTTGCGCAACAAGATCCAGGAGATGAAGATCGCCAAGGCCAGCACCGTGGGCAACGTGCGCATCCTTGACGAGGCAGTGGTACAGCCCAATCCCGTGGAGCCCAAGAAGCCGCTGATCGTGGTGCTGGCGACCCTGCTGGGTGGCATGTTCTCAGTTGGCCTGGTGCTGGTGCGGGGCCTGCTGCGCCGCGGGTTGGAGTCCCCGGAACAGGTCGAGGAGGTCGGTCTTTCCGTTTACGCCAATGTTCCGCTCTCCGACAAACAGCAGAAGCTGGTCAAGCGAGTGAAGCACCGCCGTGAGCGCAAGGGCCACGATATCGCGACCGGCATCCTGGCGGAACGGGCACCGGCCGATACAGCCGTGGAAGCGCTTCGTGGGCTACGCACCAACCTGCATTTCGCCATGCTGGAAGCCGGTGACAATCGCATTATGATCGCCGGGCCGAGCCCCGGAATCGGCAAGAGCTTCGTCTCGGTCAACCTGGCTACCGTTTGTGCCCTGGGTGGGCAGAAGGTACTGGTGGTGGATGCCGACATGCGCAAGGGCCATATCCACCATGCCTTTGCAGGCGGCAGCGAAGGCGGGCTCTCGGAGCTGCTCTCCGGCAAGGAGAACTGGGGCCAGGTGGTGCGCGACAGCGGTATTGAGAACCTGAACTATGTAGCGCGTGGCACGGCACCGCCCAACCCCTCCGAACTGCTGATGAACGCCAGTTTCACCGCCTTCCTCGAGCAGGCCAGCAGGGAGTTCGACCTGGTGATCCTGGACACCCCGCCGGTGCTGGCCGTGACCGATGCCGCTCTGGTCGGCAAGCAGTGTGGCACTAGCCTGATGGTCGTCCGCTTCCAGTTGAACCCGGCAAAGGAACTGCAGATTGCCGCCCAGCGCCTCGAAACTGCCGGCGTCACTGTCAAGGGTGCGATACTCAACGCCATGGAGCGCAAGGCCGCTACCCGCTATGGCTATGGGTACTACAACTATGCCTACCGGTAGCCTCTGGCATTTGTGCCTGCGGGCACGCTACAAAACCGATCTGCGACAATCCGCATTGATGCCCACGATTCAGGCCGTGAGTAAGTTGTCTTCCAGTGGAGACGGGTCGCCTTGTCGGTATCTTCCTCACACCCCTGATGGCCATCGTCATGCTAGAGTCGGCATCCGCCCTAGCGTAGAATACCTGCCCAGTGAACAAAGCGTTGTCGATCCCACCAGGATCGGCAAGACAAGGACTGAAGGGTTCGAGGACAAGCCCGGTGCAACCTCCGGGCGGTAGCGTGACCGTAACATGGCAGAAGGTGACTCCAGCACATGAACAATGCTCCGGACGGGCAGGCATCCCGGTATGCCAGCGATGATGAAATCTCCCTGGTGGATCTTGCCAAGATACTGATCAAGCGCTGGAAGGTGATGGCGGCCACCTTCTTCGTGATCGTGATGGGCGCGCTGGTTTATGTCCTGATGATGGAGCGCAGCTTCGAGTACGTTTCCCTCTATCAGGTGGCCGAGCAGGCACCAACGGAGAACAGGGAGAATGGTGCGCTGGAACCCCCTGTTACGGTAGTGGCCAAGGCCAATAACCTCTATCTCGGTGCCGTCACACGAAAGCTTCTGGACGACGAAGGCTTGGCGTCGCTCCCGTTCACAACCGCGGTCAGCAACCTGGAAGACACTCTGCTGGTGAAGCTGACGTCACAAGCTACCGAAGCGAGTGCGCCACTGGTCGAATCCTTTCACTCCCGGGTGCTGGCGCGGATTGAGCAGGATCAGCAGGCTTTCTTTGAGCGCTTGCGAGACTCCATGCAACGCCAACTGGAAAGTGCAGAGCGATCTCTGGAACTGGCCAAGGAGTCCACGAGTCCTTCAGCAGCGGAACTCATCGCAAGTTACTCAGGACGTGTTGCGAATATTCAGGATAGTCTCGAACAGCTGCAGGAAGGGCAGGCCATACAGACGGCCGTTCAAGGCCTCAAGCCTTCAGGAACAAGTCGTAGCCTAGTGATGGCACTGGCGATTGTGCTGGCGGGAATGTTGGCCCTGATGATGGCATTCTTTGCCCAGTTTGCTGCCGCGGTACGAGAGAGCTTCTCTGAAGAGGATGCTTAGCCGCCCAGGGGAATCCGGCTCTTCCACCGTCGATCATGACGCCAAGTAGGTGCCCGATCGTGAGTTCCAGGCATGGGCCAGTGCTTCGAATCACTCTGTTTCCTCTTTACTTACCCTATAACCTCCTTGCTGGAACATCATGAGCGAATACTCCCTGTTTACCTCCGAATCCGTGTCCGAAGGGCATCCGGACAAGATCGCTGACCAGATCTCCGACGCGGTGCTCGATGCCATCATCGCCCGTGACAAGCACGCCCGGGTGGCCTGCGAGACGTTGGTCAAGACCGGCGTAGCCATCGTGGCCGGCGAGATCACCACCTCGGCCTGGGTCGATCTCGAGACGCTGGTGCGCGAGGTGATCACCGGCATCGGCTATACCTCCTCGGACGTCGGCTTCGATGGGGCGACCTGTGGCGTGCTCAACCTGATCGGCAAGCAGAGCGTGGACATCGCCCAGGGGGTCGATCGCAGCGAGCCCGAGGATCAGGGAGCCGGCGACCAGGGCCTGATGTTCGGCTACGCCACCAACGAGACCGACTCCTACATGCCTGCGCCGATCCACTATGCCCACCGGCTGGTCGAGCGACAGGCCGAGCTGCGTCGGCATGGCCTGCTGCCCTGGCTGCGTCCGGACGCCAAGAGCCAGCTGACCTTCCGCTACGATGCGGCGGGCAGGCCCTGCGCCGTGGATGCGGTGGTGCTCTCCACCCAGCACGACCCGGAGATTGACCAGGAGGAGCTGCGCCTGATGGTCCGGCGCGAGATCATCGAGCAGGTGATCCCCGCCGAGTGGCTGACCGCGACCACCAAGTACCACATCAACCCCACCGGCAAGTTCGTGATCGGCGGCCCGGTGGGCGACTGCGGCCTGACCGGGCGCAAGATCATCGTCGATACCTACGGCGGCATGGCCCGCCATGGCGGCGGCGCCTTCTCCGGGAAGGACCCCTCCAAGGTCGACCGCAGCGCCGCCTATGCCGGGCGCTACGTGGCCAAGAACCTGGTCGCCGCCGGCCTGGCGGAAAAGTGCGAGATCCAGATCTCCTACGCCATCGGCGTGGCCGAGCCGACCTCGGTCTCCGTCAACACCTTTGGTACCGGCAAGGTGGAGGATGCGAAGATCATCGAGCTGGTGCGTCAGCATTTCGACCTGAGACCCAACGCCATCACCCACATGCTCGACCTGCTGCATCCCATGTATCAGCTGACGGCGGCCTACGGCCATTTTGGTCGCGAGCCCTTCGAGCACTCCTATAGCTGGACCGATACCCAGGGCCAGGAGCACACCGAGACCTTCACGGCCTTCCTCTGGGAGAAGACCGACAAAGTCGATCTTCTTCGCAAAGGCTTGTAAGGACGAGAAGGACTTACCATGAAGATTCTTATTACGGGTGGAGCGGGTTTTATCGGCTCGGCCGTGATTCGTCATATCATCGCCAATACCACCGACAGCGTAGTCAACGTCGACAAGCTGACCTATGCTGGCAATCTGGAATCCCTGGCCGAGGTCGCCGACAATCCGCGTTACGCATTCGCGCAGGTGGATATCTGCGACAGGGCGGCACTCGAGCGCGTCTTCCAGGAGCATAAGCCCGACGCGGTGATGCACCTGGCGGCCGAGAGTCACGTAGATCGTTCCATCGACGGACCGGCGGCGTTCATCGAGACCAATATCGTCGGTACCTACACCCTGCTGGAAGTCGCCCGTGCCTACTGGAACGGCCTCGACGCCGAGCGCAAGTCCGCCTTCCGCTTCCACCATATCTCCACTGACGAGGTGTATGGCGATCTGGAAGGGCCTGAAGGCCTGTTCACCGAGCAAACGAGCTACACACCCAGCTCACCCTACTCGGCCAGCAAGGCCAGCTCCGACCACCTGGTGCGTGCCTGGCAGCGCACCTACGGCCTGCCCTCCTTGATCACCAACTGCTCCAATAACTACGGGCCTTACCACTTTCCCGAGAAGCTGATCCCGCTGGTTATCCTCAACGCCCTGGAAGGCAAGGCGCTACCGGTCTACGGCAAGGGCGAGCAGGTCCGTGACTGGCTCTATGTGGAAGACCATGCCCGGGCGCTTTACAAAGTGGTGACGGAAGGCGAGGTAGGGGAGACCTACAACATCGGTGGCCATAACGAAAAACGTAATATCGACGTTGTTCGTACGATCTGTGAGTTGATGGACGAGATGAGACCCGATTCGTCCAGCTTCCAGCTACCAGCTTCCAGCCTAATCACCCATGTGGCCGACCGCCCCGGCCACGACCTGCGCTACGCCATCGACGCCGGCAAGATCGAGCAGGAGCTCGGCTGGACCCCGGAGGAAACCTTCGAGAGCGGTATCCGCAAGACAGTGCAGTGGTACCTCGATAACCTTGAATGGTGCCGCCGAGTCCAGGACCGCAGCTACCAGCGCCAACGGCTAGGCACCGGAGCGACTGCATGAAGATTCTTCTCTTTGGCAAGAACGGCCAGGTAGGTTGGGAGCTCCAGCGTGCTCTGGCACCGCTGGGTGAACTCGTGGCCCTGGATCGTCATGGCCACAACGGCCTCACCGGCGACCTGGACGATCTCGAGGGGCTGCGGGCGACAGTGCGTGATCTCAAGCCGAATGTAATCGTCAATGCCGCAGCCTATACCGCGGTGGACCGTGCCGAGGAAGAGCATGAGCCGGCCATGCGTATCAACGCCCACGCGCCTACCGTTCTGGCGGAAGAGGCCATGGCGCTGGATGCGCTGTTGGCGCACTACTCGACTGACTACGTGTTCGACGGCAGCGGCGATGCCCCCTGGGAGGAAACCGACACCCCCGGCCCAGTGAACCACTACGGCGCCAGCAAGCTCGCCGGGGAACGCCGTATCCAGTCCAGCGGCTGTCGGCACCTGATCTTTCGCACCAGTTGGGTCTATGCCGACCGTGGGGGCAACTTCCTGGCCAACATGGCCCGCATGATGTGCGAGCGTGATGCCCTCCAAGTGATCGATGACCAGGTGGGCGCCCCCACCGGCGCCGAGCTGATCGCGGACGTGACCGCACATGCCATCGTTCAGGCGCTGGGCGATACCTCCAAGCAAGGCCTCTACCATCTGACACCCGCCGGCGAGACCAGCTGGCATGACTATGCCACCTTCATCGCCGAATGTCTGCAAGGGCAGGGTATTGATATCCAGGCCATGCCGGAGCGCATCGCACCGATCCCCACCAGTGAATGGCCAACACCAGCCGCTCGCCCGCTCAACTCACGCCTCGACACTACAAAGCTGGAAGACGCATTCGGCCTGACTTTGCCTCAATGGCAAGACGGCGTCTCCCGTGTCCTGCAGGACAGGTTTCGATAGGAACCAGACAGGTTTTTGTGGGAGGCCGGATCTGCGGCGGTTCGGCGAGGGGTTGACCTTATTAGTGGGAGGGCGGCTCTGCCGCGCGAGGGGTTGACCCAGAAAAATCTCGCGCGATAAATCGCCCTCTCACGAAAATCAACTAGCCCCTAGCTTCTTGGCCCTCAAACCTCGAACCTCGGCTCTTACAATTTCGGCACAAGCACCTAACGGCAAGGCGCACCTCATGACCACCTCACCCCTCACACCTCACTCCTCACACCGAAGGAAAGGAATAGTCCTCGCTGGCGGCTCCGGCACACGCCTCTACCCGATCACCAAGGGCATCTCCAAGCAGCTGCTGCCGATCTACGACAAGCCGATGGTCTACTACCCCCTCTCGGTGCTGATGCTGACGGGCATCCAGGAGATCCTGATCATCACCACCCCCGAGGATAACGAAGGCTTCCAGCGTTTGCTGGGCGATGGCAGCCAGTTCGGTATCTTGCTCACTTATGCGATTCAGCCCAGCCCGGATGGCCTCGCACAGGCCTTCATCATCGGTGAGGACTTCATTGGTGATGACAGCGTGTGCCTGGTGCTGGGCGACAATATTTACTATGGTCAGGGCCTGAGCAAGCTCCTGCAGACTGCCGCCGCACAGGACAAGGGCGCCACCGTATTCGGCTACCAGGTGACCGACCCTGAGCGCTTTGGCGTAGTCGAGTTCGACGACAACCAACGCGCCATCTCCATCGAAGAAAAACCAACCAACCCCAAATCCGATTACGCCGTCACCGGCCTGTACTTCTACGACAATGACGTGGTCGACATCGCCAAATCGGTCACGCCATCCGCACGGGGTGAGCTCGAAATCACCACGGTCAACCAGGCCTATCTGGAACGCGGCGACCTGAACGTGGAACTGCTGGGTCGCGGCTTTGCGTGGCTGGACACCGGTACGTTTGACTCTCTCCACGATGCGGCGGGCTTTATTGAAACGCTTGAGAAACGCCAGGGCCTGAAAATAGCCTGCCTGGAAGAGATCGCCTACCGCATGGGCTTCATAGGCGAGGAACAACTGCTGGCGGAGGCGGAAAACCTCAAAAAGAACAGCTACGGCGCCTACCTGAAGAAACTGGTCAAAACAGCCAAGTAAGCTAACTCTATGAAAATCACCGAAACCAGAATTCCAGACGTAAAACTTCTTGAGCCTCATGTATTTGAAGACGAGCGAGGATTTTTCTACGAAAGCTTCAATCAGAAGGCATTCGATGCGGCCGTTGGTCAGCCTGTAACCTTCGTGCAGGACAACCACAGCCGCTCGGCAAAAAACACCCTGCGTGGTCTGCACTATCAGCTGCCGCCGCATCCCCAGGGTAAGCTGGTGCGCGTGACGCTGGGTGAGGTCTTCGATGTCGCCGTGGACATCCGCAAGAGCTCGCCCACCTGCGGCCGATGGGTGGGCGCAACCCTGTCTGCCGACAACCGACGACAGCTCTGGATCCCGCCCGGTTTCGCTCACGGCTTTCTGGTGGCCAGCGACGTGGCCGAGTTCCAGTACAAATGCACCGATTTTTACGCCCCCGACTGTGAGGTCAGCATCCGCTGGGACGACGCCACGCTGGCGATCAACTGGCCGGTCATGGATGAACCGCTGATCTCGGTCAAGGACGGCAAAGCCCCCGCTTATTTGGTTGCTAGAAAATTCGAATGAATTCCAAGCGCACATCGCCGCACCGCGCGCTAGTGCGATTACGGCGAAGCCGCTTTGCGCGCAACGTGGCAATGGTCGCCGCTGGCACGGCCGGTGCACAGGCCATCACCATGGCCTTTTCCCCCGTGGTTACGCGCATCTATGGACCGGAGATATTTGGCCTGCTCGGTACTTTTATGGCTATCGTCGCCGTTGCCATACCAGTTGCTGGGTTGGCCTACCCGATTGCCATCGTTTTGCCCAAGGATGACCGCGACGCACTTGGTTTGGCGCGGTTGTCCGCCATGCTGTCGGTGGCGGTTTCCCTCATGATAGCCGTCGCTCTATGGGTTGGAGGCGACTGGCTGTCCGTTACCCTTGGGGCAGAATCCATCGGCGGCTACTTGTTCCTAATCCCGCTGGCGATGCTCTTCGCCGCCTCGATGCAGATCGCACAACAATGGCTGATTCGCAAAAAGGAATTCGGCGTGCTCGCTCGCTCCGCCATCGTCCAATCGCTCATATTGAACGGTGCCAAGACGGGCATCGGCTGGCTGCATCCACTAAGCGCAGTGCTCATCGTGCTCGCCACGCTCGGCCCTGCCTTGCACGCCGCTTTGCTGTTCATTGGCGCGCGAAGGCGATACGGAGCTGGCGCCACCGAAGCGCAGGGAACTTCGGGGGCTACCCTGAAGGAATTAGCACATCGACATCGTGACTTCCCTTTCTATCGCGCGCCGCAGAACTTCATTAACGCCGCCTCTCGGAGCATGCCCGTTTTGATGCTCGCGGCTTTTTTCGGGCCAGCGGCAGCAGGCTTTTATACGGTTGGCCAGATGGTAATGGGCATGCCCAGCACACTCATGGGCAAGGCGGTTCAAAATGTGTTCTATCCGCGCATTACGGAAGCTGCTCATAATGGTGAAAACTTGCACCAACACATCGTCCGAGCAACCGGTGCACTCCTTGCCATTGGTATTGTGCCTTTTGGTCTGGTCATGTTGTTTGGCCCTTGGCTCTTTAGCTTTGTCTTCGGTGAAGCCTGGGCTGTAGCCGGGGAGTATGCGCGGTGGTTGGCACTGTTCTTTTTGTTTAACTTCATAAATAATCCAAGTGTGGCTTCGGTTCCAGTGTTGGGTATCCAGGGTGGCTTGTTGATTTATGAGTTGTTCAGTACTGGAGGGAAGGTAGTGGGTCTTTTAGTCGGGGTTTATTGGTTTGATAGCGATGTTTGGGCTGTGGCGCTTTTCTCGGTCATTGGTGTCATTGCATACAGCGCGATGATTCTTTGGATTTTTTTGTGTGCGAAGCAATGGAGAAAAGATGAAAAAACAAGTTGATAAGTCCCATTATGAGTTCGCGAAATATGTAGCAAAACCTCGCTGGGCCAGCATGTGGCACCAGCTAGATGAAGTCATGAGGCTAAAGCCCGAGCGTGTTCTCGAGATCGGTCCGGGGCCGGGTGTATTCAAGGCGATGGCTAGTCTATTCGGCGTTTCGGTGGAAACGTTGGACATCGACCCAGAGCTGAATCCGGACCACGTGGCGTCCGTTTTAGAAATGCCGTTTGAAGACGGTGACTTTGATGTGGTCTGTGCCTTCCAGATGTTGGAACACATTCCCTTTGACCAGAGCATGCAGGCTTTTGGGGAAATGGCCCGGGTGGCGCGAAGTAAGGTAATTATAAGCCTCCCAGACGCTAGGCCAGTCTGGCCGCTTTCGGTCCATATTCCTAGAACAGGAGCCCTGCAGATGCTTGTGCCAAGGCCATGGTCCGGTCCGAAAAGGCATGATTTCAATGGCGAACATTATTGGGAGATAAATAAAAAAGGATTTGATCTCAACTTTGTTGTTCGTGAGCTCAGGAAAATACCTAGACTGAATATGACTAAAACATATCGTGTCTGGGACTTTCCTTATCATAGGTTCTTTATTTTCGGCGTTAGATAATCATAAAGCCCATTGGAATTACGTATGTACAGTTTTGGAAACAGTCCGATTGGGGCGTCTACTTATGACGAAATGAGACATTCACCCATGTGATTTCTGACGACGATGAAACGAAGTGCATCATTCACGTCTAAGAGACTCCTTTGAGGGTTTTCTGCTGCGCCTAGTGCGGTTTCTGCTTGGTAAATGCGAAGAAGTCGAAAAACAGAAGATAGTCAGGTGCCTGCTGCTGAGTCCGCTTAAAGTGGCGCCAAAAATATTAGTTCCGGGAGTTATAGCCTTGGGAAACATAGTGTATGGTGCCTGGCTCTCATTCTTTGCACGTTATGAAGGCAATCGCAAATGAGTGGGATTGATTTTCAGAGTTTGAGAGCTAAAATTATGTTCTGGAGAAATTCCCAAAGCATTTTTATGCCTATAAAGTCATTAAGAAAGCCGTTACTAAGAACAAATTTGTTGTGATGATCCGTAAACCATTGAATACCATTGCTTCTCTTTATAGGAGGTTTTGGGGTCTCGATTTTTGTATTGAATGATGGATTTTTAATAATACAAAGACTCTAAAAATGAAAGAAAACAAAAATGATTTTGTATACTATAAGAATTCTACTGGCAATCCGGAGCCTGCATTGAGGTCTGTATTAGGCTTTGTTAGTTTAAAGTACGAAAGTTATATATTAGAAATTAATAAGTAAATTAATAATAATATAGTTCACAAAAAATAGCATGGCATTAAAAAAATAGCAGGTTAGCAAGCCGATAAAGCCAAATGAAGGTGGGCGGAGAAAAGTGTTTGATGATAATGAAGTGCGCCTTGTTGTTAGAAGAGTTTCAGGCTTATCGAGTAAGTTGGGTTACAATGTGGAATATGATCTGCAAGATGAACTTAAATGTCTGAAAAGTTGAAAGGCCTAATGAATTATCCCGGTATCACATATATACAGCTTTGGCGCCAGTCAGACTGGGGAGTATACTGCAGAAGAAATGAGGTGTTTACGCATTTTCTTGAGGTAGATGAAGATACAGAAAATATTTTCCATATAGAGGAAATGACCCTTAAAGTTTTTTTGATCCGTTTTGTTAATTTGTTGACTGGAAAAGCTAATGATAATGTGAGACAACACATCTTCAAGTGCCTATCAACCAAGCCTATAAAAACATCAGGTAAAATTTTTGTTTCTGCCGTCTTGTCATTAGGTAGCAATAATGTACCAATCCTCCGATCAATAAATACATTTATTATTAAAATCCAGTTGCGTTTTAAGCTTAGGGGTGTTGGTGGCACCAAGGTTCTGATAGTATATCCCCCATCCTTAATGGCTTTGGCAGGAATTCAGTGTCTTAAGCATGATCTTTTGGCTTTTGACTTGATTGATGATGTCGCAGCACGTTGTGAGGATGACAATAAAAAAATTATTATTGAGTCACTGTATTCCGAAATTTTACCGAAAGCCGATAAAGTAATTACCACTGGTGCGTCCTTGAAACGCTATTCCAGGTTTTGTCCTGTCCCAGTAGAAGTAGTACCGAATGGTGTTGACCTTTCGCCTTACGAAAAGGCTAAAAATGAAGCCCAAAATATAAAACAAGAACAGGTTGTGGGCTATGTTGGTAGTATTAATAAAACGTTTGATCCCTCGCTGGTCGAAGAATGTTTGAGGGAGCTTCCCGATGTTAAGTTCATTTTTTTTGGCTTCTATGATTCTACTGGTGAGAAGCATCTCTCTGTCTTTAATAAGTACAAGAACTTCACATTCAATGGGTCTTTGCATCATTCTAGAGTTCCCGGGTTTTTAACTTCATGTGATGTTTTAATCATGCCAAAAGCAAATGATGTTTCTACTGTTGGGGGTGATTCGATGAAAATTTATCAGTATTTAGCAACTGGCAACTCAATAGTCTCCACAGGTGTCGATCCTGCTTCTAGTTTTTCTGATGTGATAACAATTGCAGAAGATCCGGTTAGCTTCGCAGATGCAGTGAAATCTGCGCTCTCAGAAGCAAGCGTGTTGAAAAGGGAAAAACGTGTTCAATATGCAGCTCAAAATAGTTGGTCTGTAAAAGTTAAAAACTTTACAGTGGATATAAAAGATATTCTCAGAAAAAAAGGGGCTTGGAAGTAAATGTGTGCAGCGAGGGTGGGGGTATCACCAGTTATTTTTATTGGCATGCACCGTTCCGGAACTAGTCTTCTGGGGCGGCTTCTAGAGCAGCTGGGCTTGTTTGTTGGCAAGAAAACAGATGAAAACAATGAAGCACTCTTTTTTCTCGAATTAAATACTTGGTTGATGGCGCAATGTGGTGGACGTTGGGACAACCCGGAACAGCTTGACTTTCTCTGGACGCCAGAAGCTGAACCAGTCTTTACGGCATCAAAGAACTATGCGAGCGACCTTATGAGCTCACCTAGGGCTGCACGTTATCTCGGGATGAAAAGGTATTTTAGCCAACGCTCGATTCCCGCACAAGCCACTCCCTGGGGATGGAAAGACCCGCGCAATACGTTCACTTTGCCATTCTGGCTTGATCTGTTTCCCAACGCCCGTGTGGTGTTCATTGAACGCCACGGTGTGGATGTTGCGGAAAGCTTGCGCGTTCGTGCAAACCGGTCGATTGAAACAACGACGAGTAGGTATGAACGTGCAAAACCAATTTCCTGGCTCAGACCAAAACGTGGGGGGTTCTCTGAATCACCGCGGTGCCTGTCTTTGGAAGGTGGATATTCCTTGTGGGAGGCCTACCAAACCCAGGCGCGAAATCAATTAGCGAGCCTCTCCAGCGATAGGGTGTTTCGCGTGCGCTACGAAGATTTGCTGGTAGAGCCAGAGAACATTTTGAAAGACGTAGCCTCCTTTTGTGGGTTGCCGGTGGTAGATGATCGAGTTAAATGGATTACCGATTCTATTAATCCTGCTCGCGCATATTCTTACCGTAATAATAGTGAGCTCCTAGGGTTCGCTGAGGAACGACAGGCACGCTTGTACGTGTGGGATTACAAGCCTTAATGAGTATGGACGCTCTTTCTGAAAGGTTACCGCACCACGAGTTTTCTAGTCTCGCACGACACGGGAGGACTCGTGTGGCCGTGCGCGCCTCGATATTCACTGTCCAGGCTTTCTTCGTTGGCATGCTGGTAATGCCTACCAGCTTTCAATTCCAGCGTGGGGCGGTGTTGGTAATATTGGTTTGTATTGCTACGCCGTTTGCGTTGAGCCGCTGGCGGGTGCATCGGGATGTATTCGTTCTGTGGCTCTCTACGATGGTTGTGGGTGCATTCGCTATAATGTTGGGAATAGTCAATGACGCGCCTGGCGCTTTGCGTGTCTCAACGATCTATCTCATCTGGCCCGCGCTGTATCTGTTGTTCATCGGCCTAACCCATAATCTGCAGGTCATCCGGCGGATGGAATCCGCGTTGTTGCTGGGCATCAGCTTGGCGACGGCGATGGCACTGATCGTGCTCGCCGCCGGTTTTTTGGGCCTGAGTGATATTGTCTACCCGATACTCGCTTTTCAGGATGCCGGATTCGGAGCCTATGATGGATTTATAGAGTTCCGGGTCTTCAACCTGACCACGGTTATGTACGGGTTCCCGTTCGTAGTGGCGCTGCTGTTGGCGCGCCGGCGTGAGTTGAGGGGATGGCAGAAGACGTGGCTTTGGTTGCTAGTGGTGCTCATGGTCGTGGTCGCCGTGGGTTCGGGGCGGCGTATGTTCTGGTTGGTCGTTCTGCTGACGCCGTTTCTTGCGTTGTTCTTCCTGCAGCTTTCGACACGGCGGTTCCGGACGGTTGCGATGCTCGGCGCACTCATCAGAATGGGTGTAGCGGCGGCTTTGGTTGTAGCGGGAATAATAGTTGCGCTTGGGCTGCAACCGATACTCCTCGTGCAGGAGTTTGTTTCTGCGTTCATAGGGCAGGAGGCCTCGAGCAGGATTCGCTTCGAGCAGGCAGGTGCGCTGTGGCGAGCGTTTGAAAGTTCGCCTTTGGTCGGCATCGGGCTCGGATCAACGGTGGATTCGGTAAATCGACAGGGATGGGCCTTTGAGCTCTGGTACCTCTCCCTGCTGAAAAGTGTTGGTCTTTTGGGCTTTTTGGTTTATGCCGTTGCCGTTGGCTGGGTCGTGGTGAAGGGGATGCTGCTGGCTCGTCGGAACCGAGAATTTGCGGCTCTATTTGTACCGCTGGTGACGGCAATGATGATTTTTCTGATAATGTCCGGATCGAACCCATACATCGGGAAATTTGATTATCTATGGGTGATTTTTCTGCCAGTTTCTCTGATCAACGCCTACCTGACCGAACGGAGTGCGAATGCTTGATATCATCATCGTAAACTGGAACGCAGGCACGCAACTTAAAGCCTGCGTCGATTCCATTACCCAATATTGCGCCGATCATGTCGAGAAAATAATAGTCGTCGATAATGGCTCTATAGATGGTTCTGAAAAGATAGTTGAGGAAGTTCCGAACGTCACCTTGATACGGGCTGGTGAAAACCTAGGCTTTGGTAAGGCCTGCAACCTTGGTGCTGAGCACGCAGAGAGTGACTATCTGCTGTTCCTCAATCCCGATGCGGCGCTCTTCGAGGGGACGCTGACCAAGGTAGTCAACTTCATGCAAGCGCCGGCTAACCAGGCGGTAGGTATCTGCGGTCTGCAGTTGATTGAGGAGAGCGGTAAGGTATCCCGCAGTTGTGCGCGTTTCCCTTCGGTCACCGGTTTTCTGGCACATGCGGTTGGCCTGGATCGTATTTTTCCACGACTTGGTAACTCTATGGCGGAATGGGATCATTTGACTGATCGCCAAGTCGATCAGGTTATGGGTGCTTTCTTTTTCGTTCGTCGCGGTCTTTTTGAGCAACTGCAGTGTTTTGATGAACGTTTCTTCGTTTATTTCGAGGAGGTTGATTTTTCATACCGTGCACGTCAGGAAGGCTGGCAAAGTTTCTATCTGGCCGATGCCCAAGCTTTTCATGCCGGTGGAGGCACATCCAATCGGGTTAAGGCGAGGCGGCTGTTTTATTCGCTGCGTAGCCGGTTGCTTTATTCTTTTAAACATTTTGCTTTCCCCGCGGCATTTATAGTGTTGCTCACGACACTGGTCATCGAACCTTTGGCTCGTTCGGCGTTGGCTCTGGCACGGTGTTCTTTATCGGGGCTGAAGGAGACCTGGGCGGGATATCGGATGCTGTGGTCGTGGGTGCCAAAATGGCTTTTCAGAAACGAGACGTGGTAAGTGGCATAAGCATTTATGAAAATTCTCCTTCTTTCAAAATACTCAAGAAAAGGCGCCAGTACCCGCCTGCGCTTGCTACAGTATCTGCCTTTTTTGGAGACCGAAGGGTTTCAGGTCACCGTCAGTAGCTTGTTTGACGATCAATACCTGGATCAGCTTTATCAGCACGGTAAACGGGCGCCATTGCGCATGATGAGGCTCTATCTACGCAGGCTGTTCGTGCTTCTCAGTGTTTTCAGGTACGACTTGGTTTGGGTAGAAAAAGAAATCTTCCCCTATATGCCCGCGATCGCTGAAAGGATGTTGGACTCTTTGGGGAAGCGCTATGTAGTCGATTTTGATGATGCGATCTTTCATAACTACGACCTGTCCGAGAATTCATTGCTGCGCCAGGTTTTAGGACGGAAAATCGATGTCGTAATGCGTTGTGCAACTTGCGTCGTGGCTGGTAATGATTATCTGGCAAGTCGGGCGAAAACGTCGGGTGCTGTTCGCATCGAGCTGGTGCCGACAGTGGTTGATGCAACGCGCTATAGCCCGACAGACTCTTCGCCGGTAGTACGCCCGGTGATTGGCTGGATTGGCTCACCCTCTACCCAGAGATATGTTGTTGACATTGCCTGGGCATTTTCGTCGCTGTGTCAAAAGCATAATGCACGGTTGCTGTTGGTTGGTGCATCAGCCAATATCACCTCTGAATTCCCGGGCCTTGATGTTGAGGTTGTGTCTTGGAGTGAGGAATCCGAGGCCGAGCTGATTGCTCAGATGGATATTGGTATCATGCCTTTACCAGATGGCTCCTGGGAAAAAGGTAAATGCGGCTACAAGTTAATTCAATACATGGCATGTGGCGTTCCCGTTATTGCCTCGCCAGTAGGCGTTAATGTCGATATTGTTGCTGCGAGCCAGTGTGGGCTTTTGGCTGCTAATGTAGCGGAATGGGAGGTTGCACTGGATAAGCTGCTTGAATCACCGAAGCAGAGACTGCAACTGGGCAGGGCGGGGCGACTGGCAGTTGAGAACCAGTATTCATTGGCGGTTCAGGCGCCGGTTCTTGCCCGGATATTGGCTCAGTCCATGACCGTATCGGAGTCTATCTAATGTGTGGCATTGCCGGTTTTTGGCAAGGCGCTTCTGGGGTGGCGGTTGATCCGGTTATCACCTGGATGTGTGATCGAATTAATCATCGCGGCCCGGATGATACCGGTTGCTGGATTGATCAATCGTCCGGTTTAGCTCTTGGTCACACTCGCTTATCCATACTCGACCTCTCGCCGGCTGGTAATCAGCCTATGCTGTCGGCGTGCAAGCGCCATATCCTGGCCTTCAATGGGGAAATATACAATCATCTGGCGCTGCGCGCCCAATTACAGGCCGAGGAGAAAGCGCCCGTCTGGCGCGGCCACTCGGATACAGAAACCCTGTTAGCCTGTTTCGCGGCCTGGGGTATAGAGCGAACGTTGCAAGCCACAGTGGGTATGTTTGCCATTGCCTTGTGGGATAAGCAAAAGCAGGTACTGACGCTAGCTCGCGATCGGATGGGTGAAAAACCCTTGTACTGGGGCTGGTGTGACGATGTATTGCTGTTCGGCTCTGAGCTTAAAGCGCTGAAGGCTCACCCGGTGTTCAATGCGGAGATCGACCGCAACGCCCTGACGTTGCTGTTACGACATTGCTACATCCCGGCGCCCTACAGTATTTATCAGGGCATTCAAAAGCTGATGCCGGGGTGTTTCGTGCAGATTCGTCTTCAGGGTAATGTGGCGCGCTCCAAAGATGCACAGCCTGAAGCCTATTGGCAGCTGAATCATGCTGTGGAACAGGGGCTGGCGAATCCTTTTACCGGTAGCCCTGAGGCCGCTGTGGACCTTGTGGAATCCAGGCTTTCGGACAGTATCGGTGAGCAGATGTTGTCGGATGTGCCGTTGGGGGCGTTTCTGAGTGGTGGTGTGGATAGCAGCACCATCGTCGCACTGATGCAGGCGCAGAGCGAGCGGCCGGTTCGGACCTTTACCATCGGCTTTGAACAGGGTGGTTATAATGAAGCAACTCACGCAAAGGCCGTTGCCGAACATTTGGGTACGGAGCACACAGAGCTTTATGTTCGCCCGGAGGACGCTCTGGCAGTAATCCCGAAGCTGTCTGGCATGTATTGCGAGCCTTTCAGCGACAGTTCGCAGATACCGACATTTCTCGTTAGCCAAATGGCTAGGCAGCATGTCACGGTTGCCTTGAGCGGTGATGGGGGCGACGAATTATTTGGTGGCTATAATCGTTATATCGCCGCAAGGAAGGTGTGGGGACCAGTGCAACGATTGCCGGCGTTCACCCGTCGTGCGGCAGCGAGTTTATTGCGCAGCGTTTCGCCGGCCACGTGGGATAAACTGTTTGACTGTGCAAGGCCGGTGCTACCCGCGCGCTTGCAGCTTTCTATTCCAGGCGAAAAAGCCCGCAAACTGGCCGATGTACTAGCACTCTCCGATGGCCATGCCTTTTACCGTCAGCTCACCAGCCACTGGACGGATCCGGCCAGGGTGGTCATTGGTGCAACGGAGCCAGAATCGTTGCTCACAACCCCGTCCGCCTGGCCAGAAACTGACTGCCTCGAACATGCGATGATGGCGATGGATGCGAAAACCTATATGGCGGATGACATCCTCACTAAAGTAGACCGTGCAGCCATGGCAACCAGTCTGGAAACCCGTGTGCCGATGCTGGACCATCGTGTGGTCGAACTGGCGTGGCGCATGCCGCTTGATCTTAAAATCAGAGATGGGCAAGGCAAGTGGCTGTTACGCCAGGTTCTGTATAAACATGTACCCAGGGAAATGATTGAGCGACCGAAAATGGGCTTCGGAATTCCGCTGGACAGCTGGTTGCGAGGGCCATTGCGAGAGTGGGCGGAAGCATTGCTGGATGAAAGCCGACTCCGGTCGGAAGGCTTCTTTCACCCTGAGCCAATCCGGACTATGTGGGCGGAACACCTCAGTGGCAAGCAGAACTGGCAGTATCATCTTTGGAGTGTGTTGATGTTTCAGGCGTGGTGGGAAGCACAGCAAGACTCAAACAAATAACCTGTCACACCTTCGACAAGCAAGGAATATTCTTGATGCACTCAACGGATACCGTGCGCCTGGGCGTAATCGGCTTGGGCTATGTCGGCCTGCCCCTGGCGGTGGAGTTCGGCAAGCTGCTGCCCACGGTAGGCTTCGACATCGATGCCAAGCGCATCAGCGAGCTGCGTGACGGTATCGACTACACCCTGGAAGTCGAGCCGGAACTACTGGCTCAGGCCAGTCAGTTAACCTTTTCTGACGAACTGGAAGCACTGCGAGAGTGCAATGTGTATATCGTCACGGTGCCGACACCCATTGATTCGAGCCGGCGGCCCGATCTCACTCCCTTGATCAAGGCCAGTGAGACCCTTGGCCAGGTAGTGAGCCAGGGTGATGTGGTGATCTTCGAATCCACCGTCTACCCGGGTGCCACCGAGGAAGACTGCATCCCGGTGATCGAGCGGGTCTCTGGGTTGCTCTACAATCGCGACTTCTTCGCGGGCTACAGCCCGGAGCGCATCAACCCGGGCGACAAGCATCATCGGGTCACCAGTATCAAGAAGGTGACCTCGGGTTCCACCCCGGAGGTGGCAGAGTTCGTCGATGGCCTGTATCGCCGGGTGATCACCGCGGGCACCCACAAGGCCAGCTCCATAGCCGTGGCTGAGGCGGCCAAGGTAATCGAGAATACCCAGCGTGACGTCAACATTGCCCTGATCAACGAACTGGCGATGATCTTCAACCGCCTGGGTATCGATACCCAGGAGGTGCTGGAAGCCGCGGGTACCAAGTGGAACTTTCTCCCCTTTCGCCCCGGCCTGGTGGGCGGTCATTGTATCGGGGTGGACCCTTACTACCTGACCCACAAGGCCCAGCAGGTGGGTTACCATCCCGAGGTGATCCTCTCCGGCCGACGCATCAATGATGGCATGGGGGCCTATGTGGCCGGGCAGCTGGTCAAGCAGATGATCAAGCGCCGCATCCATGTGGAAGGCGCCCGGGTGCTGGTGATGGGCCTGACCTTCAAGGAAAACTGCCCGGACCTGCGCAATACCCGGGTGGTGGATATTATTGACGAGCTTGCCGACTACAACGTGGCGGTGGATGTCTACGACCCCCAGGTGAACAAGGCCGAGGCCGAGCAGGCCTATGGGTTACGCCCGATCGATCACCCCCGGGCAGGTGTCTACGATGCCATCATTCTCGCCGTGGCCCACCGCGAGTTCCACGAACTGGGTGTCGAAGGTATCAGCGCCTGGGGAAAGGACGAGCATGTGCTGTACGACCTGAAGTATGTGTTGCCCAAGGATGCGGTGGATCTCAGGTTATGAATGGCCAGTCGAAGAATATCCAGGAAATTGGCAGGCGCCGGCTGTTGTTTGTGGTCAACTCCCCGGACTTCTTTCTCTCCCACCGTCTCCCCATCGCCCTGAAGGCCTTGCAGGAAAGCCATGAGGTCCATATGGCGACGGCCGGTCGTCATCATGGCGGCTCGGTTGCTGCGCAACAAAAGGGGTAGAGGAGTACATCGAGGCGGCTGAGGCTGTTGGCCGAGCGTGGCGTCGATGTCGGGCTTTCGCCTGATTGGTGATCCTGACTCGGGCAAACCCACCGGCGTAACGGAGGCGCAACTGGTCGAGCAAGGGGTAAGTTATTCTAAGGTGCCGACTTATCGTGACTTCCGTCCCGGCCACGAGCGCCACTTCCAGGCTGATATTAGCAAGTGGCGCTACCTGCTGGGCTACGAGCCCAGCCATACAATCGTTGAAGGGATTAGCGAAACGCTGCACTGGTGTGTGCAGCATTTTCGTCAGCGTTCTGGGTAGAACCGGAAATAAGGGCTAGTATGGATCAACATGAGTCATCCACTTCGATTCGTCGGATAATCGTGGTGGCGGGTTTCGCTCGGTCACTGATCAATTTTCGCGGGCCATTGATTTGTGCCCTTCAGGAGGCGGGACTGGAAGTGCATGCGGCGGCACCAGGGATCCTGTCGGACGAGGTAACGCGTTGTCAGCTCGAAGCCTTGGGTGTGGTAGCCCATGAAATCCCCCTGCAGCGTACCGGCACCAATCCTAGTAAAGATATGGCCACCATGGCTGCATTCTATCGCCTCTTTCGCCAGGTGCGTCCGGATGCAGTGCTGGCCTACACCATCAAGCCCGTGATCTACGCTACCTTGGCGGCCTGGTTAGCACGAGTACCGCGGCGTTTCGCCTTGATTACTGGCCTGGGTTACGCCTTCACTGGCGAGGCAACAGGTAAACGGGCAGCTGTGTTGACCCTGGTCCGCCAGCTCTATGCTCGAGCCATTGGCCGGGCGCACCTAGTGTTCTTCCAGAATCCTGATGACCTCACCTTGTTTCGCGAACTCGGGCTGCTTCCGGAACGGGTGCCTTCCCAACTCGTCAATGGCTCGGGCATCGATACGGAACGTTATGCGGTGGCCCCATTACCTCAAGGGAGGCCAGTCTTTCTGATGATTGCCCGCTTGCTCGGCGACAAAGGGGTGCGCGAATACGTGGCAGCAGCTGCCCTCGTCCGACAGCACCATCCGGAAACCATCTTTCGGTTGGTGGGGGATCTGGACGACAATCCCGACTCGGTTTCCCGTGTCGAATTAGAAGAATGGCTAGGCGCCGGGCATATCGAGTACCTGGGCCAGCTCAACGATGTACGCCCTGCAATTTGCGAGGCCTGTGTATACGTTTTACCCAGCTATCGTGAAGGTACGTCGCGCACCGTGCTGGAAGCCATGGCGATGGGTCGTTCGATTATCACCACCAATGCCCCAGGATGCCGAGAAACGGTGGTTGAAGGCGATAACGGTTTTCTGGTGCCGGTGAAATCAGTGGATGCCTTGGCCGAGGCCATGCAGCGGTTCATTGATAATCCTTGCTTGATAGTTAGCATGGGACAGCGTTCCCGCGAGATGGCAGAAAGCAAATACGACGTGCATAAGGTGAATGCGGTGTTGCTAGAGGCGATGGGGATTCCTTATTCTACTAGTTCAGGCTTCACCGCAGATACGCCTTCTCTCCCGGCCAAGTCCCATGTGAATAATTAACCGCTTGTACTGAGTTTTTCATCTGCCCCTTTTAAAGTTTGTTTATCTCATATGTTAAAACGTTTTATCGATGTTACTGCTGCTCTGTGTGGTCAGATATTACTGGCTCCTGTGTTGCTGACAGTTGCCCTGCTCATCCTTTTAAATCTCGGCTCCCCGGTACTATTTCGTCAAGTCCGGCCTGGTCTGCACGGCAAACCCTTCGCGATGGTCAAGTTTCGCACCATGCTCGATGCCGTGGATAAGCACGGCAACGCGCTGCCAGACGAGGAGCGGATGACACGCCTCGGTAGTATCCTTCGTGCCACCAGCCTTGATGAGTTGCCTGAGCTATGGAATGTGCTCAAGGGCGAGATGAGCCTAGTAGGCCCGAGGCCTCTATTGATGGAATACCTGCCTCTGTATTCAGAAGAACAGTACCGTCGCCATGAGGTGCGCCCGGGTGTTACAGGCTGGGCTCAGGTCAACGGGCGCAATGCGCTTTCCTGGGATGAGAAGTTCAAGCTGGATGTCTGGTACGTCGACAATCACTCGTTGTGGCTGGATCTCAAGATTCTATTGCTTACTGTGAAGAAGGTGTTCGTGAGGGAAGGCATTTCGGCGGAGGGGCAAGCGACCATGGAGCGTTTCAGGGGTAGTGCTACTGAAAGTGAATCTGCTACGCCTTCCCAAAGCGTCGATTCTCCAGCAGCCGAGGAACAGACGCCATGAAGCTGGCCGTTCTGGGTGCCAGTGGGCACGGCAAGGTCGTGGCTGATACTGCACTGGCTGCCGGCTGGGAAGATGTGGTGTTCTTTGATGATGCCTGGCCGGCGCTCACTCAGAATGGTATTTGGCCTGTAGTTGGCGATACCGATGCCTTGATGACTCAGCGGAATGAGTTCGATGGCATCGTCGTGGGAATCGGCAGCAACCGCATTCGTCTAAACAAGACCCGTGAGTTGTCTTACTCCGGGGCGAAGCTGACGACAATCGTACATCCATGCGCGGTACTGAGCCCCACCGTGCAGCTAGGCATGGGCAGCGTGGTGTTTGCCGGTGCAGTTATCCAAGTCGATTGTCGGCTGGGAGCAGCCTGCATCGTCAATACCAATGCCAGCATCGATCATGACTGCTGCCTTGCCGATGGTGTGCATGTGTGTCCCGGTACTTCGATCGCGGGTCTTGTTACAGTGGGTGAAGTTAGTTGGATTGGCATCGGTGCATCGGTGAAACAGATGGTAAAGATCGGGGAAGGTGTTACCGTTGGAGCCGGCGCTGCAGTGGTTAGTGATGTTTCGGACAGTGAGACTGTCGTCGGTGTACCCGCACATGTCTTCGCGTAATGAATTGCGCTCTTACGTATCAGTTAAATGTTGGTGGTTGAATGCTGAATGGACCTTTCTCCCCCTGGCCGTCCTTCACCGAGGAAGAGGCCGAGACTGTGAAACGCGTACTGTTGTCCAACAAGGTGAACTACTGGACCGGTCAGGAAGGGCGTGAGTTCGAGCGCGAGTTTGCCGCCTTCGCTGGTGCCGAGTATGCGATTGCCCTGGCAAACGGCACCACGGCGCTGGACCTGGCCATGAAGGGGCTAGGCATCGGCGAAGGCGAGGGCAGGGGGCGCGACGAGGTGATCGTCACGTCTCGGACATTCATGGCGTCAGTTTCCTGCATCGTCACCGCAGGGGCGGTGCCGGTGTTTGCCGATGTGGATTGCAACTCCCAGAACATCACCGCCACCACGGTGGCCGAGAAGATCACCGCCAATACCCGAGCGATTATCGCCGTGCACCTGGCGGGCTGGCCCTGTGAAATGGGTGAACTAATGGCGCTGGCGGAAGAGCATGGCCTCTTTGTGATCGAGGATTGCGCCCAGGCCCACGGCGCCCGCTACCGCGGGCGTAGCGTGGGCGGCATCGGCCATGTGGGCTGCTGGTCGTTCTGCCAGGACAAGATCATGACCACCGGCGGCGAAGGTGGCATGGTGACCACCAATGACACCCCGCTTTGGAAACGCATGTGGGCCTACAAGGACCACGGCAAGAGCTGGGAGGCGGTCTACCAGCGTGAGCATCCTCCGGGGTTTCGGTGGCTGCACGAAAGCTTCGGGACCAACTGGCGGCTGACCGAGATGCAGTCCGCCATCGGCCGCATCCAACTCAGGCGCATGCCCGCCTGGTCAGCGGCGCGCCGGGCCAATGCCGAGCGAATCTGGCAGGCAACCAGAGAGTGCCGTGGTCTACGTGTGCCGGCGATCCCGGAGTTTATCGAGCATGCCGCCTACAAGTGCTACATTTTCGTGGAGCCCGAACTGTTGGCCGATGGCTGGGATCGTGACCGTATCCAGGCCCATATAGTCGAGCAAGGCGTGCCGTGCTTTTCTGGCTCCTGCTCGGAAGTCTATTTGGAGCAAGCTTTCGATGGAACCGGATGGCGCCCTGAGACGCCGCTCCCCGTTGCTCGTGAACTGGGCAAGACAAGCATGATGTTTCTTTGTCATCCCACGCTGACCGAAGCCGAGATTGACAAGAGCTGCCAGGTGCTGCGCAAGGTAATGGCCGAGGCTTGTCCCTGAGGGCCTATAGATACAGGGTTTATGCCTAGCATGCTTTGGTGGTGTTCTTGCCTCGGTGGCCGGCCATGGAGGATGCGCTGCAGCTTACCTCTTTAAGGGGGAGAGTAGCGGGTCGTTCCGATTATGGTGCCTAGTCCATGAAAAGCATCGCCCGCTAAAGTCGAAACCTCGAACCGGGCCTGCCACTGAATGCGACATCGGTGTGTTGAATTGTTGATCCCTCTAAATTTTCTTCGTTTTATGTTCTTCTTTAACAAGGCGATTTGTTCATGAATGTACTTGTGACCGGCAACGCCGGTTTCATCGGCTTCCACACGGCCAAGCGCCTGCTGGAGCGCGGCGACACCGTGATCGGCTTCGACGTGGTCAATGACTACTACGACCCCGACATCAAGGAGGCGCGGCTCAGGCTTCTGGAGGAGACGGCCGAGCGAACCGGTAGCGAATATGCGTTCGTGCGCGGCGAGCTTGCCGACCTGGGGGCAGTCAACGCAGCGTTCGAGACGCACAAGCCGGATCGGGTGATCCATCTGGCCGCCCAGGCCGGGGTGCGCTACTCCCTGGAGAATCCCCACGCCTATGTGCAAAGCAATCTGGTGGCCTTCACCAATATCCTGGAAGCCTGCCGGCATCACAGGGTCGAACACCTGACCTACGCCAGCACCAGCAGCGTGTACGGCGCCAATACCAATATGCCGTTCTCCGAGCACGAAGGGGTCAATCATCCGCTGCAGTTCTATGCCGCCACCAAGAAGGCCAACGAGCTTATGGCGCACAGCTACAGCCACCTGTATCGGCTGCCCACTACCGGCCTGCGCTTCTTCACCGTCTATGGCCCCTGGGGCCGACCGGACATGGCGCTGTTCCTGTTCACCAGAAAGACCCTGGCCGGTGAGCCGATCCCGGTATTCAACCACGGCAATCACACCCGCGATTTCACCTACATCGATGACATCGTGGAAGGGGTGATTCGCGCCAGCGACGATATCGCCGCACCCAATCCCGACTGGGACAGCGACAACCCCGACCCGGCGACGAGCAATGCGCCCTACCGGCTCTTCAACATCGGTAACAATGATCCGGTGAAGCTCAGCGCCTATATTGAGGCCATCGAGGAGGCGCTGGGCAAGGAAGCCATCAAGGACCTGCTGCCGCTTCAGCCCGGCGACGTGCCGGCTACCTATGCCGATTCCACCGAGCTGGAGAGGGCCGTGGGCTACAAGCCCGCCACGCCGGTGAAGGAAGGGGTCGCCAACTTCGTCAAGTGGTATCGGGAGTTCTATGGGGTTTAAATCACCCCGGTCTGCGACGGGTCTGTTGCCAAGCAAATGGCCAAGCCAGAGTTTTCAGGGAGATATGCATGAACAGGTCCGATAGCCTTCACCTCAGGCTGACTTCTCTGAGCCGCGGCAAGAAGCGGTTGATCATGGTGCTGGCGGATCTTGTCGCGCTGCCACTGGCATTATGGTCTGCCTATGCGCTGCGCCTGGCCGAATGGTGGCCGGCGCGATACATCGAGCCCTTCTGGTGGCTGTTTCTGGTGGTGCCTTTGGTGGGGGTCTTCACCTTCGCCCGTTTGGGGCTCTATCGGGCTGTGGTTCGCTTCATGGGCCCCCAGGCGATGTGGGCTGTGGTGAAGGGGTCGTTGTTGCTGGCACTCATGATGTGGGCAGCGGGTTTTTTCTATCAGTGGGAGGGCTTCCCCCGTTCGGTTCCTGTCAACTTCGCCCTGGTCACCCTGGTGTATGTAGGCGGCACGCGGCTGTTGGTGCGCAGCTACTACCAGTGGTTGATTCGCCATTACACCGAGAAGCAGGCGGTGGCCATCTATGGTGCCGGTGGTGCCGGGGTTCAGTTGTCGATGGCGTTGGGAACTGGTCGCGAGTTCTATGTGGCGGCTTTCCTGGATGACGATCCGGCCCTGTGGGGCAGCACCATCAAGGGAATCAAGGTTCACCCTCCTGAACAGGCTGAGCAGATGGTGGAGACACTCGCGATTCGTCGTGTGTTGCTCGCCATGCCCAACGCCACCAAGGCCCAGCGCAAGCAGACGCTGGACAAGCTGACCGACCTACCCGTGCACGTGCAGACGGTACCCTCCATGCTGGAGATCGTCTCCGGCGAGGCTAGTCTGGAGCAGTTGCGGGAGGTGGAGCTCGAGGACCTGCTGGGCCGGGATCCCGTGCCGCCCCGGTCAGAGCTGCTGGAGGCCAGCATTCTTGACAGGGTGGTGATGGTGACCGGCGCCGGGGGGTCCATCGGCAGCGAGATGTGTCGTCAGGTGATGCGTGGAAGCCCTCGGGGGCTGGTGCTCTTCGAGATCAGCGAGTATGGGCTCTACACCATCGACCAGGAACTCGAGACCCTGAAGAGCGAGATGGGCGCCGAGTTTCCCATCTATCCCCTGTTGGGAAGCGTTTGCGATCGGAGGCGAGTGGAGGAGACGCTGCGACGCTATGGGGTGAACACCATCTACCACGCCGCGGCCTACAAACATGTGCCGATCGTGGAGCAAAACGTGCTGGAGGGGGTGCGAAACAATATTCACGGCACCCGGGTGGTGGCCGAATCTGCGACCAGACTCGGCGTGGAACGGTGCGTGTTGATCTCCACCGACAAGGCGGTACGCCCCACCAACGTGATGGGCGCTACCAAGCGCATGGCCGAACTGGTGCTTCAGGATCTGGCCACTCGCCATGGCCTGGAGAATGGCCATCGCACCATCTTCTCCATGGTGCGCTTCGGCAACGTCCTGGGGTCCAGCGGCTCGGTGGTGCCGTTGTTCCGGCGCCAGATAGAACAAGGCGGGCCGGTTACCGTCACGCATCCCGAGATCACCCGCTACTTCATGACCATCCCCGAGGCGGCACTGCTGGTGATCCAGGCCGGCTCCATGGCGCAGGGCGGGGATGTCTTCGTGCTCGACATGGGTGAGCCGGTCAGAATCTATGATCTGGCACGGCGAATGATCCAGTTGACCGGCCTGGAGGTTAAGGATGAGGTTAATCCCGATGGTGATATCGAGATCACCTTCTCGGGCCTGCGCCCCGGCGAGAAGCTCTTTGAAGAACTGTTGATCGGTGACAACGTGACCGGCACCTCGCATCCCAAGATCATGCGTGCCCGGGAGGATGTGTTGCCCACGGAAACCCTTCTGGAACTGCTGGAAGCCTTTCACGAAGCCGAGCAACGGCTGGATAGCCAGCACGCCTGCGAGAGCCTTAAACGGGGGGTGAGTGGTTTCGCTCACAGCGGCGAGCTGTTCGACCTGCTGCTGCCCGTAAAGCCGGGCGGCAAGGTGGTGCCTGTCACCTCACGACCTCGCCGACTCGGAGCTGGCTGACGCACTAACGCCGATTCCCTTCAGACGCGAGACCCGGCCCTGGTGCCGGGTCTCTTGCTATCTGGTGCGGGTTACCGATGGCCCCAGACGATGAAGTGAGGATTGAGGTGCTCCTGCGGCGTGGCATAGCTGAGTGGCTGGCCTTCTATTGTCTCCACTCGTCCGCCGGCCTGCTCGACCACCGCCTGGGCGGCGCCGGTGTCCCACAGGCAGGTGGGGCCGAGACGGGGGTAGACATCCGCCACGCCTTCGGCGATAAGGCAAAGTTTCAAGGAGCTGCCCATGGGCACCATGTTGTGGCTTCCCAGCTTCTCAAGCCATTCGGCCAGGTCGGGGCTGGGGTGGGAGCGGCTGCCCACCACGCGCCAGGTGGTGCCTTCGGCGGGCTTGCCGGCCACACTGATCGGCTGGCGCTCGTCGCTCTGACCTTCATGCCGCGTCACCTTGAAGGCGCCCAGGCCCTCGGCGGCGAGATAAGACACCTCCAGCGACGGGGCGACGACCACACCGAGCACCGGCTTGCCGTGCTCTATCAGCGCGATGTTGACGGTGAACTCGCCGTTGCGCTTGATGAACTCCTTGGTGCCATCCAGTGGGTCGACCAGCCAGTAGCGGCCGTCGGCGTCCGCACCAGTGAAGCCTTCGGTGTGCTCCTCAGAGAGCACCGGGATATTGCCCGGCAGGGCGTTGAGCCCCGCGACGATGACGTCATGGGCGGCCTTGTCGGCATCGGTCAGCGGGCTCTTGTCGTCCTTTTCCTCGATGGAAAAGTCCCGGGCATAGACGGCCATGATGGCCCGGCTGGCGTCCTTGGCGATGGTGAAGACCTGCTCCAGCAGGTCGGGGTTAGTTATCGGCATGTGATGGACCCTGTCGGGGAATCCCGGCACATTTGGCCGGGATGGGATGTGGTGGGAGGCATCGAACCGCCCGTTCCCAGAAAAACTCAAGAAATCAGCTGGCGCTCGCTCAGCAACTCGACGATGGCGTCGGCGGCCTCGTCGCTGCTCATCTTCTGGGTCTCGATATGCAGGTCCGGGGCTTCGGGCGGCTCGTAGGCGGAGTCGATGCCGGTGAAGTTCTTCAGCTCGCCTCGGCGGGCCTTGCGATAGAGCCCCTTGGGGTCCCGCTCCTCGGCCACATCGAGCGGCGTGTCGACGAAGATCTCGATGAACTCGCCGTCTTCGACCAGATCGCGGGCCAGCTGGCGCTCGCTACGGAAGGGAGAGATGAAGGCGGTTAGCACGATCAGCCCGGCATCGACCATCAGCTTGGCCACTTCCCCCACGCGGCGGATGTTCTCGACGCGATCGGCATCGGTGAAGCCGAGATCGCGGTTGAGGCCGTGGCGCACGTTGTCGCCATCCAGCAGGTAGGTGTGCTGGCCGGCGGCGTGTAGCTTCTTCTCCACCAGGTTGGCGATGGTCGACTTGCCGGCACCGGAGAGACCGGTGAACCACAGCACCGCGGGCTGCTGGGACTTGGAGAGGGCGCGCGCCTGCTTGTCGATATCCACGTGCTGCATGTGGATGTTCTGGCTGCGGCGCAGGGCGAAATGCAGCATTCCGGCGCCGACGGTGTTGTTGGTCATGCGGTCGATGAGGATGAAACCGCCGGTGTCCTGGCTCTCTTGGTAGGGATCGAAGGCCACGGGCCTGTTGAGGCTCAGGGTGCAGATGCCGATGGCATTGAGGTCCAGCTGCTTGGCCGCGGTGTGCTCCAGGGTGTTTACGTTCACCTGGTACTTGATGTCGGTGACGGTCGCCGAGACGGTCTGGGTTCCCAGCTTCATCAGGTAGGGGCGGCCGGGCAGCAGCGGCTGGTCGTGCATCCACACCAGGGTGGTCTCGAACTGGTCGGCGGTCTGGCTCGGCTTTTCCACGCCGGAGATGATGTCTCCGCGGGAGATGTCGATCTCGTCGTTCAGCAGCAGGGTGATGGACTGACCGGCCACGGCCTCGTCCAGGTCGCCATCGAAAGTGTAGATCCGCGACACCGTGCTGGTCTTGCCGGAGGGCTGCACGCGAATGGCGTCGCCGGGCCTGACCCTGCCGCTGGTCACCATGCCGGTGAAGCCGCGGAAGTCCAGGTTGGGGCGGTTGACCCACTGCACCGGCAGGCGGAAGGGGTCACGCTGCAGGTGCTCGTCGTCGACTTCCACGGTCTCCAGGAAGGCCATCAGGGTGGGGCCGTGGTACCAGGGCATATGGTGGCCGTGCTCGATGACGTTGTCGCCCTTGAGCGCCGACATGGGGATGAAGGTGATCGACTCCAGTCCCAGCTGCCTAGCGAAGGCCCGGTACTCCTCGACGATCTCGTCGAAGCGCTCTTTCGAGTAGTCCACCAGGTCCATCTTGTTGATGGCGACCACCACCTGGCGCATGCCGATCAGCGACATCAAAAAGCTGTGGCGGCGAGTCTGGGTGAGGATGCCATAGCGGGCATCGACCATCAGGATGGCGGCGTCGGCGGTGGAGGCGCCGGTCACCATGTTGCGGGTGTACTGCTCGTGCCCGGGGGTATCGGCGACGATGAACTTGCGCTTGTCGGTAGAGAAGAAGCGGTAGGCCACGTCGATGGTGATGCCCTGCTCGCGTTCGGCAGCCAGGCCATCGACCAGCAGGGCGAAGTCCATCTCGATGCCCTGGGTACCGTACTTCTTCGAATCTGCTTCGATGGCGGCCAGCTGGTCCTCGAACAGCAGCTTGGACTCGAACAGCAGGCGGCCGATCAGCGTGCTCTTGCCGTCATCCACGCTGCCGCAGGTGATAAAGCGCAGCAGGCCCTTGTGTTCGTGGGACTTGAGGTAGCCCGCGATATCCTCGGCGATCAGGTCGGAAGCGTGTGCCATCAGAAGTACCCCTCTTGCTTTTTCTTTTCCATCGACGCGGCGCTGTCGTGGTCGATCACCCGGCCCTGACGCTCGGAGGTCTTGGTCAGCAACATCTCCTGGATGATCGCCGGCAGGGTGTCGGCCTCGGATTCGATGGCGCCGGTCAGCGGGTAGCAGCCCAGGGTGCGGAAGCGCACCTTGCGCATCATCGGCACCTCACCGGGCTCCAGCGGCATGCGTTCGTCGTCGACCATGATCAGCGCGCCGTCGCGCTCCACAACCGGGCGTTCGGCGGAGTAGTAGAGGGGCACGATGGGAATGTTCTGCAGGTAGATGTACTGCCAGATATCCAGCTCGGTCCAGTTGGAGAGCGGGAAGACGCGGATCGACTCGCCCTTGTGCTTGCGCGTATTGAAGAGCTTCCACAGCTCCGGGCGCTGGTTCTTCGGGTCCCAGCGGTGCGCCGCGGTGCGAAAGGAGAAGATGCGCTCCTTGGCGCGGGACTTCTCTTCATCGCGACGCGCGCCACCGAAGGCGGCGTCGAAGCCGTACTTGTTCAGCGCCTGCTTGAGGCCTTCGGTCTTCATCACGTCGGTATGGATCGCCGAACCGTGGGTGAAGGGATTGATGTCCTTCTCCACGCCTTCTGGATTTATATGCACGATCAGGTCCATTCCGATTTCCTCGGCCATGCGGTCGCGGAACTCGTACATGGCGCGGAACTTCCAGCGAGTATCGATATGGAGCAGGGGGAAGGGAGGCGGGGAGGGCGCGAAGGCCTTGCGTGCAAGGTGCAGCATCACCGCGCTGTCCTTGCCGACCGAGTAGAGCATCACCGGATTCTCGGTCTCTGCGACCACCTCGCGCATGATCTGGATGCTCTCGGCCTCGAGCCGTTGAAGATGGGTAAGTGTCGTCATCGTCGTTCCATGCAAAGGGAATATTGGGGTCAGACCCCTCAGCGAAGTTTGGGGTCTGACCCCAAATCGAAATCAGGCGGTACATTGATCAAGTGAAACTCGGGGTAACGCATGAGCCAGGCCTGGATCTCGGGGCTGGCTCGAAAGTAAGCCCCGTGAAACACCAGCGCCACTGGCCTGCTTCCGCCTGCCTGAGCGAGCAGGCGCCGAAACAGTTCGAGGTATGCCTCCCCCCCGGGCGGTGTCGGAAGACAGCGGGTAAAAAGAGCGCCGCGCTTGCCGTGCAAATAGAGCTGATAGCGGCGGGGGGCGCTATCCAGCGATTTCGCCGGCCCCGCCACGCGAGCGCCTCCCAGCCAAATCGCGCCCCCGACCTGGTGGACCTGCTCAAGCACCGGCTGCACCTGCTGGCGATACCATCGGCCCGTGGTTGAGCGCCTACGTGCCAGGCCTTCCAGTGCGAGTGGCGATGGTTTTAGTCCATTCGCCTCAAGCCAGTGGTCGATCGCTCTCGGCGACACCCTGTGTCCTTCTCTGGCCAATGCATCTGCCAGCGCCCGACTGCTCCAGGCCGGAGTGGGCGTTTCGGGTTGCGAGACCAGCAGAGCCATCAAGGCACCTTGGGCCGGGTTATCCAGACTCTCGCCCTGGCCCGCCTTGCGACCACGCTGACGCACCGGCACGGCCTCCCAGCCGCCCTGGCGAAAGGCTTTCCAGGCGGCCGACACCGTGGGAGCGGAAAGCCCGGTCTGCTTGGCGGCCTCAGCCACGGTATGGCCATCCAGGCGCAGTCGAACGACCTCCAGTCGGCGTTCATTTAGAATTTCAGGCGACAAATATTTAGTACCCAATACATCACCAAGCAGCTGAAATCACTGGATATGAATTGATAAGAGAAAACAAAACATCCCTTAAGTCGACATTATCATAAAAGGCCCAGTAGAATCCCACAAGTCGCGAATTCCAACCCCGACCACTCAAGGACGAGCAACCATGATGACCTGGGCGGTACTGATTTCGATCGCTGGCCTGCTGATCCTGCTGATCAGCGGGTGGGTACGACCGGTCATCGCCTTCGCTGGCCTGGCAGGGGCCTACCTGCTGTTCGGTCTGGTGGACACCGCTACGCTCCTGCGCCAGTACACCAACCCGGCCCTGGCCACCCTCATGCTGTTGCTGCTGGTCTCGCTGGCACTGGAGCGCACCCCTCTGCTGGACTGGCTCTCCCAGCGACTGCTGCGTGGTCGGCCTGGTAGTGCCACGGCCCGACTGATGGGCACTAGCGCAGTGCTGTCGGCCTTTCTCAACAATACCGCCGTGGTGGCCGCCTTCCTGGGCGCCATCTCGCGGCAGACGCGTATCGCCCCCTCGCGGCTGCTGATTCCCCTCTCCTATGCCTCCATCCTCGGTGGCATGACCACCCTAGTGGGCACCTCCACCAACCTGGTGGTGAACTCCTTCGCCCTGAGCAGCGGAGGCGTCGAGCTGGGCATGTTCCAGTTCAGCCTGGTCGGCATCCCGGTGGCCCTGCTCACCTTCGTGGTGCTGCTGTGGAGTTCACGCTCGCTACCCCACCACATGCCCGAGGAGACCGCCGACAAGCTCTCCTATTTTCTGGCCGCCGACTTGCAGCCCGGTTCAGATTTGATCGGCCGCAGCATCGAGGCGAACGGCATGCGCAGCCTGGATGGGCTCTACCTGCTGGAAATAGAGCGCGAGGGTCGGCTGATCAGCCCGGTGGGGCCGGAAGAGATCCTGCACGAAGGGGATACGCTGGTGTTCACCGGCGAGGTGAGCAAGGTGCAGGCCCTGCAGCGTTTTCCGGGGCTCAAACTGTTCGGCCACCAGGCCGACAACCTGCTGGCCACCAACCTGGTGGAAGTGGTGGTTTCCCACGAGTCGGAACTGGAGGGTCGTACCCTGCAGGAGGTGGACTTTCGCAGCATGTTCAATGCCGGGGTGGTGGGGATTCGCCGCGGTGGCAAGCGACTGGAAGGTCAACTCGGTAAAATTCCCCTGCGCACGGGCGACTGCCTGCTGATGGCCGTAGGCAGCGACTTCCGCCAACACCGCAACCTCGACCGCAACTTTCATCTGCTTAGCGGTAGTCTTACGCGCCCCCGGCTCGGTCGACCCGCGAGTTGGTTCACCCTGGCCGGCTTTGTAAGCGTGATCGGCCTCGCCGCCGCCGAGCTACTGCCACTCTTTCATGGTCTGCTGCTGCTGATGGGCGGGTTGCTGCTCGGTCGCGTGCTCAGTCCGGCCGAACTGCGCCGTCGCTTCCCCTTCGAGTTATGGGTCATCATCGGCTCGGCGCTGGCCATCGCCCAGGGCCTGGAGAACTCCGGCGCTGCCGCACTGCTCGCCCGGGGCATGCAGGAGCTGTTCAGCGGCCACGGCGTCTATGCCGCCTTCATCGGCTGCTATTTCCTGACACTGCTGCTCACTGAAACGGTAACCAACAACGCTGCCGCGGCGCTGGCCTTTCCTGTTGCTTGGTCCACCGCTCAGGCATTCGGCGTCGACCCCATGCCCTTCATCATGGCCGTAGCCTACGGCGCCAGCGCCTGCTTCCTCATCCCCTACGGCTACCAGACCCACCTGATGGTTTACTCCCCCGGTCGTTACAGCATGGGGGACTTCCTCCGGGTTGGCCTACCGGTCAGCCTGACCTACTCAGCGGCCGTGCTGCTGCTCACGCCCATGGTGTTTCCTTTCTGACAGCGTTTTCATGGGTCCAGATCATCAGATACGCTCCGAAGAACATTGTTGTCGGTCATAAAAGCTGGCCTTCAGCTCCTCGGGCACGTTCTACGGGCCGGATGTCCCGGTGCCCTACGTGGAGAGCCTGCCGCGTGTCCGTCCCGCCAACCCCTGCGGCGCGATCAAAGCCATGGTTGACAAGTTGCTTGGCGATCTGTGCCGGGCGGGCGTGCTGGTCGATGGTGGTGCTGCGCTACTTCAATCCGGTTGGGGCGCATCCATCGGGGCTGATCGGCGAAGATCCCTAGGAAGTTCCCGATAACCTGATGCCGTTCCTTGCCTAGTTGGCGGTAGGGCGACGGCCGGAGCTCGCCATCTTCGGCAATGACTACCCCACTGAGGATGGCACCTGTGCGCGCTATTACCTTCATGTGGTCGACCTTGCCGTGGGGCATATCATGTCACTGGCGATTCTGACCACGCCGGGCGCGCATGTCTATAACCTGGGCACCGGGCAGGGCGTCTCGGTGCTGCAGATGGTCGAGGCTTTCGAGCGGGTGACAAGCTGCAGGGTACCGTAACGCATCGCGTCAAGTCGTGATGGCGACCGGTGCCTGCCTGGCAGATGTTGGCCACGATGCATTGGAAGCCGATACAGCGCCATCTGAAGGGCAACACTAGATTGATAGTGGTACCATGCGAACGGGCGCCTAAAGGGCGCCGGTTTTTTTTCGATGCCCGGTGACTTGATGACATGACGACCATGACCTCCCGTGATAACTGTTGTTCCTGTTGCCATCAGGCTGGTTTTTGGACCCTTTACACCAGTTCGGCGGGGTTTCTTCTGGGCGCTGTGGCTCTGGTGGCACCTACGGGGTATTCCATTGGGCCTGCACTTTTGTTGTTGGGCAGCCTCGCCTTGCTGTATCGCCGACCGCTATTGGGCCTTTCAAGGCGAGACGTGGTTCTAATCGCCACCCTGCTCGGCTACGGCCTGCTTATGATGCTGTTTGCTTTGGTGGATGGGCTAGGTATCGGTGGGCTCGACAAACCCTTGCGTTTCCTGTTTGCGGTGCCAGTGTTGTTGATGGTGATGGCCAACCCCCCTCGCATGACTTGGTTATGGGCCGGGTTTGGCTTGGGGGCGATTGGGGCTGGTGGGCTTGCCACTTGGCAGGCGCTGATTGAGGGGATGGGGCGTGCAAACGGCCTGACTCAGACCATTCAGTTCGGTAACCTCGCCATGCTGATGGGTGTCCTGTGTCTAGCGGGGCTGGGCTGGGCCGTGATGCAGCGCTACCGTGCTGGCTGGGTTGCTCTCCTGCTGCTAGGTGCCCTATGCGGTATTCTGGCCTCTGTGTTATCTGGCAGCCGAGGTGGTTGGGTGGGAGTGCCACTATTGCTGCTGGTGCTTTATCGTGCCTATGGTCGGGAGTTCTCGATCGCCGGTAGCATCTCTGCCCTGGTAGCCATGGTGCTTTTAGTGGGCATAGTCTGGTTTACGCCTCAGACAGGAGTCCAGGCGCGTGTTGGAGGGGCCGTGTCCGAGTTCGGGCACTATCTGGAGGGTGAGAACCTTGGGTCTTCGGTAGGGGTTCGCTTCGAGATGTGGCGTGGCGCTGGCATGCTTTTTCTCCAAAAGCCACTCTTGGGCTGGGGGGATGATCAGTACCATGTCGGAATGCAGGAGCTTGCCAATGAAGGCAGGATCCATGTCAGAGCGGCACGCTACGGCCATGCCCATAGCGAGTTTTTCGATCACCTTGCGAAACATGGCTTGGTCGGTCTTGCAGCCTTGCTGGGGTTGTATCTGGTGCCGATCGCTCTTTTTGCGCCAGGGCTCGCGTCTGACTCCATGCCCTTACGAGCCCTGGCGGCAGCAGGGACATTGGTGCCGGTAGGCTATATTGACTTTAGCTTGACCCAGGGATTTCTCTCGCACAACAGCGGTGTGATGGTCTACGCCTTCTGGGTGGCAGTATTGTGGGGGTGCTACCAAGCCTATTCGCGTCAGGCCTCTTGAGCGGACGAAGTGGTCCCCAAAATTCGGACTGGGCGCCAAGCTCTGATCAGACCGACCAAGAGAGACTGATCATGAGCAAGCATAGCTTCTGGTTCGGGTCGGTCAGGGAGAACTCAACCACGATATCGGCCATGACCCAGCCCAGGGTGAAGGCCTGGAGGTGAAGGACGCGGATCATCCCAAAGGGGGATATCGAGGTGGTGTTCAGCGGCCTTCGGCCCGGTGAGAAGCTTTATGAGTTGTTGCTGATCGGCGAGAATGTGGTGGGCACCTTGCATCCAAGATCATGCGCGCCCAGGAACAGGTGCTATCGTCCGAGACGCTGACATCCTCGCACGAGGAGTTCAAGGAGGCGGAAGTGAGGTTGGGTAGCTGGCATGTCTGTAAGGTACTCAAATGTGGGGTCAAGGGCTTCGCCTACAGTGGTATGTTTTATGACCTGTTAGGGTTCGGAGGTGGTGGCGATTAGAGTCAGGAATGTCTAGATAAATAGGCCGGTTTGATACCATGGAGGCATGATATATTTTTTTGATTTTTAAATATTTTTTAAAAGGTTAAAGAATGAACATTGAAGTGATCATGGCGGCATACAATAATCCTGAGACCATGGCACTGGTTCTAGATGGGTACCTGAGACAAGGCGATTCGGAATTTTCGTTGTGCATAGCAGATGATGGTTCCGATGGTCGCATTAGAAAATTGGTTGATGACTACTGCGAAAAAGGGCTGTCGTTGCGGTATATCTGGCAAGAGGACGATGGCTTTAGGAAAGCCAGGGTTGTCAATGAAGCCATAGCGACTTCATCTGCCGAGTATTTGATACTTACCGATAATGACTGCATTCCTGCGGTGCACTTCGTGCGAGACCATAAGCGCTGGGCCCGCCCCGGCCAATTCGTGGCGGGGCGCCGTGTCGATACGAAGCTTTCACTGGCTAGGCGTCTACTCGCACGTGAAACGCCTATTTCACGACTCGATAGCTTTGGTTTTCTCGTATGGCAGGCCGTGGCGGGGGGGCTGAAGCGGGCAGAAATTGCTCTTCGGCCCCCCGAGCGACTTGCCGAAATGTGGGCAAGGCGTCCCATGGCCTTGCTGGGTGCGAACATTGGGGTGTGGCGGGAGGATATCCTCGCTATTAATGGTTTTGATACCCAGTTCCAAGGTTATGGGGGAGAGGAAGTGGATCTGGAATGGCGATTGAAGGCCTATGGCCTCCGGTCGCGACCCGCCCGAGGAAGGGCATGCCTTTACCATATTTACCATCCGGAACGGACGGTTACGGATACTGCTCGTGTAATGCTTGAACAGAAGCGCCAGAAAGGGCGTTACGTCACGCCCTACGGTATTTTTTCTCTTGAGATGGAAGAGGAAGTACAAAGTAAAAATGCCACCTGATTATTTATATTGCTGAGCCAGCCATCACGGGGCAGGCAAGTCAGCGGGGGGCGAGTGGCCAGATCGCAAGCACGGTGAGACCCGCCATCAGCGCGGAGATCCTGATGCGAGTCGAGCCGTCGAACCGGCTGCTCCCACAACGTTGGCCATCCGAACTTGAAAGGCGTGCGTCATGAATAGGACCGATGAACAGGACAGAGCGGGAGACAGGGAATGAAGATCACCATCTTTGGTACGGGGTATGTGGGGCTGGTGACTGGCGCCTGCCTGGCCGATGTCGGCCATGACGTGCTGTGCATGGACATCGACGCGGGCAAGATCGCGCGATTGGAGGCCGGCGAGATTCCTATCTTCGAGCCGGGACTGGAGAGCATGGTGCAGGCCAACGTGGCGGCGGGGCGGCTGGCCTTTACCACCGACCCGGCCAAGGCAGTGGCCTTCGGGACCCTGCAGTTCATCGCTGTGGGCACGCCCCCGGACGAGGATGGAAGCGCCGATCTGAAGTACGTGCTGACGGTGGCGGAGACCATCGGCCGCCACATGGATGATTACAAGGTGATCGTCGACAAGTCCACGGTGCCAGTCGGCACGGCGGACCGAGTGCGCGATATGGTTACAAAGACGCTCCAGGCCCGGGGCGAGGCCCTCGACTTCGATGTCTGCTCCAATCCGGAATTCCTCAAGGAAGGGGCGGCCATCGAGGACTTCACTCACGGTGCGCGGATCATCGTCGGCACCGAGTCCGAACGGGTGCAGGGGCTGATGCGCGAGTGCTATGCCCCCTATATCCGACGGCAGGAAAAGCTGATGTTCATGGAGGTGCGGGCCGCCGAGCTGACCAAGTATGCCGCCAACGCGATGCTCGCGACCAAGATCAGCTTCATGAGCGAGATCGCCAACCTGGCCGAGCGGCTGGGGGCCGACGTGGAGCAGGTGCGTCGCGGCATCGGCAGCGACCCTCGCATCGGCTATCAGTTCATCTATCCGGGCTGTGGCTATGGCGGTTCCTGTTTTCCCAAGGACGTGCAGGCCCTGGCGCGGACCGCGGCCGACGTGGACTATCGGGCGGAACTGCTCACCGCCGTCGAGTCGGTGAACCAGCGCCAGAAGCAGACGCTATTCGCCAAGCTGGCTCAGGCCTTCGACGGCGACCTGGCCGGCAAGACCATCGCGCTGTGGGGCCTGGCCTTCAAGCCCAACACGGATGACATGCGTGATGCACCGAGCCGCACCCTGATGGAGGCGCTGTGGGGAGCCGGAGCCAGGGTCCAGGCCTACGACCCCGAGGCGATGAAGGAATGCCGCCGCCTCTATGGTGAGCGTGACGACCTGGTGCTGGTGGGCGACCGCATCCAGGCGGTGAAGGGTGCCGATGCCCTGGTGATCTGCACCGAATGGAAGGAGTTTCGCACCCTGGACTTCGCCTGGCTGAAGCAGCAGCTGGCCATGCCGGTGGTCGTCGATGGGCGCAACCTCTTCGAGCCGGAGATCGTGAAGAACGCCGGCTTGCTTTACTACGCGGTGGGGCGGGGTGAGTCGCTGTCTCAGCCTCGATAGATCAGCGGCTGAGTGCTCAGCCCCCCAAAGGGTGTTCTAGAGGGAGCTGAAAGGAGAGTTCAAGGAGAGAGTTCAAGGAGAGAGTTATCATGATCGATGCGATTCAGCGCTTCTTCAGCGACTTCATGGCCGGCGACGATGCGTCATCAGCAGCCGGCCCAAGTCTTGAGCTGGCCACGGCGGCTCTGCTTTTCGAGGTGGCGCGCGCCGACTATCACTTCGACGACAGCGAACTCGCCCTGCTGCGTGAGTTGCTGCAACGGCGCTTTGACCTGGAGGAAACTGACCTCGATGACCTGATGCGCCTGGCCCGGGAAGAGGCCGAATGGGCCGTCGACCACTTCCAGTTCGTCAGCCTGGTCAAGCAGCATTTCGACTACGGCCAGCGCTACGAACTGGTGCGCATGATGTGGTCGCTGTCTCTGGCCGATGGCGAACAGCATCACCTCGAGGAGCACCGCATCCGGCGCCTGGCTGAATTGCTGCATGTCAGCCATGGCGACTTCATCCGGGCGAAGCTGGCAGAGGAAGAAGCCCGCCAGTGAAGCCATCGCCCTGATCGCGAGCCAGCTTCCCCGACGACTGTTATGATCGAGAACGGGCCCGAGATGTCGGGTCCGTTTATCGTTCAAGCCAGGGCCATTGATGGCCAGTTAGTTGATAGCCAGTTCATTCATGGCAACAGGAGGGTCAGGATGGCACGCGACATCATCGTGCTGGGAGCCGGGATAGTGGGTGTGTCGGTGGCCTGGCATCTGGCCCGGCGCGGGCATTCGGTGACGCTGGTCGACCGCCGAGAACCCGGTCGCGAGACATCCTTCGGCAATGCCGGCATCATCCAGCGCGAGGCGGTGCGGCCCTATCCCTTCCCGCGGGACCTCGGCACCCTGCTTCGGGTGCTGCCCAACCGCCAGGTGGACATCCGCTACCGCCCGGGCGGCATGCTGCAGGCGGCCGGGGCGCTGCTGCGCTACTGGCACAACTCCTCGCCGCGGCGCTACGGGCAGATCGTGCCGCAATATGCCTCGCTGATCGCCCTGTCGATCGAGGCCCATGCGCAGATGATCGAGGCCGCCGACGCCGAGCGGCTGGTGCGTCGTGAAGGTTGGCTCGAGGTCTATCACACGGCCGCCGAACTGGAGACGCGGGTCGAGAGGGCGCGTGCCGACGAGGAACGCTTCGGGGTGCGTCACCGTGCCATGGATGCCGCCGAGCTCGCGTCGGTGGAGCCTTCCCTCGCCCAAGGACTGGCGGGGGGCGTTCACTGGCAGGATCCCTGGACGGTGTCCGATCCCGGCGCCCTGGTCCAGGCCTATGCCAGGAGCTTCGAGTCGGAAGGGGGGCGGCTGTGCCAGACCGAGGTGAAGGGAATCACTCGCCAGGGCAGTGGCTGGCGCGTTGCCACCGCCGAGGGTGCGCTGGGGGCCGAGCAGGTGGTGATGGCGATGGGGCCCTGGGCCAGCACCTGGCTTGGCGCTCTTGGGATCGAGATCCCGTTGTTCGTCAAGCGGGGCTATCACATGCACTACGCGACGTCGGGGTCGGCCCGGCTCAACCACTGGGTGATGGATGCCGAGGTCGGCTACCTGCTGGCGCCCATGCAGGCAGGCATCCGGCTGACCACCGGTGCGGAGCTTGAGCGCCTCGAGGCGCCGCCGCACCTGGCACAACTGGACGCGGCCGAGCGGATGGCGCGGCGGCTGTTCCCGCTGGGCGAGCGTCTCGAGGCAGAGCCCTGGAAGGGCGCGCGACCCTGCACGTCTGACATGAAACCGGTGATCGGCCCGGCACCGGGCCAGGAGGGGCTCTGGCTGGCCCTCGGCCACGGCCACCAGGGCTTCACTCTGGGGCCGGCGACCGGTCGCCTGCTTGGCCAGATCATGGATGGAGAGACGCCCGATATCGATATGTCGCCGTTCCGGGGTGACCGGTTCTGAGGCGGAGGATTATCGCTTCGCCCTGCGCTTCTGCTGGACCAGATGGTAAAGCAGCTTGACGAGCAGGGTGACGACGAACACCAGCCAGCCGGCCGTTGCCAGCGCATTGAACAGCAGCATCTTCTGCTCGCCGTTCATCGGTGTGATCAGGTGGTCGATGACGATGGCCAGCAGGAAGGCCAGGGTCAGGGGCAGGGCGAGGATATGCATCCACATCTCGGTGCGTCGCTTGCGGACATGGTAACGGCCCAGCAGCACCCGGATCGGCCGGTGCACGAAGCTGATCAGGATCAGGCTACCCAGCATCAGCAGTGCGGCCAGAGACGGTTCGACGCTGCCGAGGTGTGCCGAGATGCTGACCGACCAGAAGAGCACCAGCCACATGAGGCCGGCCAGGATGGCGACGATGTCGGCGTAGTGTCTTACCTTGGGCATGCTTTCCTCACGAGTGGGGCGCCTGGAAGGCTGTCGCCATGATACGGCATTCAGCGTCGCTTGAAGAGTCGACGAACCCAGTACCAGCGGTTGATCAACAGGGCGGCAAAGATCAGCGAGCAGCCCAGCAGTTGCAGCAGCGCCATGGTCTCGCCGAACCACCATGCGGCGATCAGGGCGGTCCATACCGCCTCCAGCATCAGGATCACCGCGGCATGGCTGGGCGTGGTTAGCCCCTGGGCATGCACCTGCAGGAAGAAGCGCAGGGTGCTGGCGAAAATGACGCTGGCGGCAAGCCAGCCCAGCGTCGCGGCCGAGAGGCTTGCCGGCCAGGGCTCGACGGGCAGCGAAACGAGCGTCAGCACCAGGCCCACCACGACCAGCTGGATGGAGGTGAGGGGCAGGGCGGACACCCGGCGTACCACTCGCGAGTTGGCGTTGATCAGCAGCGAGAAGCCCACTGCCGCGCTGACCATCAACCATTGGCCGGACTCGATCCTGAATCCCGCGTTGAGCGACAGCAGGGCGAAGCCGACCAGCGCCACCGGCAGGGCGATCCAGGTGGTGCGCGGTGGCCGGTCGCCGAACATCAGGCGCGCCACGACCGGCACCAGCAGGATCCCCAGGCTGTTGATGAAGGCGCTCTCGCCCAGGTGGCTGGAGTGGTGAACTCCCAGCACCCACAGCGATACGGCAACGCTGAAGATCAAGCCCACCCCGGCCGCGAGTCGCCAGTCGGTGGAGGAGAGTCGTCGCAGGCTGGCGTGGGCGAAGATCGCCAGGATGCCGCCGGCCATCAGAAAACGCGTGCCGATGAACAGCAGCGGCGGCATGCCCGCCAGGGCCTCCTTGGAGAAGATCCACCCGGTGGCGGCGAGCAGGGTGACCAGCAGCAGCATGAGGTCGGCGCGCAGGGGCGAGCGTAAGGGGTCGGCGGTGGGCATCTGGCACCGGGAACTGAGGGTGAATGGGGGCGGCTATGCTAGCAGACAAAGGGCCTGGTTAGCAGACAAGGGGCCGGCCGTGGTTTCTGGACAGCAGTGGTCCTCGGAACAGGAGGGTGTTGCGATATACTGGCGGCACAGACTTTCGAAACAGGACCCGCCGTGAATTCGATTACCCTGACCCGCCCGGACGACTGGCATCTCCACCTGCGAGATGGCGAGGCCCTCACGGCCGTGGTGGCTGCCAGCGCCCGCCAGATGGGCCGCGCGATCATCATGCCCAACCTCAAGCCGCCGGTGACCACCACCGAGCAGGCGCTGGCCTATCGGGAACGAATCATGGCCGCACTGCCCGCCGGGTCGAGTTTCGAGCCGTTGATGACCCTCTACCTCACCGACAACACTCCGGCCGAAGAGATCGAGCGTGCCCATTCCAGTGGCCTGGTGCAGGCGGTGAAGCTCTATCCGGCCGGGGCGACCACCAACTCTGCGTCCGGCGTGACGGATCTCGCCCACTGCGACGAGGCCATCGCCGCCATGGCGCGGTTGGGCATCCCGCTGCTGGTCCACGGCGAGGTGACCGACGCCGATATCGACATCTTCGATCGCGAGGCGGTGTTCATCGAGCGGGTGATGAAACCGCTGCTGGACCGGCATCCGGATCTTAAGGTGGTATTCGAACATATCACCACCGCCGAGGCGGCGGCGTTCGTGGCCGCCGCGCCTGCCAATGTGGCGGCGACAATCACCGCCCATCACCTGCTGTTCAACCGCAACCACATGCTTGTGGGCGGCTTTCGCCCGCACTACTACTGCCTGCCGATCCTCAAGCGAGAGCGTCATCGACAGGCGCTGCTGGAGTCTGCGACCTCCGGAAGCCCCAGGTTCTTCCTGGGGACCGACAGTGCGCCCCACGCCCGGGGTGACAAGGAGAGCGCCTGCGGCTGTGCCGGTGCCTACAGCGCACCGGCGGCGCTGGAGCTCTATGCCACTGCCTTCGAGCAGGCCGGCGCCCTGGAGCGTCTGGAAGGGTTCGCCAGCCACCACGGCCCGGACTTCTATGACATGACGCGCAACGCCGAGACCGTCACCCTGGTTCGCGAGCCCTGGCAGTTGCCCGAGTCGCTGCCCTACGCAGAGGGGCAGACCATCGTGCCGCTCGCCGCGGGCGAGACACTGAACTGGAAGCTCGTCGAGTGAAGCTACTGCCTTGCCTGATGCTGCGCTTCTAGCTGCATATCCAGGAAGGCGATGCCGGCCTCGATGGCGCTGTCACGCAACAGGAAGCTGGTGAAGTGACCGCGGTAGTGCTGCAGGTAGAGCTCGCTCTCCACGCCCTGAGCGACCAGCGCCGCATGGAAGTCGGTGGCATGGTCCATCGGCACCAGGCCGTCCCAGCGGCCATGGAAGAGGAAGTGGGGCGGGGCGCTGGCGTGGACGTGGTAGATCGGCGAGGCCTGTCGATAGGCACGGGGCTTCTCGGCACGGGTGCCGCCGATGAACTCGACCACCAGGCGGCCGTCATCGAACTTCAGCAGGTCACTGGGCAGCCCGCCGGCCAGCACGGCGGCCAGGCCTCCCTCGTCCGACAGGGCGAGCAGGCTGACCAGGTGGGCGCCGCTGGAATAGCCGACGCCGACGATGCGCTCGGTATCGATGCGCCAGTCGTCGGCCTGCTCGTGGATCCAGGCCATGGCCTGCCGGAGATCTTCGAGCTGGGCGGGGAAGCGGTACTCGGGGGCGAAGCGGTAGGCGACGTTGATCGTCACGTAGCCGCGCCGGGCGAGGCGTTCGGCGATCTCGGTCATGTCATCGGGGCTGCGCCGCTGCCAGCCGCCGCCATGCACCAGCAGGGCGACGGGGCGCCGCGCGTCGGACGGGGTGTCCGGGATCAGGACGCGGGCCTCGAGGGCCTCCGGCCAGTCAGGCGGCGTGTAGGGCCGCGGCGACAGGCGCCGGAAGTCGACGTCGGGACGGGCTACCGACTGGGTGACGGCGGGCGCATCGCTGGTGGAGAGATGCGTGGCGCAGCCGGCCACCAGCAGCGGCAGGCCCAGCAGCGGAAAACAGAGGAGGAGCCCCCGCCACCCGCCTGCCGCCCGACGTCCCATGGCTCAGTTCTCCAGGGCCTCGGCCTGGCGACACTGGTAGCCCAGGCGGTCGACCATGGCCGTGACCATGCGGGAGGAATGATCAGCGGCTTTCTCGAGGAACTGATCGAAGGAGAGGTGGTTGTCGCCGCCGCCGGCAATGTCGGACAGCGCGCGGATCACCACGAAGGGACAGCCGTAGAGGTGGCAGGTCTGGGCGATGGCCGCGGCTTCCATCTCGGCGGCGAGCATGGTGGGAAAGCGCGAGCGGGTCGTGGCGACCAGTTCCGGGCAGGCCATGAAGACGTCGCCGGTGGCGATCAGGCCTTCCACCACATTGACCTCGCCCAGTGCCTCGACGCACTCCCGTGCCACCTTGATCAGGCGCTCATCGGCGAGGTAGGCGGCGGGCATGTTCGGCACCTGGCCGTGCTCGTAGCCGAAGACCACGGCATCCACGTCGTGGTGGCGGACCTCGCTGGAGACCACCACGTCGCCGATCTCGAGCCTCTCGCCGAAGCCGCCGGCGGAGCCGGTGTTGATGATGGCCTCGGGATGGTAGACGTCCAGCAGCAGGGTGGTGCCGATGGCGGCATTCACCTTGCCGATGCCGGATTGCAGGATCACCACCTCCACTCCGTGCAGCCTGCCGAGGTGGAAGGTGCAGCCGACATGGTGGCGGGTACGGCGCTCCTCCAGCTGCGAGGCGAGCTGCTCGACCTCCTGGGCCATGGCGCCGATGATGCCGATGCGCTTCATGCGAAGATGTCCGCCCACTCGTCGCGCTTGGCCAGGAAGCCGCGGGCGATCTGCTTGGCGCCCTCCAGGCTATGGCTGGCGGCCCAGCCGCACTGCATCTCGTTGCAGGCGGGCACCTCGTCGGCTTCCAGCACGTCCTTGAGGGTGCCCTCGACCAGGTCGAGCACGCCGTCGTAGTCGTCGTAGTTGATCATCGCGATGTAGAAGCCGGTCTGGCAGCCCATCGGACTGATGTCGACGACCTTGTCGGAGTGGTTGCGGGACATCTCGGCCATCAGGTGTTCCAGGGAGTGCAGGCCGGGCATGTCCATGTGGTTCTGGTTGGGCTGGCAGATACGCATGTCGTACTTGTGAATGGTGTCGCCATGCTCGCCGGTCTTGACGTCGGCGAGGCGGATGTAGGGTGCCTTCACCTTGGTGTGGTCGAGGTTGAAGCTTTCGACGTTCATCTTCTTGTCGGTCATCGGGAGACCTCGGGAGTCGGAAAAAGTGGACGGAATATTTTAGCGGAATTAGACAATAGGCGCACCTTGTGCGAAACGATCGCGTTTCGCGGTGCGAGTACCGCTCCTTCAATACCCTTGCCCCTTGCTCGTTATTGTCCAGTGTCATGCATGTCAGCGGCCTGCAGGGTGTTCTCGAGCAGGGTGGCCACGGTCATGGGGCCGACGCCGCCGGGCACCGGGGTGATCCAGCTGGCGCGCTCGGAGGCGGGGGCGAAATCGATGTCGCCGGTCAGTCGGCCATCCGACTGGCGGTTGATGCCCACGTCGATGACGATGGCGCCGGGCTTGATCCACTCGCCCTTGACCAGGCCGGGATTGCCGACCGCCACCACCAGCAGGTCGGCGCGCCGCACGTGTTCCTCGAGGTTCTGGGTGAATCGGTGACACACCGTGGTGGTGCAGCCTGCGAGCATCAGCTCCAGTGCCATGGGGCGACCGACGATGTTGGAGGCGCCGACCACGGTGGCATCCAGGCCACGAACCTGCAGCCCGCTCTGCTGCAGCAGGGTCATCACTCCCTTGGGTGTGCAGGGGCGCAGCAGCGGCATGCGCTGCGCCAGGCGCCCGAGGTTGTATGGGTGGAAGCCGTCGACATCCTTGTGAGGCAGGATGCGCTCCAGGATCGGGCGGGAGTCGAGATGCTCGGGAAGCGGCAGCTGCACCAGGATGCCATCGATGCGGGGATCAGCGTTGAGCTCATCGATCAACGCCTCGAGCTCGTGCTGGCTTGTGTCTGCTGAAAGCTGGTACTTGAACGAGTGGATGCCGGCCTCCTCGCAGGCGCGGTGCTTGTTGCGCACATACACGGCGGAGGCGGCATCCTCGCCCACGAGGACCACGGCAAGCCCTGGAATGCGCCCTCCGGCCTCGCGGCGCGCCTGGACCTGGCGGGCGACCTGCTGGCGGACTCGGGCGGCAATGGACTTGCCATCGATCAGTTGGGCGGTCATCAAGCTTCCCTCTGGTTCGTGGTGATCGGGTTCATGTTGATCAGGATCGTGGTGATCGAGTTTATGGCCCGTGTGTAAGAAGGAGGGGATTTTCGCATGCCGGGACCGAGAGGCAAAGCGCGGTGCGGCAGTGGCGCGGTTCTCTCTTGACCCGCCGGGAAAGTTACGTAGAATACGCAGCGCCTGATGAGGCCTCTGCGGCGACGTCAGGGCCGTGCAAGATCCGGCGGGGTGTAGCGCAGTCTGGTAGCGCGCCTGCTTTGGGAGCAGGATGTCGGGGGTTCGAATCCCTCCACCCCGACCACAACCTGTTGATTGGGAAGTTGTATTTCACCATCAGGGTTGCGGTCAGGCGCCCGGATACGTAGAATGCGCCCATAGCTCAACCGGATAGAGCAACGGCCTTCTAAGCCGTAGGTTGCAGGTTCGATTCCTGCTGGGCGCGCCATGATTTCTTGCATGGAGCCGCCGCAAGCAGATCGAGCCGATCGTCAGAGCTTTCAGCAAAAGCTTTTTGCAAGAGCTCGTAGAATGAGCTTGCAGATAAAGCGTTCAGCAAGACCCCGTGTCGTAGTGGTGGATGTAGCTCAGTGGTAGAGCCCCGGATTGTGGTTCCGGTTGTCGTGGGTTCGATCCCCATCATCCACCCCATTTCGACATGACCCCAGGCAGTGGTGGATGTAGCTCAGTGGTAGAGCCCCGGATTGTGGTTCCGGTTGTCGTGGGTTCGATCCCCATCATCCACCCCATTGCCTCCCCTTGGCATCACCCCGTCTTTCTCGCTGTGCTCCCTCTCCCCTTTGTTCTATTCGTGCCTCGTGTCGTGACGCCATCGTATCGCACTCGTGATACTGCTCCCCGCCATGGCTTTTGCGACAGTCGTCGTGACAGTCTTTGCGGAAAAACTACGTCATGCCCCCTTGTAATGCGGAGTCGAGCCCCCATTTGATCAGGCACGGCGCTTGCCAGTAACGGGCTGGATTCTTAGAATCAGCCCTTTGAACATTTCACGCTTTCAGAACGCCCCCAGTCGGTAGAGGACATTTCATGCAAGTTTCCGTCGATACGACCTCCCAGATTGAACGCCGCATCAAGGTCCAGGTGCCGGCCGCCGAGGTCGACGAGGCCGTTGCCGCCCGTCTCAAGGATGCCGCCAAGAACGTGCGCCTGGATGGCTTTCGCAAGGGCAAGGTGCCGATGTCGGTGATTCGTCAGCGTTATGGCCACGACGTGCGCAACGAGGTGGTGGGCGAAGTGATGCGCGAGCGCTACGTGCGCGCCATCTCCGAGCACGAGCTCAACCCGGCGGGATACCCGCAGATCGAGGCCACCATCAACGAGTCGGGCAAGGATCTTGAGTTCACCGCCACCCTCGAGATCTATCCGGAGGTCGAGCTGGCCTCCATCGAGGGCGCCGAGGTAGAGCGTCCTGTGGTCGAGGTGACCGAGGCCGACGTCGACGAGATGATCGACACCCTGCGCAAGCAGAGCGCCGGCTGGGAAGAGGTCGAGCGCGCCGCCGAGGATGGCGACCAGGTGAAGATCGACTTCCAGGGCTTCCTGGGTGACGAGCCCTTCGAGGGCGGCAGCGCCGAGGGTCACGAACTGGTGATCGGCTCCGGCAGCTTCATCCCCGGCTTCGAGGAGCAGCTCATCGGTGCCAAGGCCGGCGAGGACAAGGAGCTCAAGGTCACCTTCCCCGACGACTACCAGGCCGAACAGCTGGCCGGTCAGGAAGCGACCTTCAAGGTCAAGGTCCATGCGGTGATGGGGCAGGCCCTGCCCGAGGTCGATGCCGAGTTCATCAAGAAGTTCGGCGTCGATGACGGTGATCTGGACAAGTTCCGCAGCGAGGTCAAGCAGAACATGACTCGCGAGGCGAGCCAGGCCGTCGACAACCGCGTCAAGCAGCAGGTGCTCGAGGCGCTCAAGAAGGCCAACGACATCCCGGTGCCCCAGTCGCTGGTCCAGCAGGAGACCGATGGCCTCAAGCGCCAGGCGGCCCAGCAGTTCGGCCTCGGCGAGGACTTCGATGTCTCCCAGTTGCCCGATGAGCTGTTCAGCGAGCAGGCCAGGAGCCGCGTTCAGGTCGGCCTGCTGCTGGCCGAGGTGATCAAGAGCAAGGAGCTCGAGGCCTCCGACGACGAGATCAAGGCCAAGGTCGAGGAACTGGCCCAGCAGTATCAGGACCCGGAGCAGGTCGTGGCCCACTACATGGGCAATGATCAGCTGAAGACTCAGGTCCAGTCGGCCGTCCTCGAGGAGAAGGCAGTCGACGCCCTGCTCGAGCAGGCCACCGTCAAGGACGTGGAGATGGGCTACCAGGAGGCTCTTGCCGCGGCCCAGCAGCAGGGCGAGGCGGCCGAGGAAGGCGAAGAGGCCGAAGAGAAGGCCTGATCCTCGTTCCCGGACATCCTGCCCGGCTTCCAGGCCAGGCAGGCGTTCCATCTTCCGCTTCCATTCATCGGATCCAAGGACATCACCAGATGAGCAACCCGTTCGATATTCAATCCGCCGGTGGCCTGGTGCCCATGGTGGTCGAGCAGAGCGCGCGCGGCGAGCGGGCCTACGACATCTACTCCCGCCTGCTCAAGGAACGCGTGATCTTCCTGATCGGGCCGGTGGAAGACTACATGGCCAACCTGCTGGTGGCGCAGCTGCTGTTCCTGGAGTCCGAGAATCCGGACAAGGACATCCACCTGTACATCAACTCCCCGGGCGGCGGCGTGACGGCCGGGATGTCGATCTACGACACCATGCAGTTCATCAAGCCCGACGTCTCCACCGTGTGCATCGGCCAGGCGGCGAGCATGGGCGCCCTGCTGCTGGCCGGCGGCGCCGCGGGCAAGCGTTACTGCCTGCCCAACTCGCGGATGATGATCCATCAGCCGTTGGGCGGCTATCAGGGCCAGGCATCGGACATCGAGATCCACACCCGCGAGATCCTCGGCATCCGCGACAAGCTCAATCAGATCCTGGCGCACCATACCGGCCAGGAGATCGAGACCATCGCCAAGGATACCGACCGCGACAACTTCATGAATGGTCCGCAGGCCGCCGAATACGGCTTGATCGATGCGGTACTGGAACAGCGGCCGACATCCTGATAGCGTGAAATTCACCCGAGTGACCTTCATGCACTGAGACGTTTTCCGGCGGTCTTGACCGCCGTGGTGAACCCGACGCTCCGTGAGCCATACTGGACGGGGCGTCATCAAGAAAGAGGTACGCGAATGGCCGACGGCAAAGGCAAGGACGAAGGTGGCAAGCTGCTCTACTGCTCGTTCTGCGGCAAGAACCAGAACGAGGTGCGCAAGCTGATTGCCGGCCCGTCCGTCTATATCTGCGATGAGTGTGTCGACCTGTGCAACGACATCATTCGCGAGGAGGTGCTCGATGCCGATGCCGAGACCGATGAGGAGCGCCTGCCCGCTCCCCGCGAGATTCGTCACACCCTCGATGACTATGTGATCGGCCAGGACCGAGCCAAGATGGTGCTGTCCGTGGCGGTCTACAACCATTACAAGCGCCTGCGCTTCGGCAGCAAGGACGATGACGTCGAACTCGGCAAGTCGAACATCCTGCTGATCGGTCCTACCGGCAGCGGCAAGACGCTGCTGGCCGAGACCCTGGCGCGCCTGCTCAACGTTCCCTTCACCATCGCCGATGCCACGACCCTCACCGAGGCGGGGTATGTCGGCGAGGATGTCGAAAACATCATCCAGAAGCTGCTTCAGAAATGCGACTACGATGTGGAAAAGGCCCAGCGCGGCATCGTCTATATCGATGAGATCGACAAGATCTCGCGCAAGTCGGACAACCCGTCCATCACCCGTGATGTCTCGGGCGAGGGCGTGCAGCAGGCGCTGCTCAAGCTGATCGAGGGCACCACCGCCTCGGTGCCTCCACAGGGCGGTCGCAAGCATCCCCAGCAGGAGTTCCTGCAGGTGGACACCGGCAACATCCTGTTCATCGTCGGCGGCGCCTTCGCGGGGCTGGACAAGGTGATCCGAGATCGCGCCGAGAAGGGCGGTATCGGCTTCAATGCCGTGGTCAAGAGCAAGGACGAGGCCAAGGGCATCGGTGATCTGCTTCTCGATGTCGAGCCCGAGGACTTGGTCAAGTTCGGCCTGATTCCCGAGTTCGTCGGTCGCCTGCCGGTGATCGCCACCCTCACCGAACTCACCGAGGATGCCCTGATCCAGATCCTCACCGAGCCGAAGAACTCACTGGTCAAGCAGTATGCTCGGTTGTTCGAGATGGAGGGTGTGGAGCTCGACTTCCGCGAGGACGCGCTGCGCGCAGTGGCCGGCAAGGCCATGGCACGCAAGACCGGTGCCCGCGGCCTGCGCTCGATCCTCGAGTCGGTGCTGCTCGACACCATGTACGAGATTCCTTCCCTCGAGGGGGTGTCCAAGGTGGTGATCGATGCCTCGGTCATCGCCGGCGAGAGCGAGCCGCTGCTGATCTATTCCCAGCAGGAAGCTCCAAGGGTCGACGGCACTGACGGCTGACCCACGCCGGGCGCCCGTCGCCTGATGAGGGAGCGGCTTTCATCCCCGAGGTGCCCGTCCGGCACCCCGGGGGTGGGTCGCTCCCGTTTTTTTTGTTTTCTCGTCTCTTGTGTGCGTAGGCTCTTGTCGTCGCCCTGCCATTGCCTTGCAATACAGCCGGCGCGCCCCCACTCCCTGAGTATCCATTCGATTTCGTGTGAGGAACGTCTGCGATGCAGCAGAACGCCCAACAGACCCTGAGTCTGCCCCTTTTGCCTTTGCGAGACGTGGTCGTCTATCCGCAGATGGTCATTCCGCTGTTCGTCGGCCGCGAGAAGTCGATCCAGGCGCTGGAGGCCGCCATGGAGGCCGACAAGCGTGTCCTGCTGGTGGCCCAGCGCGAGGCCAGCAAGGATGATCCCGACAGCGAGGACATGTTCTCCATCGGTACTGTCGCCGAGATCATGCAACTGCTCAAGCTGCCCGATGGCACCGTCAAGGTGCTGATCGAGGGCGAGTCCCGGGCCGACATCGGCGAGATCGTTGCCGTCGATGACGGCTACAGCCGTGCCGAGGTGAGCCTGCGCGAGAGCGAGCCCCTGACCGAGCGCGAGCAGGACTCGCTGGTGCGCGTGCTGCTCAACCAGTTCGAGCAGTACGTGAAGATGTCGAAGAAGGTGCCCAACGAGGTGCTCAATTCGCTCTCCGGCATCGAGGATCCCAGCCGACTGGTGGATACCATCTGCGCCCATCTGTCGCTGAAGATCGATGACAAGCAGCAGCTGCTGGAAATGGACCGGGTGCGCGATCGCATCGAGCACCTGATGGCCCTCATCGAGTCAGAGATCGACCTGCTGCAGGTGGAGAAGCGCATCCGCTCGCGGGTCAAGGACCAGATGGAGAAGTCCCAGCGCGAGTACTACCTCAACGAGCAGATGAAGGCCATCCAGAAGGAGATGGGCGAGCTCGAGAACGTGCCCGACGAGGCCGAGAAGTACGAGCAGGCCATCGAGGAAGCCGGGATGCCCAAGGAGGCCCGCGACAAGGCAGTCCAGGAGTTGGGCAAGCTGAAGATGATGTCGCCGAACTCCGCCGAGGCCACGGTGGTTCGCTCCTATCTGGACTGGCTGGTAGCGGTGCCGTGGAAGAAGCGCACCCGCATCAAGCATGACCTGGTGCATGCCCAGAAGGTGCTCGACGAGGATCACTACGGTCTCGATGAGGTCAAGGAACGTATCCTCGAGTATCTGGCCGTGCACAAGCGGGTCAAGAAGCTCAAGGGACCGGTGCTCTGCCTGGTGGGGCCGCCCGGGGTGGGCAAGACCTCGCTGGGAAAGTCCATCGCCCGGGCCACCAACCGCAAGTATGTGCGCCTGGCACTCGGCGGCGTGCGCGATGAGTCCGAGATCCGCGGTCATCGCCGCACCTATATCGGCTCGCTGCCCGGCAAGATGGTCCAGCGCATGGCCAAGGCCGGGGTGAAGAACCCGCTGTTCCTGCTGGACGAGGTCGACAAGATCGGCATGGACCACCGTGGTGACCCCTCCTCGGCGCTGCTCGAGGTGCTGGACCCGGAACAGAACAACACCTTCAGTGACCACTATCTGGAGCTGGACTACGATCTCTCCGAGACCCTGTTCATCTGCACGGCCAATTCGATGAACATTCCCGGGCCGCTGCTGGATCGCATGGAGGTGATCCGCTTGCCGGGCTATACCGAGGACGAGAAGCTGGCCATCGCTCGGCGTTATCTGGTGCCCAAGCAGCTCAAGGCCAACGGCTTCAAGGACGATGAGCTGTCCTTTGCCGATGATGCGCTACTCGAACTGATCCGGTACTACAGTCGTGAGGCCGGGGTGCGCGAACTCGAGCGTCAGATCGCCAAGGTCAGCCGCAAGGTACTGCGTGAACGCATCGAGAAGGAGAGCAAGGAGGGCGCCCAGGCCCCGGTGCTGCTCTGTGCCGCGGATATCGAATCCTATGCGGGCGTGCGTCGCTACAGTTACGGCCTGGCCGATCAGCAGAACCAGGTAGGCCGTGTGACCGGCCTGGCCTGGACTTCGGTGGGCGGCGAGCTGTTGACCATCGAGTCGGTACTGACCCCGGGCAAGGGGCGTATCAACAAGACCGGCTCGCTGGGCGACGTCATGAAGGAATCGGTGAGCGCCGCCCAGACAGTGGTGCGGGCACGGGCCCTGTCACTTGGCATCGACCCCGAGCGGTTCGAGAAGGAAGACCTGCACATCCACGTGCCCGAGGGCGCCACGCCCAAGGATGGCCCCAGCGCTGGCATCGCCATGGTGACGGCCATGGTCTCGGCCTACACGGGTCGCCCGGTGCGCTGCGACGTGGCCATGACCGGGGAGGTCAACCTGCGTGGCGAGGTCATGCCGATCGGCGGGCTAAAGGAGAAATTGCTGGCTGCCAGGCGCGGTGGTATAAAGACTGTGCTGATACCCGAGGAGAACCGTCGTGACCTCAAGGAGGTCCCGGACAACATCAAGGAAGCCCTCGATATCCGGCCGGTTGGTTGGATAGATGAAGTGCTGGAGGTAGCCCTGGCCGAAATGCCTGAGCCGAAAAAGGAAGATACCCACGTGGAAGAATCCGCCTCCAAATCGTCAATGATCAGTACGCACTAACGATAATTACTCGCTATACTGGGCTCAAAAGCCCGGTATGGCGGGGTTTGGCAAGGAAGGTTGCTTGACAGACCTTTTACCGCATTGCTATAAACTATCGCCATGCTGTGATCGGTTCACTCAGCCGAAAGTCTCGCCGATTAGAGCCAATTTATAAAATTGTCAAGGGGTCAAGTGTGAACAAATCCGAGCTGATTGAAGCCATTGCTGCGTCTGCCGATATTCCCAAGGCGGCCGCTTCCCGTGCACTGGATGCCATGGTCGACACCGTATCCGACAGTCTCAAGAAGGGTGACAGTGTTTCCCTGGTGGGCTTCGGCACCTTCACCGTGAAGGAACGTGCCGCCCGCACCGGCCGTAACCCGCAGACCGGCCAGCCGATCCAGATCAGCGCCGCCAAGGTGCCGAGCTTCAAGGCCGGCAAGGCGCTCAAGGATTCCGTCAACTGAGTCGACGGCACCTGCTGCTCGACAGCCTGTCGTTCTACTGACGGTAGCTCACATAACAGGCGCATCGCCCCGGCGGTGTGCCTGTTCTTGTTTTCGGCCATCATCACCATTCCCGGCATCGCCAGACGCACGGTGATGCGTATAATGTGGCGCGACCCGACTCATTTCATCCGCAGAGGCCTGCATGCTGCAAAGTATTCGTGACCGCTCCAGGAGCTGGGGCGCCAAGATCATCATCGGTGCCGTGGTCGTGACCATGGCGCTGTTCGGCGTGGAATCGCTGGTCGGGCTGATCGGCAACAGTGGGGATGAGGTCGCCAAGGTCAATGGCGAGCCGATTACCCGGCAGCAGCTCGAACTCGAGGTGCAACGGGCCATCCGCAGCGGTCAGGTGCCGCCGGATCAGGAGCGTGCCCTGCGAGCAGAGATGCTCGACATGCTGATCACCGATCGCCTGCTGATCCAGTATGCCGAGGAGGGAGGCCTGCATGTCTCCGAGCAGCAGCTTGACCAGCTGATCGTCACCCTGCCGGAATTCCAGGATCAGCAAGGACGTTTCGACCGCGACCTGTTCCGTAATCGTCTGGCCAGTGCCGGCTTCACGCCGCTGTCGTTCCGCCGGCAGTTGAGCGTTGACGTGAAGCGCCAGCAGGTGCAGCAGGGTCTGGCCGCCAGTGACTTTACCCTGGAAGAGGAGCGCGAGCGCCTCGCCGCCCTCCAGCGCCAGACCCGCAGCTTCCGGCATCATGCCTTGGTGGAGGAGGATCTGGCGTCATTGCCCGAGATCGATGAGCAGGATCTGCAGGCCTATTACGACGCCCATGAGGCCGAGTACCGCCGCCCCGAGCAGGTGAAGGTGAACTACGTGGTGCTCGACCGGCAAGAGATGGCCAATGAGGCCGAGGTGAGCGAGGACGCGTTGCGCGAGGCCTGGCAGACTGGCTCGGCTGGAGCCGATCGGCGCGTATCGCACATCATGGCCACGTTCGGTGGCGAGCGCAGCCGCGAGGAGGCCCTGGCACGCCTCGAGCAGGTCCAGTCACGCCTCGCCGAGGGCGAGGATTTTGCCGACTTGGCCGCTGAGGTTTCCGACGACGACTCCACCAGCGATACCGGTGGCGATCTGGGTGTGATCTCTCGCGGTTTCTTCGGCGAGGCCTTCGAGAACGCCGCCTTCTCACTCGGTCAGGGCGAGGTCTCCGACATCGTCGAGACCGACAACGGCCTGCACCTGATCAAGGTGACCGAGCTCGACCGTCCCTCCTTCGAGGAGAGCCGCGACCAGCTGCGTCGCGAGCTGGCCATCGACCAGGTCGATGATGCCTTCAACGAGCGTGCCCAGCGCCTGATCGACGACAGCTTCGCCGCCGACGACCTGGCAAGCGTGGCCGATGAGCTGGGACTGGTACTTCAGCAGAGCGACTGGCTCGGCCGGGACGCCACCGATGGCGTGCTGTCCGAGCCCGGCGTGATGGAGCAGGCCTTCAGCGGCGATGTGCTGGAGGAAGGCTACAACAGCGAGGTGATCGAACTCGACGAGGATCGCCGCCTGGTGTTGCGCGTGGCCGAGCATCGTGATGCCACCACGCTGCCCCTGGCGGAGGTGCGCAACGGGGTCGAGGCCGCCGTGCGCGAGGCGAAGATCCGCGAGGCGCTGGTCGAGCTCGCAGCCGAGCGTGTCCAGGGCCTGCGCGCCGGCGAGCCCCTGGAAATCGACTGGCAGCAGGCCGAGTCGGTCAGCCGCCAGGGTGGCACCAGCTTGTCGGATGCGCTGGTTCAGGCTGCCTTCCGCCTGCCGCATCCCCAGGGCGAGGCGCCTGTCTACGGGCATGCCGTGGACGGCGAGCGTGTAGTGCTGATCGCCCTGGATCGGGTACAGGCCGGCGAGTCTAACGTCCAGGTGGAGGCCTTCGTGGCCAACATGGCGGAGAGGCTTCGGGCCCAGTCGGCGATTCAGGGCCTGCTCGACAAGCTGCGCGACGAGGCCAAGATCGAGCGGCTCTGACCCCATGCCCGAGCCTCTCTCCACGATTCCCGTGCATCTGGTCACCGGGTTCCTGGGCAGCGGCAAGAGCTCCCTGATCCGGTGCCTGATCGAGCAGAAGCCCGCTGACGAGCGCTGGGCCGTGGTGATCAACGAGTTTGGCCGGGTGGGCATCGACCAGGCGATGTTCACCGAGCGCGACGATCTGGTGGTCATGGGGCTGCCCGGGGGATGTCTCTGTTGCCAGTTGGCCGTCGTGCTGCAGGCCTCGCTGGTGAATCTGCTGCACCGTCATCGGCCGGACCGACTGATCATCGAGCCCTCGGGGCTCGGTCATCCGGCGGGACTGCTCGATGTGCTGCGCGGCGAGGGCCTGGCCGAGGCGCTGGCGGTGCGCGATGTCATCGCGTTGCTCGATCCTCGACGACTGGATGATCCGCGTGCCCGGGAGCACGAGACCTTCCGCGACCAGTTGGCCATGGCCGATGGGGTGGCCCTGACGATGACTGACCTGGCGACGCCCGAGCAGGTACAGGCGGCGAGGGACTGGCTTGGCGCCTTCTGGCCGCAGAAGCGCTGGGTTCGGGAGGCGCCCCATGGTGACCTGCCGATCTCCCTGTTGCTGGATAGCCGATTGCATGTGAGAGCTTCCAGTGCCGGCTCATCCGCCCACCTGGTGGCCCGTGCTGCATCGGCGGCGACCCTGGAGTTGGATGACGTCGAGATTTGCGAGCCGGAACCCGGTAGGCCAGTTCGCGAGGAGGGCGCCTCGCTGGGGCACACCACCCTGGGCTGGCGATGGCACCCCGACGATGTCTTCGACCTGGATCGCCTCACGGTGCTGCTGGGCGACTTGCCCCCGGGGTTGCGGGTCAAGGCCGTGCTGCGCTCGGCGCAAGGCTGGAAGCTCTACAACCGCGCCGAGGGAACGGTCAGCCTGACCGGCACGGCTTGGCGAAGGGACTCACGACTTGAGCTGATCGGCGAGGCAGGCAGCCTGCCCGATGCGCCGGCACTGGAGCTCGGGTTGACGGGCTGCCTTGTCAGTCGGTGATTGTTGGCTTCGCCTCCCTGTGGGGTCCCTTCGCTCCGTCAGGCAAGCGGAATCTCCCGCAGCCGTGGCTCGCCACCATCCTCGATGACGATCTCCCAGCCCTTGCCGGGCTGCCAGTCGCCCGACACCAGGCGCTTGGCCGGCTGTCCGTTGACCTCTAGGTCGTGTACAGCGGGGCGATGAGTATGACCGTGGATCAGGGTATCGACGCCGTGCTCGGCCATCACGTGCACCACCTCGTCGGGAGTGACGTCCATGATGTCCTCGGCCTTGTTGGAGTTGGCCTCTCCGGACTGATCGCGCAACTGCTTGGCCAGGGCGATACGCTCCTGGATCGGCATCGACAGCACCTGCTCCTGCCATAGGGGGTTACGTGCCTGGGCGCGGAAGGTCTGGTAGGCCTCGTCCCGGGTGCACAGGCTGTCGCCGTGCATCAGCAGCAGCGGCCTGTCGCCCAGGGTCACCACGCTCGGGTCCGGCAGCAGCCTGGCGCCGGCGGCCTCGGCGAAGCGCTCGCCCAGCAGGAAGTCGCGGTTGCCATGCATCAGGTAGATGGCGGTCCCGGCATCGGCCAGTTCCTTCAGGGCTTCGGCGATGCGCGCCGCCATGGCGGCATTGCCCGAGGGGTCGTGATCGACCAGCTCGAGCAGGTCGTCGCCGATCCACGCCTCGAAGAAATCCCCGAGGATATAGAGGGCATCGCAGCCCCGGGCGCGGGTGTCGAGCCAGTTGAGGAACCCCTCGGTGATCTCGGGGGCACCGGGGTGCAGGTGAAGGTCGGATATCAGCAGGGAGGTCATGGTCGGCCCTGTTGGAGGAGGGAACACGTCAGCGGGTAAAACGCATCGGCGGATGAAACGAATCACGCCCGCCGGGCGTCTTCAGGCTCAGGCGGGCGTGGGGTCGAGCGTGGCGAGGCTCAGGCCCCGGCCTCGTCCTTCACGTAGGCCTTCTGGATGACCACATCCTCGGCGGGTACGTCCGCGTGCATGCCGCGACGGGTGGTGTCGACATTCTTGATCTTCTCGACCACGTCCATGCCCTCGACCACCTCGCCGAACACGCAGTAGCCCCAGCCCTGGATGTTCTTGCCGCTGTGGTTGAGGAAATCGTTGTCGGCGACGTTGATGAAGAACTGGGCGGTGGCCGAGTTGGGGTCCTGGGTGCGTGCCATGGCCAGGGTGCCTTCGCTGTTCGTCAGGCCATTGTCGGCCTCGTTCTCGATCGGGTCGCGAGTCGGCTTCTGGTTGAAGTCGCTGTCGAAGCCGCCACCCTGGACCATGAACCCCGGGATCACGCGATGGAAGAGGGTGCCGTCATAGAAGCCATCGCGCACGTACTGTTCGAAGTTGGCGGCGGTCTTCGGGGCCTTGTCGTGGTTCAGGGCGATGGTGATATCGCCGAAGTTGGTCTGCAGTACGATCATCGATCCAATCCTTTGCGCTGTGACGAGTGCAATGAGGGATGCGCCTTGGCGCTGCCCATGGGCGTGGCGCTATAATAGCTGTTTTGCTGCGATGCGCGAAGACGAGGGCGTGTTATCCACGCTGTCTCGCGCCGAGCCAGGCCCGCGATTCAACCAGAGGTTGCCCCATCGACATGACCACCGACACCACCAGCGCGCCGAACTTCATCCGCAATCAGATCCGCGAGGAGATCGAGGCCGGGCGGACCGGAAAGATCGTGACCCGATTCCCGCCGGAGCCCAACGGCTTCCTGCATATCGGCCATGCCAAGTCGATCTGTCTGAACTTCGGTCTTGCCGAACAATTCGGTGGCGACTGTCATCTGCGTTTCGACGACACCAACCCGGCCAAGGAAGAGCAGGCCTACATCGACGCCATCCAGGCTGACGTGAGCTGGCTTGGCTTCGAGTGGGCCGGCCCGGTTCGCTTCGCCTCGGACTACTTCGACCAGCTCTATGCCTGGGCGCAGCACCTGGTGCGCGAGGGGAAGGCCTATGTCGATGACCTCTCGCCGGACGAGATCCGCGAGTACCGTGGCACCCTCACCGAGCCGGGCAAGCCGAGCCCCTACCGCGAGCGCGGCGTCGAGGAGAACCTCGACCTGCTCGATCGCATGCGCGTGGGCGAATTCGTCGAGGGCGAGAAGGTGCTGCGAGCCAGGATCGACATGGCCTCGCCCAACATCAATCTGCGCGACCCGATTCTCTATCGGATCCGCCACGCCAGCCACCACCAGACCGGCGACAAGTGGAAGATCTACCCGTCCTACGACTTCACCCATGGCCAGTCGGATGCCCTCGAGGGGGTGACCCACTCCATCTGCACCCTGGAGTTCGAGGATCACCGCCCGCTCTACGAGTGGTTCCTGGACAACCTGCCGGTGCCGGTGACGCCGCGCCAGATCGAGTTCGCGCGGCTCAACCTGAACTACACCCTGACCTCCAAGCGCAAGCTCAAGCTGCTGGTGGACAACGGGATCGTCGACGGCTGGGATGACCCGCGCCTGCCGACCATCTCCGGGATGCGGCGTCGTGGCTATACGCCGGCCTCGATCCGCAAGTTCTGCGACATGATCGGCGTGACCCGCGCCGACGGCGGACTGGTGGAGATCGCCATGCTCTATCACGCCATCCGTTCGGACCTCGAGGACAACGCGCCGCGTGCCATGGCCGTGCTCAAGCCCCTAAAGGTGGTGCTGACCAATGTGCCCGAGGGCCATGAGGAGGTCTATGAGGTGCCTGGCCACCCGGCCCGCGAGGACATGGCGGTACGCCGGGTGCCGTTCACCCGGGAGATATTCATCGATCAGGATGACTTCATGGAGGAGCCGCCCAAGAAGTTCTTCCGCCTGGCGCCGGGCAAGGAGGTGCGGCTGCGCAACAGCTACGTGATCCGCTGCGACGAGGTGGTGAAGAGTGAGTCCGGGGAGATCCAGGAGCTGCGCTGCTCAGTGGATTTCGACACCCTCGGCAAGAACCCGGAGGGCCGCAAGGTGAAGGGCGTGATCCACTGGGTCAGCGCCGAGCATGGCGTGCCCATGGAGGTTCGCCTCTACGACAACCTCTTCCAGGTCGAGCAGCCCGACAAGGACAAGGACGCCGACTTCCTCGAGCACCTCAATCCCGAGTCGCTGGTCACCGTGCAGGCCATGGGCGAGCCGAGCCTGGCCGAGGCCACGCCCGAGAGCCGCTTCCAGTTCGAGCGGGTGGGCTACTTCTGTGCCGACCGCCACGCCTGTGTCGACGGGACACTGGTGTTCAACCGCACCGTGGGGCTGAAGGACACCTGGGCCAAGGTCCAGAAGCAGGAAGCCCAGAAGAAAGAGCAAGACGAGAAAGAGCAAGACAAGAAGAAGGGCTGAGAATGAGCGCTGACATGCAGATCTACAACACGCTGACGCGCCGCAAGGAGCCGCTCACGCCCCTCGAACCCGGCAAGGTTCGCATGTACGTCTGCGGCATGACCGTCTACGACTACTGCCACCTGGGCCACGCCCGGGTGATGGTGGCCTTCGACGTCATCACCCGCTACCTGCGTGCGCGGGGCCTTGAGGTGACCTACGTGCGCAACGTCACCGATATCGACGACAAGATCCTCAAGCGGGCCGACGAGAACGGCGAGACCATCGCCTCGCTCACCGAACGCATGATCGAGGCCATGCACGAGGATGAGGCGCGCCTTTCTGTGCTGCCGCCGGACCAGGAGCCCCGCGCCACCCGACACATCGGCGAGATCATCGCCATGATCGAGACGCTGATCGACAAGGGCTTCGCCTACGCCGCCGACAACGGCGACGTCTACTACCGTGTCCGCCGCTTCGAGCGCTACGGGGCGCTGAGCAACCGTGATCCCGACGAGATGCGCTCCGGTGCACGCATCGAGGTGGATGAGCACAAGGAGGATCCCCTGGACTTCGTGCTCTGGAAGGCGGCCAAGCCCGGAGAGGCGAGCTGGTCCTCGCCTTGGGGCGAGGGGCGGCCCGGCTGGCATATCGAGTGCTCGGCGATGTCCACCTGCTGCCTGGGCGAGACCTTTGACATCCATGGCGGCGGGCCGGACCTGATGTTCCCGCACCACGAGAACGAGATCGCCCAGAGCGAGGCCGCCACAGGCCATCGCTACGTCAATACCTGGATGCACGCCGGGGCGGTGCGGGTCAGCCAGGAGAAGATGTCCAAGTCGCTGGGCAACTTCTTTACCATCCGCGAGGTCCTCGAGCACCATGACCCCGAGGTGGTGCGTTACCTGCTGGTGGCCAGCCACTATCGTAGCCCGATCAACTACGCGCCCGAGTCGCTGGCCGAGGCCCGCAAGTCGCTGGAGCGTTTCTACCATGCCCTTGAAGGGCTTGCGCTCGATGGCGACACGGAAGCGGCATCGCTCGATCAGTCGGGCGACGGCGGCCACGCGGCGCGCTTCGCCGCCGCCATGGACGACGACTTCAACACCCCCGAGGCCCTCTCGGTGCTCTTCGATCTGGCCCGGGAGCTCAATCGTGCCAGGAAGGAGACACCGAACCGTGCGCCGGCGCTGGCCGCCGAGCTCCGGCGCCTCGGCGGCGTGCTGGGGCTCTTGCAGCAGGACCCCTCGACCTTCCTCAAGGGCGGCGCCGGTGACCTGCCGCTTGCGGAAGACGAGATCCAGGCCAGGATCGACGAGCGTGCCGAGGCCAAGAAGGCCAAGGACTTCGCCCGGGCCGATGCCATTCGCGACGAGCTCGCCGCCCTGGGGATCATCCTCAAGGACGCCCGGGAGGGCACGACCTGGGTCTTCGAGAACCCCGGCGACTGACGCCGGACACATCTGACGCCGGATTCATCCCTGGCCGCCGCGTCGCGCGCCCGCTTCCTGACCGGCAGGGGGCGGGCGCGCCTCGTTGGGGACCGGGGATCGGGAGGGTCAGGGAAGCGGCCAGGGCGGCAGTGGAATCTGCCGTGGCCAGTCGTCGGGGACCAGGAAGAGTCGCTGCCAACCGGTCTCGGAATGGTGAAGCGCGAGCTGGATCGGAGAGGCGGCGACCTGGAAATGGGCCGCCAGCCGCCTGTCCAGTGTCGGCAGCTCCTCCAGCGTCTCGGTACGAGGCAGGGCGAGCCAGTGGGGCTTGTGCAGCCAGCCGCCTTGGGTGCCGGGGGGCAGGTCTGCCTGGAAGGCCTGCCAGTCACATCGATACAGCCACTGTCCTCTCAGCGTCTGGCCGGTCGTTTCGATAGGCGAGGGCAGGTGGGTTCGCCATGGAAAGAAGAGCACACCGGGCATCGCCAACCGCACGGCCGGTGTCGGCGCTGGCCCGTCTAGCCCGGTGAGCGAAGCCGACGACAGCAGCCGCGTCAGGACTTCCTGAGCCTCCGGCGTCCTTGCCAGCCGTAACTGGTGATGAAACAGGTGCTCGCGCTTGGCGCGCAGGCTGTCGGCACCGCCCGGCCCGATCCAGCGGGCCTGACTGTCCGCCGCCCCCGGCCCCTCGGAAAGCCCCAGGTAGAACTTGATCGCCACCTCCAGGTGCACCGGCCGGGGGTCGTCCCGTCGGCAGAAGAGCATATCCAGCTCGCCGAGGGTGCGCTTGCCCTGGAAGATGCGCAGGTTATGGGCCAGCAGGCATGTGGCGGGTCCCTCGTCGAGCAGGAACTGCCAGAGCCGCTCATGATAGAGACCCATCCGCCCGCGCAGCGTGGGAGCGATATGGGCCTCCAGGCGTTGCGGAGACCTCTCCCGGTCAGCAAGCCAGGCGGCCAGATGGTCGTCATCGTTCAGGCCAAGCTCGCGTCGGGATGGGCGAGCCGTTCCAGGCATCTCGATGAGGTCCGGCGCCAGCAGGATCCAGGCCAGGTCGCGGACCAGCGGATGGCGGCAGTGATCGAGGAGTCTGCTCTCTGGCAAGGGCATGGCGATGTCCCGACGTTGACGGCCCGTGTCTGACAGTGAAACTGTACAGGCCTTATACTCAGGATACATTCACGAGGAACCCGGTGAACATGATGAACCGTACGCTGACTTTCAGCCCCATGTCTCATTGCGCGGCGCTTGCCGCTGCTTCGCTCATCGCCATCTCCACGGCCCAGGCCCAGGAGCCGGTGGTGGTCTCCTCCAAGATCGACACCGAAGGCTCGGTGCTCGGCCAACTGATCATGCAGCGTCTCGAGCAGGGCGGCATCGAGGTCGAGGACCGCCTGCAACTCGGCGGCACCAGCATCGTGCGCGAGGCCCTGCTGGCCGGCGAGATCGACCTCTATCCAGAGTACACCGGCAACGGCGCCTTCTTCTTCGACATGACCGACAGTCCGGTATGGAACGATGCCGAGAAGGCCCTTGAAACCGTGCGTGAGCGTGATGGCGAGCAGAACGGCCTGGTCTGGCTGACGCCGGCCGAGGCCAACAATACCTGGGCGATCAGCGTGCGGGGCAAGCTGGCCCGCGAGCACGGCCTGCAGAGCCTCGAGGACCTGGCGAGCTACCTCGACGGCGGAGGTGAGTTCAAGCTGGCGGCCAGCGCGGAGTTCGTGGAGTCGCCCCAGGCGCTCCCGGCTTTCCAGGAGGCCTACGGTTTTACGCTCAGCGAGGATGAGCTGCTGGTGCTCTCCGGCGGCAATACCGCGGCGACCATGCGTGCCGCCGCCCAGCAGACCAGCGGCGTCAATGCGGCCATGACCTATGGCACCGATGGCGGCCTGCAGGCCCTGGACCTGGTGGTCATGGACGACACCCTCGGTGTCCAGCCGGTCTATCAGCCGGCGCCGGTGGTCCGTGAGGCGGTGCTCGACGAATATCCTGCCATCGCGTCGCTGCTCGAGCCGGTCTTCCAGGCCCTGGACAAGGAGACCCTCCAGCGACTCAACGGTGATGTGGCGGTGAGCGGGCGTGCCCCGGCCACCGTGGCGGCCGAGTTCCTCGACACACTGGACGACTGAGGCGCCCTTGCCCTCCGATGGCCCCCGTCACAACACGGTACTGCTCAGCCTGTCTCTGGTCGGCCTGCTGGTCTGGCTGTCACTCGACTCGGTGAGCGTGGCAGCCAACCGCATCGTGCCGGGCACCGCCCATGGCGTGGCGGATGTGCTTGGCTGGGGGTACGCCCTGATATTGGCGCTGCCCCTGCTGGTGCTAGGGGCACTGGCCTGGCAGCCGTCGCCGATGAGGCTGCGCATCGCCCTGGGTCTGGTCGTGGTGATGCTCGCCGCGCTGCCGCTCTGGCTGTCCCTGGCGGCCCACCGTCTGGTCGATCCGGGCGCGACGGGCGCGCGTCTGGGCATCGGTGCCGGTGTCTGGTTGCTGCTGTTCCTGCTGCTGATGATGCTGGTGGAGCTGCGCAGCCGCCTGGCGGTGTCGCGGCAGTTGGGCTGGTCGTTGCTGGTGCCGCCGCTGGTCATGCTCGGGTTCTGCCTGACGCGCTGGCTGGAGCCCCTGTCCCTGTGGCAGGAGTACCTGGGTCGCCGCGACCAGTTCCTGGGCGCCATCCTCGAGCACCTGCTGCTGGTGGGCGTGGCGGTGTGCGTGAGCCTTGTGATCGGGGTGGCCGCGGCCCTGGCCATGCGCCGCTGGCCCGCCGCCCGGCGGATCGGGTTCGGCGTGCTCAACTTCCTGCAGACCATCCCCAGCATCGCGCTGTTCGGCCTGCTGCTCGCCCCGCTCGCCTGGCTGTCCGCCCACGTCGACTGGCTGGCGGCGCTGGGGGTCAGCGGCATCGGCTGGGCGCCCGCCCTGTTGGCGCTGGTGGGCTACAGCCTGTTGCCGATGGTGCGCAACACCTTCATCGCCCTGGAGGTGGTGGATCCCGGGGTGACCGACGCCGCGCGCGGCATGGGCATGAGCCGGGCCCAGGTGTTTCGTCAGGTGCGTTTGCCGCTGGCGCTTCCGGTGATCCTCGAGGGCATCCGCATCACCACGGTTCAGGCCATCGGCCTGACCGCCGTGGCGGCGCTGATCGGGGCTGGTGGGTTGGGCACCTTCATCTTTCAGGGGCTCGGGCAGGCCGCCATGGACCTGGTGCTGCTCGGCGCCCTGCCGATCCTGCTCATGGCGCTTGCGGCCGACGCGCTGCTCGGTGCCCTGACCGACCGACTGCGCCCGGGAGGGGCCGAATGATTGACCTTATCCATGTCACCAAGCGTTTTGGTGCCTCCACCGCGGTGGACGATATCTCCCTTAACGTGGCCCGGGGAGAGCTCTGCGTGCTGGTGGGGACGTCGGGCTGCGGCAAGTCGACCACGCTGCGGATGATCAACCGGCTGATCGAGCACAGCGAAGGCGAGATCCATATCGATGGCCAGCAGATCCGCGCCTTCCGCGAGGAGACCCTGCGACGGCGAATGGGCTATGCGATCCAGAGCACCGGGCTCTTTCCCCATTGGACAGTGGCCCGCAATATCGGCCTGGTGCCGCGCCTGCTCAAGTGGCCGGCCGAACGTATTCAGGCGCGCGTCGAAGAGCTGATGGGCCTGCTGGGACTCTCCATGGAGGAGTTCGCCGGCAAGTATCCCCGGCAGCTCTCCGGAGGCCAGGCCCAGCGCGTCGGGGTGGCCAGGGCGCTGGCAGCGGACCCCGAGATCCTGCTGATGGACGAGCCCTTCGGCGCCCTGGACCCCCTCACTCGGGAGACCCTTCAGGAGGAACTGCGTGCGCTGCAGTCGCGACTGCACAAGACCATCGTGTTCGTCACCCATGACATGGACGAGGCCCTGCGTCTGGCCGATCACCTGGTGGTGATGCATCAGGGGCGCATCGTGCAGCAGGGGTCGCCGCTGACCCTGCTTCGCGAACCCGCGGATGGCTTCGTCGAATCGCTGCTCGGGGGTGAGGATCGCGGCCTGAAGGAGGCGGCACTGCTGCCGGTCAGCCAGCGGATGCTGCCGCTGGGATCGCGTCTGCTGGCGTGTGAGCGGATCGGCCAGCGGGCCAGTCTGCGCGAGGCGCTTTCCATGATGCTGTGGCGTCACGCCGAACGGCTCACCGTGGTGGACGACAACGACCAGCCGGTGGGCGAGCTGTCCCTGCGTCGCCTGGTGGGAGCGCGCAGCGATGACTGAGTGTCGCCGCTGGGCCGCTCCGTTGGTCTGGCTGGCGCTGCTGCTGGCGGCCTGCCTGGGCATGGCACAGCTGGAGGGGGTGTTTCGCTGGATCGAGCCCGACAGCCGACAGGTGATCTATGCCCGGGCCGATTTCCTGACCCTGCTGGGGCGGCATCTCTCGGTAGTGAGCGTGGCCGCCGTGCTGGCGATCCTGGTGGGGGTCGGTGCCGCCATCGCGGTCACTCGTGAACGGGGCCGCGATTTCCTACCGCTGGTCAGCCAATTAGCCTCCATGGGACAGACCTTCCCGCCGGTGGCGGTGCTGGCGCTGGCCGTGCCGGTGCTGGGCTTCGGCACCCTGCCGATCATCGTGGCGCTGTTGCTCTACGGGCTATTGCCCATCGTGCGCAACACCCTGGCGGGCATCCTGGGGATCGACCCCGCCGTTCGCGAGGCGGCCCGCGGCATGGGCATGAACGGCGGCCAGATTCTTCGACAGGTGGAGCTTCCTCTGGCCGCCCCGGTGATCCTGGCGGGGATCCGCACCTCGGTGACCATCAACATCGCCACGGCGGCCATCGGGGCCACCGTGGGGGCGAGCAACCTCGGTGACCCGATCATCTCCGGCATCGTCAACGGCAATACCGCCTATGTCGTTCAGGGGGCGCTGTTGATCGGGCTCCTGGCGATCAGCGTGGACAGTCTATTCTCGCGGCTGCAGCCGGCCTCGATGCGCTGATGCCTCGTCTAGCTTGGGACTACCCAGTGCCATCAGTTTACGTTAACGTCAATCCTGCTGCGTTGACCGCTGCCGGGGAGATCCCCTGGCGGATCGGCACATTAAGAACAACACTGCCCTCAAAAGGGGCACAGGATCACGACGATGACGACAACACCGGATACCCACGAGCCGACGTTCCTGGCCGGGGACGAGTTCAGCATTCCCACCTTCCGCCTGCTGAAGCAAGACGGCAGCCTCCATGAGGGCGCGAAGGCGCCGGAGCTCGAGCACGGCAAGGCCCTGGCCATCTACCGCGCCATGGTCGCCACCCGCGTGCTCGACGAGCGGATGCTGTCCGCCCAGCGCCAGGGACGCCTCTCTTTCTACATGCAGTGCACCGGCGAGGAGGCCGCGGTGGTCGGCGCTACGGCGGCCCTCGACGACGCCGACATGATCATGGCCCAGTACCGCGAGCAGGGGGCCTTGGTCTATCGCGGCTTCACCTTCGATGAGTTCATGAACCAGTTGTTCGGCAACGAGCTGGATTACGGCAAGGGTCGCCAGATGCCGATCCACTACGGGTCGCGCAAGCTCCACTACATGACCATCTCCTCGCCACTGGCGACCCAGATTCCCCAGGCCACCGGCTATGCGTATGGCCAGAAACTCGCCGGTGACGGCCTTTGCACCATTGTCTTCTTCGGCGAGGGCGCCGCCTCCGAGGGGGATTTCCACGCCGCCCTGAACATGGCGGCGGTCCACGAGGTGCCGGTGATCTTCTTCTGTCGCAACAACGGCTACGCCATCTCGACCCCGTCCATCGAGCAGTTCGCCGCCGACGGCGTGGCTCCACGAGCCTTCGGGTACCGCATGCACGTGATCCGGGTCGATGGCAATGACATCCTGGCGGTCTACTCGGCGACCCGGGAGGCGCGGCGAATCGCCGTGGAGCACAACCAGCCGGTGCTCATCGAGGCCATGAGCTATCGCCTGGCGGCCCATTCGTCCTCGGACGACCCTTCAGGCTACCGCTCGAAGAAGGAGGAGGAGGCCTGGCGCGAGAAGGACCCCATCCTGCGCATGCAGCGCTGGCTGATCGACCAGGACTGGTGGAGCGAGGAGGAGGAGAAGGCTCTCCAGGAGAGCCTGCGCCGCGAGGTCCTTGAGACCATGAAACGGGCCGAGAAGCGACCGCCGCCGCCCCTGTACAGCCTGGTGACCGATGTCTATGCCGACGTCACCCCGGAGCTGCAGCGCCAGCTTGACGATCTGAAGCGCCACATTCGCCAGTACCCGGAGGCGTACCCCAAGGGCGCGAGTTCCCTGGACCCGGACGTGCGTGCCGGTGACGACATCGCGGCCAAGGGAGAGGACTGAGATGCCGACCATGAACATGCTGCAGGCCATCAACCACGCCCTGGACATCGCCATGGGCGAGGACGACAAGGTGCTCTGCTTCGGGGAGGACGTGGGCAGCTTCGGCGGCGTCTTCCGCGCCACCAGCCACCTGCAGGAGAAGTACGGACGCGCGCGCTGCTTCAACACGCCGCTGGTGGAGCAGGGGATCATCGGCTTCGCCAACGGCCTGGCCGCCCAGGGCTCGGTGCCGGTGGCGGAGATCCAGTTCGCCGACTACATCTTTCCGGCCTTCGACCAGATCGTCAACGAGACCGCCAAGTTCCGTTACCGTTCCGGCGATCTGTTCAATGTCGGCGGCCTGACCATTCGCGCTCCCTATGGCGGTGGCATCGCCGGCGGACACTATCACTCCCAATCGCCGGAGGCCTATTTCGCCCATACTCCCGGCCTCAAGATCGTGGTGCCCCGCGATCCCTATCAGGCCAAGGGCCTGCTGCTGGCGTCCATCCGCGACCCCGACCCGGTGATCTTCTTCGAGCCCAAGCGTCTCTATCGGGCCGCCGTGGGGGAGGTGCCGGAGGAGGACTACCAGTTGCCCATCGGCGAGGCCGAGGTGACCAAGGAAGGCACCGACGTGACCCTGGTGGGCTGGGGGGCCCAGATGGAGGTGATCGACCGCGCCGTGGAACTGGCCGAGAAGGACGGCATCTCCTGCGAGGTGATCGACCTGCGCACCCTGCTGCCCTGGGATCAGGACAGCGTTGCCGAGTCGGTGTTCAAGACCGGTCGGCTGGTCATCACCCACGAGGCGCCGCGCACCGGGGGCTTCGCTGGCGAGATCGCCGCGGCCATCCAGGAGCGCTGCTTCCTGTACCTGGAATCGCCCATCGCCCGGGTGACCGGACTGGATACGCCCTTCCCGCTGACCCTGGAGAAGGAGTACATGCCGGATCACCTGAAAATCGTCGAGGCCATCCGCGCCAGCGTGAATTTCTGACGACCGGGCTCAGGACAGGACAGGAGAGACAAGATGACAGATTTCAAGCTGCCCGATATCGGCGAAGGTATCGTGGAGTGCGAATTGGTGGAATGGCGTGTCCAGGAGGGTGATGCCATCGAGGAGGACCAGCCGGTCGTCGAGGTGATGACCGACAAGGCGCTGGTCGAGATCACTGCGCCCGAGGCGGGTCGGGTGACCAGGCTCTACGTGGCCAAGGGCGAGATCGCCAAGGTCCATGCCCCTCTCTTCGCCTATGAAGCTCAAGGTGCCGATCAGGCCTCCAGCGAGCCCGTCCCGGCCTCGGGCGAGTCGAGCCCAGGGCCTGCGCCCGAGGCGGTCTCGAGCCCCGCACCGGCCGCTCCTTCAGGCGAGCCCGCCCGGGAGACCAGCAGCAGGGAGACCAGCAGGGAGCCCAGTCACGAGACGAGCGGGCAGGGTCCCCACGGGCGGGTCCCCGCGAGCCCGGCGGTGCGACGCCTGTTGCGCGAGGAAGGGCTGCGCCTCGAGCAGGTGCCGGGCTCCGGCAAGCATGGCAGGGTGCTGAAGGAGGACATCCAGGCCTTCATGGAGCACGGCGAGACGATGACCGCCGAATCGACTCTCTCCGGGGATGCCGTCAAGACCCCGGCCGACGAGGGCGAGGTGCGGGTAGAGCCGATGCGTGGCATCCAGGCCGCCATGGCCCGCAAGATGGTGGCCTCGGCCTCAACGATCCCGCATTTCCAGTACGGCGAGGAGCTCGATGTCACCGAGCTGCTGGCGCTTCGCGAACGCCTGAAGCCCGAGGCGCAGGCCCGGGAGGCGCGACTGACGCTGATGCCCTTCTTCATGAAGGCCATGGCGCTGGCAATCCATGACTTCCCGATCCTCAATAGCCGGCTCAACGACGCGGGTGACGAGATCCACTACCTGCCGTCGTGCAACATCGGCATGGCCGTGGATGGCAAGGCCGGCCTGATGGTACCCAACGTCAAGGGAGTGGAACGGCTGAGCCTGCTGCAGATCGCCGTTGAGATCCAGCGCCTGACCGCCGAGGCCCGAGAGGGCAAGGTGGCTTCGGCGGACCTCCAGGGCGGCACCATCAGCATCTCCAACATCGGGGCACTCGGCGGTACCTATGCGGCCCCCATCATCAATGCCCCGGAGGCCGCCATCGTCGCCATCGGCAAGACCCAGTGGCTGCCGCGCTTCGACGCCAGCGATGAGGTCGTGAAGCGGGCCATCATGACCGTCACCTGGGCGGGTGATCACCGGCTGATCGACGGCGGCACCATTGCCCGCTTCTGTAACGCCTGGAAGGGCTACCTGGAGGCACCTGAGACGATGCTCCTCCATCTTCGATAAGCGCGCATTTCCCAGCTCCCCGCTATGCCGGGCACCGGGGGCAAGGCGAAGCGAGGGTCCTTTGCCAAGGATGGCAAAGGTAGCGCCCAGGGATGGGTTTACAGCGCCCTCACGAAGGCTTGCCGACGGTTGATCCGCTGGGTTGTGCAAGGAATCCCACGTAATGACGCAGGCGTCCCTTCAGCAGTTCTACATCCCGGAAGAGCAGTCGATCTACCTGCTCAGCCACGACGACGCCCGCAAGCTGAAGGCCTGGGTGTCGTTGTGCCAGGCGCAGCTCGAGCAACTGGGTTATCGGAGCATCGAGCTGATCGGCAAGGGGGCCTATGGCTTCGTGTTCGCCGGCTTCACCGGGATCGGCGAGGAGTACGTCTTCAAGTTCACCCGGATCAACCTGTCCCAGCAACTGCAGGACCGCCTCGAGGAGGAGGCCTTCATGCTGGAGCAGGTCGACCACCCGAGGGTGCCAAAACTCATCGTCTTCCAGCGGGTCCGCAGCCAGTCGATCCTGGTGATGCAGCGGGCCCCGGGCTTCAACCTGGAGGAGGTCTCGCTCCACGAGGGGAGGCTGTCACCGCGCCTGGTGGTGCGCATCGCCGACCAGCTCGCCGATATCCTGCGCACCCTGCGCCGGGAGCGCGGACCGGCCGGCAAGCCGGTGGTGCATGGAGACATCAAGCCCTCCAATCTGGTCTTCGATGCCGAGAACGAGAGCATCGCGCTGATCGACTGGGGGTCCTCGGTGTTTGCCCAACTCGACGCCGATCAGCAGTTCGTGGCGACCAGCGTCATGGAGCTGATGTCGGATAACCTTCAGCAGACCAATGCCCGCCTGGGAGACGTCTACTTCATCGGCGAGGAGCAGTTGGGCGGCGCCCTGTCCTCGCCCCGCTTCGACGAGCAGGGCGCGGCCGCCACCCTCTATGCCCTGGCCTCGGCCCAGTCCTGTCGCTTCGGCCACCGGGCCATCCCTGCCACCTCGCTGGGACTGCCCATGGAGTTCGCTCGGATGCTCGACGGCATGCTCGATCCCGACCCGCGTATCCGCCTGAGGGCCGGCGACCATTTCATCCGCGAGATGCCGAGGCTCGGTCGCCTGGTCATGCTCGATCTCCCCGCACCCAGGGAGACGCCCCTGGTGCCGGTCTGGAGTCACCCGGTCGGGCGGGAGATCGATACCGTCGTCTACAGTTCGCGCAAGTCTTTCCTGCGCGAGGAGGGCGGCCGCGAGACCCTCAACGACGTCAATGACGTCCAGCTCGATCGCTACTACAAGAACTTCATGCAGAACATGGGCGAGACCGAGAAGGCCTTCCTTGCCGCGGTCAGTCGGCTGGGCAAGTATCCGGTCGTCGGCGGGCTGGCGGTGCGCTGGGAGGCCGAGGGCGTGTATATCGACACCTCGCTCAACCTGCACGACCCCGGGCGACGCGAGGCCTTCATCGCGGCGGTCAACAACATGGTGACGCTGGCCCGGGCGATCCACCGCCAGGGGATCTTCAAGAGCTGCCTGTTCAATGCTCGCGATACGCTGCACCTGGATCGCGAGAGCGTCGAGAGACCCTTCGAGGTCTCGCCCGGCATGTGGTTGCATTACGAGGTCAGCGCGGTGCCCGAGCTGGAGGACCGTTCGCGATTGCACAGCTACTTCGAGGATGGCCCGGACCCGGAGGAATTCCTGGTACTACCGGAACCGATCATTTCCTCACTGGAAGCTCTCAACGACATCCACCACACCGGCATGATCATCTTCGAGGCGTTGCCCGAGCACTTGAAGATCCATAGCCACTACCGGCTGCTGGACCCCTCCCGGGAAGCGGAGTTTCGTCGACGGCTCGAGGATATTCTCGATGCGGTGGGGCTGATCGAGGGTCTCGGGGTCTCGGGTTTCATGAAAATGCCTTACAAGGACACCCGTTTCTTCGCCCATATCGAGCGCCAGCCGGAGCGTTTCTATCCCCGCGACCCCCGATCGGCGCTGCGCAACGGCTAGCACGGTGTCGCGGACCAGGCCAGGCCAGTGCGTGCATCCGGACCTGTCTTGCCCGGGCCCGATGCGATAGCCTGTGGTAACCGCCTCACCCGATGGGCCCACGCCGATGATATCGCCATGAACCTCCCTGCCAACTCAGCCGATGCCGCCCGTCTTCAGCCCCGCGGCCGACCCAGCCTTAGCGTGGCCATCCACCTGCTACCATCGCGTCCATGCTGAGCGTCCTGCTGGCCAAGCTGATCGCCACCGCGCTGGTGGTGGTCGGGGTGTCGATCTCGGTTGGCAAGCTGGGCCCGCGAATTGGCGGAATCCTTGCCGGCACGCCCATCGTGCTGGGCCCCGGTTATTTCTTCATGCTTCAGGAGCGGTCAGCCGACTTCATCGAGGCGGCCGCACTCTCCACCCTGCATGCGCTGGTGGCCACGCTGCTGTTCAGCATGTGTTTCGTGGCCACTGCCCAGCGCATGGGGACGTTGGCCAGCCTGGGGCTGGCCACGCTGTGCTGGATTCCCGCAGCGCTGCTGTTCTCGATGTTGCCGGGCGGTGTCTGGGTGGCGCTGCTGCTGTATGCCGGCATGCTGCTGCTGGCCGAAATCGTCAAGCGGGCATTCAGGCTGACTCAGCCCGGGGTCGTGGCGACTTCGGGATGGCTCGACCTGGTGCTGCGAGGCCTGCTGGCGGGCGTGCTGGTGAGCGTCGCCACCACCCTGGCCGCCCGCTCCGGCCCGCTGCTCTCGGGGATGCTGGTGGGCTTTCCGATCGGTCTGTTCACCATCGGCTGGACCCTGCATCAGCGATATGGTCCCGACGTGGCACGTGCCACCGTGGGTGCCGCCCAGCAGGGCATGCTGAGCCTGGTGGCCTTCGCCCTCGTCACCGCGCTCCTGGCGAGCGTCACACCGCCCATGCTTACCTTCCTGCTGGCGCTTGCGGCCTCGATCGGCGTGAGTGCGATGCTGTTCCTGAGCAGTCAGCGGCGGGTGCGAAGGACCCTGGCAAAGTGCGGGCACGCCGAGCCTCCGCTGCACGAGCCTTAGCCCCTCGGACGCGGGCCCACTCACTGCCAAAGACCGTCGCGCCCACCCTTAACAGGAGTCAGTCCCCATGTCCGAGCGTCCCCATGCGGGCAACCGAGATTCTGCAAAGAGCCCCACCCAGCGCGAGACCGTCGTCGATTCCCGCTCCGGCGGAGAGAATGCTCGTCGCATCCTGCGCCGCGACCCAAACCCCTACCTGTTTCGTCCGGTGCAGTTCCGGTCGGTCAAGGCACGCAATCGCATCATGCTGTCGCCGATGTGCCAGTACTCCGGCCATGACGGGCTCTCCGATGAATGGCACTTCGTGCACCTTGGGGCGCGAGCCGTCGGTGGTGCGGGCTGGGTATTCACCGAGGCGGTACATGTCGAGCCGCGGGGCAGGATCACGCCACATTGTCTGGGCTTGTGGAACGATGAGCAGCGTGATCGGCTGGCGCGAATCGCGACCTTCGTCGAGCGGCAGGGGGCGGTGCCGGGCATTCAGCTCGGGCATGCGGGCCGCAAGGCATCGGTGGGGCGCCCCTGGGAGGGCTCGCATCCCTTGAGTCCGGAGCAGGGTGGCTGGGAAGACCTGGTCTCGGCGTCCGCGCTGCCCTATGCCGAGGGCTGGCAGGTGCCCGCCGCCATGACCACGTCCCAGATCGAATCCTCACTGGAGAGCCTCAAGTCCAGTACTCGGCGGGCCCGGGAGGCAGGGTTCAAGGCACTGGAGCTGCATGGCGCCCATGGCTACCTGATCCACCAGTTCCTGTCGCCGCTGAGCAACCGGCGTGAGGATGCCTATGGCGGCTCGTTCGATAACCGAATTCGCTTTTTGCTTGAGTCGATCGGGGTGGTGCGGGAAGAGTGGCCCGATGAGCTGCCACTGTTTCTGCGGCTCTCCTGCACCGACTGGGTGGAGGGCGGCTGGACACTCGCCGACACCGTGCACCTTGCTGCGCGGCTTCGCAAACGAGGTCAGGTCGATCTGATCGACTGCTCCTCCGGGGGTAATGACCCACGCCAGCAGATACCGATTCACCCCGGTTACCAGATCCCGCTCGCCCAGACGGTGCGCCAGGAGTCCGGCATGGCCACCGGCGCGGTGGGCCTGATCCACAGCCCGGATCTCGCCGAGGCGGTGATTGCCAATGGCCAGGCTGACCTGGTGGCGCTGGGGCGTGCGCTGTTGGCCGATCCGGTGTGGCCGCTGCGCGCCGCCGCCTCGCTCAAGGCAGAGAATGTCGCATGGCCGACACAGTACGAGCGGTCGAACATCTTCTGAGCGTTACAGCGAGGCGGCGGCGCGTGCGGCCTGATCGTAGAGCCCCGACATGGCCCGCAGCATGCCGGCCAGTCGGCTCATCTCCTCGCGCTCGATCCCCATCGAGGCCAGGGAGTCGACCAGGCAGGTCTCACGGATCTCGGCATAGCGCCCGCAGCTCTCACGGCCGAGTTCGGTGGTCTGGAAGAAGATTTCCTTGCCGTGCTTCCTGCCCTCCACCAGTCCGAGCCTGGCCAGCTTCTTCAACGCATAGGTCACCGTATGGGTGTCCTCCACGTTGAGCACCAGGCAGATGTCCGCCTGGCGCTTGGCGCGCTCCCGGTGGTTCACGCTGTGCAGTACCAGCACATCGAGCATGCCGAGTTGCGGGTAGCCGGTGGCCGTCATGCAGCGCACCATCCAGCGCTCGAAGGCGTGGCCGGCGATGATCAGTCCGAATTCGAACTCCGAGAGCTCCTGGCCGCTGCGCGAGAGGTGCTCCGAGGAGACGACGGGTCCGCGGGGTGTCCGTACGTGGGTCACGAGAGGTTCCTTGCTCACTCATGCATTCATTTATCCATTCACTTATCCATTACCCATGGCCTGGGGCAGCCAGGTGACGATACCCGGGAAGATGCTGATCAGCACCACTCCCAGCATCATCAAGAAGAAGAACGGCATGGCCGCCCAGGCAATCGAGAGGATATTGCGTCCCGTCATGCCCTGCAGCACGAAGAGGTTGAACCCCACCGGTGGGGTGATCTGCGACATCTCCACCACGATCACCAGGAAGACGCCGAACCAGATCAGGTCGATGCCGGCGGCCTGGACCATCGGCAGCATGATCGAGGTGGTCAGCACCACCACCGAGATGCCGTCGAGAAAGCATCCCAGCAGGATGAAGAAGATCGTCAGCACGGCCAGCAGCATGAAGGGCGACAGGCCCAGGGTGGCAATCCAGGCGGCGAGCTCGCGGGGCAATCCGGTGAAGCCCATGGCCGCGGTGAGGAAGGAGGCGCCGGCGAGGATGAAGGCGATCATGGTCGAGGTCTTGACCGCTCCCAGCAGCGCCTCCATGAAGATGCCGCGGCTCATGGCGCCCTGCAGCCTCGCCAGCAGCAGCGAGAGCACCACCCCCACGGCGGCGGCCTCGGTGGGAGAGGCGACACCGGCATAGATCGAGCCGATGACCCCGATGATGAGCGCTAACAGCGGAATCAGTCGCCGGGACGCCCGCAGCTTGGCCGTGAAGCTGATCGGCGCATCGGCCGGCGGCACCTTGTCAGGATAGCGCCAGGACCACAGCATCAGATAGCCGATGAACAGGGTGATCAGCATCACGCCCGGCAGCACGCCGGCCATGAACAGTCGGGCGATGGACTGTTCGGTGGCCACCGCATAGACGATCAGGATGATCGAGGGGGGGATCAGCAGGCCCAGGGTGGCGGAACCCGCCAGGGTGCCGATGACCAGTGTCTCGTCATAGCCGCGACGCGTCAGCTCGGGGATCGACATCTTGCCCATGGTGGCGCAGGTGGCCGCGGAGGAACCTGAGACGGCGGCGAACAGGCCACATCCCACCACATTGGTGTGCAGCAGACGTCCCGGGATTCGCTGCATCCAGGGAGAGAGGCCGCTGAACATGTCCTCGGCGAGACGCGAGCGGAACAGGATCTCGCCCATCCAGATGAACATCGGCAGGGCAGTGAGCTCCCAGCTATGACTGGCGCTCCAGATATCCGAGGCCATCACATCGCCGGTGGGAACGGAGCTGAATTGGCTGATGGCGATCCAGGCCAGTCCCATCAACGAGAAAGCCACCCAGACGCCGCTGCCGAGCAGCAGAAGCAGGGCGACCAGCAATACGGTCATCATGACGAGCATGGGAAGTCTCCGCGCTTATTCGTGGCCACTATTCATCGACCTGAAAGGTCGAAGGCCGAGTCAGGGCAATGACGAGGGTGGAAGCCCAGGCTTCGAGCAGCGCCAGGCAGAACAGGCCGGTGCCGGCCAGCATGGCGCTCTGAGGAATCCATAATGGAATCGGCAGGAGCCCGTAGGAGGTCTCGTTGAAGGCGATGCTGTCGGCGAGCAGGCGATATTCATAGAAAGCCAGGTAGCTTGCCAGTACGAGCGCCAGGCTCAGACACCACAGCTCGACGAAGACCCTTAGCCTGGATGGAAGGTGGCCGATCAGCAGGGTCACGCGAATATGGCCGCCATTGACGAAGGTGTAGGCCAACCCCAGGAAGCTGGCGCCCACTAGCAGGAAGCCCGAGATTTCGGCCAGGCCGGGGATGGTCAGACCCAGGCTGTCGATGCCCAGCTGTGCCGCGACCATGTCGGCAAGCCGGCCGAGGATCTGGGCGGTGATCAGGGTGCAGATCAGACACAGGCAAAAGGCCGCGGCATAGGCCCCGATGTCATACAGCGGGCGGAGTCGGAATTGCATGAGAAGTACCTTTGAGAGTACCTGTCAGAGTACCCATGAGAGCCCATATGAGAATCTATAGGAGAGTACTCATGAGAAGACCTGACTCGATAGAGCCCCTGGGCGAGGAAGGAGGAGAGCGCCGGCCGAAACCGGCGCTCTGCTCAGGGGTTCAGGCAGTGTCGGACGCCTTTACTCTGCGCCGCGGTAGGCCTCGAGAATCTGCGCGCCCTGAGAGCCGGCGCGCTCGACCCATTCCTCGGTCATCGTGCTGCCGATCTTCTCCAGTGCCTCGGCCAGCTCCGGCGTAGGCTCGCTGACGACGATGCCGTTCTCCTCGAGGGTCGCTATGGCTTCCTGGGTTTCCTGGCGGCTGATGTCCCAGCCGCGCTGCTCGGCGGCCCCGGCCGCTTCGATGACAGCCTGCTGGGTCGTTTCATCGAGGCGCGAGAAGGCCTTCTCGCTGACGATCACCATGTTCTTGGGCAGCCACAGCTGGGCATGGTTGAAGTGGCTCAGAAAGTCCCAGGCCTTGGAGTTGGCGCCTGTGGTCGGAGAGGTCACCATGGCATCGACGCGGCCGGTGCTGAAGGCGGTGGGGATGTCGGGGTTGTTGACCTGGGTCGGCACGGCGTTGGCCAGTCCCGCCAGGCGCTCGCTTGAGCTGTTGTAGACTCGCATCTTCGAATTGCGCAGGTCTTCGATGCTGTTGACTTCCTTCTGGGTGTAGATGCCCTGGGGCGGCCAGGGCACGGCGAACAGCAGGCGCAGTCCCTGCTTCTCGAGCTCCTCGCCAATGATCTCGCGGGAGGCCTCCCACAGCGTCCAGGCATCCTCGTAGTTGGCGGCCAGGTAGGGGACCGAGTCGACCTCGAAGATCGGGTTCTCGTTGGCCAGTCGTGACATGATCAGCTCGCCGATGGGCACGATGCCGCGGCGTACCGAGTTCTTGATCTCGGCATGGCCGATCAGCGAACCGTTGGAATGCACGGTGATGTCCAACTCGCCATCGGTGGTTTCGCGCACGTCATCGGCGAACTCGCGGATGTTGACGGTATGGAAGGTCATGTCGCCATAGGGCGTGGGCATATCCCACTCGGTGGCGGCCTGGGCGCTGCTGCCGAGGGTGGCCAGGCTGAAACCGATGGCCATGGCCGATGTCAGCGGGAGAAGGGAGGGAAGACGGACAGTCATGTGGGGGTTCCTCGTGTTGGTGTCTTGTTATCGGTTCGGGACGACAGTGCGTGGTGTAGGTTGCCGGGATACGAACCGCCGAGGAATGAGTCTAGCGAGTGTTCAGGAGCAGCGTTGGCCTCCATGAGGTGGATTGTCAACGATGTTCTACCGGTAAAACGTTGACAAATCATTGCTATAAAAAACTGATTCTGGAGAACGCGAAATGAAGACCCTGCTGCTCAATGCCGACATGGGCGAGAGTTTCGGTCCCTGGGTGATGGGACTGGACCACGAGGTGATGCCGCATGTGGATCTGGCCAACGTGGCTTGCGGCTTCCACGCGTCAGACCCCGACGTGATCCGCATCACCGTGCGGCTGGCAAGCCGTCATGGGGTCACCGTGGGGGCGCATCCGGCCTATCCGGACATGGTGGGTTTCGGGCGTCGCTCGATGGCCTGTTCGGCCGAGGAGGTCGAGAACCTGGTGCTCTACCAGGTCGGTGCACTGGCCGCCATCTGCCGTGCCGAGGGCCTGGAGGTCGGCTACGTGAAGCCTCATGGGGCGCTGTATCATGACATGATGCGCGAACCGGAGGTGCTCGACGCGGTGATGCGCGCCCTGGTCGCCTTTGACGCCCGCCTGCCGCTGATGGTCATGGCCACTCGGGATACTTCCGCAGCGCGTGAGATGGCCCAGCGGCACGGTGTCACCCTGTGGTTCGAGGCATTTGCCGATCGCGCCTACGACCCCGAGGGGCGGTTGGTCTCGCGGCGCGAACTCGGGGCGGTGCACCACGACACCGAGGTGATCGTCGACCAGGCACGGCGCATTGCCAGCGGCGAGCCGCTGACCGCCAGTGATGGCAGCGAGCTGGTGCTCGACGCCGACACCCTCTGCGTGCATGGCGACAATCCCGAGTCGATTGCCGCCATCCAGGCGATCCGCGAGGCACTGAACGACCTGAAGAGTGCCCCATGATGGCGTCTCCCCGCCGGGATACGGCCATTGGCCGGTGGGGGATCGCCGTTAGGCATCAGGCACCCAGGCCGCTTTCGCGCAGCAACTGGTCGATGCTCCGCTCCGTGCGGGATGCGGCATCCTCGAGCAGTAACTGGGCCTCCAGGTCGGTCAGGCCATCCTGCACCAGGCGCTCGATCAATTCTGCCTTGGTTATGCCGGTATGTTTGCTTGCTCTCTCGAGGCGTGACTCTATCTCGCGGGAAAAACGCAGCAGGTGGGGCATGGTGGTGATCTCCTGAGAGAGTGGGTCGACGTCCAGTATCCCGACGCCGCATGACACCATCATGACGCCTCTGCCGGGCGAGGGGAACGCCTTTCGCCATTGCCTCAGGCCAGGCCGCGCCCCTTCATGACCTCGGTGATGATCGGCACCGGTGTCATCAGGTGCTCGCGCATCATCTCGGCGGCTGCCTGGGCGTCCCGCGACAGGATGACCTCGACCAGGGCGGCATGCTCGCGTCGCTTGCTTTCCAGGGCTTCTGCAGAGAAGACCGTCTCGCGCAGCCATAGGTGGCGGTAGCGCTCCACCTGATCGAAGAGGCTCTCGCGGACCTTCAGCAGGTGGGGAGAGTTGCAGCCGGCGGCAATGGCGGTATGGAAGGCCTTGTGGCGTGCATCCCACACCTCGAGCAGTTCCTCGGGGCTGTTGACCTCGGTCACCTTGGCCAGCGTATGGGCCTTGGCGAGGATGTCGGCCTCCCAGTCGTCACCGCCGCGCTGGATGGCCAGTTCCAGCACGAGCCCCTCGAGCTGGGCCCGGGCGTCGTAGATATCGGCGAGTTCCGACAGCGACATGGACGCCACCCGGTAGCCCCGCTGGCTGATGGCCACCACCAGGCTCTCGGCCACCAGTTGCGATAGGGCCTCGCGCAGGGGGCCGATGCCCAACCCGTAACGCTCCTTCAAGCCGGTCATCCGCAGCTTCTCGCCGGGGCTGAAGGCACCGCGGATGATGTCGCGTTTCAGCCAGTGATAGGCACTGACGCCGAGGTTCTGTTTCGATGTGGTGTCCATGACTCGCGGCTTCCCTGAATCTGACTGCCAACGTAAACGATGATCGCCACTATGGTGAATCGTGCCTGCAGACGTCAAAACATGGAAACACGCCTGGATCATGGACATTCTGCCGGTCATCGAGGCCAGTCGCCAGTGGGATGCCGTCTAGCGCTTCGCCGCAGTCCGTGAGGTGATCCGGAGACTCATGCCGCCGCCGGGTCGGTAGACACACCATTTGGCATCACCTGTGCCCTCAGTCACGACGGTGACGGAGTTCGGACCAGGCGGCATAGGTACTCAGGAAGACCCTGCCGGTCAGGGTGTCGAGCAGGTCGCTCTGCTTGAGCTTGTCCATCACCGGCCCCTTGACCTCGGCCAGGTGCAGGGTGACCCGAGAGTCATCGAGACGAGCGTTGATGGCATCCAGACTCTCGAGTGCCGAGGCATCGATCAGATTGACCGCCGAGCAGATCAGCACCACATGCTCGAGTTCGGGGCGGTTTGCCACCAGGGCGTAGATGGTGTCTTCGAGATAACGTGCGTTGGCGAAGTAGAGGCTCTCGTCGACGCGCAGCATGGCCACGTGGCTGATGGTCTCGGTCTCGTGGCGCTGGACGCTGCGGAAGTGCTCAGTCCCCTCGATGCGCCCGACCAGCACGCTGTGCGGACGGCTTGTCCGGTAGAGGAATAGCGCGATGGAGAGCAGCACCCCCGAGATGATCCCGGCCTCGACACCTTCCACCAGGGTCAGGACGATGGTCACCGCCATTGCCGAGAAGTCGCTTCGAGAGTAGCGCCAGGTCTGGCGCATCAGGGCAATGTCCACCAGCGTCAGGATGGAGACGGTGATGGTGGCAGCGAGGGTGGCGATGGGCAGGTGGTGAAGCAGCGGTGTCATTGCCAGCGTCACCGACCCGATGCCCAGCGCCGCGAAGAGGCCGGCCATGGGGGTGCGCGCCCCGGACTCGTAGTTGATCACCGTCCGAGAGAGTCCCCCGGTGACCGGCATGCCGCCGGAGAAGGCGGCCGCGAGGTTGGCGCCTCCCAGCCCCAGCAGCTCCTGGTTGGGCGAGATCCGCTCCCGGCGCTTGGCGGCCAGCATCTGGGCCATGGAGATCGATTCGACGAAGCCGATCACGCTGATCAGCAGGGCCGGGATCAGCAGCGCTCGCCACAGCGGCAGATCCAGGGGGGGCAGGGTCAGCGGCGGCAGCCCGCCCGGGATGGCGCCGACAACCGCCACGCCGTGTTCGGCCAGTTGCAGTCGCCAGCTCAGAAGCGTCGTCACGATCACCGCGATCACCGGTCCGGTCCGGGCCAGCAGCGAGGAAAGGCCCTGCGGCATCCTCATCGCCAGGAACATCCGCTCCCCCAGCCGTCGCATGCCGACAAGGAAGGCCAGGCAGGAGAGGCCAATGAGCAGGGTCGGCCAGTGGACCTGTTCCAGATGGCCGGCGAGGCTCGCCACCAGTTCCAGGGCGGTGAAACCGCTGGCCTCGATGCCGAGCAGGTGGGCGGCCTGGCTGGCGGCGATCAGCACCGCCGACGCGGACAGGAAGCCGGCGATCACCGGATGGCTCAGGAAGTTGGCGAAGAAGCCCAGGCGCAGCAGGCCCATGGCGGTGAGCATCAACCCCGAGAGCATCGATAGCACGAGCGCGGCCTGCAGGTAGTCCGGCGTTCCGGGCGTTGCCACGCCGGAGAGGGCCGCGCCGGTCATCAGGGCGATGATCGCCACCGGGCCCACCGCCAGGGTGCGGCTGGTACCGAGCAGGGTGTAGGCCAGCAGGGGCAGGATGCTCGCATACAGCCCGACCACCGCCGGCAGCCCGGCCAGCAGGGCATAGGCCAGTGACTGGGGAATCACCATCACGGTGACGATCACGCCGGCCAGCAGGTCCGCGCCGGCCAGCCGGCGCGTGTAGTGAGGCAGCCAGGTGAGGATCGGGAGGTAGCGCTTGAGCATCCTTACACGCCATGTCGGTGGCAGGGACGACGGGAGAGGACCCGCAGGCATGAATACCAGACTAAACGATATTGGTCTCGACGTTCAGGCTTGGTTAGCATCTAGTGAAACAGCGAATACCCATCACAACGCAGAAGGACACGCCATGAAGCCCGAGACTCTCGCCCTGCACCACGGCTATGCCCCCGACGACCAGCATGCCGTGGCCGTGCCGATCCACCAGACCACCTCGTTTTCCTTCGACAGCGCCCAGCACGCCGCGGACCTCTTCGACCTCAAGGTCGAGGGCAACATCTATTCGCGGATCATGAACCCCACCTGTGCGGTGCTCGAACAGCGGGTGGCGGCACTCGAGGGTGGCATCGCGGGCCTGGCCGTGGCCTCGGGCATGGCCGCCATCACCTACGCGATCCAGACCATCGCCGAGGCCGGTGACAACATCGTCTCGATCAGTGAGCTCTACGGCGGCACCTACAACCTCTTTGCCCATACCCTGCCGCGCCAGGGTATCGAGGTGCGTTTCGCCGACAAGGACGACATCGCCGGCCTCGAGTCACTGATCGACGCGCGCACCAAGGCGGTCTTCTGCGAGAGCGTGGGCAACCCCTCGGGCAGCGTGATGGACATGGCCGCCCTGGCCGAGGCCGCCCATCGCCATGGTGTGCCGGTGATCGTCGACAACACCGTGCCCACTCCCTTCCTGTGGCGGCCCATCGAGCACGGCGCCGACATCGTCATTCATTCCGCCACCAAGTACATCGGCGGCCACGGTACCACCGTTGGCGGTGTGATCGTCGACTCGGGCAAGTTCCCCTGGGCCGAGCACCCCGACCGCTTCCCGCTGCTCAACCAACCCGACGTCTCCTACCACGGCGTCTGCTACACCCGGGACCTGGGCGAGGCGGCCTTCATCGGCCGCGCGCGGGTGGTGCCGCTGCGCAACATGGGCGCGGCGCTCTCCGCCCAGGCGGCCTGGAACCTGTTGCAGGGCCTCGAGACACTTTCACTGCGCATCGAGCGCATCTGCGACAACGCCCTCAAGGTCGCGGAGTACCTGGAGGGTCATGACGCGGTGACCTGGGTGCAGTATGCCGGGCTCCCGAGCCACAAGGACCACGCCCTGGCTCAGCGATACATGGGCGGGCGCGCCTCGGGCATCCTCAGCTTCGGTATCCATGGCGGCCTGGAAGCCGGCGCGCGCTTCTATGACGCCCTGGGCATGATCCTTCGCCTGGTCAACATCGGCGATGCCAAGACCTGCTCGTCGATCCCCGCGGCCACCACCCATCGCCAGCTCAATGAGGAGGAGCTCAAGGCGGCCGGTGTCAGTCCGGACATGGTGCGCCTTTCCATCGGCATCGAGCACGTCGACGACATCATTGCCGACCTGGACCAGGCCCTGGCCGCCAGCCAGGCATAGCCAGGGTGGCGGGGCGTTCTGGTCTCGGCAGCGAGTCTGTTCAGGCCTGGTACTTGCGAAGGACCTGGCGGTCCAGCCAGCGCTTCAAGGTCACCGCCAGGCGCCCGCCCCACCAGCGTCGGCCTCGGATGGCGAGGCCCTTGCTGCCCAGGTCGAGGATGGTCACCGCCAGCTGCTGGGGGACATAGTGTCTCAGGGGTTTTCCGGACAGGCGTGCCTCGAGGTTGTCGAGCAGCACTGCTGTCTGCTGGAGGTCATGGATGATCAGTCGCGGCAGCATATGTTGCATCAGGGCCGCACAGTCGCCGATGGCGAAGATGTCGGGGTAGCCCGGGCTCTGCAGGGTATCCTCGACGGCCAGGCCGCGCCCGGGGATCAGCGGCAGGTGCAATCGCTCGACCAGCTCTGGCGGAACCAGCCCCGTGGCATACACGACATGGTCGGCCGCCAGCCACTGCAGGCTATCCTCGCCCCAGGAGACGCTCTGGGTGGTGTAGGTCAAGCCTCCCTGCGCATGACCGAAGACGTTGAGGCCGAACTTGACCGTGATGCCAAGACGCGAGAGATGGTGCATCAACCAGCGTACGGCGCCCTTCGGAGCCCCCTCCAGTAGCTGCTCGCCTCGGGTCACCAACAGGATATCGGAATGGGCGTTGAAGCGCCTGGCCAACTCGCTGAGCTGGCAGGCGACCTCCACGCCGCTGGCTCCGCCCCCCACGACGACCATCCGAGGCGTGAGCCCCAGGGAAAATTCCCTTTCAAGGCAGTGACGCAGCGCCGCCAGTTGAGCGAACGGCTTGACCGACCACACATGAGGGCCCGGCGTGCTCCGTGCCGGGGTAGGAGTGATGGAGCCCAGATTCAGGGAGAGCAGCGAGAAATCGAGCTCTCTTCCGTCTTCCAGCTGCGCGACCTTCGCCTGTGGATCGATGCTCGCCAGGCGACCGCGGATCGGCATCACGTCGTATCGCGCCGCCAGCCGGGCCGGATCCAGGCGACCCTCGGTGGCAGCGTCACGTCCGCCTAGAAGGCCGCTGGCCATCCCCGAATACCAGAAGCCACCGGGGTCGACCAGGGTGACTTCGGCTTCCCCGAATCGCTCGCGATGTCGAATCAGGTGGAGGTGGGCATGTCCGGCGCCGACCAGCAGCAGGTGGGGGCGTCCAGCGTCAGGCTTTATGGGCTTCATGGCGCGATGGTATCTGAAAGATCAGGGACGGGCGATATGCTCATCGCGATTGACGGTTCCTCGGGGAAGGGGCGTTTCAACGCGCCGGGATCCGGGATCTCGTCGTCCGGGCATGGGAATCCCAGGCCGACCAGGAGTAGAGGGCCAGGCCGATCCATATCAGCACGAAGGTGGCCAGCTTTGCCGGTTCCAGGGGTTCATGGAAGACCAGCAGGGCGATGAAGAACTGAATGGTCGGGTTCAGGTACATCAGGAACCCCAGCGTGGCCAGGCGAAGGCGACGAGCGGCGCCGGCGAAGGCCAGCAGGGGGAGGGCGGTGATCACACCGCTCGCGATCAGCAGGAAAGGGATGTAGCCATCCTGGAGAAAGTGAGAGAGCTCGGACTGGGCGAGCCAGCCCAGGGCCATGAGGCTCAGGGGCAGCAGCAACAGGGTCTCGACGAACAGTCCCGATAGGCCGTCGAGCGGCACCTGCTTTCGCAAGAGGCCGTAGGTGCCGAACGAGAAGGCTAGTCCCAGGCTGATCCACGGCAGCTCACCCAGCATGACCAGCTGGATCGCGATGGCCAGGACGGCCAGTCCCACAGCCACTCCCTGCAGGCGCGCCATACGCTCTTGCAGCACCAGCACGCCCAGTGCCACGTTGACCAGCGGGGTCATGAAGTATCCCAGGCTCGCCTGCAGCACGTGTCGCGTCTCCACCGAGTAGATGAATAGACCCCAGTTCAGGGCGATCAGCAGGGCGCAGCCCAATACTCGGCCCAATCGCCTGGGCTCCGCCAGGGCTTGGCGGATGGGCGACCAGCGGCCGAGCAGGGTGACCAGCACGGCCAGGAAGGCACAGGACCAGATCACCCGGTGGATCAGCACCTCATAGGCGGGCACGCCCTGGAAGAGGGCGAAGAACAGCGGGAAGCAGCCCCACATCGCATAAGCGGTGAGGCCGAAGGCCACACCCTGGCCGTTTTCATGTCGGGGAGACGCGGGCGAGAGGGACATGGTGGCCTCTGGTCAAAAAGTGGCCCAATATTAGCAAGCTATCAGGGAGGTCGCCATGGGCCGGGCGGCTGACGCGAAGACGACACTGGGGTAGGCTGGTGCTTTGTCACTTCACCTTGATGGAGCTTCCCATGAGCGAACTGAGAACCACCCTGGTGCAGTGCGATCTGCGCTGGGAAGACCCCGATGCCAACTGTCGGATGCTCGAGGAGACCCTGGGCGATCTCGGCGGCGACGACACGGACCTGATCGTGTTACCGGAGATGTTCTCCACGGGCTTCACCATGAATTCCCGTGAGATGGCCGAACCCATGGCCGAGAGCCGCACCGTGGCCTGGCTGCAGGAGCAGGCTAACCGACGCGGTTGTGTGGTCACGGGCAGCGTGGCCGTGATGGACGACGGCGACTACTTCAACCGTCTGATCTGGGCGCGGCCTGACGGCAGCCTGGTTCACTACGACAAGCGCCACCTCTTCCGCATGGCCGGCGAACACGAGCGCTATGCCATGGGCCATGAGCGTGTGATCGTCGAACTGAAGGGCTTCCGCATCCTGCTCACCGTCTGCTATGACCTGCGCTTTCCCGTCTGGCTGCGCCAGAAGCCGGGTCCCGAGGAGCACTTCGAGTATGATGCCATGCTCTGCGTGGCCAACTGGCCGGCCCCGCGTCGCCACCCCTGGCGCGTGCTGCTGCAGGCCAGGGCCATCGAGAACCTCTGCCCGGTGATCGGCGTCAACCGGGTCGGCGAGGATGCCAAGGGGCTTGCTTACGCCGGTGACTCGATGCTGGTGGATGCCAAGGGCGAGGCGCTGATCGACGAGCCCCGTGACGAGCCCTTCCTCAAGACGGGTACCCTTTCCCTCGATGAGCTGCAGGACTTCCGGGAGAAGTTCCCTGCCTGGCGAGATGCCGATCACTTCGGCCTCGCCGACGGGGTGGGCTACTGATGCGTCTGGACCGTTTCCTCTGCGAGACCACCGACCTGACTCGGAGCCTGGCCAAGAAGGCGCTGCATCGCGAGGAGGTGCAGGTGGACGGCGAGGTGATCAAGAACCCCGCCACCCAGGTCGACGATGAGCGTCGGGTCAGCTGGAACGGCGAGCCGTTGGCGCTTGTCGGCCTGCGCTACGTGATGCTCCACAAGCCCGCGGGCGTCGAATGCACATCCCGCAGAGGCCTCTACCCGCTGGTGCGCGAACTGATCGACCTGCCCCATGTGGAAAGGTTGCAGACGGTGGGCCGGCTGGACGTCGACACCACCGGGCTGGTGCTGCTCACCGACGATGGAAAGTGGTCCCACCGGGTCACCTCGCCGAAGCGGCGCTGCGGCAAGGTCTATCGTGTCACCCTCGCCGAGCCGTTGGAGGGAGTGACGCTTGCCGATGCCGTGAGTCGATTCGCCGAAGGGGTCCTGCTGGAAGGCGAGGAAAAGCCGACCCGACCCGCCGAACTCGAGATGCGTGAACCGCGAGTCGCCGAACTGACGCTCTTCGAGGGAAAGTATCATCAGGTCAAGCGCATGTTCGCGGCGGTCGGCCACCATGTGGAGGCCCTCCACCGCGAGTCCATCGGCCCCCTGGTCCTCGGCGAGCTGGCGCCCGGCGAGTGGCGAGAGCTCTCCGAGGCCGAGGTGGCGCAGTTCTGAGCCGTGCTCAGGCTCAGGCTACTCTCGGGCTGAGATTGCTCTCAGGCCCAGATTGCCCTCAGGAATAGGCCTCGATCCTTGCCCGCCCGTGGTGCTTGGCCGAATAGAGCGCCTTGTCGGCGAACCCGATCAGCGTCATGGGCTCATCGGCATGATCGGGATAGGAGGCGAGGCCGCAGGAGATCGACACGGTCTCGAGCACCCGGCCGTCATAGCGAAAGCGCGTTCGGCTCAGGATGTCCATCAGTTCGGCGAGACGAGCCTGGGCCATGGAGGTCGTCGCGCCCGGCATGACGATGCCGAATTCCTCACCCCCCATTCGGCAGACCGCGTCGGTCTCCCTGAAGTGATGGGTCAATAGCCGGCCCATGCCGATCAGCACAGTATCCCCCGCCTCGTGACCCTCGAGGTCGTTGAACTGCTTGAAGTGGTCGATGTCGAGCATCGCAAGGGTCAGCGGCGTTTCGTTGCGACGCGCCACGGCTCCCTCGTGCTCTAGCATCTCGTCGAAGTAGCGGCGGTTGTGCAGGCCGGTCAGGGCATCCTCGTAGGGAAAGCCCTGAAGCTTCAAGATCATCTCCTCGAGCTCCCGGGTGCGCTGGGCCACTTTCCGCTCGAGGGAATGATTCAGGCGTTGCAGTTCATCCTGGGTGTGGCGGAAGTTCCATAGCGAGATCATCACGATCACCAGCGCAAAGCCCAGTGCGCCGACGTTCAGCGGGACCCGGCGCCAGGCGAGCATTCCGTGTGCCACGGCCATGTCCACCACCAGCAGCAGGGCGAAGAGACCATAGCTGATGACGATCAGCTTCTGTTCGCCATTGAGTACCCCCAGGTGCATGACGATGATGGTGAACATGAGCACAAGGCTCGCCAACAGCACCGCATCGAAGGGAGGGAAGGTGCTGGAGAGGTCGATGATGCCGGCCATCGCGAGCCCCAGGGCCACTATCACGTAGCCCAGGTGGAACTGCCAGATGCGTCGTAACAGGATCGGACGTCGCTTGGCGAACCAGTGCTCCAGCATCAGTCCCATGGCCACCGGCAGGGTGAAGTAGCCCGCCGCGGCCAGATAGTCCCACAACAGGGGAATGTCGAGCAGCAACTGGCTGGCCTGGGTCTCGGCGAGCAGCATGATGCCCGATGACAGGGCAAAGAGCCCGATGGCGACGAAGCCTTGTCGGTTGGTCTTTATCACGGCGAAGACGAAGGCGAGCAGGGCGAGCAGCATCAGGAAGGCACTGGCCACCAGGTCGGCAGCGGAGCGCTCCAGGACATATTTCAGCAGGTCCATATGTTCCATCAGTTTGACCTCCCCCCACAGGCCGATGTCGGTGTAGTCGGAAAACACACGGAAATGGAGGGTCTTGCCTGTGAAGCTCTCGGGCAGGCGGATCATGTGCCAGGGCCAGCCCTCGAAGCGCCCCTCGCCCTTCTCATCGAAGAGACCGTACTGGTAGATCCGCTCGTCACCGAGCCAGACCTGGGTGATCAGGTCGACGCTGTAGATGTACAGCACCGGGTCACGCCATTCGCCCTCGGGCAGCGTGATGCGAAACCAGGCGTGCTGGTGGTCATCGCGACCGGGCGGATTGGAGGGGAAGGCGATAGGTCGCCACTCGGCCTCGTCCCCGGGCTCAGCGACCCAGACCGGTGTGCCGTTGGCCAGGAAGGGGGAGTCGCCCCATCGGTATTCCCAGCCCTCGTCGAGGTCCAACGCCATGCTGGCGTCGCAGGCGGGAGCGACGAGCAGCACGGCGATCAGCAGGGTCCCGAGCAGGGTCGAGAAGAGGGGTCTCATGGTGTCTCGTCGACATTTGGCAAGATTTCAGTGTAACCCAGTGTAATTTTCCGAAAAGGATTATTTGTCAACGTTCCCTTGCCAAGAGAGATGGGACCCCGCCGCCGTGGCACCGGGGTCCGTCTGCAACAGCGAAAGGCGTCTTTTAGTATACTTATACCGTTATCTTTCCATTCGGCGAGGGAAGGCCACATTCCCGAATATGTGCCTCGAAAAACGGCAGTCAATCGCCCGTTGCAGGAACGCCCATTGCTGAAAACGCCTTTCGAGAGGCCACAGCGAGGGTCAGTCGACCTCTGCGAGGCCGGCTGCCGCCACCAGGGCTCGGGTATAGTCGCTGGTGGGGCGCTCGAGCACCTGTCGGCAATCTCCCTGTTCCATCACCTCGCCGTCCTTGAGCACCAGTACACGGTGGGCCATGGCGCGCACCACCGCGAGGTCGTGGCTGATGAACAGGTAGCTCAGCCCGCGTCTGGACTGGAGGCCCCGCAGCAGTTCGACGAGTTGCTTCTGCACGCTGCGATCCAGCGCCGAGGTGGGTTCGTCGAGTACCACCAGTCGCGGCTCGAGGATGATCGCGCGGGCCACCGCGATGCGTTGACGCTGACCGCCGGAGAACTCGTGGGGATAGCGGGAGGCGCACTCCTCGGTCAGGCCGACCTCGCGCAGGGTGTCACGCACCCGGCGATCGACCTCCGCCATGGCGAGTTCTGGGTGGTGGAATCGCAACCCCTCGCTGACGATATCGAAGACCGGAAGGCGGGGAGATAGCGAGCCGTAGGGATCCTGGAAGACCACCTGCAAGCTGCGGCGCTGACGGCGCAGGTCATTTCCGTTCAGGCGATCGAGGCGCGCCCCGTCGAAGTCGATCTCGCCGTGACCCTGGCCCAGACGTAGCAGCGCCAGAGCCAGGGTGGTCTTGCCCGAGCCGGATTCGCCCACGATGCCCAGGGTCTCTCCCGATGCCACATGGAGATCCAGGGGCTTGACGGCCTCGAAGGGCGGCGGGCGCCTTGCAAACAGTCGTTTCGGGCGCTGAAACCGGACCCCGACGCCGCGGGCCTCGAGAAGGGGCGTCGGGTTCACGACGGGTGCCGGCCGCCCGGTCGGCTCGGCATCCAACAGCAGGCGGGTATAGGGGCTCTGGGGGCGGGTGAAGACCTCGCTCACCGCTCCGGTCTCCTCCACCTGGCCTTGGTGCATCACGCAGATCCGGTCGGCATGACGGCGCACCAGGTTGAGGTCATGGGTGATGAAGAGCATGCCCATGCCATGGACGTCACGCAGTTCGGCCAGCAGGGCGAGGATCTCCTGTTGCACGGTCACGTCCAGCGCCGTGGTGGGCTCGTCGGCGATCAGCAGTTCCGGTTCGTTGGCAATGGCCATGGCGATCATCACGCGCTGGCGCTGGCCACCGGAGATCTGGTGCGGCCAGGCATCCATCAGTTCCTCGGCACGCGACAACTTGACCTGCTCCAGCAGCGAAAGTGTGCGGTGGCGAGCCGCCTTGCCGGTGAGCCCCTGATGCATACGCAGGGTCTCGCCGATCTGCTTGCCGATAGGGTGCAACGGGTTCAGCGAGGTCATGGGCTCCTGAAAGATGAAGCCCACCCGGCTGCCGCGCAGTCCTCGCCAGCCCCTCGGTGAGAGGGTGGCGAGGTCGGTTCCGCCAAGTCGTCTTCCACCCTCGATCCGCGCGTTGGGGGGCAGCAGGCTCATGGCGCCCAGCGCCGATACCGATTTCCCCGAACCGGATTCACCCACCAGGGCCAGGGTCTCGCCGCGATTCACCGAAAGTGACAGCCGGTCGACCACAGTGACTTCGTCGAAGGCGATGGTCAGGTCGTCGAGTTGCAGCAGGCGCTCAGGCATCGCTCGTTGTCCTCGGGGTGGCGGCATGCTGAATATGGCGGGGATCGAAGGCATCGCGCAGCCCCTCGCCGATGAATACCAGCAACGAGAGCATCACCGAGAGGGTCACGAAGGCGGTGATGCCGAGCCACGGCGCCTGCAGGTTGTTCTTGCCCTGGGCGACCAGCTCACCGAGGGAGGGCGAGCCCGGTGGCAGGCCGAAACCCAGGAAGTCCAGGGCGGTGAGGGTGGTGATCGCCCCGGTGAACAGGAAGGGAATGAAGGTCAGGGTTGCGACCATGGCGTTGGGCAGGACATGGCGCCACATGATCAGGTGTGAGGGAAGGCCCATGGCACGGGCGGCACGAACGTACTCCAGGTTGCGGGCGCGCAGGAACTCGGCGCGCACCACGTCGACCAGGCCCAGCCAGGAGAAGAGCAGCATGATGCCCAGCAACCACCAAAGGTTGGGCTCCACCAGGCTCGCCAGGATGATCAGCAGGAAGAGCATCGGCAGCCCCGACCAGATCTCGGTGAAGCGCTGGCCGATGAGATCCACCTTGCCGCCGAAGTAGCCCTGGATGCCGCCGGCCAGCACCCCGAGCACCATGGATCCGGCCGTGAGTATCAGCGCGAAGATCACCGAAAGCCGGAAGCCGTAAATGACCCGAGCCATCACGTCGCGACCCTGGTCGTCGGTGCCCAGCCAGTGACGGGTGGTGGGCGGCGAGGGGGCGGGATGGTCCAGCGCCATGTCCAGGGTCTCGTAGGAGAAGGGGATCGGTGGCCAGAGCATCCAGCCGTTGGCGTCTATCTCGTCACGGATGAATGGATCACGATAGTCGGCGGGACTCGGCAGGAAGCCACCGAACTCGGTATCGGGATAGTCCACCAGCACCGGCGCGTACCACTGCCCCTGATACTGCATGACGATCGGACGGTCATTGGCGATCAGTTCGGCGACCAGGCTGACCAGGAACAGGACCGCGAAGATCCACAGCGATAGCCGTGCTCTCCGGTTGTCCCGGAAGACCGCCAGGCGGCGCCGGGTGATCGGCGATAGGCGAGAGGGGCGTGGGGCATTCATGACTCAGGACTCCCTTGTCTCGAAGTCGATGCGCGGGTCGACCCAGACATAGGTCAGGTCCGAGACCAGCTTCAGGACCAGGCCGATCAGGGTGTAGAGGTAGAGGGTGCCGAAGATCACAGGATAGTCGCGCTGCATCACCGCCTCGAAGCCCAGCAGGCCCAGGCCGTTGAGGGAGAAGATCACCTCGATGAGCAGCGAGCCGGTGAAGAAGATCCCCACCAGCGCAGCGGGCAGGCCGGCGATGATGATCAGCATGGCGTTGCGGAACACATGGCCGTAAAGCACGCGCCGGTCACTTGCACCCTTCGCGCGGGCGGTCAGCACGTACTGCTTGTGCACCTCGTCGAGGAAGCTGTTCTTGGTCAGCATGGTCAGGGTGGCGAAGCTGCCGATCGCCGAGGCGATCACCGGCAGGGTGATGTGCCAGAGGTAATCCTTGACCTTGCCCCAGGCAGACAGCTCGTCGAAGTCGGCCGACGTGAGGCCGCGCAGCGGGAACACGTCCCAGTAGCTGCCGCCGGCGAACAGCACGATGAGCAGGATCGCGAACAGGAAGCCCGGGATGGCATAGCCGACGATGACCAGGCCCGAGCTCCAGACGTCGAACCTGGAGCCGTGTCGCAGGGCCTTGCGGATGCCAAGCGGGATCGAGACCAGGTAGACCACCAGGGTGGTCCACAGGCCCAGCGAGATCGATACGGGCAGGCGTTCCAGCATCAGGGTGGTCACCTGCTCGTCGCGGAAGAAGCTCTCGCCGAAGTCGAAGGTGGCATAGTCGACGATCATGCCGAGGAAGCGCTCATGGGGTGGCTGGTCGAAGCCGAACTGCGTCTCGAGCTTCTCGATGAAGGCGGGGGGGACGCCTCGGGCACCGCGAGACTCACCGCTCGCCGTGACATCTCCACCGCCACCTTCCATGCGGGTGCTGGCCTGGCTTGAGAGGCCCTGGAAGCGGGCCAGCACCTGGTCGATGGGACCACCCGGGGCGGCCTGCACGATGATGAAGTTGAGCAGCATGATGCCCAGCAGGGTGGGGATCATGAGCAGCAGGCGGCGCAGAACGTAGGCGGCCACGGCGTATCCTTAAGCAGTCATATCCAAGCCAGCGTCTCGAGTCCTGACGGGGCGAGGCGGATCGGGGGGCCTTCGCCAGGGATGGAGTCTCCAGGGAGGGGTTTACAGAGCCTTCGCAGAGGCTTGCCCCGACAGCTGACTCCATACAGCCCTCAGCGATTGCGCTGGCGGTCCTCGATCTCCTCGGCGCGTCGGGGGTCCACCCACCAGGCGTGCAGGTCGAGGTTGTACTCGGGGAAGGGCTCCTGCCAGCCGAACTTGTTCCACAGGGCAATCCGCGTGTGCCCCAGGTGCCACTGTGGAATCACGTAGAATCCCCAGCGCAGCACCCGGTCAAGCGCCTGGGCGGCCGTGTCCAGTGCCTGCCGGGAGTCGGCGGCGATCAGGTCCTCGACCAGGTCGTCGATCACCGGCTCGCTGAGCCCGATCAGGTTGCGGCTTTGGGGAACATCAGCGAATTCGCTGGTCCAGAAGTCACGCTGCTCGTTGCCGGGGTTCGCCGACTGGGGGAAGCTGCCGACAATCATGTCGAAGTCGAAGCTACGCAGACGGTTGAGGTACTGGTTGACGTCGACGATGCGGATGTCGCCCTCTATGCCCAGCTTGGCGAGGTTCTGCAGCAGCGGCTGTACGACTCGCTCGAACTGGGTATCGTAGAGCAGCACCTCAAGGCGCAGGGGCGCCCCGCTGTCCCGGTGGGTCATCACCCCGTTGCGCACCGCGTATCCCGCCTCGTCGAGCAGCTCCAGCGCCCTGGCCAGCCGAGGTCGCAGTTCGTCCGGGTGCTCGATCGGCAACGGCGAGGAGAAGACCTCGTCGGGCAGGGACTGCCGATAGGGCTCGAGCATCTGGCGCTCGGCTTCGCTCGGCAACCCGTCGGCGGCCATCCCGGAGTTGGCGAAGTAGCTTCGCGTGCGCTCGTAGGCACCGTAGAAGAGGTTGCGGTTGAGCCACTCGAAGTCGAACGCCAGATTGAGGGCCTCGCGGACCCGCACGTCCTGGAACTTGTCGCGCCGCAGGTTCATGACGTAGGCCTGCATGCCGGCGGGCTGGCCGTCCGCCACCTCGAGACGCTTGACGAGCCCCTCTGTCAGGGCCGGGAAGTCGTAGGCGGTGGCCCAGTTGCGGGCGCTGCTCTCGATGCGCATGTCGAGGTTGCCGGCCTTGAAGGCCTCCAGAGCAACGGTCTGGTCGCGGTAGTAATCGTAGACCAGCCGCTCGATGTTGTGGCGACCGCGGTTCACCGGGAGATCCTTGCCCCAGTAGTCCGGCACCCGCTCGTAGACGATACGCCGTCCCGGATCCACCGTGGCGATGCGGTAAGGACCCGAACCGAGCAGGGCGTCACGGGTGGTCGCCTCGAAGTCTCGGTCCTCCCAGAAGTGGGCCGGCAGGATCGGCAGCTGGCCGAGGATCAGCGGCAGTTCCCGGGACTCGCTGTCGGCGAGGTCGACGTGCACGGTGTCCTCGTCCACGGCCCGAATGTCGACCACGTCGGCATAGTAGGCGGCATAGAACGGCTGGCCCCGTTCGGTAAGGGTCTCGAAGCTGAAGATCACGTCTTCTGCGGTGACCGGCTCTCCATCATGGAAGCGCGCCTCGGGATGAAGGTCGAACTCGATCCACTGGCGCTCGGGGTCCAGGCGCACGCCCTCGGCGAGCAATCCGTACATCGAGAAGGGCTCATCGGGATTCTGGGTCAGCAGGGTATCGTAGATCTCGGTCAGCCCGGTGGCCGGGGTGCCGCGAATGATGAAGGGGTTGGTAGAGTCGAAGCTGCCGATGGCCGAGCGGATCAGGCTTCCGCCCACCGGGGCGTCGGGATCGGCATGGGGCAGGTGCGTGAAGCCCGCAGGAAGGCTCGGTTTGCCGTAGAGCGCCAGGCCATGCACGGTTGGCACCTCGGTGGGGGTGGCCGCCAGGGCCGGTCCGCCGAGCAGCGCACCCAGCAGAAGGCCCAGGCCAGGGGCAGCATGTCGCATCGATCAGCATCCTTGTAGCAGGGCGGGGCCGCGGCCCCGGACATCAACTACCGGAAAGTGTCAGTTGCTGCCCCGGTTGTAAAGTGTCGGGCTGCTCGATGTCATTCCATCGTGCCAGGTCCGCCAGGGCCACGGCATGGCGCGAGGCGATCGCCGAGAGGCTGTCGCCTCGGCGGACCACGTAGACCTCGTCGCCGTTGGCGGTCGAGCGGTCGGGAGTGTCGCTGCGCAGGCGAGCCACCATGCGAGTGGCGCTGTCGGCCGGGACCAGCAGCCGCTTGACGTGACGAGGATCGGCACGGTTGCCGAGCAGGCCGGGATTGAGGTCCTCCAGGGCCGCGCGCGGGACGCCGGCCAGGCGGGCCGCCTCGGCGAGATCCAGCGGCCGGGTCACCGGGACCTCGGCGACGGCCGGCTGGGCCTCGATTTCAGGTAGCGCGACGTCGTAGTGCTCCGGGTCGGCGATGATCGCCGAGATCGCGATCAGCTTGGGCACATAGGCCATGGTCTCCTGGGGCAGGTGAAGGTCCCAGTAGTTGCCGGCCTCGCCACGGGCGAGCGCCGCTCTGCGGGCATGGTTCACGTTGCCGGCCCCGGCATTGTAGGCTGCCAGGGAGAGCTCGATGTCACCCTCGTACCACTGATCGGCCTGCATCTCGATATAATCCAGGGCGGCGTGGGTGGAGCGGGCCACATCGAGGCGACCATCGTAGCCGCCGCCACGCTGCAGTCCCAGGGCGTTGCCCGTGCCGGGCATGAACTGCCATAGGCCGCTGGCCCCACGATGGCTGCGGGCGGTGGGGTCGAAGGAGCTCTCGATGAAGGGAATCAGGGCGATCTCGCCGGGCAAGCCCCGTTCCTTCACGCGCTCGGTGATCCAGGCGAGCCAGGGGCGGGCGCGCTCGGTGATCTCGGCGATGTTGTGCGGGCTCTGGCGATAGTGATCGATCCAGTGCTGGACGCGGGGATGGTCGGCGTCCTCCTGCCACTGGAAGGCCTCGGTGAGCCGTGACCAGGCATTCTGGGGCTCGAGGGCCAGCGCATCCCAGAAGTGCTGGCTCCTGGGTAACGATGCGGATGGGGCCTTCTGACTGGCCGAATCTTCCTTGAAAGCGCTCTGGGGGGTCGTAGAGGCCTGGCTGTTGCCGGTGGCCATCAGTGAACCCATCAGGGCGAGACAGCTGGTGAAGCCCAGGATCCTTCGACGTGCGGTGTAATAGGTCATCGAGAGGTGATCTCCAGGTCATGCGAAGTCCGGCCGAAAGAGCAAGGCCAGGAGTGGTATATCATCGGTGTATTCAGAAGGCATCCTTCCACGCGCGAAGCGTGGTGAAGGTCGCCTGGCTGCTGTGGGTGTCGCCATGGGCGGCGGCGGCCTGGCGCACGCCGGTAGAGTCACAGCGCAGGAAAGGGTTGATCCGGCGTTCACGGCCCAGGGTGCTGGGCAGCGTGGGTCGGTCGAGCTCACGGGCCTGACGGCATTCCTGCTCGGCCGTCTCGACATCGGCATTGTCCGGGTCGGCGGCGCGGGCGAAGGCCAGATTGGCCTGGGTGTACTCATGGGCGGCGAACACCAGAGTCTCTTCCGGCAGCGACGCGAGGCGAGTCAGGGACCCGTACATCTGCTCAGGGGTGCCCTCGAACAGTCTTCCGCAGCCGCCGCTGAAGAGCACGTCGCCGCCGAACAGCAACGGCGGGATGCCCGCCGCGAAGAAGCCGATATGATCCAGGGTGTGGCCGGGCAGGGCGAACACCTCGAATAGCCGGCCCATCACCCTCACCTCGTCACCGTCACCGACTCGCTCGTCGATCCCCTCGATCTCGGGGTTGTCCGGGCCTATCACGCGCGGAGCATAGCGTTTGATCAACTCCCGCAGGCCGCCGGTGTGGTCGTGATGATGATGGGTGATCAGTATGCAGCCCAGGTCGAGCCCTTCGCGCTCCAGCCAATCGATGACTGGCGTTGCATCGCCTGGATCCACCACGCAGACTGCCTGGCTCGTATCCTGGCGCAGCAGCCATATATAGTTGTCGCTAAAGGCGGTTATCGGTGTCACGCTCAACATGGGCTCAGGGTCCTTGACGCAGGCGTTTCCAGACGCTGCCGCGAATCGTTTCGATATGGTATGCAAAACCCGGCACTGTGGAGGGAAGAGGTCTCTATGTCAAATCCGCGGGATCTCCATGGACTGGCCAGACTGGTCCGGGATGGACGGCGCTTCTGGTCCTCACCGGCGGGACAGGCATACTGGCGGGCCGAGCGAGCCTGCCTGGGGCCGGTCTGCGAGCGCCTCTTCGGCGGGCACAGCCTGGAACTGGGCATGGCCCCGATGCTGAGCGACATCTGTCCGATCCGCCATGCACTGGGCTGGTCACCGACCCGCGAGATGGCCGACCACGAGTCGACCCTGGTGAGCCCGCCGGATGCCCTGCCGCTGCCCGACGACAGCCTGAGCCTGGTGGTCATCCATCACCTGCTGGAGGTAGTGCCAGACCCACATCACATGCTGCAGGAGGCGGCCCGCGTCACCGCCGCTGACGGACGCTTGATCATCTTCGGCTGGTCCCCACTGAGCGTCGGTGGGCTATCGCGGGTCTGGCCGGGCCGCCGGCGCTTCATGCCCTGGCGGGGTCGCTGGCGGACGCCCGGGCGTCTGGGAGACTGGCTTGCGTTTGTCGACTTCGAGATCGACCGGGTAGACTACTGCGGTTTCCATCTGCCCGGCAGCCTGCCGCGCAACACCTTGCTTGAGACCTTCGGCCGGCGCCACAACCAGCCGTGGGGCGACAGTTACATGATTCACGCCCGGCGCCGTACCCAGCTTGCCCAGTCGCAGCGCCTTCGGCTCGACCTGTCAAACCCCCTGGCCGGTCCGGCTCTGGGTAGTGCCACGCGGGTCGGGACGCTTCGCGAAGAGGAGTCGCAAGGATGATGGACAGGCTATCGATGAGCCCCAGGCCCGCGTCCGGGGCCTGACTCGACTACCTTAGCTGCGAGAGCTGCGAGCTTACCCGGGAGCCGACGAGAGACCCCATGCGTCAGATCATTCTGGATACCGAGACCACCGGCATCGACCCCCGTGACGGCCATCGCCTGATCGAGATCGGGGCGGTGGAGATGGTCAATCGCCGCCTCACCGGCAACTCCTACCACCAGTACATCAATCCCGAACGCGATATCGAGGCTGAGGCCGTGGGCGTTCACGGCATCACCAACGAGCGGGTGGCCGACGAGCCGGTTTTCGCCGAAATCGCCGATGCCTTCTGGGCCTTCATCGAAGGGGCCGAGCTGGTGATCCACAATGCGCCCTTCGACGTGGGTTTCATGGACCACGAGTTCGGCCTGCTCGATGCCCAGCGGGGTGAGTCGCGGCTCGGCCCGGTGGCCGATCATTGTCGGATCCTCGATACCCTGAAGCTGGCCCGTGACATGCATCCCGGCCAGCGCAACAGCCTGGATGCGCTGTGCAAGCGCTATGACATCGAGAACGGCCACCGGGTGCTCCACGGTGCTCTGCTGGACGCCGAGATCCTCGCGGACGTCTACCTGGCGATGACCGGAGGGCAGACCGCCTTGTCACTGGACGCCTCGGCGGCGTCGGAGGGTCAGTCCGGCGATCAGCAGGGGCTTTCCGTCCGTCGCCTGTCCCTCAGCCCGGGGCAACTGCGAGTCGTGCGTCCCGGTGAGGCGGAACTCGCTGCCCACCGGGCCAAGCTGGACCGGATTCGCGAGGCCTCTGGCGAGTGTCGCTGGGATGCCCATCCCGATCTGCCGGGCGCCGAGGATGGCCACTGATGCTGCGCCGTGAACTACCGAGTCAGGAGACGGCCGGGCGGGTGATCCGTCTGGCCCGGGGGCGCATCGCGCCCGGTAGCGATGACGGCCCCTTGCAGGCCTTCCAGCCCTGGCACGACCGAGTGCAGCCATTGTGCTGGTGGCAGGAAGAGCCGGTGGCGCTGTCGCTGGAGGAGCAGCCGGGCGATGACTGGCCGGATGCCCGCCACTGGCTCGGCCGATTGCCGGAGTCATGGTACGCGCTGGTCGCCACGGCGCTGCAGGTGGCGGCCTGGCTCGAGAACCATCGCTTCTGTGGTCGTTGCGGAGTCCCGGCGTCGCGTCTGGACGCCGAATTCGCCATGCATTGCGGGCAGTGCGGCCATCGCAACTATCCGCGCAACTCGCCCTGCATCATCACCCTGGTGACCCATGGCGAGGCGCTGCTGCTGGCCCGCAGCCCGCGCTTCCCCCCGGGGCGCTACTCGACCCTCGCCGGCTTCATCGAGCCAGGCGAAGCCGCCGAAGAGGCGGTGCGCCGCGAGGTCTTCGAGGAGGTGGGGCTTAGCGTGGGGAGGGTCAGTTATTTCAAGAGCCAGCCTTGGCCCTTTCCCCATTCGCTGATGCTGGGCTTCTTCGCCGAGGCCGCCAGCCGGCGTATCCGCATTGATGGGGTCGAGATCGCCGACGCCGCCTGGTTCAGCCCGCGACGCCTGCCCCAGTTGCCACCGCTCTACTCCATCTCGCGGGCACTGATCGAGACCCATCTCAATGAGGTCGGGGCCCGCGGCTAGCGGGGCGTCAACGTGGATCAGTGGCCGGGGAAGAGGCTGGTCAGCCGTGTCGCCAGCATGACGTTGCCTGTCGCCTTGAGCTTGCCCGTCATGAAGGCGTTCATGCCGTTTATCTCGCCGCTCATCACACCCCTGAGGGTCTCGCTGCTCATGCTCAGGCTGACCGAGGGGTCGTCGTGCTCGCCCTCGTGCACCTCCAGGGTGCCATCATCCACCACTAGATAGTGGCTGCCGGCATCGTTGAAATGGAACTGGAAGACCTCGCGCATGCCACTGGCGGCATCGGCGTCGAAGCGGCTCTTGAGCTTGTCGATGGTAGCGTCGGACATCGGGAATCCTTTTAGGAGGGGCGGGGCAGTTCCGGTCGTTAGCGTATTTGAAACAACTGTTTGCATCAAGCGGCCTTGTGCCCAGGGGAAGGCGCCGGGCAGGATGGCAGCATGGTGAGTCGATGAGGAGAGGACGGTGAACGAGTGGCTGACGGATTTTGGCATGTTCCTGGCGCAGCTGTTGACCCTGGTGGTGGTCGTCGGTCTGGCGGTGGCGGTGTTCGTGAAGCTCAGGGGCGAGACGGGGGATCGCCCTCGGCTGCGTCTCGAGGAGCTCAACGAGTCACGCCACCTGCGGCGGCGGCGAATGCAACTGGCGGCCAGTCAACCGGGTGCTCGCAAGGGCCTGGTCAAGGCCTTCAGGCGAGATGACAAGGCGCGAACCCGTGACGGACGCAAGGGGGAGGGCGACGTGTTGCCGACGGTCTGGGTACTCGACTTCCATGGCGATCTCAAGGCCAGCGCCACTGGCCGGTTGGCCGAGGAGGTCTCGGCGGTACTCGAGGTGGCCGGCGAGAACGATGAGATGGTGCTGCGCCTGGAGTCCGCCGGGGGGCTGGTGCATGGCTATGGGCTGGCCGCCGCCGAGCTGGATCGGCTGCGCCAGGCGGGACTCACCACCACGGTCTGCGTGGACAAGGTGGCGGCCAGCGGCGGGTACCTGATGGCCTGCGGCGCCGATCACCTGCGCGCCGCTCCCTTCGCGGTGATCGGTTCCATCGGGGTCGTCGCCCAGCTGCCCAACCTCCATCGCCTGCTCAAGCGCCATGATATCGACGTGGAATTGCTGACGGCAGGGCGCTACAAGCGCACCCTCACCGTCTTCGGCGAGAACACGGAGGAGGGGCGCGACAAGTTCATCGAGGATCTCGAGACCACCCATGAGCTGTTCAAGCGCCATGTGGCCGAGCGTCGACCGGGCATGGATATCGAGTCGGTGGCTACCGGCGAGATCTGGTATGGCAGCGATGCCCTGGGGCGGGGCCTGGTGGATGCTCTGGGCACCAGCGAGGCCTATCTGGTGGAGCGCATGCAAGAAGCTCGGGTGATAAGCCTGAAACTGGAGCAGAAGCAGAAGTTGGGGGATCGTCTGGGCATGGCGGTCTCGCGTGGCGTGGAACGCAGCGTCGAGCGGGGACTGGAGATGCTCGACGCCGGGCGCTGGCAGAAACGCTGATGGCTTTTACTCCTCAACGCTGACGGCTTTTACTCCTCAACGCTGACGGCTCTTCTCCACATCTCCACACCGCTGATGGCTCTGGAAGAACCGCTGATGGCTCTTACCGCCTGCCACCGAGGGCGAGTCGGTCGAGGGCCTCGATGAGCCTCCTGGCGTGATCGCCCTGCAGCGAGTAGTAGATGGTCTGGGATTCGCGGCGGGTACTGACGAGATTCTCTCGGCGCAGGATCGCGAGATGTTGCGACAGCGCCGACTGGCTGAGGGTGAGCCGTTGGTTGAGCTCGGTCACCGATAACTCATTGCCGTCCAGCAGGCAGAGGATCCGTAATCTATTGTCGTTGGCCATCGCCTTGAGCAAAGCGCTGGCTTCGTCGATGTCTGCCTCTCCGCCTTCGAGGAGACGTGCTGCCGCACCTCTGGTCTTGCCCATGATCTCTCTCCCCGCCGCACTGGCTCCCTGCCTCTGGTCAGCCTGGAGCCTGCGCCGTTGAATGCATCCCCATGAGTCCGCGCCTGGCGGGTGTCATTGGCTGCTCGTCGATATTCTGAATCAGCTTATTCTCAATAATAGCCCAGCCTGGTCGCCGTCGCCGGATCAGCGATGCATCAATGTGCCTGGGTCCGACCGGTTGTCGCTTGTTGTTGACAATAAAGCGGGGTGGTCTCGTTCTTTTGTCGAAGATTAGCCGATGGTATGAGGTTTAGCAGCTTGCCTTGCTCTACAGTGTCAACAATCAAGACCCCTTCTCTCGATTGCTGACAGGATGCAGATGAGCATGTACCAAGACGAATTTCGCCGCTCCATCGATCAACCCGAGGCCTTCTGGGCCGAACAGGCCAGGCGTATTCCCTGGTTCACCCCACCCACTACCATCCTTGAGTACGACGAGGCGAATCATGCCCGCTGGTTCGTGGATGGCGAACTCAACATCTGCCATGCCGCCCTGGACCATCATGTCGAGCAGGGGCGTGGTGACCAGCCGGCCATTTACTGGGATTCTCCGGTCACTGACAGCAAGCGGACGCTCACCTTTTCGCAGATGCTCGACCAGGTGGCCCGTTTCGCCGGAGCTCTAAAGGATCTGGGCGTGGAGAAGGGTGACAGGGTGGTGATCTACATGCCCATGGTGCCCGAGGCTCTGGTCGCCATGTACGCCTGTGCCCGTCTCGGGGCCGTCCACTCGGTGGTGTTCGGGGGCTTCGCCCCCCACGAACTGGCGGTTCGCATCGAGGACGCAGAGCCGCGGGTCGTGGTCGCCGCGTCCTGCGGCGTCGAGGTTGACCGGGTGATTCCCTACAAGCCGATCATCGATGCGGCCATCGAACAGAGCAGCTACAAGCCCGAGGCCTGTGTGGTCTTGCAGCGCGAGCAGCATGTCGTCGAACTGGGCGAGATCGACCATGACTGGTCCGCCTTGATCGAGAAGTCCGCACCCGCCGCTTGCGTGCCGGTCAAGGGCAGCGATCCGCTCTACATCCTCTATACCTCCGGAACGACCGGAAAGCCCAAGGGTGTGGTGCGCGACACCGGCGGCTATGCCGTGGCGCTTGCCTACTCCATGGAGACGATCTATGCCGTGGATCCCGGCGACGTCTTCTTCTCCGCCTCCGACGTAGGCTGGGTGGTCGGCCACTCCTACATCGTCTATGCACCGCTGCTGCGGGGGTGCACCACCGTGGTCTATGAGGGCAAGCCGGTAAGGACGCCGGATGCCGGTGCCTTCTGGCGCCTGATCAGCGAGTATCGCGTCAAGAGCTTCTTCACCGCGCCCACCGCCTTCCGTGCCATGAAGAAGGAGGATCCCGACGCCACGCTGATGGCCCAGTACGACATCTCCTGCCTCGAGGCGCTGTTCCTGGCCGGCGAGCGACTCGACCCGCCAACCTTCCACTGGCTCGAAGACCTGATGGATGTGCCGGTGATCGACCATTGGTGGCAGACCGAGACCGGCTGGCCCATCGCCGCCAACCTTCATGGTCTGGAACCGATGCCCACCAAGGCCGGCAGTGCCACGGTGCCGGTCCCCGGCTTCGATGTGCAGATACTCGACCGCGACGGCGAGTCGTCCGGCCCCATGGAGCAGGGCAGCGTGGTGATCAAGCAGCCTCTGCCGCCGGGTTGTCTGGCCGGCGTATGGCGCGACCCGCAGCGCTTTCACAGCGCCTACATGGCGGCCTTCCCCGGCTACTACCTCACAGGTGACGGCGGTTACTTCGATGAAGACGGCTATCTCTTCATCATGGGCCGCACCGATGACGTCATCAATATCGCCGGTCATCGCCTGTCCACCGGCGAGATGGAGGAGGTGGTGGGCGCACATCCCGCCGTGGCCGAATGTGCGGTGATCGGTATCCACGACACCCTCAAGGGGCAGCTGCCGGTAGGGCTGGTGATCCCCAAGGATGGTTTCGATGGCGACGAGGTGGCGCTGGAGAATGAGCTGATCGCCCTGGTACGCGACAAGATCGGGCCCATCGCCTGCTTCAAGCAGGTCCTGGTGGTTGATCGCCTGCCCAAGACCCGCTCCGGGAAGATCCTGCGCAAGCTGCTTCGCAACATCGCCGACGGTCAGGATTTCGGCGTGCCCTCGACCATCGACGACCCGGCAAGCCTGCAGGATGTCCATGACGCGATGAAGGAGCGCTCGGTCGGCTCCGCCCACGAGGCTCGCCAGCTCTGATAACCCTTCGCCAGCCTCCTCTCGACGCCGCCTCTCGTGGGCGGCGTTGTCGTGAGAGTTGTTGTCCTCAATACCGTTGTCATCAGGGGCGTCGCCATGAGGTGTGGCCTGCGCATGGTCAGCCCGCCGAGCAGGTCGTATAATGCGCGACCCGTTCTCGTGACGGGCGAGTGCCGTTCCACGAGGGTTCCCTCACCCCTCCCCAAAAAAGGATACTGTGATGTTCGTGTTGTCCGACGCCCAGACCCGCCGCTGCCTGGCGCTGCTGGTCGCCTTTCATATCCTGGTCATTGCCGCCAGCAACTACCTGGTGCAACTGCCGTTTACCCTGCTGGGCTTCCATACCACCTGGGGGGCGTTCAGTTTCCCCTTCATCTTCCTGGCCACCGATCTCACGGTACGCCTGTTCGGCAAGGAGCCGGCCCGGGCCATCATATGGCGCGTGATGCTACCAGCCCTGGTGGTGTCCTATGTCGTCTCCGTTGTCTTTCCGCGCGGTGGTTTTGCCGGCCTGGAGGCGCTGGGCGAGTGGAACCTGTTCGTCGCCCGCATCGCCCTGGCGAGCTTCATGGCCTATGTGCTGGGCCAACTGCTGGACGTTCAGGTCTTCGATCGGCTGCGCACTCTCAGGGCCTGGTGGGTGGCGCCTGCCGTCTCCACGGTGCTTGGCAATCTCGCCGATACCTTCGCCTTCTTCTCCATCGCCTTCCACCGCAGCCCCGATCCCTTCATGGCTGCCAACTGGCCGGAGATCGCCTGGGTCGACTACGTGATCAAGCTCGGCATCAGCCTGGCGTTCTTCCTGCCCCTGTATGGCGTGCTGCTGGCCTGGCTCAGCCGTCGGCTGGTGGCGGTGACCGGCAGCGACGACCTGATGCCGGATGAGGCTCGCGTTCATCCCTGAATTCCCTGCAGCCAAGGAGGCTTCGATGCCCACCGATCTCAACTTCATCGATACCGGCGGTGACGATACGCCGCTGGTGATCGTTCACGGCCTGCTGGGAAGTGCCGACAACTGGCGCTCCCATCTCAAGCAGTGGCAGCGTCGACATCGGGTGATCGCCGTGGATCTGCGCAACCATGGGAAGTCACCGCATGTGGCGGGGATGAGCTACGACGCCATGGCCGAGGATCTGCTGGCCGTGCTGGATCGCCTCGACGTCAAGCGCGCCCATCTGCTGGGACATTCCATGGGCGGCAAGGTGGTGATCAGCCTGGCCAGGCTTGCCCCTGCGCGAGCGGCCTCGCTGATCGTCGCCGACATCGCCCCGGTGGCTTACGGACATGACCATGACAACGTCTTCGCCGCCCTGCGGTGCGTCGAGGCGGGAGAGCCCACCAACCGCCGCGAGGCCGACGCGCTGCTGGCCGAGCATGTCGAGGAGTCAGCGGTGCGCCTGTTCCTCGCCACCAACCTCGAGCGGGACGATGCCGGCATCCTGAGGCTGCGGATCGGCCTCGACGAGATCCAGGGTGACTACGAGACCATCATGGGTGTCCCGGCGGGCGCGGGCGCCTACGACGGGCCGACCCTGGTACTGCGCGGCGACCAGTCTCGCTACGTGACCGACGAGATGCTCCCGGTTCTTCGCGAGGTGCTGCCGCAAGCGGAAATCCAGACGCTGAAGGCCGGCCACTGGCTGCATGCCGAGCAACCCGCGGCCTTCCAGGCCGCGGTCAACGGCTTCCTGGACAGGGTCGAGGGCTAGCGGGGCTCAAGCGGGGACATTTAGCGAGCCACTTACGGGGGGAGCGCGCCGGGGTCGATGGCCAGGCGCGAGACCGGATGGCGCTCCTGGATGAGACCGGCCTCGAAGAGATAGTCCTCGAAGCGTCGGTAGCGGCCCTGGTCCAGGGCTGCGGGGCTCAGGTTAAGCAATGAGCGGACCTGCTCCCAGGCATCACGGTTGACCGGGGTGTCGATGGCTGGCTCCGCTGTTGCGATCAGCGTCCAGGCGTCACCAGGGTGGTTGGAGATCCAGGCCGCTGCCTCCTCAAGGGCCGACACCAGGCTACGGATAGCGTCACGCTGCGAACCCAGGTGGTCACGGTTGGCCAGCAGCACAAGGCCGTCGTGCAACGGGATGACAAGTTCCTCGATACGCATCACGCGGGTCGCCAGGCCCTCGTCTGCCAACTGTCGGGGCAGCAGGTGACGGATGGCACCGATGACGCCATCCACGCGACCCTCGCGCAGCGCATCACCTAGACGGAAGTGCAGCTCCTCGGTCTCGACCTCGTCATCGCGAATGCTTGCCTCTTTCAGCAGTGCCGCGAGCAGCACGTCTCGGCTATCAACATCGGCATAGCCGATGAGCGAGCCGGCCAGGTCTACCGGTGTCATGATGTCACCATCCTCGGGCACCACCAGGGCGCTAAGCGGCATGGCGATCAGGGTGGCGACGCGAACCACGGGCAGGCCGCGATCCACCTCGAGATGCAGCAGCGGCTGGCGCGCCAGGGCGAGGTCGATACGCGACGCCGCCAGCAGCTTGATGGGAACGTCCGGATCGGCAGGCGTCGAGAGGGTCACCTCCAGCCCGCGGCTGGCAAACAGCCCCCGCTCCTGGGCAACGATCAGTGCGGCATGGCGGGGGCTGGGATACCAGTCCAGCATCATGCTGAGGGAGGTGACAGGGGGAGGCTCGATGGGCTCGGCCGGGCGCAGAGCAATGGCCGGCACACTGGGCAGGGAGGGCGTGTCGACCTTGGGTCCGCTTGGCGACTCGCGGTAGCGCCGAAGGGTCTCTTCCCAGGCGGCAATCCGCGCCGCCGCCTCGTCGGCCAGGGCCTCGAGGTCCAGCACCATCACCTCGGTGCCCAGTGGCGGGAAGCCTTGCTGTGCTTCTGAGCTGGCCTGCTCATCTTTACCGGAGGACTCTGGACTGGATGGCACGGTGTCGGCCGCGGCCAGGCCGGTCCACAGCAGGCAGTTGATCGCCAGCAGGGCGATCCAGCCGTCACGCCGATGACGAAGGGGGGGGATCATAGAATCGGGACTCCTGCCATGCGCGGCACCGGGTCTTCCAGAGGTATCGGGCAAGCTTAACCGCTGCCGATCGGACACGACCAGTCATTGCCGCCAACGGAAATCGCCGTGCCCGGCGTGGCATGCGATACTCACTGTTCTCGCAACCACGGCAGGACGCCATGGATTCGATCAATAGTCTGTTCCTGCTATCCGGTTTCCTGCTGGCTCTGAGCATCCTCGCCAGCCGGCTCTCCTCGATGGCCGGAGTGCCGCTGCTGCTGATCTTCCTGGGGCTGGGCATGCTCGCCGGGGAGGAAGGGCTGCTCGGCATCCGGTTCGACAACTATTCGCAGGCCTTTCTGATCGGTCATCTGGCGCTGGCCATGATCCTGCTTGACGGCGGCCTGCGCACGCGGCTCAAGACCTTTCGCGTCGGTTTCCGTCCGGCGCTCTCCCTGGCCACGCTTGGGGTCTTCATCACCAGTGGCCTGGTGGGGCTGTTCGCAATGTGGGTCTTCGACCTGGGCCTGGTGCAGGGGCTGCTGGTGGGCGCCATCGTGGGCTCCACCGACGCCGCAGCGGTGTTCTCGATGCTCAGCGGACGGGGCGTCAACCTCAACGAGCGGGTCGGTGCGACACTGGAGATCGAGTCGGGTACCAACGACCCCATGGCGATCTTCCTCACCCTCACGCTGGTGGAGGTACTGGTGGGGGATATCGGCGGGATAACCGAGACCCTGCTGTTCCTGATTCAGCAGTTCGGCCTGGGCATTCTCATCGGCATGGGTGTCGGCTGGCTGAGTGCTCGATTGCTGAGCTGGCTGGACCTGGCGCCGGGCCTCTACTCGCTGCTGGCCCTGGGGCTGGGCTTCCTTGTCTTCGGCCTGACCAGTGCCCTTGGTGGCAGCGGTTTCCTGGCGATCTACCTGGCCGGGGTGATGATCGGCAACCGTCCCGGTCGTCACCTCAACTTCATCCTGCCGGTGCATGACGGTCTGGCGTGGCTCTCCCAGATCGGCCTCTTCCTTGTGCTTGGCCTGCTGGTTACGCCCAGCGAGATGATGGACTATGCGTTGCCGGCGCTGCTGGTGGCCCTGGCGCTGATCTTCGTCGCCAGGCCGCTGGCGGTGCTTGTCGTGGTCAAGCCCTTCTTCAAGTTCCGTTGGCGGGAGATCGGATTCATCGCCTGGGTGGGGCTGCGCGGGGCGGTCCCCATCGTGCTGGCGATCTTCCCGGTGATCGGCGGGGTGGAGAATGCCTCGCTGTATTTCAACGTCGCCTTTGCGGTCGTGCTGCTGTCGCTGCTGATCCAGGGCGGCTCACTGCCGTGGATGGCTCGTCGGATGAGGGTCGAGCTGCCGCCCACCGTCACCCCGAACCGCCGCGGACCCTTGGGCATCCTGCCGGAGAACGACTTCGAGATGTTCGTCTACGAGGTGGAGAACCGCGATCTCGAGGACGTGCCGATCAGGCTGTTGCGCTTTCCCTCCGGGGCCCTGATCTCGGCGCTTTTCCGCGAGCATGTCATGCTGCACCCCAAGGGCAGCACCCGGCTGCGACTCAAGGACGTGATCTGCGTGATCGGCCGTACCGATGACCTGCCGGCCCTGAATCGCCTGTTCAACGGGGATGCCAAGCTCAAGCGCGAGCGAGCCTTCTTCGGGACCTTCACCTTCGAGGGCGAGGCCCGCATGCGCGACATCGCCGACGCCTACGGCCTCACCCTGAGCCCAGGCGAGCAGGACATGACGCTGGCCGAGTTTGTCTCGCTGCGGGTTGGGGGGCATCCGGTAGTGGGTGACGACGTGGACTGGCACGGCATTCATTGGGTGGTCAGCGCGATGGCCGGAAACCGCATCACCCAGGTGGGTCTCAGGCTCTACTGAGGCAGTGCGAGCCCTGATGGCCTCAGAGGTTCACGCCGGCCTGGTCGCCTGCTTGAGGACCTCCAGCGCCACCTCCACGGCCTGTTCCGGGTCGGCGAGCCAGACCATGCCGTCCTGCAGGGTGGCGTTCAGGTTCATGTTCTTCGCCGCCAGTCCGGCCAGTGACTGCACCGTCTCCGGGGCGATACCGACCACCGTCAGGTTGTCGAGGGCGGCGAGCTTGCCGGCCAGTGACTCCCACCAGATCGCGGCGCCATGGCCACTGTAGGCATAGAGGATGACCCGTCGTGCCCGACCGCAGGCACGACGGATGCTCTTCTCGTCGGGTTGACCAAGCTGGATCCACAGGTCGATGGCGCCGGTGAGGTCCTTGCGCCAGAGGTCGGGTTCATCCTCGGTGCTCACGCCTCGCCCGAAGGCCAGGTCGTCGTCGGCGTTCAGCGCGAAGGCCAGCAGCCTGACCATCATGCGCTCTTCGGTTTCAGAAGGATGCTGCGCCACGGTCATGGCGTGCTCCGCGTAGTAGTGCCGGTCCATGTCGGCGACCTGCAACTGGACCCGGTGAATCTTTGCCTTCAGTGCCATGGGGTGGTTGCCCTGCGTGGATGGCTGCCGGCGTGAATGCCGGTCTCGATGATGTCTCTAGAAGTGATCGGGGCTTGGCGCCTGCGGGAAGGTTCTCATGTTTCTCACGGATCGCAAACCGCCGACGCCTGGCTTCATCCTGAGGTGAAGGAGCAGGGCGATGTGGCGAAGCAGGGGAGCTTCACCTAGCTTGAGTGCATCTCCGGGCGGCAAGGGTATCAATGCCTGGTCAACTCAGGGAGAGAGGGCATGGCAACCTTCCGTCACCCCGGCGTTCACGTTGAAGAGATTCCCATTGGCACGCGAGCCATCGAGGGGGCGAGTACCTCAATCGCTGCCTTCCTCGGCTACGCCGTGCGTGGCGATGAACAGCATCCGACACGCCTCCTCGGATGGGACGACTACGTCAACGAATACGGTGGGCTCAGGCCCACGTCGGATCCCCATGGCGACAGCCTGGGCCATGCCGTGCGGGCCTACTTCCTCAACGGTGGGTCGGTGGCCTATGTCATCAGGCTCGCACGTGGCACGCTCGCCGCTGAGGGATGCCTGCTGCACCCCGACGCGCCATCGACGCCCACCGTGTCCGACCAGCTCGTCCGCTTCGTCGCTCGCAACGCTGGCACCTGGGGTAATAGGCTGCGCGTGCGTCTTGCCTCCCAGGGAGTCCGCGAGGGGGTGCATCGCCATGCCCTGTCGGTGGACCTGTTGGTGGATGGCGATTATGAGGAGCAAGAGCGTTTTGTCGACCTCACCATGGATGGCACCCGTGCTGACTTCGTCGAGGCCTTCGTCAACGATGACTCGGCTCTGGTACGTATCCAGTTGAAGACCATCGAACCCCACCTGCTGGGGGTGAGTATCAGCGAGGCCGATCTTTCGGGTATCGACGCCTTGACGCTAAACGGCTTGTCGTTCGACGTCTCCCTGGATGACGGTTCGGCGACGCGGGTGAACTTCGCGGGTCCTGCCTTCAGCGACGGCGACGGTCTCTCAGGTGTGGCCGAGGCCATTCAGCGCCAGGTTCGCGGCGGCGTCACCAGCGGGAGCGATCCTCGTCGGGAGTTCACCGCCTCCATTGAGGAGGGACGTCTCGTGTTGACCTCCGGCACGCGGACTCACCGTTCGGCCGTCGTGGTGACCGGTTCGGGTGACGCTGTCGACGCCGCGTCGGTCCTGCGTCTTGGCCTGGCCCATGGGGGCACGGAGCGCTCCGGTGGCGGGTCTCTCGCGCTGAAACTTGCCGAGACCCCGAACGAGGTGGTGCTGCTGGGGGGCGACGATGGCGCACCTGCCTTGTCACCGCAGTACGACTCGGCACTCGAGGCGCTGCGGGAACACCGGGATGTCAGCATTGTCTGTCTTCCGGATGAGCATCTGGCGGACGATGGCACCGGCAACGCCGTCGTCGATGCAGCCATCGCCCACGCCGAGTCGATGCGTAACCGGATGGTCATTGTCGATCCGCCACCCGGTCATGCGCTGACCACGTCGGCGGAGGTCAATGCGCTCAAGCTGCCCACTTCCTCCTATGGAGTGCTCTATTACCCCTGGGTAGAGGTAGCCAATCCGTTCTTCACCCCGGAGCCTGTGCCGGGTTCTCCTCGCATGCCCAGAACCTTGCGGGTTCCGCCCTGTGGCTTCGCCGCCGGCATCTGGGCGCGTATGGACGTACGTCGCGGCGTCTGGAAGGCGCCGGCTGGCGCGGAGGCCGACCTGCTCGGCGTCGCCGGGCTCGAACAGCAGGTCGAGAATGGTCATCAGGCGCAGCTCAATCCGCTGGGCGTCAATTGCTTACGAAGCCTTCCCTCCTTCGGGGAGGTGATCTGGGGGGCGCGAACCCTGGCCACCAGAGCCAAGCCGCAGTGGCGCTACCTGCCGGTGCGCCGGACCACCATCTTCATCGAACAGAGCCTCTACAACGGTATCCAGTGGTCCGTCTTCGAGCCCAATACCCAGAGACTCTGGTCCTCGCTCCGGCTGAACATCGAGGTGTTCATGAATAACCTGTTCCGAGCGGGCGCCTTTCAGGGCGGCACCGCGAAGGAAGCGTATTTCGTCCGATGCGGCCTCGGTGACACCATGACACAGGTCGACATCGACCGGGGCCAGGTCGTCGTGCAGGTCGGTTTCGCCCCGTTGAAGCCCGCCGAGTTCGTCCTTATACGGTTGCAGCAGAAGGTCGGCAAAGGCTAACCCCACGCTGCATCGACGACCTTGGCCGCTAGCGGGGGCGAGAGCCTGAAACGCGAAAACCAGCCACGACGGGCTGGTTTTCTTTTGTAGGTGCAGGACGGGCGGTGACCGGTGCTATAGACCTATTTCAGGGCGATATAGGTCTCGGGGTCCAGCGTGGCCGCCCGTACGGCAACGTGAGCTCCGCTGACCTCGGACAGAATTTGGCGTATCCGGTCACAGACTGCGCGCAGTTTCTGGGGTGTTCTGTCGGATTTAGGCAGGATCATGATTTCGGCATTGACTAAAGGCTGATCCGGCAGCCCCAGAACAGTCACGATCGCCAACTGGCAGGCCTCCGTCGGGACGGCTAGTTCCCGGCACAACATGTCGCGCAGGTCGGGCAAGACGCCCGCTACCTGTCGGTAGTGCTCCGTTTGGATCGACTCATCAACATAGATTTTCAGGTTTGGCATAGGGCCTCCAAGGGGGGGCGGGGCGGGGCGCGACGGGAGGGACGCGCCCCGCGGCGGATCAGGCGGTTGTATCCCCCTCCGGGACCATTACGAAGTCAAAAGGAGAGCGCCAGATCGTGTCGCCGTCATTCACATGTTCGAACGGCGCGACCAGAGTTTCCTTGACCCCGAACACCGCGTCGTCGTTGATGTACCCATCATCGCCCACGAAGGTATGCGTCACGATCCTCTGATAGCCCGACGCGGTGACCAGATAATGCATATGGGCAGGGCGGTAGGGATGGCGCCCCAGCGCGGTCAGCATCTTGCCTACCGGACCGTCATCGGGAATGGGATAGCTGACAGGCTTGATCCCATAGAAGCGATAGGTCCCGTCTTTGCCGGTGATGAACCGCCCGCGGTTGTTCCACTGCGGCTGAATATCGGGCTGCTGCACGTCATAGAACCCATCTGCATTGTCGCTCCAGACATCGACGCAGGCCCCTTCGATCGGCTCACCATGCAGGTCGATAACGCGCCCCTCATAAAGGCAGCGTTCGCCCTTGCCATCCAGGCTGATATTGTCACCCATCTGACGGATCGGGGCATTCAGCACATGGAAAGGGCCATACACGGTGTTTTCGGTGGCCCCCGGCGGGCGGCGGTTGTTGATTGCATCCACCAGCATGGAAAAGCCCAGAACATCCGACAGCAGGATATATTCCTGTCTTACATCCGAGCAGATTTGCCCGGTCTTCGTCAGGAACTCCACGGCCGTGTCCCATTCTTCCTGGGTCAGCTCGACATCCTTGGCAAAGGAGTGCAAATGGGTGATCAGGCTGGCCATCACCTGCTTCAGGCGGGGGTTGATGTCATCACCCATCCGGGCTTGGACCGCCTCGACAGAACCCTCTTCGGTAAAATACTTCGTCATCTTGGTTCCTCCACATAAGGGCCGCGCGTTCATTGCGTGATCCGCAGCATTGATTTTAGATGATGCGGTATTGATCTGCGCTTGTCTCATGAATTACGTGATGCGCAGATGACTTCCAGATTCTTCTCGGGTGGATCGGTCAGCAAGGCGACCAGATTGCCGGGCCTGGACGCCAATGTGTACACGTGGACGTTTCCTGGTCGTCTCCGAGGACAAGCTTTCCGCAGAGTTTGAGCGGTTCAACCATCGCTATGCGGCGCACTTCGGTCCGGATCGGCAGGCGATTCGAGCACGGCACGAAGTTCAGCGCTGCCTTCGCTAGTTTACATTAGACATGTATATCGGAGCCGAGGCACTGTCTCCAAGCAATGGTGCACAATTTGAGAGTTTCTAAGATTTTCTGTTGGGAGGGTATGCGGGGGGTAAACGAAAAAAACCAGCCGTAAAAGGCTGGTTTTCATCGTGTAATGGCGGAGGGACAGGGATTCGAACCCTGGGAAGGCTCTCACCTTCGCCGGTTTTCAAGACCGGTGCATTCAACCGCTCTGCCATCCCTCCGGCTTACGGCTGAGCATATTACCAGTTTTCGCCGTCCGGTCAAGAGCCGTGTGGGATCAAGATGTTAGCTCTAGCTCAGGGGATGATGCACAATAGGCAGATGATGACCTCAGGAGACTCTCATGCCTGACATCGTAGCTGGCGCCGGCGTTCGCCCGATACCCGCGGTATCGGCCGCGGTGGTCAGGGGTGACCGCATCCTTATGGTAAGGCGGCGCAATCCACCCAATGCCGGCAAGCTGGCCTTGCCCGGCGGCAAGGTAGAAGCGGGGGAGAGCCTTCACCAGGCTGCGGCGAGGGAATTGCTCGAGGAGACCGGAGTGCTGGCCGCTCCACGTCGAATCCTGACCGCCATCGACGTGTTCGACCATGCCCTCGATGGCTCGCTGACCATGCACTTCGTCATCGTGGTGGTCCAGCTGGAGTGGCAGGGTGGTGTGGAGGCGGCCGCCGACGATGCCACCGAGTTGCGCTGGATGGACCTTCAGGCTCTGGAGCAGATGGATGGGGAGGTCAGTGACTCTGCAGCCCTGGTGGCGCGGCGGGTACTGGCCGATGCAATGACCGCAGAAGTCTCGTTGAAGCCTGGCTAATCGGGAGCTTGCGTCTGGAACCTTCTGTCGGCATTCTAGGTCTAGTGCCTAGGTCAACCATACAGGGAGCTACGATCAATGGCTTATCAACAGACGCAGACGCAGACGACACGGCAGCAGACCCAGGCGGTAGGCGCCAGCAAGGTGCTGCGCAACACCTATGGCCTGCTGGCGATGACACTGCTGTTCTCCGCCGTCATGGCCGGCGCCGCGGTCGCCATGGGTATCGAGCGAATGAACATCCTGGTGTTCTTCATCGGAGCCTACGGTCTGATGTTCCTGGTGCACAAGACCGCCAACTCGGCCATGGGGCTACTCTCGACCTTCGCCTTCACCGGCTTCATGGGTTTTACCCTCGGGCCGATCATCAGCGCCTACCTGACCCTGCCCAACGGCGCTCAACTGATCATGACCGCGCTGGGCATGACCGGCGTGACCTTTGTCGGCCTGTCGGCGGTGGCCCTGATCACCCGCAAGGATTTCAGCTTCCTGGCCAATTTCCTGATGGCCGGTGCCATCGTGCTGGTTCTGGCCATGCTGGCGGGCATCTTCCTGCAGATCCCCGCTCTGTCGCTGATGGTGTCTGCCGGCTTCGTGCTGTTCTCTTCCGCGGCCATCCTCTATCAGACCAGCGAGATCGTACACCGGGCCGGCGAGACCAATTACATCCTCGCCACCATCACCCTCTACGTGTCGATCTACAACCTCTTCATCAGCCTGCTTTCCATCCTGGGCATCATGAGCCAGGACTGACCGCAAGCGCTGGTTAAGGCTCACCTGGCCCCGCCACCCGGCGGGGCCAGGTTGTTTTCAGGAGGCCCTATGCGCTATGCCATCCTGTTGTTGGGTGCACCCTACAGTCATCAGGCCAGCCATTCGGCCCTGCGCTTCGCCCGTGCCCTGGTGGCGCGCGGTCACCGACTCGAAGCGGTATTCTTCTATCATGATGGGGTCCACAATGCCTCCCGTCTGGCCGCACCTCCCCAGGACGAACCTCATCTGGTGGATGCATGGGTCGATCTTTCTCGTGAGCACCAGGTATCGCTGCAGGTCTGCATCGCCGCGGCCCTTCGCCGAGGCCTGCTCGACGAGCGTGAGGCGGCCAGGCATGGCAAGGGTGGGAGTAACGTGGAGGCGCCCTTCGAGCTGACGGGGCTGGGCCAACTGATCGATCTGGGCACGCGCTGCGACCGCCTGGTGACTTTCGGGCCCTGAGACCTCGACATGCGACGGAGCGATGATGCAATTACACGACGACAACATTGCCCGTGACCTGCTGGTCATCCTGCGCCATGGTCCCCATGGCAGCAGCTGGCTGAGGGAAGGGCTGGACGCTGCCCTGGTCGCCGCCGCCTTCGGGCAGAGTGTCTCCCTGCTGTTCATGGGGGAAGGGGTGGCGGCGCTGGTCGCGGGTCAACAACCAGGACCGCTGGGACAGAAGGGGTCGGCCGCGACTCTCGAGATGCTGGAGATGTATGATATCGAGTCACTGCTGGTAGAGGAGCAGGCACTTTCGCGCCTGGGCCTCATGGAAGACGAGTTGATGCTCGATGTGGAACCCTTGGCGGCAGGGGCCCTGGCCGAGGTGTTGTCCGCCCATCGCCTGGTGTTGACCTTCTAGTCTAGCCGCAAGGAGAGCGTGGATGCTGTTGCATGTGGTGAACCGTTCCCCGGCGACCAGTCGGGTATTTGAGCAGGCTCTCGCTGGCATGGCGCCGGACGATTACCTCCTGCTGATCGAGGACGGTGTCCAGGGGGCGTTACCCCATCTGGTGCGTTATTACGAGGGCGTCGAGGGGCGGTTGTTTGCCCTCAAGGAAGACCTTGAATCTCGTGGGCTGCTAGGTCGGTGCGCAGGCAGTGTGCAGGTGATCGATGTGGACGGGTTCGTGACCTTGAGCGAGGAAGCCGAACGAACGGTGAGTTGGTACTGATGGCCTCCACAGAAATATACCGTTATCTTCGAGTGGGCGAACAACGCTATGCACTGGACCCCGAGGGCTATCTCGTCGATATGGCGGAGTGGTCCACCGATGTCGCTGAAGCCCTGGCCGGCGAAGAGGGCATCGCGTTGACCGAGGAACACTGGGAGATCCTCCGTGTGTTGCGCGACTTCTACGGCCGCTACGAGGTGGCGCCCGCCATGCGCCCCCTGGTCAAGGCGGTGGGTATGGCCCTGGGCAGCGACAAGGGGCGCTCGATCCACCTGATGCGACTCTTCCCCGGCAGTCCGGCAAAGGTGGCGGCGCGCCTGGCCGGGCTGCCCAAGCCCACCCACTGTCTGTGACCGAGCAACTGTGAACTTCCTCGCCCATGGCTGGCTCGCCCGAGGAGGCGACGACGACTTCCTCTACGGCAACCTGATTGCCGATGGGGTAAAGGGCGTCGACCTCTCGGCCTGGACGCTCGAGGCGGCAGCCGGCATCCGCCACCACCGCCGGGTGGATGCCTTCGTCGACGGTCACACGGTGGTCGCCGACGTTCTGACACGCGCGCCTTTAGCCCAGCGCCGATTCGCCGGTATCGCTTTGGACCTGGTCTGGGATCACTTCGCGGCCCGGCAACTGGAGCAAGGAGACAGGCACCTGCTTGTCGAGCGCTGCTACCGGGTACTGGAGACCCGTCCCGCCCCGGGGCGGTTGGCGGGAATGGTGCCGGTGCTGGTGGAACAGGACTGGCTCAACGGCTATGCCGACTTTGGCTTCACCTGTCGCGCCATCGAGGGCATCGGTCGCCGCCTGAGCGGCCCAAACCGCCTGGGCGAGCTGGTGCCCTGGCTGGAGGCGGACTACGACCGACTCGCGCGTGACTTCGACCGGCTGTGGCCGGCCGTCAATGCCGAGTTGGGCGTGCCCCTCTGACTCCCTCTCACGCGTCGCTCAATCGACCCTGAGCCATAGGCAGTCGACGCGATCGCCCGGTTCGACACGGGTCTCGGCGGGGATCACCGCCAGGGCATCGGCGCTGACGCAGGAGGAGAGCACGCCCGAGTTCTGGTCACGGAATGCCCGGGCCTCGATGCCATCCTCGCCAAATGCCAGTGCCACACGCATGTAGTGGCGGCGCGGGCCGGTATGGGTCGCGAAGGTGGCGCGGGCCGACAGGCGTGGCAGGCTCGCCAGGGCAGGGCAGCCCTGCAGGGCGCCCAGCAGGGGGCGCAGGAACAGCCAGGCCCCGACGAAGCAGGAGACGGGGTTGCCGGGCAGGCCCACGAAGCGGACGCGTCGCCCATCGCGGCCCGGTAGGCGGCCCAGGGCCAGCGGCTTGCCGGGGCGGATTGCCAGGCGCCACAGGTCCAGCTGGCCCAGTGACTCGAGCGCCGCCTTCACGTGGTCCTCCTCGCCGACGCTCACGCCACCCGTACTGACCACCAGGTCGGCCTCCAGCGCGGCGGACGCCAGGATGTCCCGGGTCCCCGCGGCGTCGTCCGGCACCGAGACGATCCGCACCAGCTCAGCGCCGAACCGTTCCAGCAGCCGCCTGAGCATCGGGCGGTTGGAGTTGTAGATCTGGCCGCTGGCCAGGGGCTGGCCCGGATCGACGATCTCGTCACCGGTGGAGAGCAGGGCCACCCGTGGCCGACGTCGCACCCGCACCTCGGTGATGCCCTGGCCGGCCAGGTGGCCCAGAGCCGCGGCCTCCAGTTGCTCCCCGGCGGGCAGCAGGACGTCGCCGGACCTCACGTCGCGGCCGCGTCGGCGGACGTTGTCACCCGCCGGCACCTCCGCCGGAATGAGCGCCCCGTCGTCCTCGAACGTCACGCGTTCCTGCATCACCACGCAATCAGCGCCCGGCGGCAGTTCACCGCCCGTGAAGATGCGTGCGCAGGTCCCGGGGGCCAGTGGTGTCGCGGGTGAGCCGGCGGCGATGCGCTGGGAGACGGGCAGTCGGCGGCCCGCGTCCCGGTGGTGGAGGGCATATCCGTCCATGGCGCTGTTGTCGAAGGCGGGGACATCGAGCCGGGCCTGGATGGCCTCGGCGAGCACGCGCCCCGCTGCCGCCTCGCAGGGGACGTCCTCGGCGGGCGTGTGGGGAACGTCCTCCAGCAGCGCGGCCAGGGCCACCTCGACGGGTTTCAGCTCAGTCATGCTGCCCTCGTTCGGGAATGACGAGGTTGGCCTGAACGTGTGGAAAGTTACACGGCCTGTCGCGGTGATTGGTCATGTCAGCCATGTTGCCCCCGTTCTGGAATGACGAGGTTGGCGAAGTTACATGGCTTGTGACGGCTGTCGAGCTGCTCGGCCAGGATGCCGTCCCAGCCGGTCCGACAGGCACCGGTGGAGCCGGGCAGGCAGAACACCACGGTGGCGTTGGCCAGCCCGCCGAGGCAGCGGCTCTGCACGGTGGAGCTGCCGATCTCCTGCCAGGAGAGGTGGCGAAAAAGCTCGCCGAACCCCTCGATCTCCTTGTCGAGCAGCACCGAGATCGCCTCCGGCGAGGAATCGCGTCCGGTGAAGCCGGTGCCGCCGGTGGTCAGGATCACCTGGACCTCCTCGTTGGCGATCCAGCCGGCCACCACGGCGCGGATGCGATAGACATCATCGGGTACGATGCGCTTCTCATGCAGGCGGTGACCGGCGGCGGTCAGGCGCTCGACCAGGGCCTGACCGCTGCGATCGGTCTGTTCGGTTCGGGTGTCGGAGATGGTCAGCACCGCCACCGAGAGGGGAATCATCGGCTCGCTCATCCGTCCTGGCGCTCCTTCTTGGCGGCCTGACGCGCCTCGAAGGCCGCGAGCTGCTCGGGGGTCGCCTCCTGCTGGTACTTCCCCTTCCACTCCGCGTAGGGCATGCCATAGACGTGCTCCCGGGCGCTGTCGTAGTCGAATTCGACCCCCCGCTCGTCCGCGGCGGCCACCAGCCACTTGGAGAGGCAGTTGCGGCAGAAGTCGGCCAGGATCATCAGGTCGATATTCTGGACCTCCTTGTGCTCGTCCAGATGGCGGAGCAGGCGGCGAAACGCGGCCGCCTCGAGTTCGGTGCGTGTGGCGTCGTCGAGATGTTGCATCGGGCTCTCCGTGGACTGTCCGGTCGGTCGGATCAGCTTAACAAAAAGACACCGCCCGCAGGCGGTGTCGAAGGGTCGGTTCCTGCCAACGGTCAGCTGGAACGGGGGGCCGGCTCGTCGCCCCGGGAGGCCTGCTGGCCGGCGGCCAGCTGCTCCTCGGGGATCGCCTGGTCCTTGACCTCCTCGTACCAAAGGTTGTGATGCTCCTTGGCCCAGCTCTCGTCCACGTAGCCGGTGGTCATGCCCTCCAGCGACCCCTCGGTGCCTATGGTACCGATGTAGATGTGGCCCAGGGCCACGGCGGTCAGCCCCAGGGCCCCCACGGCATGGATGATGTTGGCCCACTGCATGGTGTCGCGTGCCTGCCCGTAGTTGGGGAAGTCCAGCACGAAACCGCTCACGATCACGGCGAGGCCGGCGGTGGCCAGCAGCCAGTACCAGACCTTCTCGCCGCCGTTGGCGAACCCGGCGTCGGGATGCCCCTTGCCGACCAGGCCGCCGCCCTTGGCGAACCACTGCAGGTCATGGGCCTTGGGCAGGTTCTGGCCGAGCAGGCGCAGCAGCAGGATCACCAGGAGGACGCCGAACAGCGGACCCAGGTAGTTGTGGATCAGCTTGGTGCCCGACATCATCGCGGCCCAGGCGCCGTCGCCGAACAGCGGACGGAACACCGACTTGCCATAGGAGAGGTTGAGGCCGGTAAGGGCCAGCAGGATGAACAGGGTCGCCACCGTCCAGTGCAGGGACCTGATCACCAGCGACCAGCGCAACAGCTTGCGGCCGGTACGGGGCTCGTCGAGCTTCTTGCTCCCCACCACCAGATAGAACAGCGCGATCACCGCGATCATCCCCAGCACGGCGATCAGGCCGAACGGGGAGACCCAGCGGTCGCGGATCTGGCGCCAGGTCTCGCCGCTCTCGTTGATGAGGTTGTAGGTGCTGTCGGTCCGCGAGTCCCGGTAGTTGGGCCCCGTCTCGCCTGACTTCACCTGTCGCCAGAGGTCGGCATCGACCGCCGGGACGGCGAAGGCGGCCTCCCTGCCGGGATCGGCCTGCTGTGCCAGCGCCGTCTGGGCCAGCACCAGGCTCGCCAGGAGGACCACCAGCATTAGCATCAGCAACAGCCGAGAGGGGCCCGCACGCATCGTCGATATGCTCATGGCATCGCCTCCTTACCCCTGCCGGGTGGCGTCATAGGCCAGGGAGTCGGCGTCGGCCCTGGGGTTACCCGACCAGCCGCCGTCCTTGTGTCCGCGCTGGACGACACGCTGCCGGAAGATGTCGGCCACCTCCTGGGCATCCCCGGCCAGCAGCGCCTTGGTTGAGCACATCTCGGCACACAGCGGCAGCTTGCCCTCGGCGATGCGGTTGGCGCCGTATTTCTGGTACTCCTCCTCCTGGGTCTCCGCCGGCCCGCCGGCGCAGAAGGTGCACTTGTCCATCTTGCCGCGCTCGCCGAAGGCGTTCTGCTTCGGGAACTGCGGCGCGCCGAAGGGGCAGGCATAGAGGCAGTAGCCGCAGCCGATGCACAGGTCCTTGTCGTGCAGCACGATGCCGTCATCGCGCTGGTAGAGGGTCTCGGTGGGACAGACGGCGATGCAGGGCGCATCGTCACAGTGCATGCAGGCCACCGAAATGGAGACCTCACTGTGCTCGCCGTCGTTGAGTGTCACCACGCGGCGGCGCTGGACACCCCATTCCACCTCATTGGCGTTCTTGCAGGCAGTGACGCAGCCGTTGCACTCGATGCAGCGCTCGGCGTCGCACATGAACTTCATCGTGGCCATGTTGTTCTCCTCAGCTTGCCTTCTCGATGCGACACAGGGTGCACTTGGTTTCCTGCATCTGGGTCACCGAGTCATAGCCGTAGGTGGTGGCGGTGTTGGCCGCCTCGCCGAGCACGTACGGAGCGGTACCCTCCGGGTAACGGTCATGCAGGCTCTCGCCCTGGAACATGCCACCGAAGTGGAAGGGCATGAACACTACCTCGCGGGCCACCCGCGGGGTGACCAGGGCCTTGACCTTCACTCGGCCGCCTTCGGCGCCCTCGACCCACACCATGTCGCCCTCGGCGATTGCCAGGTCGTTCGCCAGCGCCGGATTGATCTCGACGAACATCTCCTGCTGCAGTTCGGCCAGCCAGGACATGGAGCGGGTCTCCTCGCCGCCGCCTTCGTACTCCACCAGGCGTCCGGAGGTGAGGATGATCGGGTATTCCCCGGTGACGTCCTTCTCCTGGATGGTCCTGTAGAGGGTGGGCAGGCGGTAGTGGGAGGCCACGTCGTCCCAGGTCGGGTACTCCTTCACCAGGTCACGACGACTGGTGTAGAGCGGTTCGCGGTGCTTGGGGATGGGGTCCGGGAAGGTCCAGACATTGCAGCGCGCCTTGGCATTGCCGAAGGGGGCGCACTCGTGGGCGATCGCCACGCGCTGGATGCCGCCGGAGAGGTCGGTCTTCCAGTTCTTGCCTTCCGCCTCGGCCTTCTCCGCGTCGGTCAGGTCGTCCCACCAGCCGAGGTCCTTGAGCATGGCGTCGGTGAACTCGGGGTAGCCGTCCTCCAGCTCGGAGCCTGCGCTGAACGAACCATCGGCCAGTAGGTTCTCCCCGTCGTGCTCGATGCCGAAGCGTGCGCGGAAGGTCAGGCCGCCCTCGGAGACCTTCTTGCTGGTGTCGTAGAGGATCGGGGTGCCGGGGTGGCCCATCCCGGCGGTCCCCCAGCAGGGCCAGGGCAGGCCGTAGTAGTCGCCGTCGGCGGGCCCGCCCTCGGCCTTTAGGTCGCGGAAGCTGAAGGTGTGCCAGTTCTGCTGGTGCTCCTTCAGGCGCTCGGGACTCTGGCCGGTGTACCCCACGGTCCACATGCCGGCGTTGAACTCCCGGGTGAGGTCCTCGATCAGCGGCTCGGTACCGTTCACCTGGATGTTCTTGAACAGCTCGTCAGCGAAGCCGAGCCTGCGCGACAGCAGGTACATGATCTCGTGGTCGGGCTTGGACTCGAACAGCGGGTCGATCACCTTGTCGCGCCACTGGATGGAGCGGTTGGTGGCGGTGACGCTGCCGTAGGTCTCGAATTGGGTGGCCGCCGGCAGCAGGTAGACACCGTCCTGGCGATCGTGCATGACGCCCGCCACGGTGGGGTAGGGGTCCACGATGACCATCATCTCGAGTTGCTTCATGGCCTTCTGCATCTCGGGACCGCGCGTCTGGGAGTTGACCGCGTGGCCCCAGTAGAACATCGCCTTGAGGCGGGAGCGCTGGGAGATGTCCTCCTCCTGCTCGAGGACGCCGTCGATCCAGCGGGATACCGTGATGCCGCTGGAATACATCGGCTTACCGTCGACGTAGTCGCCCTGGTCGAAGCGTCCCTTGAGCCACTCGTAGTCGAGGTCCCAGACGCGTGCCCAGTGCTTCCAGGCGCCCTCGGACAGCCCGTAGTAGCCCGGTAGGGAATGGGACATCAGGCCCAGGTCGGTGGCGCCCTGGACGTTGTCGTGGCCGCGAAAGATGTTCGCGCCGCCCCCGGAGGTGCCGATGTTCCCCAGTGCCAGCTCGAGGATGCAGTAGGCCCGGGTGTTGTTGTTGCCGGTGGTGTGCTGGGTGCCGCCCATGCACCACACCACGCAGCCGGGACGGTTCTCGGCCAGGCGCCGGGCGGTGTCGCGCATCGCGTCCTCCGGCACGCCGGTGATGTTCTCCACCACGTCCGGCGAGAAGGTGGCGACCTCGGCACGCACCTGATCCATGGCATAGACCCGCTCCTCGATGTACTGGCTGTTCTCCCAGCCGTTCTCGAAGATGTGCCACAGCAGGCCCCAGATGAAGGCGACGTCGGACCCTGGACGGATCCTCACGTAGCTGTCGGCCTTGGCCGCGGTGCGGGTGAAGCGTGGGTCGACGACGATGATTTGCGCCTGGCTGCGCTCCTTGGCCAGCAGGATGTGCTGCATGGCGACGGGGTGTGCCTCGCTGGGATTCGACCCGATGAACATGATCGACCTGCTGTTCTGGATGTCGTTGAGCGAGTTGGTCATCGCCCCGTAACCCCAGGTGTTGGCGACCCCGGCCACGGTGGTGGAGTGGCAGATCCGCGCCTGATGATCGGTATTGTTGGTACCGGCCAGGGCGGCGAACTTGCGCATCAGGTAGGCCTGCTCGTTGTTGAACTTGGCCGAGCCGAGCCAGTAGATGCTGTCGGGACCGTGCTGTTCCGTCAGTGCCAGCACCTTGCTGCCGATCTCTTCGATGGCGTCCTCCCAGCTCATCCGCTGCCACTGCCCCCCGACCAGCTTCATGGGGTACTTGAGGCGACGGCTGGAGTGGCCATGCTGGCGAAGGGAGGCGCCCTTGGCGCAGTGGGCGCCGCGATTGATGGGGTGGTCGAAGGCCGGTTCCTGCTTGGTCCACACGCCTTCCTGGACCTCGGCATAAACGCCACAGCCCACCGAGCAGTGGGAGCAGACGGTGCGTTTTGTTTCCACCGGGGCATCGGACCAGGCGGTCTTCTCGGCGGCCTCGGCGCGTTGCATCATGGGCGCGCCCATGAAACCGGCGGCGGCCAGGCCGCCGGTGGTGGCCCCGCTGCGCTTGAGGAACTGGCGGCGGGAAATGCCCAGCCCGCCGGGCCTCGGAGTGTCGGATTTAGGTGTCAGGCGCATGGCATCGCTCTCCTGGCTCGGGGCCGTCAGTCACGCAGGGTGGCGTAGAAGGCACGGATGTGGGGCGTTTCCCGGTACTCGCGAGAGGGCTCGGCCTCCCGGGCCTCGGGCTTGGCCTCGGCCTGGGCCAGGGTGACATGGCCGACCGCGGCTGCCGCCCCGGCCGCGGCGGTCCCGACGCCAAGGGTCTTGAGAAAGCGCCGGCGTTCCGGATTGCGTGTGTTGGGCATGGGGATATCTCCTCGTCTCATGCTGTGTCTGGCCCGTGCTGGGCATTGTTGTTGTGGTGGTGCCATCAGACTGTCCCGGGAGGCGTCAGGGTTCGACGATCCGAACCGGGTCCTGCTGTGCCTCCGCCTCCAGACGGCGGTATTCCTGTTCCATGAAGGCATGGCCGAGTCGGCCCAGGCGGGCATGAAAGAGGGTATCGACCCGGCCGAGGTCTGCCAGGCAGTCCGTGGCCCAGGGAGCGAGGTGTGTCATGAAGAAGCGCGCCTCCTCCGGCGAACGACCCTCGATCAGCATCGCCATCACTTCTGCCAGGGCGGCGAGGTGATCCTCGGGGTCCCGGCTGTGCTCGGCGCGCCGGAATCCCAGGGCCTTGAGGTCGCGGCGCAGGGCCACCAGGGCCGCGTCCATCAGTTCGCCGTTGCGGTACCAGGAGGCATAGGGCGTGACGTCACCCTGAACCACCCCGACCAGGTGCTGGAAATGGGCCCGCTCCAGGTCCTCGACCGAGGACTCGCCCGACGCGTCGACCAGCGAGGCCCAGTGCTCGGCGAGCAGGGTGCCGTCCTGCTCGACCTCGAGCCCGGCCAGCCAGTCCAGCAGCGAGGCGTCCGGGGCCTCGCGCAGCAGCCTTGCCAGCAGCCGGTAGACATCGGCCCGCAGCGCATCGCTCTCGTTCAACTCGTTCATGGCGGTCATACCCTCAGCTGCGATTCGGGGTTGCGGGCCATGTCCTGCCAGACGTCCCGGACGCGGCAGTCCTCGCACATCTCCAGACGGGCAATCGCATCGCCGGCGAAGTAGGGGTGGTCGGCCAGCTTGGTCTTGATGGCCCTGACGGTGCTTACGGTGGCGAAGGGCTTGCCGCACTGGGTGCACGCGAAGGCGGCCTCCTCGTGGCGTATCTGCCGCTCGTGGCGCGTCGCGTCGGCCAGGAAGCCGGGAACCAGGGTGATCGCCTCCTCCGGGCAGGCCTCGGCGCATAGGCCGCACTGAACGCAGTCGGCCTCGCGGAAGCTGAGCAGGGGCGTGTCCACGCCGGCGGCCAGGGCCGACGTGGGGCAGTTGGAGACGCAGGCCATGCAGAGGGTGCAGGCGTCGCGATTCACCGCGATGTCGCCATAGGCGGCGCCGGCCTGCATGCGGTGGCGAAGACCGTCGGGCTCTCCCAGCCCCGCCAGATGCGCCAGCACCACGTTGAGGCGGTCGCGCTTGCCATCGGCCTCGAGCACCGGGGGCGCGCTCGCCAGGGAGGGCTCAATGGGCAGGGCATCGCGGGCCGCCTCGTCACCGGACGAGAGACACCCGATGCGCTCCGGTGAGTGGCCAAGGGCCTGGAGCAGGACACGAGCCTGGACGAGCTGGTCATCGATGAAGGCCGACAGGCGGTCGGGCATGCCTGTGCGGCACTGGATGCGGACCTCGGCGGCCCCGGCGGCCAGGGCGGTCAGCCACTGATCATGCCCCGCGGCACCCAGTTCCTCCAGGGGGACATCGAGGACGTGGCCGGCCGCCTCGCCCTCGGTTTCCAGGTCCTCCGACTCGGCGAAGCGGACCACCGGCGCCGTGCCGCCGGCGTCGCGGTAGGCAGCCAGCCAGGCCACCAGGGTATCCTGCTGGCGGGCGGTCTCCGGCAGGCGGAACTGGATGGCGCCCGTGGGGCAGGCGCTGCTGCAGCTGCCCACCCCGTGGCAGCGAAAGGGGTCGATCTCGATCCATGACTCGATGCGGCCCTGGTGGCTCGCGACGGCATCGGCCGGGCAGACCTCCAGGCAGCGGGTACAGCCGGTGTTGCCGCTGCCGGCGTGGGCGCAGATGTCATGGTCGATCTGGAAGTATCTCGGCTTGTCGAATTCTCCCACCAGGGCGGCCAGCGCCTCGAGGTGCTCGTCGCGATCCGTGGCGTGCCAGGACATGGCGACATAGCCGGGCGGGGGAAGCTCCAGCGCGAGGCTGGGGGTGGCGCCGAGGTCGAGGATCAGGTCGAAGTGAGCGCGTTCGCCGAGTGCCCGGGCCAGGTCCAGCGACCCCTCGTCGTCCGGCAGGCTGACCGAGAAGCGACCCAGATAGCCCTCGATGGACAGCGATCGTGTCTGGGCGCGCGACAGCGACTGGCAGGCGAGCCCGGCGGTGTCGGACAGCAGGGCCTGGCTTTCCTTGTCGTCGACGCCCTGATCGCCGTCCAACGGGTCGGTGATGAGCAGGGCCGGCGGGGCAAGACCCCGGTCCTGCAGGGCTCGAGCGGCCAGGCGTGCATCATGCTCGTTGCCCAGGATCAGGGCATGGCCGTCGCTCTGATAGGTCACACGGGCCGGGCTCAAGTTGACCGGCCAGGACACGCGTCGGCGCGCGTCTTCCCTGGCCTGCCGGTTGCGGTCGTCATCCACCGGCGTGACATCTATTCGCTGGCTCATTCAGCCTCGCGTTCAGGTTGCATGCGTTGGGACATTTGTTCAGGTGCTGTGTGATAAGTCTTAGTCGAATCCGCGGCGCGCGCAAACGCTGCCTTGATCTAATACATAGAACTAATCTACCGCCATGATAGGGCGTTCCAATGGGCGGGACCGTCACATCGGCCCCGCGCCTCGATGGTCAGCCGGGCGTTCCGTGGACCGCGTCTCGGCTGTCTCCGCTGTCTGGGCGCTATCGGTGTCCGGGGCCCGTTCGGGTGCATCTGGGATCGTCTCGCCGGCGTGGTGCTCCCGGGCGGCCACGGCCTCCGACGGCGCCTCTTCCGTCCTCTCGTCGTCGCCCTCGACCTGCCGGCGGGTCCAGTGGCGCAATCGCTCGGCCACCTCGCTGGCCAGGGGCTTCAGCCTTTCTCGGTAGTCGTCGTCGTAGTCGTCGAGGCCGTCGCGGAACCCGTAATGGTTCGCCGAGAAGAGGCGACGCAGGGCCCGCTTGCGGAGTCCGGCGCTGACACCGGAGACCATGTAGGCCTTGATGTCACTGCCCGGGGGGAGGGTGTCGGGGTCGGGCAGGGTATGGTCGAGGCTGCCGGGTTTGTCCGAGCTCTCCGAGTCGTCATCATGATCGGCAGCCGACGGCTCCTGTTCGATCTCGTGTTTCCGGTAGGATGCAGGGGAGGGAGGGTCCTCCAGCGACTCGCCCCGCTTGAGCCGCGACCAGCGGTCCAGTCGACTCATGACTCGAGCTCCCGGGCACGCCCGGCACCCCTCCGTTTCTTCTTGCGCCCCTCGTCCGGGGCCTCGCCATGCAGGGCGAGATAGGCTTCGAGCCAGGCCTGTATCGCTAGCGGCATGTTGACCTCCAGCACCCGGTGCTCGCCATCGAGCCAGCCGGCGGCGACCTCCTGGCTGGCGGTGATGGCATCGGGACGCGGGGTCGCCCCGGCCTCGCCGGCCCGGATGAAGAGTCGCGGGGAACGGCTCGTCAGGTTGAACCGGTAGGCCGCACGTTCAGTCATGTAGAGCTGAAGCTCCAATGTCCAGGGGCCCGCCTCTCCGGGGGCGAGGTCCACGACGCGCCAGCGGGTCGTGGGAAAGCCCTTGATGACGAGCGGTTCGCCTGCGACCTCGAAGCTGAGGGGGCGATGGCTGCTGATCGACGCCATGGGTGAGTCTCTCCGGATTTGTCTCTTCCTCAGTAAAGACACCGCCGATGGACAATGCCATCATCGATGATCAACGTTCTGTCGAGGAGCCGAGGATGCATGACATCAGCCTGAGTCGGGCGCGCTTGCCCGCCACCCTCGAGATCCAGGTGCTCGACGAGTTCGGCGAGGCCCGGCGACAGGCCATCGCCGCGGAACGCGCCCTGACCGTCTACCTGAACAAGCGCGAGATCGTCACCCTGATGACCCTCGGCGCCGATCCGGAGGCGCTGGTGGTGGGGTACCTGCGCAACCAGGGGCTGCTGGGTGAGGTCGAGAACCTGCTGGCGGTCCATGTGGACTGGGAGGTCGAGGCGGCCGCCGTGGTGACTCGTCGCCTGCCGGAGGACCTGGAGGAGCGCCTGGGCCAGCGGACCGTGACCACTGGCTGCGGCCAGGGCACGGTCTTCGGTCGGCTGCTCGACTCGGCCGCCCTGAACCCGCTGCCGGCCACGGTGATGTGCCAGTCGGTGCTCTACCGGCTGCTGGACAACCTGGGGGAGTACAACGAGACCTACCGCAGCGCCGGCGCCGTGCATGGCTGCGCGCTGTGCCGCCAGGAGGCGGTACTGGACTTCGTCGAGGACGTGGGGCGCCACAATGCCGTGGATACCCTGGCTGGGCGGCAGTGGCTCGCCGAGGCGGACAGCGGCGAGGCCGACATCTTCTACACCACCGGGCGACTCACCTCGGAGATGGTGCTCAAGGTGGCCCAGATGGGCATCGGCGTGCTGGTGTCACGTTCGGGTGTCACCCAGAAGGGCGTGGAGCTGGCCGAGCGTTTCGGCGTCCTGCTGATCGCCCGGGCCAAGGGCCGCCACTTCCAGGCTATCCACGGCGACGCACGGCTCGAGCTCGATGCCGTGCCTAAGCGTCGCCCGGGCGATCGGGCCCGGGCATGAATCTCAGAACATGAACCTCAGGGCGTGACATCTCACCGTGTGCAGACCGACAGCACGACGGCGTCATCATTGCTGATGGACACCAGGGCGTGACCCATGGCGCTGTCGAAATAGATGCTGTCACCACAAGCCAGGGTCAGCGGTTCGTAGTACTCGGTGTAGAGTCGAATCTCGCCGTCGAGCACCATCAGGAACTCCTCGCCATCATGGCGCACCCATTCGCTGAACTCGTTGAAGTCGCGTGCCCGCACGATGGTCTTGAAGGGAATCATGCGCTTCTGGGCGAGCTCGCAGCTGAGCAGCTCGTGTTCGTAGGTCGGGGTAGGGTGGCGCTCTCCATCGCCGCGACGAGTGAGGTCGCGACGTCCCATGGTGCGAGGCTGGACCCTGGGTGGCGAGAGCAGTTGGGGCAGATCGATGTCCAGGCCATTGATCAGCTTCTGCACCGCCGTGAAGGTGGGGGATGTCTGGTCGTTCTCGATCTTGGACAGGGTGGAGCGGGCGAGGCCGGTACGCTGGCTGACGTCCTCCAGGGTCCACTGGTTGGCCAGGCGGATCTCCTTCAGGCGCTCTCCCAGGCGCAGGGGTTCGACGAAGGGCTTGCGGCCGGCGGCAATGCGCAGGGCGGCATCCTGATCGGTGGTGGCGGTCATGCGCTGTTCACTATTGGAAACGAGGTTTCCCCAAGCCTACCACACCCTGATGCTGCGCCGCCGCCTGGTTGCGGCTTCTTGGGGCATCTTGGCTAGATGTCAGCGGATGCGTGTTTCCCGCCGCCCGGAAACATGTCATTCAGCCTCTGAATGGCAGCCCGAGCAATGCCTTGAGGTGTGCCTCCGTACTTCGCCCCAGTGAATCCAGGTCATAGCCGCCTTCCAGCACCGATACCAGGCGGCCATCGGCATACAGGGCCGCGATCTCCAGCGCCATGTGGGTGATCCAGTGGTAATCCTCGTCCTCCAGGCAGAGCTCGGCCATGGGATCCTCGCGGTGGGCGTCGAAGCCTGCCGAGACCAGCACGATTTCTGGCTTGAAGGCATGCAGGGCAGGCAGCCAGTCGTCTTCGATGGCCCGGCGGAAGGCCGCGCTGTCGGTCCCGGCAGGCAGCGGCGTATTGACCACGTTCTGCCATTCACTGCGCAGGTAGCGCCAGGGGTAGAACGGGAACTGGAAGCTGGTGCAGACCAGCACCTCGGGGTCATCCTTGAAGATGTCGATGGTGCCGTTGCACTGGTGCACGTCGAAGTCGAGGATCGCGATTCGGCGCGCCCCATATTTCGCCCTGGCATGGGCTGCACCTACCGCCACGTTGTTGTAGAAGCAGAAACCCATGGCGTCGGTGGCCTCGGCATGGTGCCCGGGCGGGCGAACCGCACAGAAGACGTTGTCTGCCTGGCGGCGAAATACCTGGTCGACACCCCGCACGACCGCACCGGCCGCGACTTTAGCCGCCTTGAGAGTGTCGGGGTTCATCATGGTGTCACTGTCCAGTGTGACGATGCCGTGCTCCGGCACGCACTTGTCCAGGGCGCGGAGATGGCGCAGAGGATGCACCCTGGCGAGCTGCTCCTCGTTTGCCTCCCTGGCATCCGACTGCATGGTCTGCTGCAGGATACCGGAGAGCATCAGTCGCGCGCGGATCGCGTCCAGGCGCAGGGGGCTCTCGGGATGTTCGGGACCCATGTGGTGCAACTGGCAATGAGGGTGGGTAATGTAGGCGGTGATCATGCGTTGACTCCGGAAAGGCTGAAGTCACCTTAATCGTGACACCGGCTTTCAGGACAGTGTCAAAAAGTCGTACACAAGATGGGGGCGAATCCCCGCTCAGGGAGGGTCTGGGCTTGAGCACCCGATTTCTACGCCATTTCTTCGAACCCGCCACCATCGCGGTGATCGGTGCCTCCGAAAAGCCCTATTCGATGGGCGGTCTGGTCATCCGCAACCTACGGGAGGGCGGTTTCACGGGCAGTGTCTGGGCGGTCAACCTCAAGGGCTATGACGCGGTCTTCGAGGCGCCCTGCGTTACCCGGGTCTCGCATCTTCCCGAGGTGCCGGATCTCGCGGTGATCTGCTCGCCGGTGGAGACGGTGCCCGGGCTGATCGGCAGGCTGGGACGCTTCGGGGTCAAGGCGGCGCTGGTGCTGTCCGGCGGTGCCCATCTCGATGATGATCGCGGCGAAAAGGGTTCGATCCGCAGCCGCATGCTCAGCGCCGCCCGGGCGTCGGGCATCCGTGTGCTCGGGCCCGAGTGCATGGGCCTGATCGTTCCCGGCCGCAACCTCAACGCCTCCTATGCCAGCCAACCGGTTAAGGCCGGTCGCGTGGCCTATCTGGGCCAGTCGGGGATGCTCGGCAACGCCATGATCGACTGGGCCGCCGGGCGGGGAATCGGCTTCTCTCATCTGCTTACGGTGGGTGACAGCGTCGATGTCCTGCTACCCGACCTGATGGACTACATCAACCAGTTTTCGCCTGCCCAGGCGATCCTCCTGCACCTCGAGCGCATCATGGACGCCCAGCATTTCATGACCGCAATGCGCGATGCCTCGCGTAATCGACTGGTGCTGGCCATCAAGAGCGGTCGCACCGCGGAGTCCGACATTTCTGGCCTTCCGCCGACGCCGGGTGTCGCCAATCGCGACCAGATATTCCACGCGGCTTTCGCCCGGGCCGGCGTGGTGCGGGTCGACGACTCCGACGAGTTGTTCGATGCTCTGGAGACGCTGTCGCGCATGAAGCCCCTGAAAGGAGACCGCCTGGCCATCGTTTCCAATGGCCTCGGGCCGGCGATGCTGGCCATCGACAAGCTGATCAATGCCGGAGGCAAGCTGGCCAGCTTCAGCGAGGCGACCCGCGAGGCCCTTTTCCGCGATGACTTCGACATGAGCAAGCCCGGTGAGAACCCGGTGGATCTGGGCGGCAATGCCACGCCGGAACGGCTCGTGGAGGCCCTGGAGATCGTGGCGGTAGACCCGGGAGTGGATGCCGTGTTGGTGGTGCATGCCCCGACGCGACTGGCCCCGTCTAAGACCACGGCCCAGGCGATCATCGCCGCTCGCAAGCGGCTCAGGCGCAATCTGCTGACCAGTTGGATGGGTCTCGAGGAGGCCCTGTCGGCGCGCTACGAATGCAACCTGGCGGGCATTCCCACCTACACCTCCCCGGAGAAGGCGGTGAAGGCCTTCATGCACATGGTGAACTATCAGCGCGTGCAGGCACTGCTCCAGGAGACGCCGCCGAGCCTGCCCTTTGCCACCACCGCGGACATCCGGCAGCGCTGCCGGTCGTTGATCGAGGAGGCCCGCGAGCAGGGTCGAGAGTGCCTATCGCATTCCGAGACGGCCCAGGTGCTCGAGGCCTACGGGGTTCCCGTGCCCTCCAGCCACTATCCGCACACGCCGGAGGAAGCGGCCGAGGCGGCGACCGACTTCGATGGCCCCATGGCCCTGAAGGTGGTCCATGAAGGCAACTGCCGCCCCTTTCGCTATCGTCAGCACCCCCACAAGATCTCCGCCGGCCTGATACAGGATCTTGAGAATCCGTCTCAGGTCGCCGAGGCCGTGGGCCGTCTGGGGGACAAGGTGAAGGAGAAGTTTCCTGCCTTCGCGGTCCGCGAGTACTGCCTTCAGGCCATGCAGCGGGGCAAGCACTCCATGCAGCTGTGTGCCGGCATCACCCGTGATCCGGTGTTCGGCCCGGTGGTCGTGTTCGGTATCGGGGGTTACAAGGTCAACATCCTGGCCGACCGGCAGGTGACGCTGCCGCCACTCAACATGAGCCTGGCCGCCGACGTGGTGGGACGCACCCACGCCGCCCGCTTGATCCGCGAACACTCCAGTCATCCCGAACGCGACCTGGAACGGCTCTGCAAGTTGCTGGTGACCCTTTCTCAGATGTCCAGTGACCTGCCGCAGCTTCGCGGGCTGGAGCTCAACCCGCTGGTGCTCAACCGCGATGGGCTGCTGGCCGTGGACTTCGCCATGGACCTCGGCCCCCCTGCGCGCTTCGCCATCATGCCCTATCCCGAGGAACTGCGAGAGTGGGTGACGCTCAAGAATGGTTGGGAGGTCGAGGTGCGGCCGATCCGTGCCGAGGACGCGCCGCTGATCACCCGTTTCCATGAGCAGCTCTCCGAGGAGAGCATCCGCTTCCGTTATTTCCACAACAAGGCCGACCTTACCCAGCGAGACCTGTCGATCCTCTCGCACATCAACTACGACCGGCAGATGGCCTTCATCGCCGAGCAACGTCGCGACAGTGGCGACAAGGAAATGCTCGGCGTGGTCAGGGTATGGAACGACCCGGACAACATCCGCACCGAGTTCTCGGTCATCATCCGTGACGACCTCCAGGGACTGGGCATCGGCAGCCTGCTGATGAAGAAGATGATCGGCTACTGCAAAAGTGTCGGCACCCTGGAGATGATCGGCAAGGTCATGGTCGACAACCATCCGATGCGCGCCCTGATGAAGCACCTCGGATTCCGCCTTCGCTACAACATGGAGGAGCAGGTGGTGGATGCCGTGATGAGCCTCAACGAGCCGGAAAGCGATTGGCAGCGGCATCGCCTGGAGAGCCGTCCAGACTGAGTTAGCCGGATGGGCCCAGGCCCCGCTACGACGACGGCCCTCGCCATTGGCGAGGGCCGTGATCATTTCGGCGCAGTAGCGTCTCGTTCAGGGCGCCAGGCGGAAACGGTTCCAGCTGCCATAGCGCCGTTCGTAGCGGATGCGGTCGTGGAGTCGGCTCGGCTGACCCTGCCAGAATTCGAGCATGTCGGGAATCACACGGTAGCCGCCCCAGTGGATGGGCCGAGGAATGTCCTGTCCCTCGTAGGCATGCTGGAAGCGCTGCTCGCGCTGCGAGAGCCAGGTGCGGTCGGGGATTACCACGCTCTGGGTGGCGACCCAGGCGCCCAGTTGGCTGCCGCGGGGGCGACTGGCGAAATAGGTATCTGATTCCTCAGGGCTGATCTGCTCCACGCGTCCTTCGACGCGGATCTGTCGGGAGAGTCCGGGCCACCAGAAGACCAGGGCCGCATGGGGCACGTTGGTCAGCTCGCTGCCCTTGTGGCTGTGGTAGTTGGTGAAGAAGACCAGGCCCTTGTCGTCGGTGCCCTTGAGGAGCACGATCCGGGCGTGGGGCCTGCCCTGGGTGTCGGCGGTGGCCAGCGTCATGACGTTGCCGTCGTCCCCCTCGGTTTCCAGCGCCAGGGTCAACCACTCGTCGAACAGCGCCATGGGTTCGTCGGGTGTGTCTGACTCGTTGAGCTGGCCACCTTCATAGTCGCGCCGAATATCGGCGATGTTACGCGTCATGACCTTCTCCTTGGTTTTGTGCCATGGTCGCCGCTTGTCGGATCGAGCTCAATACCCCGGATGGCCGGGACATGGGATATTTTTCACTAAGCTTATGGTGTCCAGCTCCGCTGGACCATCGCCCCCGTTGCCAAGCCATCTGCATCCGCCTAGCCGGCCTGTAGCTGGCGGCTGCGGAAACGGGCGTAGCCCATGCAGCCGGTAAACAGCGCCAGGGAGACCAGCGCCTCGGCGCTGCCGCGCAGGCCCTGGCCAGGCAGGGTGGCCACCATCACGCCTTGAGAGAAGTAGAGCAGGCTGACGAAGGCCAACCAAGCGTGGCCCCGCGCGCGACGCACGAGGATCGACGGCAGGAAGAGCACCAGCGGCAGCACGAAGGCCACCAGCGGCACCAGGGGGTTGCCGTCGGTGCTGACGATCGCGCCGCGGTAGACCATCATGGCCACCAGCAGGCCGTAGCTGGCGAGCACCAGCCGGCGCGACGCATCGGTCAGGTGATCGAGTCCCTTGCGGGTTTCCAGTCCCTCCAGCCACTGTCTCATTTGGCCTCCCGGCGCGCGGCCGCAAGGGCCAGGGCGAGTCGCGCGAGGCGCTTGCCCTGGGCGAACGCCAGACGGCGTTCATGTTCGTCCAGCGGCCGGTCGCTGCGCTTGCCGGCCAGGTGAGTGGCGCCATAGGGCGTGCCACCGGCCGTGGTCTCCATCAGTTCGATCTCGCTATAGGGCAGCCCGGCATACACCATGCCGTGGTGCAGTAGAGGCAGCAGCATCGACACCAGGGTGGTCTCCTGGCCGCCATGGAGGCTCGACGTGGAGGTGAAGGCGGTGGCCGGTTTGTCGATCAGGGCGCCGCCCAGCCACAGCTCGCTGGTGCTATCGATGAAATACTTGAGCGGGGCGGCCATGTTGCCGAAGCGGGTCGGGCTGCCGATGGCCAGTCCGGCGCAGTGGCGCAGGTCATCGAGGGTGGCATAGACCGCGCCTTCATCCGGGATCTCGGGGTCGACGGCCTCGCAGGTGGTTGATACCGGCGGCACCGTGCGCAGGCGCGCGTCGATGCCCGGGCACGCCTCGACACCGGCGGCGAGCCGCTCGGCCATGGCGCGGGTGGCACCATGACGGGAATAGAAGAGGATCAGCACATAAGGGTGGTTATCGGTCATGGGGGTTCCTGGGTGACCTGGGGAGTCGGGCGGGCGAGGGTCAGTCGAGCAGCGCCCGGATCGCCTCGGGGGGGCGGCCGATGATGGCGCGACGGCCATCGTCGGCAATGGGGCGCTGCAGGATCCGGGGGTGGGCGAGGAGGGCCTCGACGACCTGACGGGGGTCGTCGGCATCGGCCTCGCGCTGTTTCCACTCGGACTCGTTTCGGCGCACCAGGGTAGGTAGGTCGCCTTCGAGGCGCTGGATCAGTGCCTCGAGCTCGGTGGCGTCGAGGGGCTCGTCCAGGTAGCGGCGCACACGCACCTTGGCGCCGGCCTCCTCGAGCAGGGCCAGGGCCTCGCGTGACTTGGAGCAACGAGGATTGTGGTAGAGGGTGATGCCGGCCATGGAGACTCCCTGGTTCCTGATGGGTGGCCGCCATTGTAGAAGGCGGCTCCGTCAGGCCACAACCGCCTCACTCCTCCATCCCCGCGGCTGCCTCTGCCGGGAGGCGTCGGTAGACCCAGGCCGTGCGACCGTTGCGCAGCTCGACGCGTACCCGTTCGTAGCGGATACCCAGGCGTTCGTACCGATCGAGGCGCGCAAGCTCGCGGGCGTCGACCCTCAGCAGCAGCCCCTCCACACGCGAGGAAGGCGCCGGGGCGAGGTCCAACCCGGTTTGCCTGAAGCCTTCCAGCACGGCCGACTCGGGGTCTCCGACACGACCGTAGACTAGCCAGCGGAGCGGTGCATGAGTCAGGGTGCCGTAGACGAAGACCCGATGGGGGCCCTCCGTGATCGGGGCCAGGTGGTCGGGGCGATCATAGGTCCAGGGGCTGAGCATGGTCAGCCACAACCAGCCGGCCAGGGTGATCGGGGAGGCGATGGCCAGAGCACCGAGCCAGGTGCGGGTTCGCATGGGACCTCCTTGTCATGGGTAGGTGATCATCCTGACACGTTCGAGGCGACGTCTTAAGCCTTCGGGGAGGCTCTGCTAGGATGGACGCTCCCCTTGACGTTCTGGAGGTGCCCCCATGAGCCAGCCGAATCGCAACGATCAAGATTTCCGGGCACTGATGGGGGACGTGCGACCCCTGAGCAACGCCGCCAATCGGGCCGATCCCGGCCGAGCCCGAAGTGAGCCCAGCGAGGCCCAGCTGGCCCGGCGGGAGAGCGCGGCGGCCGAGACTGGACGCGACTTCCTCTCGGACGACTTTGTCGACCTGATCCCTCCCTTCGACCCTATCAGCTTCCATCGGGACGGCATCCAGACGGCCGTGGTGGAGCGCCTTCGCCACGGAGGCTATCCGGTCCAGGCCAGCCTTCACCTGCTGCGTCGACCGTTGGAGGAATGCCGACGGCTGCTGCCGCCCTTCATCCGCGAGGCCCATGCCCATGACCTGCGCTCGGTCTTGATCGTCCATGGCCGGGGGCGTGAGATCGACAGTCCGCCGAACGTGCTGCGCTCCTACCTTGCGAAGTGGCTGATGGCCTTCGACGAGGTCCAGGCCTTCGTCTCGGCGGGCCAGGCAGATGGTGGCCTGGGCGCCACCTGGGTGATGCTGCGCAAGAGTGAGCGGGCGAGATCCAACAACCGGGAGCGCCAGCAGAAGCGCCGTGGCTGATCGCCGTCCCGCTTCCACACGATGACAGACGACACCGCCGGCCCGAGGGCCGGCGGTGTACGTAAGGGCGGAGAGGCACCTGCGTCAGGCGCTTGTGTCAGGCCAGGGCGGGCTCCCGGGCGCGGCCCGTGAGTTCCCTCAGGCGACGACGGAACAGGGGTTCCGGGTCGTCGGTACCCGGCTGGTAGCCGCGGCTGAAGGTCGTCAGGGCGTTCAGGGCGTCCTCGACGACCTGGTCCTCGCGCAGCGAGAAGGCGTTGAAGCCGCAGCGAGACAGGTAGAAAAGCTGGTCGATCAGCACGTCGCCGAGGGCCCGGACCTGGCCGCGGTAGCCATGACGCTCTCGCAGCAACCGGGCGATACTGTAGCCGCGGCCATCGGTGAACTTCGGGAAGTCGATGCCGATAACTGGGGCCCCCATCAGCTCGGCGGCAAGCTCAGGCGTGAGCTCGGTGTCGCTGGGCAGCCAGGGGGCCAGATCGGCGCGACGTTCGGCCGCCTGCCAGACATCCAGGCGGACCAGGGCCGGACCTTCGGACGGGACGGTCTCCTCGTCGTGGCGATTCCAGTCGGCCTCGACCAGGCGGCGGTCGACGATCAGCGGGCGGGTGACGATCTGGTCAGGCATAGACACGCTCCTTGAAGGGTTTGAGGCCGATACGGCGATAGGTGTCGAGGAAGGTCTCGTCGGGCTGGCGACTGCCGACATAGACCTGCAGCAGCTTGTCGATCACGTTCGGGACGTCCGTGCGGAAGAAGGAGGGGCCAAGGATCTTGCCGAGTGAGGCGCCATTGCCCTGGCTGCCACCCAGCGAGATCTGGTAGTACTCCTCGCCCTTCTTGTCGACGCCGAGGATGCCGATGTTGCCGACGTGGTGATGGCCGCAGGCGTTCATGCAGCCGGAGATGTTGAGCTCCAGGGGCCCCAGGTCGTAGAGGAAGTCGAGGTCCTCGAAGCGCTCCTGGATGGCGTGGGCGACCGGGATCGACTTGGCGTTGGCCAGGCCGCAGTAGTCGCCGCCGGGGCAGCAGATCAGGTCGGCCAGGGTGCCCACAGTGGGGTTGGCCATGCCGAGGGCCTCCAGCCGCTGCCAGAGGTCCTCGATCCGATCCACCGGCACATCGGTGAGCACCAGGTTCTGCTCGTGGGTGACTCGCAGCTCGCCATGGCCGAATTCGTCCGCCAGATCCGCCACCGCGACCATCTGCTCCGAGGTGACATCGCCCGGAGAGTGCTCGCGGCGCTTGAGCGACAGGGTCACCGCCTTGTAGCCGGGTACCTTGTGACCGGTGACATTGTTGGTGACGAAGCGGGCGAAGGCCCGGTTTTCGCCGCGTAGCCGTTCAAAGGCCTCGATGGCGTCGCCTGGGACCTCGCGGCGCGGCGGCTCGACGAAATGACCGGCCACGGCCTCGAGGGCCTCGTCATTCAGGGTCTGAGGACCATCCTTGAGGTGGGCCCACTCTTCCTCGACACGGCGGCTGAACTCGTCGACGCCCAGCGCCTTGACCAGTATCTTGATCCGGGCCTTGAACTTGTTGTCCCGGCGGCCGAACTGGTTGTAGACCCGCACCAGTGCTTCCAGGTAGGTGAGCAGGTGCTGCCAGGGCAGGTCCTCGCGCACCACCTCGCCGATCATCGGCGTGCGGCCCAGGCCTCCTCCGGCAAGCACCTTGACACGCACCTCACCGTTGCGGTCGCGCCACAGTCGAAGCCCGACATCATGGACCTGGATGGCGGCACGATCCTCGGCGGCGCCGGTCACGGCGATCTTGAACTTGCGCGGCAGGAAGGCGAATTCGGGATGGAAGGTCGACCACTGGCGTATCAGCTCGCACCAGGGGCGTGGATCGACCTCCTCGTCGGCAGCCACCCCCGAGAACTGGTCGGTGGTGGTGTTGCGGATATCGTTGCCACTGGTCTGGATGGCATGCATCTGCACGCTGGCAAGGTCGGCCAGGATGTCCGGTACGTCCTCGAGCTTCGGCCAGTTCAGTTGCAGGTTGGTGCGGGTGGTGAAGTGGCCGTAGCCGCGGTCGTAGCGGGCGGCGATTTCGCCCAGCTTGCGCAGTTGATAGGAGGCCAGCATGCCGTAGGGGATGGCGATGCGCAGCATGGGGGCATAGCGCTGGATATAGAGGCCATTCTGCAGGCGCAGCGGAAGGAACTCCTCTTCGCCGAGCTGTCCGGCGAGATAGCGGCGCATCTGGTCGCGAAACTGGGCGACGCGTTCATCGACCAGGGTCTGGTCGTGGGAGTCATAGCGATACATGCAGCGCGTTCCTGAATCGATAAAATTGGGATCTGGCGCTACCTTACCCGCTCGCAGTTATTCTAGAAAAGAATAAATGCTTATAGTTTATATGCAAAATGGAATGACGAGTCTCGCAGGAAGGCCACGAGGGAAGGTGTTGAGTAATGGCCTTGAGTAATGGCCTTGAGTGAGGACGTTGGGTGAGAGCCTTGAATGATCTGGCTCAGAGAGCCAGTGACTGCCAGCGTCGCCGCTGCCAGATCAGCACGAACCAGGCCGAGTTGAGGCACCGGTAGCCCAACTGGACCCACCAGATGCCCAGCAGCCCCTGGTCGAGCACCACGCCGACCCACCAGGCCATCGGCAGGAACACCAGCCACTGCAGGGTGAGGGTCGTGGTCATCACGGTGCGGTTCGCCCCGGCCCCCAGCAGGGCCTGGGCGAACACCAGGGCGGCGGCATCCAGCACGATCATCAGCGCGGTCAGCTGCAGCGGCAGCCGACCCAGGTCGAGCAGGGCGGGATCGTGCAGGAAGAGGCCCAGCACTGCCTCGGGGAACAGCAGCATCGGCAGGCCCAGGGCGGCCAGGCAGCACCAGGCCAGCCGCACCACGTCCCAGCCCCAGCGATGGGCCTCTCCATGGGCCTGGCGGCCCAGCGCCTGACCGACCAGGCTCATCGCCGCCATGCCGAGCCCCACGCCGGGGAGGATCAACAACAGCGAGAGGTTTACCAGCACATGGCCCACCGCCACACTGGCGGTGTCGATGCGTCCCAGTATCCAGAACAGCACGGCATAGCCGGCCGCGAACCACAACTGCTGGAAGGAGTGTGGCGTGGCCAGGCGCAGGGTGGTGACCAGAGTGAGCCGGCGGGGCCAGTCGGCCAGGAAACCACTTTCGGTGGCGCGACGCAGGCTGAGCATGGCCCAGATGGCGAGTCCCACGAAGAGCGAGAGGCTGGTGCCGGCCCCGGCACCGGACGCGCCCATGGCCGGCAGCCCGGCCAGCCCGAAGATCAGGCCGAGGCTCGCGATGACGTTGATGGCATGCATCACCAGGATGATGCGCAGGTAGACGCCGGTCTGCTGGATGCCATTCCAGTAGCCGCGGAAACAGAAGATCATCGCCACCGGGATCAGGGACACGACCCGCCAGCGAAAGTACTCCACCGCCACGGCATTGACCGCGGGATCCTGATTGATCAGTGCCAGCAAGCCCGGCGCCTGCCACAGGCAAAGCAGGGTCAGGGGCAGGGCCACGGCCAGCGCGATCGCCAGGCCGGCGTTGAGCGGCATGGCGCGCTGATCCCAGGCCTCCTCGCCGTGGCGCCTCGCCGTCTGGGCCTGCACGCCCGACGAGAGGCCGAAGACCACGGCGGTGATCAGGAACATCGCGTAGCCGCCGATCCCCACGCCGGCCAGGGGCACCTGGCCTAGCGAGCCCACCAGGGCAGCATCGATCAGGTTGAGCAGGCTTTGGGTGAGCATGCCCGCCATGATCGGCAGGGAGAGGCGCAGGATCGTCTGGCGGCGGGTGGGCTCGGGCAGCATCCGTCTTCCGGCAAGGTGGGGACTAAGGGAGAAGCCAATCGCCCCGCCGGCGCAGGCCGGCGGGGTCAGGGGGTATCAGGCAGGATCGTAGGAGAGTACAGGTGCGAGCCAGCGCTCGAGCTCCTCGATTCTCATTTCCTTGCGGTTGGCCAGCGTCTCGACCTGGTCACGGGTGATCTTGCCGGTGGAGAAGTACTTTGACCGAGGATGGGAGAAGTACCAGCCGGCGACCGCGGCGGCGGGCCACATGGCGAAGTTCTCGGTCAGCTCGAGGCCGGCGTTCTCGGTGGCCTCGAGCAGGCGGAACAGGGTCGCCTTCTCGGTGTGGTCGGGGCAGGCCGGATAACCCGGTGCCGGCCGGATGCCCTGATACTTCTCGGCAATCAGGGCGTCGTTGTCCAGGGTCTCGTGCGGCACATAGCCCCAGAATTCCTTGCGTACCCGCTCATGCAACCGCTCGGCGAAGGCCTCGGCCAGCCGGTCGGTGAGCGACTGGACCAGGATGGCATTGTAATCGTCGCCGGCGGCCTTGTAGTGCTCGGCCAGCGCCTCCACGCCATGCCCGGTGGTGACGGCGAAGCCGCCGATCCAGTCCGGCTTGCCGCTACCCCGGGGGGCGATGAAGTCGGCCAGGCTGTGGCAGACGCCATCGCGGTTCTTGGTGGTCTGCTGGCGGATATGATGCAGCCGCTCGATCACCTCGCCTCGCGACTCGTCGGCATACACCTCGATGACATCGTCGTCGACGCTGTTGGCCGGCCACAGACCGATCACGCCACGCGCATGGACCAGCTTCTCGTCGATCAGCTTGCGCAGCATCGCCTGGGCATCGGCGAAGAGGGCGCGCGCGGCCTCGCCGACCTTGTCATCGTCGAGAATCTTCGGGTACTTGCCGGCCAGCTGCCAGCTCATGAAGAAGGGGGTCCAGTCGATGCGTTCGACGAGTTCCTCGATGTCGTAGTCGTCGAACACCTCCAGGCCGGTGACCGCCGGCCGGGGCGGGGTGTAGGCTTCCCAGTCCATGGCCGGCTTGCGGCGCCGCGCCTCCTCGTACGTGAGGTCGGCGGCCTTGGGCCGGCGCCTGGCGTTGCGCTCACGCACCGTCTCGTACTCGGCGCGAATCTCGTCGATATAGGCCGGCTTCAGAGCCGGCGACAGCAGCTTGCCGGCCACGCCGACGGCGCGGGAGGCGTCCGTGACGTAGATCACCGGCTGGTCGTAGCCAGGTTCGATCTTCACCGCCGTGTGGGCCTTGGAGGTAGTGGCGCCGCCGATCAGCAGCGGCAGGCTGAAGCCCTGGCGCTGCATCTCCTTGGCCACGTGCACCATCTCGTCAAGTGACGGGGTGATCAGGCCGGAGAGGCCGATGATGTCGGCGTTCATGTCTCTGGCCGTCTGCAGGATCCTCTCTGCAGGCACCATCACGCCCAGGTCAATGACCTCATAGTTGTTGCACTGCAGGACGACGCCGACGATGTTCTTGCCGATGTCGTGGACATCGCCCTTGACCGTGGCCATGACGATCTTGCCCTTGGCCTTGGTGTCCGCGCTCTTCTCGGCCTCGATGTAGGGGATCAGGTAGGCCACCGCCTGCTTCATGACCCGGGCCGACTTGACCACCTGGGGCAGGAACATCTTGCCGGCACCGAACAGATCGCCGACCACGTTCATGCCGTCCATCAGCGGCCCCTCGATCACCTCGATGGGACGCTCGGCCCGCTGGCGGGCCAGCTCGGTGTCTTCCTCGATGTAGGCGGTAATGCCCTTGACCAGGGAATGCGCGATGCGCTTCTCGACCTCCCAGGAGCGCCACTCGAGATCCTCCTTCTTGGCCGGGCCGCTGCCGTCCCCCTTGTACTTGTCGGCGAGTTCGAGCAGGCGTTCTGTCGAGTCGCTGCGGCGGTTGAGGACCACGTCCTCCACGGCCTCACGAAGCTCCGCCGGCAGGTCATCGTAGACGGCCAGCTGGCCGGCATTGACGATCCCCATGGTCAGCCCGGCCCGGACGGCGTGGTAGAGGAACACCGAGTGGATCGCCTCGCGCACCGGGTTGTTGCCCCGGAAGGAGAAGGAGACGTTGGAGACACCGCCCGACACCAGGGCATGGGGGAGGTGTTCGCGTATCCACTGCGTCGCCTCGATGAAGTCCACGGCGTAGTTGTCGTGGTCCTCGATGCCCGTGGCGATGGCGAAGATGTTGGGGTCGAAGATGATGTCTTCCGGGGGGAAGTCCAGCTCCTCCACGAGGATCCGGTAGGCCCGCTGGCAGATCTCGGTCTTGCGGGCGAAGGTATCCGCCTGGCCCGCCTCGTCGAAGGCCATTACCACCACCGCGGCACCGAAGCGCCGGCAGGCCGTGGCCTGTTCGCGGAAGGCGTCCTCCCCCTCCTTCATGGAGATGGAGTTGACCACCGCCTTGCCCTGCACGCACTTCAGACCCGCCTCGATGATTTCCCACTTGGAGGAGTCGATCATGATCGGCACCCGGGCGATGTCGGGCTCACCGGCGATCAGGTTGAGGAAGCGTACCATCGCCTCCTCGGACTCGAGCATCCCCTCGTCCATGTTGATGTCGATGACCTGAGCGCCGTTCTCCACCTGCTCCAGTGCCACCTCCAGCGCCGTGTTGAAGTCCTCCTCGACGATCAGGCGCTTGAACCGCGCCGAGCCGGTGACGTTGGTGCGTTCTCCGACATTGACGAACAGCGAATCGGTCTCGATGTTGAAGGGCTCGAGTCCGGAGAGGCGGCAGGCACGCGACCGCTCGGGCACTCGGCGCGGGGGGAGATCCTGGATGGCGGCATGGATCGCCGCGATGTGCTCAGGAGTCGAGCCGCAACAGCCGCCGATGATGTTGACCAGCCCGCTCTGGGCGAACTCGGCGACGATGGCCGCCATCTCCTCTGGAGTCTGGTCGTACTCGCCGAACTCATTGGGCAGCCCGGCGTTAGGGTGGGCCGAGACGAAGGTGTCGGCCTTGGTCGACAGTTCGTCGATGTAGGGGCGCAGTTCCTCGGCGCCCAGGGCGCAGTTCAGCCCGATGGAGAGCGGACGGGCGTGACGCACAGAGTTCCAGAACGCCTCGGTGGTCTGACCCGACAGGGTGCGCCCGGAGGCATCGGTGATGGTGCCGGAGATCATCACCGGCCACCGCTCGCCGCGTGCCTCGAAGAGCTCCTCCAGGGCGAAGATCGCGGCCTTGGCGTTGAGGGTGTCGAAGATGGTCTCGATCAGGAACAGGTCGGCCCCGCCCTCGATCAGCGCATCGGCTGCCTCGAGGTAGTTCTCGCGCAGGGCGTCGAAGGTGACGTTGCGCTTGGACGGGTCGTTGACATCGGGCGACAGCGAGGCGGTGCGAGAGGTCGGCCCCAGCACGCCGGCGACGAAGCGCGGCACGCCGGTCTCCTCGGCCACGGCATCGCAGACCTCCCTGGCCAGGCGCGCCGACTCGCGATTTAGCTCCGGGACCAGCGCCTCCATGCCGTAGTCGGACTGGGAGAGGCGGGTGCTGTTGAAGGTGTTGGTCTCGACGATGTCAGCGCCGGCCTCCAGGTACTGGCGATGGATGCGGGTCACGAGGTCGGGGCAGGTCAGGGCCAGCAGGTCGTTGTTGCCCTTGAGGTCGCTCGGCCAGTCGGAGAAGCGCTCGCCGCGGAATTCCTCCTCGGACAGCTGGGCATTCTGCAGCATGGTACCCATGCCGCCGTCGAGCATCAGGATGCGACGCGAGAGGCTGTCATGGAGGGAGGCGGTCAGGGCAGTGGGAACGGCGGCCATGGGTCGGGTCAATCTCCAGCGAAGAGGCATCAGGATTCTGGCCGGCAGCGGGGCGCCTGAGGCGTCTTGTGTCATGAATGCGCTGCGGGCGACGGGCGTCCTGCCGGGGTTCGGCCATCGGCAGGGCGCCGGGGAAGGCGGACATCTTAGCAAAAGCCACCGCGCCGCGGCAGGGGGCAGTCTAAAACCCAGCAATTCAGTCGGGATTGTGTCGGCCGCGCGGGTCGCTTACCATTGAGGGCATCACACTTTCAGCATGCGTCGCCTCGGCCCTCCCGACGCGACGCGTCACGATAGCGAGAGCATCATGAGCGACAGCATCCAGATCACCGACAGCGCCCAGGACTACCTCGCCGAACTGCTCGAGAAGCAGAGCGTCGAGGGCATCGCGGTGCGCATCTTCATCACCCAGCCCGGCACGCCCTATGCCGAGACCTGCCTGGCCTATTGCCGTCCCGGCGAGGAAGAGCCCAGCGACGAGTTGCTGGAGCTCGAGAAGATCCGCGTCTACCTGGACAAGAACAGCCTGGCTTTCCTCGAGGAGGCCGTGGTCGACTTCAATGCCGACCGCATGGGCGGCCAGCTGACCATCAAGGCACCCAACGCCAAGATGCCCAAGGTCAATGCCGACAGCCCCCTCGAGGATCGCGTCAATTATATCCTCTACAGCGAGATCAACCCGGGCCTGGCTTCCCATGGCGGCGAGATCAAGCTGGTCGAGCTGACCGAGGACCAGGTGGCGATCCTGGCCTTCGGCGGCGGCTGCCAGGGCTGCGCGGCAGTGGACCTGACCCTCAAGGACGGCGTCGAGAAGACCCTGCTGGAGCGCATACCGGAACTCGCCGGCATACGCGACGTGACCGACCATACGGACACCACCAACGCCTACTACCGCTGAGGCTCGATCCGATTCCTCGGGGGAGTCATCGTTTTCCCGTGATCTGCACCACTCAGCACTCTACTCTGCACCCTACTCTGCACTCTCCCTCGAAGGCCTCGCATCCGCGGGGTCTTTCTCGTCTGGGGAGGTCTCCACGCCGTCTCGTGAGGTAGGGACCTGCCAGAGACAGTGGTGGAGCTGAGCCTCCAGGTCGCGTAGGCGGCGCACCTGCTCCGCCAGCAGCTGCTTCTGCTCGTCGATGCGTGCCTGCAGCAGATCCTGTTCATGCTGCAGCATGCGGGTGCGCTCCTCGGCCTGGTGGCGCCCCCATTCGGTTTCCCTGTGACGCTTCTCCTCCTCGGCCAGGGCGCCACGCGCCTCCTGAACCAGCTTCTGCGCCCGCTCGAGGCGCGTCTCCAGCTGCTGATGACGCTGGGCATGGCCCTTGTCGGCGGCCTGGCGCTCCTGTCGCGCCTCGTCGAGAAGGCCCATCAGCTTGGCCTCGCTGCTCTCGTGGCGCTTCTCCTCACGGGCCAGTCGCTCCCGGTGACGTGAGGCCTGCTCGGCCAGGGCCTTCTGCTGCTCGCGGGCCTGGCGCTCGTTCTCCTGCTGCAGGCTGGCGAGCTGTGACTCGAGCCGCGTCTGACGGCTGACCAGCTTCGTCTCACGTTCGGTGAGGGCCTCCCGCTCGGACTCCCGGCGGGCCAGTTCGCCACTCTGTTCCTCGAGGCGCTGTTCGGTTCGGGCCAGGTGGGTGGACAGTGCCGATTCGCGCTGCTCGGCATCCTCGGCCCGGCGTGATGCCTCGCCGGCCTTGTCGCGAGCCGCTTCCACTCGACCATCGGCCTCCTGTCGATAGTGGGCGAGGGCCTCGTTGGCAGAAGCCTGGGCCTTCTCCCACAGCGCTTCGGCCAGTTCCTGCAGTCCCTCGGGCATGCCCCGGGGCGGAGGCTGGTCGCGGTTCTCCTCTCGCCGTATTCGCCATTCCCGCAGATGTTCGCTGATCGTGGTGAAACTGCCGGTGCCGAGCACCTCGCGCACTTTTTGTACGCTCGGGGACTCATCCTTCTCGAGCAGGGTATCGATGGCCCGCTGTACATCCTCGTAACGCACGCCGCTGCGCGCCATGGCCATCACCTCATGGTTGTCTGTCGGGTTAGCTGTCGATTTGTATTAGCGTTTCGGAGCCTTCTCCGTCGCGTCAGTCTAGTCGATCAGGCAGGAATATTGAAGATAATTACGTATTACATAACAGGTATTATTATTTATCTTATAAGCCATATAATCAAGATTACGCGGCTTATCTTGCTTTTAAGAACTGGGAAGACGGATACTGACCAGCAAGTAGCAAGTAGCAAGTAGCAAGGAGCAGAAATGGACATAAACATGAGGCCGACAGCATCCGATAGCGCGCTGAAGGCGACATCGACGGCACTCGAGGCCCTGGAACTGCCGCCGAGTGAGGCGCGCCTGCGTATCGCGGCCAGAACGGACGCGGAGGCCGTGGCGAGATGGCTGGATGAGTACAGGGCGAGCCCCCAGACTCGGCGTGCCTATCGTCGCGAAGCGGAGCGGCTGCTGCTGTGGCTGGCCGAGCAGGGCAGGGGGCTTGGCGAGCTAAGACGGGAGGATCTGGATGGCTACGAGGCCTTCCTGGCCGACCCGCGCCCCGTTGCGCGATGGATCGGCCCGGTCCGCCCGCGCGCAGACCCTCGCTGGCGTCCCTTCCGAGGGCCGCTTTCTCCCTCGAGCCGCCGGCAGAGCCTGGTGATCCTGCAGGGCCTGTTCGCCTGGCTGGTGGAGGCGGGCTGGGTCGGCCACAACCCCTTCCGGCTGATGCGTGACAAGCGGCGTCGCCTGGACAACCGTCAGGGCGGGATCGAGCGCTACCTCGAAAAACCCCTGTGGGACTGGTTCTGGGCCTGGCTCAACCGCCCGATGGCGGCGGACGCCTCGCCGCGTCGCATCTTCGAGCAGTCGCGTCGGCGGCTGGTCTTCGGCTTCGCCTACCTGCTGGCACCGAGGATCGGCGAGATGAGTGCGGCGCGCATGAACGATTTCGTTCGCCGCGAGGGGCGCTGGTGGTGGCGAGTGGTCGGGAAGGGTGACAAGTCGGCCCGCATCCCGGTCCCACCGGACATGCTGGCCCTGCTGGAGGCCTGGCGGGAGGGTCTGGGGCTGCCGTCTCGCCCCTCGCCGGATGACGACGGCCCCCTGTTGCGAGCCCTTGACGGGGTGCGAGGGCTGGGCGACAACCGGCTCTACCGTCTGATTCGCGAGACCTTCGGTGAAGCGGCGGATGTGCTCGAGCAGGAGGAGGGCGATGAGGCCCGTGAGGCCGTGTTACGCCTGCAACGGGCCACCCCCCACTGGCTGCGTCATACGGCCCTGACGCACCAGGCACAGGCCGGCGTGGAACTCCGCTACCTGGCGGGGACGGCCCGTCATTCGCGGCTTGACACCACGGCCCGCTACCTGCACGCCGAGGACGAGGAGTGGCACCGCCAGCAGGCTCGCCACGGTCTTGGGGAAGGAAGCGCCAGGGCAGGGCGTGACGGCGACCAGCGATGATCGAGACCTGAGGTGGTTGAGCCCCGCGGTAGTGGAGATAGCGGTGGTGGAGATAGGGGGGTGAGATAGAGATGATCGAGATAGCCGACGCGAGTCGTTATACTGGCGCCCATAGCCTTCAGGAGACACCATGAGTTCCGAGACCACCGCCGAACAGGCCCAGCAGGAGCTTCTCGACGAGTTCGAGATATTCGACAACTGGATGGATCGCTACCAGTACATCATCGACATGGGCAAGCAGCTGCCGGCCTTTCCCGACGAGTGGAAGGTCGACGAGCTGAAGATCCAGGGGTGCCAGTCCAACGTCTGGATGCACCATCGCCGCGAGGGAGATGCCCTGCACTTCGATGCGGTCTCCGACGCCGCCATTGTCTCCGGGCTGATCGCGATGCTGATGCGCATCTACAACGATCGCCGGCCCGAGGACATCCGCGCCACCAGCCCGCACTTCCTCAAGGATCTGGGGCTTGACAAGCATCTCTCGCCGACCCGCAGCAACGGTCTGAATGCCATGCTGGAGCGGATCTACCGGGTGGCCGAGCAGGAAGCGGTCGCCTGATCAGCGAGCGTCCTGCTGCCGGTCGTCGGACCGGCAGCGGAAGTGCTCGTCCAACTCCGGGTCCTCCCGACACAGCGCCTCGCTGGGTCCGCCCGGCACTGGATCGATACCCCCCTCGCAGCCCGGGTGGCAGCGAGCAATACGACGGATGACCAAGAGCCCACCCTTGAAGGGGCCATGTACACGCAGGGCCTCCACTGCATAGGCGGAACAGCTAGGCCAGTAGCGGCAGCGCGGCCCCAGCAGGGGGCTCAGCGTGAACTGGTAGGTCTTCACCAGGCCGATCATCGCGAGGCCCAGCGCTCGCGTCAGAAGGGCTGGCAGGCGTCGCCACCAGGCCGACGGGCCGGTCATGGTTCGGCCCTTTTCATGCCGGCGCTAGCCACCCCGCAGCTTGCCATCTCGCTCCTTGCCACCTCAGCCCTTGCCATAGAGCGTATCGGGATCGATCAGCGGATCGCTGCTGATGCGCGCCTGATCGCCCTCCAGCGCCACGTAGAAGCAGCTTCGCCGCCCGCTGTGGCAGGCCGGCCCCGTCTGGTCTACCTGCAGCAGCAGGGTGTCGCCATCGCAGTCCAGGGCCGCGGCCTTGAGCCGTTGCTGCTGGCCGGAGCTTTCTCCCTTGCGCCACAGCTTTCCCCGCGAGCGCGACCAGTAGCAGACGCGGCCGGTGCGCAGGGTCTGCTCAAGGGCCTCGCGGTTCATCCATGCCATCATGAGTACCTCGCCGCTGTCGTGCTGCTGGGCGATGGCAGGGATCAGGCCGTCGGCATTGAAGCCGATGGCCGCGAGTATATCGGACAGGGGCACCTGGCTGTCGCGTGGGGCTCGCTCGAGGGTCTTGAAGGATTCGCTCATGAGGTCTCCGCAGGAGCGGCTCGGTGCCAGTCGATCGCCTGGCGGCAGGCGTCGCACTGGCCCAGAAGCTCGATGGTCTGGCGCTGGACCTCGAAGCCCAGCTCCCTGGCGCGTCGCGTCAGGTGGTCGTTGATCTCGTCCAGATGCAGCTCCTCGACGCGACCGCAGTGGCGGCAGATCAGCAGCTGGAAGCCATGGGCATGCTCGGGACAGGGGCAGGCCACATAGGCATTGAGCGACTCGATGCGATGCACGAGCCCCTGGTCGATGAGGAACTCGAGAGCGCGATAGACGGTTGGCGGACGCGCCGCGGCGTGCTCGGCCGCGAGTCGGTCGAGAAGTTCGTACGCCTTGAGGCCACCGCGTGTCGTGGCAACCAGCTCCAGTACCCGGCGGCGGATCGTCGTGAAGCGCGCGCCGCGCTGCTGGCACTGGCGCTCGGCCTGTCGAATCATGTCGCGGGGGTCGGTCATGGCACCCGAAACGGTGGCTGGGGGAAGCGCACATTCTACGCGGAGGTTCGGCGAGGGGCCAGTCAGGGCGCCTCAGGCCGGCTCCCGCAGCTCGCTTGTCCGGGCGAAGTGGCGCTGCGCGAAGGCGACCCTTTCCTCGGAGGGGACGCCGTCGGGCTGGCGTTCGATCAGGTCGAGTCGTGGACGAAGCCCTTCGCCATTGGCCATCTGGATCGCCAGCCCCGGGCGGGCATTGAGCTCGAGCAGCATGGGGCCATGATCGCGATCGAGCACCATGTCGGCCCCCAGGTAACCGAGACCCGTCATCTCGTAGCAGCTGGCGGCCAGCAGCAGCAGGGTCTCCCAGTCAGGAATATGCAGGCTGGCGAGCTCGTGGCCGGTGTCGGGATGGTCATGGCGCGTGCGGTCGAACTGCACGCCGCGGATCGCCGTGCCGCTGGCGATGTCGATGCCCACCCCCACGGCGCCCTGGTGCAGGTTGGCCTTGCCATCCGAGGCCGCCGTGGAGAGGCGCATCATCGCCATCACCGGATAGCCCTTGAAGACGATGACGCGTATGTCGGGGACGCCTTCGTAGGTGTACTCGGCGAAGGAGTCGTCGAAGTTGATCAACGCCTCGACCAGGGCCACGTCGGGCGAGCCACCCAGTGAGTAGAGCCCCGAGAGGATGTTGGAGACATGGCGCTCCACGTCCCCGAGGCTCAGCCGGGCACCGCTGGGCTTGATGTAATGGTCGCCATCGACCCGCTCGATGACCAGGATACCCTTGCCGCCGCTGCCCTTGGCCGGCTTGATCACGAAGCCGGGGTGGCCGGCCAGCATGCCGCGGATGTGCTTGACGCCGAACTGGGTGGTCACGGTGCCGATCAATGCCGGCGTGGTGATGCCGTGCTCCTGGGCCAGCAGCTTGGTCTTGAGCTTGTCATCCACCAGCGGGTAGAGCCGGCGGTTGTTGTAGCGGCCGATGTAGCGGATGTTGCGCCGGTTCATGCCGATGATGCCCTTGGCGTGCAGGCGCGCGGGGGTCGTCCACATGGCCTCAGTCCTCCGTGACCGGCTTGAAACGGCGCAGCTCGAGCAGGCGGTAGCCCGTGTAGTTGCCGAGCAGCAGGATCAGGCCCATGAGGATCAGCTGGACGCCGAGGAAGTTGAAGGTGATGTGGCGAATCCAGGGATTGTTCATGGCCAGGTAGGCCAGCACGGCCGTCATCAGGCTACCCCCGCCCTGGATGAGCACCTGCTTGGGGCCTTCCTCTTCCCAGAGGATCGACATCCGTTCGATGGTCCAGGAGAGGATGATCATCGGGAAGAAGGTGATCGTCAGGCCGGCGTTGAGGCCGAAGCGATAGGAGAGCACCGAGAAGACCGAGATGATGGCGATGACCGTGATGATCACCGCCGTCACTCGCGCCACCAGCAACAGGTTCAGGTAGGAGAGGTAGTTGCGGATCACCAGGCCCACGGCGACCACCAGCAGGAAACCGACCAGGCCGGTGACCAGGGTGGTCTGGATGAAGGCCAGCGCGATCAGCACGGGCATGAAGGTCCCCGAGGTCTTGATGCCCACCAGCACCCGCAGCAGCACCACCACCAGCGCCCCGATGGGGATCAGCAGGATGGTCTGGAACAGCGCCTGATCCTCAAGGGGCAGGCTGTGGATCGAGAAGTTGAGTAGGGTGTCGTCGGCCAGCTGGCTGCGCACGGCGGCCGCGGCCGGCTGGTTGCGCGATAGCATCGAGAAGTTGACCCGGGAGTTGGTGCCGCCCTGAACCTCGAGCAACGCCTGGCCGGCGGACTCCCACAGCAGCAGGTTGTCCGGGCGGCCCTGGGCGCCATTGCGCGGATCGAAGAGGGCCCGTTCCTGATCCTCGAAGACCTGTATCCAGGACGTCAGGCTCTGGCGGCGGCGACCGTGGTCCAGTGTCAGGCCGCTGACCTCACGGGCCGGCACGCCGGCCTGGTTGAGCAGGCGAACCAGCAGCGGCGTGCGTTCGAACTGGGTCAACAGGAGTCGGGCATTCTCGCCCTGACGCTCGTCGGTGAAGTCATGGATCAGCTCGCGAGCGAAGGTGAAATGATCGGCGCTGCGGGCCCAGGCGAGATCGATCACCTGGCTGGCCGCGGTGTTGTAGGGTGACTCCCAGAGGATGTCGCGCCTCAGGGGAGGGGGCTCGACCTGTGTGTTGCGCGCATCGGGGGCGACCAGGGCCTGGACGCTGTAGAAGAGCTGCTGGAAGCCGGTAGCCTCTCGGGTGGACCAGTCTGCTCGACGGCTACCTTCCTCCTCCAGGAAGGCCAGCCCATAGCCGGGCGAGGCGGTGTGCTCGGTGAGGATCCGAAACCCCTGCTGGCTTGAGGGCAGCGCCATGTTCACCTTGGCCGGGCCACCGTCGGCGGTGAAGTTGACCTGGGCCTCGATTTCCCAGACCTGGCGATGCTCGCCCGGGGTCCAGGGCACCTCGAACTGCACATGGCGATGAATGCTCAGGGCGATACCGGACACCAGCAAGAGGGCGACGATCAGGTAGAAGGGCAGTCGTGACATGGGGCTTCCTGGAGTAGGCAGGCAAGGAGCAAGACAATCGGCGTGAATCAAGACAGGCTGGCGGTCTCGATCCTGGGTTTATTCATCAGTGTCGATGGCCTCGTCGACGCCGGCGTCCGCTGCCGGACGCCCACCCGGAAATTCAGGACGTTGGTGGAGGTACTGTTCGGCCACATCGATGATGGCGATGTCCAGGAGGAAGCGACGGCCGAGCAGTACCGGATGGTCCAGATGCGTCCGGTCATTGAGGGTGAACTGCACCGTCTCGCGCAGCGGGCCAAGGTTCATCAGCAGGCTGATCACCGGGCGGGATTCCTCACCTGAGGCCTGGATGATGCGAACACGACGCTCCAACGGCGCCTCGATCCACTGGCCACGGACGCTGTCTACTACGGTATCGTCTTCGTTGAGCCCCAGCTTGAAGCGAACCCAGTTTTCGCCGTCTCGTTCGAAGCGCGTGATCTCGGTGGCCGACAACGAGGAAGTCGTGGCACCCGAGTCGATACGAGCCTTGAGATAGGTCCCCACATCCGGCAACCCGATCCATTCACTGCGACCCAGGAGTTCCTTGTTGTCGAGACGAGTCTGCGAGGTGTTGCTGCACTGGTCGGCAGTGAGAAGAGGATCGTCCTTGTTCTCGAGCCCGGCGACATCGCTGCGAAGTTGTCGCAGTAGACTGCCGACTTCGCGTACGTCGGCAATTAGCGTTTCCTGATGACGTAACTGGCGGTTCAGCCGAGACGCCTGGCGAGATTCGCAGTCCGCCACCAAGGAGGCTTCCAACTGCGCGATGCGCGCCTCGAAGCCTGCATTGGTCAACGGGGGTGGCGATGGCTCACGGTCAGGCAGGAAGGTGCAGCCGCCGAACAGCAGGGAAACGATAACGAGGTAGCCGGCAAGTGGCAGGCAGTGACGCATGAACAGTGCTCGAACAGGAGAGAGGTGCGTGATGATAGGGATTGTCCGCCAACCTTGTCCAACGTCGACACATCGCGACAGTTTAATTTATGGCTTCACTGGCATGGGCATGACGCCATTTAACATAATATACATTATGCGCAGTCATGGGGGAATCGGATTTGACGCCGGTCAAGGAGTCGCCCGGATCCCCATCTGGGGCTTCTAATCTTTGTTTATCATGTTTGGGAATGAACTATTCTGAGTTCGGTTCGTCCGGGCGCACTGCGACCGCACATCGATGGTTCCATGAGAATACGCAAGGAGATCTTGATGCTGACAAGGAATCGGCCCATGGGATTCGTCCTGCTGCCGCTGGTGCTGGCGGTATCGGCCGCCAGCAACGCCCGGGCCCAGGCGACCTCCGGTAACGGCAACTGGACGCACAACGTCGGCGTGACGGTGGGTAACGAGTACGACGACAACATCTTCGCCGAGCGCGAGAATCGCCAGGATGACACCATCACCGTGGTCTCGCCCTTCGCAGAACTCGTCGGCAAGGGGGATCGCCACGAGGTGCGCCTCTACGGCAACGCCGAGCGCGGCAAGTATCACGCGTTTCAGAGCGAGAACTACACCGACTGGCGCGTGGGCACCGAGGGCCGGTTCGCCTACAGCGACGCCGGCAGCGTCTTCGGCGGGCTCAACACCGGACACGGCCACGAGTCCCGTACTTCGCCGGATGCCGTCAACGGCAAGGAACCCACGGTCTACGACCGCATCGGCGCCTTTGCCGGCGTCAACCACAGCTTCGGCCGGGTCACCAGCCGCGTCGGCGGCACCTGGGAGTCGCTGGATTTCGATGACGTGGAGGCCGACGGCGGTTTCAGCATCGAGCAGGACGACCGGGACCGCGACCTCACCACCTTCGGTGCACGCATCGGCTATCGGGTCTCCGAGACGCTGGAGCCGTTCGTCCAGGCGGCAGCCGACCTGCGCGACTATGACCTGTCGCCTGCCAACGACAGCCTCGACCGCGACTCCCGGGGCGCCAACGCGGCCGTGGGCCTGATCGCCCGCCCCACCCCATCGCTCAAGGCCGAGGTGCTGGTCGGCTGGATGGAACAGGACTACGACGGGGATGCCCTGGAGGACGTCGGAACCCACGACCTGGGCGCCGACCTCACCTGGCAGCCTGCCGGGTCGGCCACCCGGGTGAGCGCACGGCTCGATCGCACCATCGAGGAGACCACCGTGGAGAATGCCTCGTCCAGCGTGCGGACCGTGCTGGGCGGCGGCATGACGACCGCCCTGCGTCCCGATCTGACCCTCGATCTGAATGCCAGCTACGGCGATTATGATTACCAGCGGGTGGAGCGAAACGACAACCTGCTGGGCCTGGGGCTCGGTCTGCGGCACTACCTCAACCCACACCTCTTCGTGGGCATGCAGTACGACTTCCTGCAGCGAGACTCCAGCGAGCCCGGCGAAGACTTCGACAACAACCGCCTGATGGTCAACATCGGCACCCAGCTGGCCCGTGGCTACGAGGACGAGGCCCTGCTGGCCGCCGCCCGCGACAGCGACGCCCTCGACGGCCTCTATGTCGGGGTGCAGGGGGGCAGCGGCGAGGTCGGCACCGCCCAGTCCGGGCCGCGCGCCACCGGCCAGGACGGCAGCCTGCGGGCCGATTTCCGCGATGCCGACACCACGCTCGGCCTCTTCGCCGGCTATGCCCTGGCCCTGGACGACTGGCGGCTCGGGCTGGAGCTTGAGGCCGACCGGGCCGACGCCGAATGGACGCACGCCCGCCGCGGCGGTGGACGGGTGTTCTCGGTGGAGAAGCACCACGACCTCGGCCTCGGGCTTCGGGTGGGCCGCCTGGTGGCCGGCGGCAACGAGGTCTACGGCCGCGTCGGGCTTGTCCGCGGGCGCTTCGAGACGCGCTACGCCGAGGGGGGAGAATCCGACGATCGTACCGAGTGGCTCGACGGTCGCCGCCTGGGCGGTGGTCTCGAGGCACCCCTGGCCGCGACCCTGGGACTGCGCATGGACTACAGCTTCACCGATTACGAGGACATCGACATCGGCATCGGCGAGACCGACGACTTCGCCACCGAGGAGTCGCTGATGCGCCTCGGCCTGGCGTGGCACCCCTGGCGCCAGGCCAGCGAGCGGGCCGCCGTCTCGCCGGAGGCCTATCGCGGCTTCTACGCTGGCCTCCAGGGGGGCTACGGCAGCCTCGCGACCGACCTCACGGGCCCGCGCACCGCGCCCACGGAACTCGATGCCCAGTTCGGCGATTCCGGCGCCCTTGCCGGCCTCCATGCCGGCTACGGCCTGACCTTCCAGCGGCTGTACCTGGCGGCGGAGCTGGAGGCTGAGGCCAGCGACATCACCTGGAACCACGAACGTACGCCCAATGGCCGCAACTACTCGGTGGATCGCAAGTCCAGCCTGGGGGTGGCCCTGAGGGCCGGCTACATCATCGACAGCGGCGCCCTGCTCTATCTGCGCGGCGGCTCCGCCTGGACGGATTTCGAGACGCGCTATGCCCGGGGGAACCAGCAGGTCGACCTCGACGAGACGGAACAGGGGTGGCGCGTCGGGGGGGGCATCGAGGTGCCGATCCAGGAGCAGCTGCGTATTCGCATGGACTACACCCACACCCGCTTCGACGAGGTGGAGGTGGACTATGGGTCCGGCGTGGATCGCCTCGACAACGAGGAGAACGTGACGCGGCTGGGTGTCAGCTACCAGTTCTGAGTGCCTCGACCCACCGTTATTTCCACGGCGGACGCCATGGGAGTATGAAATTTCTAATCGCCATATCGAATATTGATACAAGTCAATGGAATTAAAGGTGCCAAAACTATCCTTAGAAGTGACTGGCATTCACCGTCAGCGCTGCACCCACAGCAGCACATCATCAGCCTCACCCTTGGGGGGTTTAACATGAGCACATCACGCAACACATCCGGCGTCACCCGGCTGGCCACCCTGACCGCAGCGGCCGTGATTCCGCTGCTGGGCGCCGCCGCGATCGAGACGGCCGTCTTCCCCGATGCCGGCTTCTTCATGCAGAGTGCCCAGGCCCAGCAGGGCAAGGGCGGCAACCATGACAACCTGCTAAACGTCGGTCGCGGCAAGGGCCAGGGCCAGATGGGCGGCCAGGGTCGTGGCCAGATGGGCGGCTCGGCGGAGTCCGACGTCTTCCGCGACGATGATGGCGGCCGGCCCGAAGGCAAGGGCCAGGGCGGTGCCGACCGCGGCGGCAAGCCCGACAACGCCGGTGGCGGCGGTGGTCCCACCAGCGGCAAGGGCGGCGACTACGGCGATATCGTCGTTATCCTGCGCGAGGACGATGGCACACCGATCCGCGACATTAACGGCAACATCCAGCCCTGCCTGGTAGTGGGCTGCACCGAAGACAACCCGGACTCCTATACCCAGCTGGTGGAGGTCGAGGAAGGCGATTACGAGATGCCGGAGGGCGTCATCCCGGTGGAGTTCGGCCGCCTGAATGTGGCCCGCTCGCCGGAAAGCGTCACCGACCACTCCCTGGCGGAGCTGCTCTCCAAGCTCGATGGCGTGAGCATCACGGCCGCAACCCTCGCCTCTATGACCGATGAAGCCGGGCGCCTGCTGGTCATCAACGACGACACCATCTCCACCATCGACTCGCCGCTGGAGAACTTCGCCCTCTACGTCGCCCTGATCGAGGCCGCCGGCAGCGAACCGGATGCCGACAGCTACACCCTATCGATCACCACCAGCCCCATGGGGGACGACCCCGAGGAGACCTTCTCCATGACGGTTTCCGCCGACGTGGTGATGACGCTGGCCGCCTCCGCCTTCTCGGCCGCCTCCGACAAGTACGGCGACGTCACCGTCGACGAGATGATGAACCTCACCGGCTTCGTCGACCTCGACGACGAACTCTCCATGCTGGTCGAGAATGAGAGTGTGGGCTACGTCTATGACGACAACGTCCGTGACACCCTCTATGGCGACATCACGGTCTGGGTGCTGACCGAGGATGTCGATGCCGACGGCAACACCATCTACCGGCCGGAGGAGGTCAACCTCCTCGACACGGTAGTCTTCAATGAGGTGCCGACCATCGACGATGATACCAACGGCATCGATGCCTTCACCCAGCAGACCGACGACGCCGTGCAGGTCCTGGAGTTCGTCCATGACTTCGCCATCGAGCCGCCGGCGACTCCGTGACGGGCACCCTGGCCTGACACTCAACCCAAGCGGCCCCTCGCGGGGCCGCTCCTGTCTCGACAGGAGGCATCCATGAACGAGCAGCACCCCCCTGCCCTGCGCCGGCTCCTGCTGGCCAGCCTGCTTCCCCTGGCCCTGGGTGCCGGCCTGGCCCAGGCCGATACCTTTATCCCGGTGCCGAGCGAGGCGCTGCTGCTGGCCGAGCACACCGACCATACCGACTCACATGCCGAGGGAGAGGATCACGGCTCGGGCGGCAAGCACGGCGGCGGCAGCCAGGGACAGCGCAAGCGGCTCGGCAAGGGCGCCGGCACCGGCGAGGCCCGCGGCGGCCACTCCTCGGAGTCGGACATCTTCCGCGACGAGGGCTTCGACAAGGGCCCGCCGGCCGGCAAGGGCGGCGGCCATGAGTCCGGTGAAGATCACGAGGAGGGCGAGGACCACGAGGAAGGCGGCGGACCACCCGAGGGACGTGGCGAGCACGAGGATGGCGAGGAGCACGACCACGAGGCGTGAGATGCCACGCAATGAGACCGGCACCGCCCGGAAGGCCCAGGCCCTCCGGGCGGCGTCGTGTCATGGCGCCCCCTTTCGGTGACGCCATTTGCCGGTGATGCCTCTTTACCAATGCCAAGCGCTGCCATGGCGCCGGCGTCGGCGATCGGCTAGCCTATATTGTACACAAACCTGCTATTGGAAAGATCATGTACAAGATATGGCGTCATCGGCTCTCCCTGATCCTGCTGGCCGTGCTGCTCGCCGGCTGCAGCAGCGTCGACATCGAACGCTATGCGGGCAGCACGCCAACCCTGGACATCGGCGAGTACTTCGAGGGCCGGACCCGAGCCTGGGGCATGGTGCAGGACTACAGCGGCGAGGTGCAGCGCCGCTTCACGGTGGTGATCGACGGCACCCTCGAGGGCGATACCCTTACCCTGGACGAGCGCTTCACTTACCAGGACGGCGAGACGGACCGTCGGGTCTGGACCTTTGAGCGCCAGGACGACGCCACCTGGCTCGGCCGGGCCAACGACGTCGAGGGTCCCGTCGAGGCCCGCCAGGTCGGCCATGCCTTCACGATGCGCTATCGGCTGCCCGTCGAGGTCTCGGGCCGCGAGATCACCTTCACCCTGGACGACTGGATGTACCTGCAGCCCGACGGGCGGCTGATCAACCGCACTGCCATGAGCAAGTTCGGAATCACCCTCGCCGAGATCACTATCGTCTTCGACCGGTCTCCCTGACACAAGCGCCCCCGGCTCGAGGAGCCGGGGGCGCTCAGAATCCCGTCGTCGGGTCGTCGATTCGATCAACCTGCCGAGGGATTATCGCGTGATCACTCGGATGGCGCGTAGGAGCCGTCCTCGCGATGGATTTCCTTGCCGGTCAGGCCCGGGGTGAACACGCAGGCCAGGTGCATGGTCTTGCTGGCACGCAGCAGGTGCTCGTCGTGCTGGTCCAGGATGTAGATGTCGCCCGGCTTGATCGGCCAGATCTTGCCGTCGGCCAGGGTCTCGACCTCGCCTTCCCCTTCCATGCAGAACACCGCCTCGAAGTGATGCTTGTAGTGGATATGGGTCTCGGTGCCCTCATAGATCCGGGTGATGTGGAAGGAGCAGTTGCCACCATCGTCGGCCAGTGACAAACGGGTGCTGTCCCAGTTGCCGTTCTCGGCTTTGACCAGGCGGTCGGTCTTGCGGGCTTCCTCGAGATTGCGAACGATCATGAATGCTCTCCAGTGATATCAATGGTAATCCGGCCGAGCCCTCGGCCGGCAGGTGACAGGGTCGCCCTTTTTCAGGCGACCCCGTCAGCGTATCAGCTCAGCGCCTCGCGTGCGCTTGTCTCGAGGATATCGAGGCCGCGGGCCAGCTCTTCGTCGGTGATGGTCAGCGGACAGAGGCACTTGACCACCTCCCCGTCCTGGCCGCTGGTCTCGATGATCAGGCCGTTCTCGAAGGCACGGTGGGTGATCTTGTCGGCGATGTCGCCGCTGCCCACGTCGATGCCACGCATCAGGCCACGGCCGCGCTCGGAGGCCTCGAAGCCCAGCTCACGGAGCATGCCGGCGATCTTCTGGAAGCGCTTGGCGACCACCTCACCCTTGCGCGTCACCTCCTGCTCGAAGGCATCATCGCTCCAGTAAGTGCGCAGCGCCGCGGCGGCCGTGGTGAAGGCCAGCGCGAAGCCGCGGAAGGTGCCGTTGTACTGACCCGGCTTCCAGACGTCGAGCTCGGGACGCATCAGCACCTGGGAGAACGGCAGGCCCAGGCCGGAAAGCGACTTGGAGTTGGTGACGATGTCCGGGGTGATGCCGGCGTGCTCGAAGCTGAAGAACTTGCCGGTACGGCCACAGCCGGCCTGGATGTCGTCGGCGATCAGCAGGATGTCGTGGTCGCGGCAGATTTTCTCGAGACGCTTGAGCCACTCGAGGCCGGCCACGTTGATGCCGCCCTCGCCCTGCACGGTCTCGACGATCACCGCGGCCGGGATGTCCAGGCCGCCGGACTTGTCGCCAAGCAGCTTCTCGAAGTAGTCCAGGGTATCGGCACTGTCGCCCATGTAGCCATCGAAGGGCAGGAAGCTGCCACCCACCGTCGGCACCCCGCCGGTGGCCTCGCGGAACTTGCGGTTCCCGGTGGTGGCCAGGGCCCCCATGGTCACGCCATGGAAACCGTTGGTGAAGGTCACGATGTTGTGGCGACCCTTGGCGTTGCGTGCCAGGCGAATGGCCGCCTCGACGGCGTTGGTGCCGGTCGGCCCGGGAAACTGGACCTTGTAGTCGAGGCCACGAGGCTTGAGGACGACCTCATCGAGCGCCTCGAGGTAGTCACGTTTGGCGGCGGTCCAGAAGTCCAGGCCATGGATGATGTTGTCCTCGGCCAGATACTCGAGCAGCGCCTTCTTGATGTGCGGATTGTTGTGGCCGTAATTCAGGGTGCCCGCGCCGGCCAGGAAATCGATGTACTCGCGGCCGTCTTCGTCGGTCAGGCGAGCGTTCTGGGCCTTGGTGAAGACCACGGGAAAGGAGCGTGAATAGGTCCGAACGTCGGACTCCATGCGTTCGAGGATCTGGGTCTGCATGTGCGACCTCCTGTTGGCAATGGGACGGAATCAGGGCGCGTTGACGCGGCTGACAAGGGGGAGAATGAGTGGCTGCCGCCGGAAGTGGCAGCAGAACCCATGAGGAATCGGTCGATCAGATGCGATCGGTCCGAAAGGGGCCGATGCGCACGAGATTTTCGGGGTCGTGCTCGCCGCCGAGCTGGTCCGTGGAGAAGTATTCGCGGCTGTTGAGAGGTGCCTGCCAGCGGTCGGCTAGCCGTCGAAACAGCCCCCAGGAGGCCTGGTTATCAGGGGTAATGGTGGTCTCGAGATGGTGGACCTGGAGCATCTCCGGACGGCTCATCACGGCTTCCACCAGGCGACGTGCCAGGCCGGTGCCCCGGGCCTTCTCGCCTACCGCCACCTGCCAGAGGAAGTAGGTGTCGGGAGCGTTGCTCTTCACGTAGCCCGAGACGAAGCCGACCACCTCGCCTTCCTCGTTGGTGGCCAGGGCGCAGCTATCGCGAAACTGGGTCGCCAACAGCAGATAGGCATAGGCGGAATTGACGTCCAGCGGGGGGCAGGACTTGACCAGCTCGTAGATGCCCCAGCCGTCATCGGGGTTGGGCTTGCGGATGAACAGCGGCGACGCCTCGTGGCCCACCACGGCATCGGCCACGGTGGGGCGTGCCAGGTCGGCGGAGGGCGTGAAGTGTTCGGTGGTAGCGTTCATGTATGTGGTTCGCTGTAGCGAATTTGAGAAGGATTATAACAGCGGCTTATCGGCAATTCAAAACCATGATTATCCTGTACCCACCGCCCCATAATGGAAAATTATACTAGTCAGTACAGGATCTCCAGCAGTACCGCTACTCTCGAGAATAGATCAAATCTCACCGAGAATAGCCCAGATACTTTCGAGGAATGACGACAACGGGGACGTCACGACGCCTGTCAGGGACACAAAGCAACGGGCCACCCTGAGGGTGGCCCGTGACACGTCCTGGCGATGGCCAATACCCAAACCCCAACCCTCAGCGCCGGGTGGGCTCGCGCATCGTGACGAACTCCTCGGCGCCGGTAGGATGGATGCCCACAGTCGCATCGAAATCGGCCTTGGTGAGTCCTGCACGCACGGCCACGGCGATTCCCTGGATTACCTCGCCGGCTTCCTCGCCCACCATGTGGGCGCCCACCACCACATCGTTTACATCGTCGACGATCAGCTTCATCAGGCAGCGCTCTGCGCTGCCAGAGAGGGTGTGCTTCATGGGACGGAAGTCTGCCGTGTAGACACGGATCTCACCGCACGCCTGGCGGGCCTGCTCCTCGGAGAGCCCCACGGTGCCGATATTGGGATGGCAGAACACCGCCGTGGGGATATTGCGATAATCCAGCGCCGCCGGCGCGGACTGTTCGAAATGGTGCCTGACAAGTTGCATGGCCTCGGCCAGCGCCACCGGCGTCAGCTCGGGGCCACCGATCACGTCACCCAGGGCGAGAATCGAGGGCACCGACGTCTCGAAGCGATCGTTGACGGCCAGGTGGCCGCTCTCGGTCAGGGCCACGTCCAGCGCATCGAGTCCCAGCCCCTCCAGATGAGGGCGTCGACCGGTCGCTGTCAGCACGGCGTCCACTTCGAGCTTTTCGCCATTGGTCAGGGTCACCAACAGGCCGCCCGCGATCTTCTCGACCGATTCGATATTGGCATCGAAGTGCAGGTTGACGCCCTTCTTGGCCATCTCGTCTCGGGTGAACTCGCGCACCTCCTGGTCGAAGCCGCGCAGGAAGAGCTCGCCCCGATAGACCAGATGAGACTCGCTGCCCAGCCCATTGAAGATGCTGGCGAACTCCACGGCGATATAGCCGCCGCCCAGCACCAGGAAGCGTTCGGGAAAGGTGTCGAGGTCGAAGACCTGATTGGAGTGGACCACCAGGTCGTTGCCGGGGAAGTCCGGCATCCAGGGCCACCCGCCGACGGCCACCAGGATCTTCTCGGCGCTCAGGGTCTCACCGCCGACCTCCACATGGTGGGCATCCACCACGCGAGCTCGTTCGTTGATCAGGCGCACCCCCGCGGCGTCCAGCAGCCGACCGTAGATGCCATTGAGTCGCTTGATCTCGCCGATCTTGTTGTCACGCAGGGTCGCCCAGTCGAAGCGTGGCGCCTCGGGCAGGTGCCAGCCGAAACCGCCGGCATCCTCGAAGGCCTCGTGGAAGTGTGCCGCGAAGGAGTAGAGCTTCTTGGGGACGCAGCCGACGTTGACGCAGGTGCCTCCCAGGTAGCGGTCCTCGGCGATGGCGACCCTGGCGCCTGTCGCGGCCGCTGTGCGGGCGGCACGGACGCCGCCGGAGCCTGCTCCGATCACGAACAGGTCATAGTCGAAGTCTGACACGGAAGTCTCCTGTCGAAGGGCCGAGCCGTGCTCGACCCGCAGTGAATCTCGAGGCGGATCATACCAGCCAGCGAGACGCGCCGGGAGAGTGTTTGACCGCCCCCCCCCGTGGGGTTAAAACAAAGCACCGAAATTCCAGTCTTGCCTTCCGGAGCCTGCATGCAAAATGAGATCGAGACCCTCCTGGCCAATAACCGCACCTGGGCGGAGAAGATGTGCCTCGATGATCCGGACTACTTTTCACGCCTGGCCAGCCAACAGAGTCCGAAATACCTGTGGATCGGCTGTTCCGACTCCCGGGTGCCGGCCAACCAGATCATCAACCTGCCGCCCGGCGAGGTTTTCGTTCATCGCAATGTGGCCAACCTGCTCCACCACAACGACATGAACGCCCTTTCGGTGGTGCAGTTCGCCGTGGACGTGCTCAAGGTGCGTCACATCATGGTGGTGGGCCACTATGGCTGCGGTGGTGTCCGGGCCGCCGTCATGGGCGGCGAGTGCGGCATGGTCGACTATTGGTTGCATTCGGTGCGCGAACTCTACAGTCGCCATCGCGGTGAGCTGAAGTCGCTGCCTATCGACGAGCAGGTGGACCGCATGTGCGAGCTCAACGTCATGGCCCAGGTCAACAACCTGTGCCGTACCAAGATCATCCAGCGCGCCTGGCAACGCGGCCAGCCGCTCTCCGTTCATGGCTGGGTCTATGGGCTAAGTGACGGTCTGGTCAACGATCTCGAGTGCAGCGTCCACGGTCTCGACCAGGTCGCCACCCTCTATCGCATCGATCGTGTCGTGCCCGCAGGGGACTGAACCAGGCACTGCCAGGCGTACCTCATTCGCAGGGCGCATGGTGCCTGTCAAAATTTCGATTGGGCAGCGGCCGCCGGGCTCTCTATCTTGTTAACTGGCCCTCATCGGTCATCACACCAACAACAAGCCACCCGGCATGGAATCCCACATGAATCTGAAGAAGACCCTGCTGGCGAGCGTGATCGGCGCCGCCATGACCACCGCCGTGCTGCCCACCGTGGCCAGCGCCGAGAACAGCCTGCGCATGGCCTATGATGCCGATCCTGTCTCGCTGGACATCCACGAGCAGCTCTCCGGCGGCATCCTCCAGCTCTCCCATATGACCTTCGACCCGCTGGTGCGCTGGAACAAGGACCTGACCTTCGAGCCGCGCCTGGCCACCGGCTGGGAGCAGGTGGACGACACCACCATGCGCATGACGCTGCGTGATGACGTCGAGTTTCACAGCGGCAACGCCTTCAGCGCCGACGACGTGGTCTGGACCGTCGAGCGCTTGAAGCGAAGCCCCGATTTCAAGGCGATCTTCGAGCCCATCGAGAGCGTCACCGCCCTCGACGACACCACCGTGGAGATCAAGACCAGCAAGCCCTACCCGCTGCTGCTGAACCTCGCGACCTATGTCTTCCCGATGGACAGCGCCTTTTACAGCGGTACCGACGAGGATGGTGACCCCAAGGACGAGATCGTCAAGAACGGCAACTCCTATGCCTCGAGCCATCTCTCAGGCACCGGCCCCTATGTTGTCACCGAACGCCAGCAGGGCGTGCGCATCGGCTTCGAGCGCTTCGACGACTACTGGGATGAGGAGTCCCCGGGCAACGTCGACAACATCGTCATGACCCCGATCAGCGAGAACGCCACCCGCGTGGCCGCCCTGCTCTCCGGCGATGTCGATTTCATCGCGCCTGTTCCGCCCAACGACCTGGATCGGGTGCGCGAGGACGAGAACGTCCAGCTGGTGACCATGTCGGGCACCCGGATCATCCTCTTCCACATGAATCAGGAGCGTGTCGAGGCCTTCCAGGACCCGCGGGTGCGTCAGGCCTTCTCCTATGCCGTCAACCAGGAAGGTATCGCCGATCGCCTGATGAAGGGCTTCGCCACCCCGGCGGCCCAGTTCTCGCCGGCCGGTTACGCCGGTCATGTCGAGGGTCTCGAGCCGCGCTATGACCTCGAGAAGGCCAAGCAGCTGATGGCCGAGGCAGGCTTCGAGGACGGCTTCGAGATCACCATGATGGCGCCCAACAATCGCTACGTGAACGACGCCAAGATCGCCCAGGCGGTCGCTGCCATGCTCGCGCGCATCAATGTCACGGTGGACCTCAAGACGCTGCCCAAGGCCCAGTACTGGGGCGAGTACGATGATCGCGTCGCCGACATGATGATGATCGGCTGGCACGCCGATACCGAGGACAGCGCGAACTTCCACGAGTACCTGACCGCCTGCCCGGACGCCGACACCGGGGCCGGCCAGTACAACGCCGGCAACTACTGCAACCCGGAGCTCGACAAGCTGGTGGCCGAGGCCAACCTCGAGGTCGACCTGGCCAAGCGCGCCGAGATGCTCCAGCAGGTCGAGCAGGCGCTCTACGACGATGCCGCCTTCGTGCCGCTGCACTGGCAGGACCTGGCCTGGGCCTCGGCCTCCAACGTCGACATCGAGCCGATCCTGAACGTGATGAACTTCCCCTACCTCGGGGATCTGGTCATCAACGAAGAGTAACCCCGCCTCGCGCCGGCCCCGTGTGGGCCGGCGACTCCAAACCACGACCCCTGTGACGTGCTCGCCAGGCGAGTGCGTCACCGCGTGTTGCACACGGGACGCCAGCCATGATCGCCTTCCTGATCAAGCGCCTCTACCATGCCTTGCTGGTGATGTTCATCATCAGCATCATCGCTTTCGCCATCCAGGACAACCTGGGCGACCCCATCCAGCAGATGGTCGGCCAGTCGGTGCCGGAGAGCGAACGCGAGGCCCTGCGCGAGGAACTGGGACTCAACGACCCTTTCCTGGTCCAGTACCTGCGCTTCGCGGGCAACGCCGTCCAGTTCGACTTCGGCTATTCCTACACCTTCAACCAGCCGACCACCGAGGTCATCATGCGCCACCTGCCGGCGACCCTCGAGCTGGTGGCGGCCAGTACCTTCCTGATCATCGCGCTGTCGGTACCGATCGGCGTGTACAGCGCCATCCGGCCCCGTGCCTGGCTGTCGCGCTTCTTCATGGGGGTGTCGATCATCGGCATCTCGATACCGGTGTTCCTCACCGCCATCGTACTGATCCAGTTGTTCGCCATCGGCGTGAGCTTCTCGCCCTTCCCCGCCGATACGGGCTGGGGGGCCTGGCTCAATGGGCTGCTCTCCACCGAGGGCGGCATGCCGGCCTACGGCCGCGGTGACCCGGTCACTGTCTTCGGCACCTGGGACACCAACTTCGCCTCGCTGACCGGGCTGACCTATCTGGTGCTGCCGGCGGTCTCGCTGGCCTCCATCATGCTGCCGCTGTTCATCCGGCTGATCCGCGCCGAGATGCTCGAGGTGCTGCAGTCCGAGTACGTGAAGTTCGCCCGGGCCAAGGGCATCCCGTTGCGCCGGATCTACTTCGTGCATGCCCTGAAGAACACCATGCTGCCGGTGATCACCGTGGGGGGCGTGCAGATCGGCACCCTGGTGGCCTACACCATCCTCACCGAGACGGTCTTCCAGTGGCCGGGCATGGGCCTGATGTTCCTCAATGCCATCCAGCGCTCCGACGTGCCGCTGATCGTCACCTACCTGATGATCGTGGGGCTGATCTTCGTGATCACCAATACCCTGGTCGACCTCATCTACGGCCTCGTCAATCCCACCGTCAAGCTGACAGGGAAACCCGCATGACCACCACGAACTCTTCCATGGCAAGCGCCCCCGTGGCGAGCCGCTGGTCGCGTTTCCACGGCTCCTACCTGTTCTACAGTTTCAAGCGCGACCCGATCGCCCAGATCAGCCTGCTGGTGTTCATCGCCCTGGTCGGCGTCGCGGTGCTGGCCCCGTGGCTGGCGCCGATGGATCCTTATGACCTGGCGCAGATCGACATCCTCGCCTCTGAGCTGCCGCCCTTCTGGGTCGATGGCAGCGACCCGGCCTACCTGATGGGCACCGATGCCCAGGGGCGCGACCTGCTCTCCACCATCCTCTACGGCGCCCGGGTCTCGCTGATCATCGGCTTCGGCGCCGTGGCCATGCAGGCCCTGCTGGGGGTCAGCTTCGGGCTGCTCGCCGGCTACCTCGGGGGGCGCGTCGACGCCTTCCTGATGCGTATGGCCGACATCCAGCTGTCGTTTTCCACCCTGATGGTGGCCATCGTGGTCGGCGCCCTGGTCAAGGCGATCTTCGGCAGTGCCACCTACAGTGACTACGCGGTGCCGCTGCTGGTGCTGATCATCGGCCTGGCGGAATGGCCCCAGTACGCGCGTACGGTGCGCGCCTCGGTGCTGGCCGAGCGCAGCAAGGAGTACGTCGATGCCGCCCGGGTGATGGGCTTCTCGAGCCGCCGCATCATGTTTCGCCACATCCTGCCCAACACCCTGTCGCCGATCTTCGTCATCTCCACGGTGCAGGTGGCCAATGCCATCATCTCCGAGGCGGCGCTGTCGTTCCTGGGGCTCGGCATGCCGGAAACCCACCCGTCGCTGGGCTCGCTCATCAAGTCGGGCTTCGACTACATCCAGTCGGGCTCCTGGTGGATCACCCTGATCCCCGGGGCGATGCTGGTCATTCTCGTGCTGGTCATCAACCTGCTCGGCGACTGGCTGCGCGACGTCCTAAATCCGCGACTCTACAAGGGCTGATTCCCATGGCACTCCTCGACGTAACCAACCTCGACGTGCGCTTTGCCTTGCGCCGTGGGGACGTGCAGGCCCTGCGGGACGTCAGCTTCAGCCTGGAGCGTGGCGAACGCTTGGGCATCGTGGGTGAGTCCGGCGCTGGCAAGTCGGTGGCGGCCTTCAGCCTGCTCAACCTGATCGCCAAGCCCGGCTACATCGCAGGCGGCAGCATTCGCTTCGACGGCCAGGAACTCACCGCCATGAGCGACCGAGCACTGCGCCATGTCCGCGGGCATCGCATGTCGATGATCTTCCAGGATCCGATGATGACCCTGAACCCGGTGCTGACCATCGGGGAACAGATGGTCGAATGCCTCAAGGCCCACCGGCGCATCTCAAGCAAGGATGCCCGGGCGATCGCCCTGCGCAAGCTCGAACAGGTGCAGATCCCCTCCCCCTCGGCGCGCCTGGACCAGTATCCCCACGAGCTCTCCGGGGGGATGCGCCAACGGGTGATCATCGCCATCGCCCTGCTGCTCGACCCGGACATCATCATCGCCGACGAGCCCACCACTGCGCTGGACGTGACCATTCAGGCCGAGATCATGGCGCTGCTGCTCGAGCTCTGCGAGAAGCACAACGTGGGCCTGATCCTGATCACCCACGACCTGGGCGTGGTCAGCCAGGTCACCCAGCGCATGCTGGTGATGTACGCCGGCCGTGTGATCGAACAGGGCCCGACCCGCGAGATCATCAACGATCCGCAGCATCCCTACACCCAGGGGCTGATCAACGCGCTGCCGCAGATGGCGACTCCGGGCAGCCGGCTCAACCAGATTCCCGGCAGCATGCCGTCCCTGGACAACCTGCCCAGCGGCTGCGCCTTCCATCCGCGGTGTGGCTTCATGGAGCGTGCCGACGGCTCGACCCGCCATGCCTGCACCGATGATGTGCCCGACTTCGTGACCTCCGGCAACTGCCGGGTCGCCTGCCACATGGTCGCCGAGATGCTCGATCGTGAACGCATTCCGGCCGAGGAGATTCGCTGATGAGTTCGACAGCCCAAGCCATCGCCCCCGAGGCGGCGTCGCCGCTGCTGGAAATTCGCGGCGTGGAGAAGCGCTTCTCGCTCTCCGGCGATTTCCTCGAGCAGCTCAAGTTCAAGGGCGGCAAGCTGGTCCGTGAACAGAAGCACGTGCATGCCATCAATGGGGTCGATCTGGACATCCAGCGCGGCGAGGCGCTCTGCGTGGTCGGCGAGTCCGGCTGCGGCAAGTCCACCGTCGCACGCACCGTGATGGGGCTTCTCCATCCCACCGCCGGCGAGATTCGCTATGACGGCGAGCGCATCGACGACCTCTCCCACAAGGAACTCATGCCCTACCGACGCCGCATGCAGATGATCTTCCAGAACCCCTATGCATCACTGAACCCGCGCATGACCATCCAGCAGACCCTGGAAGAGCCGATTCGCCTACACCACCCGGACTGGTCGCCGCAGAGGGTCAGGGAGCAGGTCGCCGAGGTGATGGCCTCGGTGGGCATCGCCGCCGATTGGGGGGCGCGCTATGGTCACGAGTTCTCCGGCGGTCAGCGTCAGCGCATCGCCATCGCCCGGGCACTCGCGGTGGACCCGGAGTTCATCGTCGCCGACGAGCCGATCTCGGCGCTGGACGTGTCGATCCAGGCCCAGGTCCTCAACCTGATGATGGAGGCTCAGCAGCAGCGCAACCTGACCTACCTGTTCATCACCCACGACCTGGCGGTGGTCGAGCATTTCGGCACCCGGGTGGCGGTGATGTACCTGGGTCGGGTCTGCGAGGTGGCGCCGACGGCCACGCTCTTCGCCCGGCCGCGACACCCCTACACCCAGGCCCTGATGTCTGCCATTCCGCGCCTGGAGGACGACCGGCCTCAGCATATCCGCCTGCAGGGCGAGGTGCCCACCCCAGTCGACCTGCCGTCGGGCTGCGTCTTCCATGGTCGCTGCCCGCATGCCAATGCGCGTTGTCGTCAGGAGATTCCGGCGATGATTGCCAATGACGATGGCAGCCAGGTGGCCTGTCATGCCGTGGAGGAAGGCCGGATCGACTGACGCCCACCGGGGTGTGGCACAATATCAGGCTTTGTCCCCGGACCCAGGCTCGAGGAGCGACATGGAACTGCGCTGGCTGGAAGACTTCATTGCCCTGGCCCGGACCCAGCACTTCTCGCGAGCGGCGGAGGAGCAGAACGTCACCCAACCGACCTTCTCGCGTCGCATCAAGCTGCTCGAGGAGGAAATGGGCTCTACCCTGGTCAACCGCCAGAACCTGCCGCTGACGCTGACGCCGTCCGGCGAGGAGTTCCTGGGTCTCTGCCAGGAGGTGACGCGCCGGATCGATGCGACCCGTCAGCGCCTGTCCCATCTGGCCGAGGAAGAGGCCGGGCAGCTGCGCCTGGCGGCCCCACAGAGCCTGCTGGCACACTTCCTGCCCGAGTGGCTTTCCGGCTGGGCCTATCCGCCACCGCTGACGCCCGATCTGCGAGCCACAGGCTGGCTGTGCAGTGACTACTTCGAGGCCCTCGCCCGTGACGAGTGTGACGTGGCGCTCACTTACTGGCCGCAGGTCGAGGGTCATCTCATGCCGGAGACCGAGGGCCTTGAGCATCGCTGCCTCGGCAGCGAGCGGATGGTGCCTGTCTCGCTGCCCGAGGTCGACGGCCGGCCACGCTTTTCGCTGGAGACCGGCAGGCGCTCCACCCTGCCGCTGATCGCCTACCACTCCCGCGGACTGATCGACATGGCCCTGCGCCGTCATCTGCAGGGACTCACCGGGACACCAGGCTTTCGCGTGCTCCATGAGAGCATCCAGAGCGGCAACATCCGCGAACTGGTTTGCCTGGGCTATGGCCTCGGCTGGCTACCTGAGCGTACCGTGCGCGAGGCGCTGGCCGAGGGCACGCTGGTGCGCGCGGGCGATGCCCGCTGGGAGGTGCCCCTGGAGATCCGCCTCTATCGCCGTCGAGATGATGGCCAGGCCGCCGTCGAGGGTTTCTGGGAGGCCCTGGCGGAACCCGCGCCGAACCCTGATACGTTCCCTGACCCATCATCGGACGCCCTTTCATGACCGACTCACTCGACGCCCTGCAGCATCGCCATCTCGAGGCCCTTGAGGCGGCCTATGCCCAGGTTCTCGAGCGACTGAGCCTCGACGGCGTGCTGCTCTACAGTGGCACTCCTCGCACTCATTTCGCCGACGACCAGGAGGTGAGCTTCGCCGCCTTCGGCCACTTCATGCACTGGACCGGCCAGGCCGACCTCGCCCGCAGCTGGCTGCTGATTCAGCCCGGGCACCGCCCCCGGCTCAAGGTGCATGCCCCGGACGACTTCTGGCACCTGCCCGCCCGGCTGCCCGACGAGGCCTGGGTCGAACGTTTCGCCATCGAGATGGCAAGCGACGACGCCCCGCCCGCCCTGCCCACCGGTCGTTTCGCGGTGCTCGGGGACGTGCCCGAGTCGCTCGCCGCCCGCCTCAGGGCCGATCACAATCCTCAAGCACTGGTGCGCGCCCTGGACGAGTGTCGGATCCGCAAGAGCGACTACGAGATCGCCTGCCTGCGCGAGGCCAACCATCATGCGATGGCCGGCCACCAAGCAGCGCGGGAGGCCTTCCTCGGCGGCGGGGCCGAGCTCGATATCCAGCTGGCTTACCTGGGCGCCTCCCGTCAGCGGGAGACCGCCCTGCCCTATGCCAATATCGTGGGCCTCAACGCCCATGGCGGCGTGCTGCACTATCAGCACTACGAGACCCAGGCACCGGAACAGCGCCACAGTCTGCTGGTCGATGCCGGGCATCGCCATCGCGGCTACTGTGCCGACATCACCCGCAGCTGGGCGGGGCCCGAGGCCGACCCGGCCTTCGCCCCGCTGATCGACGGTGTCACGGCCCTGCAGCGCCGAATGATCGACCAACTGATGCCGGGTGTCGACTATGTCGCCCTGCATCGGGGGATGCACCAGGCGCTGGGGGAGCTGCTGGCCGACCAGGGCCTGGTGCACTGCAGCCCCGAGGCCGCCGTGTCCCTGGGTATCACACGCGCCTTCTGCCCCCATGGCCTGGGCCACTCGCTGGGCCTGCAGGTCCACGACGTGGCCGGCCGCATGGACAAGGCGGGTCGCGAGCTGCCACCGCCCGAGGCGCACCCCGCCCTGCGCCTGACCCGCGAGATGGAGTCGGGCATGGTGGTCACCATGGAACCCGGGCTCTACGTGATCCCGATGCTGCTCGCCCCGCTCAGGGAGGCGGCCGCGGGCCGCGACATCGACTGGCCGAGGGTGGAGCGCCTGGCCGACCATGGCGGCGTCCGCATCGAGGACAACGTGGCCGTCACGGCGGACGGCCACGACAACCTCACGCCAGGGGAGTGACTGCCCTCATGGCCGATCCCTGGCACACCGCCGACTTCCGGCCCCCGGCGGGGCTGGCCAACCGGCACGTGCAGACCCTCCTGCCACGGTTCCTGCCGCGTCCCGCGGTCAGGACGCGTCAGGAGATCCTCGAGCTCCCCGACGGAGATTTCGTGGAGCTGGCCTGGGCGCATCCGGCACCGCCCCGGGCCGACGCTCCTATCCTGGTGCTCTTCCATGGGCTCGAGGGCTCCATCGACTCGCCCTATGCTCGTTCGCTGCTCAATGCCGCCGCCAGGCTCGGCTGGCGCGCCGTGTTGATGCATTTTCGCGGCTGCGGTGAGCATACGAACCGCTTGCCCCGCGCCTATCACAGCGGGGATACCGCCGACGCCCGCTGGCTGATCGACCAGCTGTCGCAGCGCTATCCCCATGCCATGAAGGTCGCCGCGGGAGTCTCCCTGGGCGGCAACATGCTGGCCAAGCTGGTGGCGGAACAGGGCGGCAACGGCCTCGATCTGGCCGGTGCCATCGTTATCAGCGCCCCGCTGGACCTCGCCGCCTGTGCTGACACCCTGAGCCAGGGGTTCGCCCGGGTCTACGAGCGCCATCTGCTCGCCTCGCTGAAGCGCAAGATGTCCCCGCGCCTGGCGCGCGACGAGTTGCCCCTGGCGATCGGGGCGGAGGAGCTTGCATCCCTCGGCAGCCTGCGCGCCTACGACGACGCCGTGACGGCCCCATTACATGGCTTCGACGGTGCCGAGGACTACTACCGGCGGGCCTCCGCCGGCCCCCTGCTCGCCGGGGTGTCGCTGCCGATGCTGGTGCTGCACGCCGACGATGATCCCTTCATGCCGCCGGCGCTGTTAGGACGGTTTCCTACGCCTTCGGCCGCGGTGCGGGTGGAGCTCACCCGCCACGGGGGACATGTCGGGTTCGTGGAGTGGCGCGACGGGCGTCCGTCCTCGTGGCTAGCCCGCCGGGTGGCCCGACAGCTCGAGGCCTGGGCCGCCCCGGACGGGCTCGCGACCTGGCCCTACGACCGGCCGATCAGCCGATCGGACAGCTGACGCCGGTCCCCTTCAGGCCACAGTAGCCACCGGGATGCTTTTCCAGATACTGCTGGTGATACTCCTCGGCGTAGTAGAAGGCCTCCAGCGGCTCGATCTCGGTGGTGACGGGCCGCTTCCCGCTGCGTGACAGCGCCTCGCCATAAGCCTCGCGGCTACTCTCGGCCGCTTGCCGCTGGCCGTCGGTGGTGGTCAGGATGATAGAACGATACTGGGTGCCGATGTCGTTGCCCTGACGGTTACCCTGTGTGGGGTCATGGGCCTCCCAGAAGACCCGCAGGAGGGTCTCCAGGTCCGTGACCCGTGGATCGAAGACCACTCGCACCACCTCGGCATGGCCGGTCCGCCCGCTGCAGGTCTCGTCGTAGGTGGGATTCGGGGTCACGCCCCCGGCGTAGCCCGCGGCGGTGACATGCACCCCCGGCAGTTGCCAGAACAGCTGTTCGGCGCCCCAGAAACAGCCCATTCCCAGCACGATCTCCTGCATCCCCTCGGGCCAGGGGGGCTTCATGGCGTGACCATTGACCCGATGGGTCCCACCGATCGGCAGCGGGGTATCGCGCCCCTCGGGCGCATGGACGGGATGGAGTGGCATGAGGTTCGCTCCCTTAATGTTCTCTGTACAGTCGCGTTCTGGATGATCGCGTCTCTGTAAAGCTTGAGTGGATCGCCTGAATGGAACGTCAGACGGGAATGCCGTGCGCTCATCGCGGCGACGATGGATGCCCCGGCAGGCTGAAGGTGTAGACCAGATCCACCGCCTGGGCGGCCCCTGATACCGCCTCGAGGTAGAGGCTGCGCCACAGCTGGTAACGCAGGGTGAGCTCGGCGATGGGCGAGAAGACCCCCACGCCATAGCCGATACTCAGCCGGTCGGTGATATTGCCCGTGACCACCACCTGGCTTTCCTCGCCTGCTCCGGCGGTGTCGAGGCTGAGATCCTGGATGCCGAAGGCTTCGCCGAAGGCACCCACGGCCCCACCGGTCTTGCCGAGCGTCAGGCCGATCAGCGCCGAGGTCAACGCGCCATCGGCGCCACCGCTGCTGTCCGGGGCACGCCCGCGCAGCAGGTAGGAGAGCGCGCTGGCCTCGTCCATGGCAGGCTCCGAGAAGATATCCAGGCTCGGTGTCACCGCCGAGCCGGTCACCCGCAAACCGGCGATCACTTCGTCCTGGGTGGCGGCGGGGTTCCGGATCGCCTCGAAATCGAGCAGTGGTTGCCCCGGCGGACCGCTGAAGAAGAGGATCCCCTCCCGGATGAGCAGGTCCTGGCCGAAGGCCCGGAAGCGGCCACCGATCAGGCTAACATCCCCGAACAACTGGACCGGCCCATTCTGCTGGCGGACGTCGAGGTTGCCCTCCAACCCGGACTCCAGGCCGTAGGCCTGGAGTTGCATGTCGGGTCCCAGGACCAGGGTGACCTGGATGTCGGTGGCCATGCCGGCCTTGGCCATGGCCTCGGCCGTGGATTCTCCGGGTTGGTCACTTGCCGTGGCCTGGGACGCGGCCTCGGCGGCACGGCGATCCTGCTCCTCGGTGATAATCACTTCATCGGGGCTAGGCGTCATGGCGGAGGCAGGGACGTCTCCCACCGAGAGCCGCGCCCAGGGCACCTCCACCGTGCCGCGAACCTGTAGCTGCTCAGGATTGGCGCGGATGTTCAGGTCCGGGGCCAGGCGCAGGCGGCCGAAACTCGGCAGAATCGCGAGCAGGGGGGCATCGACGGCCTGCAGATCGAGGGCCGCCTGCCACCCGCCCCCGGACGGCCAGCGGGCATTGCCACCGATCTCCAGGCGTCCCTCCTCGGCGGCAAGGAAGCCATCGAGATCGGCCCGGTCACCGGCCAGCTCGACGACGAGTTCACCGTCCTTGACCTCCAGGGGCAGATTCAGGCCAGCGGCCCTCAGTTGGGCCAGTGCGAGACGGCCGTCCAGCCGCGGTGCCTGGCGATTGCCGGTGATGCGGATATCGCCGTCGAGCCCCCCCTTGAGGGACTCCAGGCCGGCGACCAGGGGACGATAGGGTGCCAGGCGCAAGTCATCGATCCGCAGTCTCCCGTCCAGGGCGCCCTCGCCCAGCGGGTCGATGATGCCCAGTGCAAGTCGCAGCTCCCCGGTTTCGGCCAGGCCCAGCACCAGGTCGAGATCGGCGCTGGCCTCACTGGCATCCAGTGTCAGGCCCAGGGTGGTGCCGGGCACCGTCCAGGGCTGACCGTAGGCGTCCTCGCCGGTCACCTCTGCGCGGCTGTCGAGGTCGGCGGCCAGCCGCCAGCGCGCTCCCCCGGCCGACCAGCCGGCGCTCAGGGTACCGGCGGTCTCGCCGCCGATGCGCCACCCGGGTGGCATCACGGAGTCGACCAGGTCCATGGGCAGGTCGCGGATCTCCAGGGAGGCGCGTCCGGCCTCGGCCGAGGCCTCCAGCGGCTCGATGAGGCAGACCTCCCCGCCCTGGCGGCGCGAGAGACAGAAGGGCGCCACACGGGACGAGCCCCCGAGAAGGTTGGCTTCGAAGGCCAGTGACTCACTCAGGCTGATATCGCCGAACTCGCTGTCAAGCTCCAGCGGCATCAGGGTGCCTCGGTAGCGTTCCCGAGCCGTGTCCAGGCCACCCTCCAGGGTCAGGGCCAGGCGCGAGACCGGCAGGCCCGCCCCCCCGCCCATGGCCAGGCTCAGCCGGTGCGCCGTCTGTCGACCCTCGAGGTCCAGCGTCAGCTGTGATATCTCCTGTCCGCCAGCCGCGATATCGGTGGCCTCGAGGGCCACATTCAGTTTGGGGTCGTCAAGGCCGGCGACGCGCGCCACCAGGTCCAGGCGCGAGAGCCGGTTCTCACCGAAGGCGAGGTCACGCCCGGCCAGGTCGAGGTCCAGTTGTGGGGCATCGAGACTGCCCTGTGTGACGAAGGCTCCCGTCAGGGTGCCGCCGAGGCCCGGATACAGGCTCTCCATGGCAGACAGTTGCAACTCACCAGTCAGGTCCAGCGCCTGCTGGCTGACCGACCCCACAGCGCTCACGCGGTTACTGCCCTGTCGGAAATCGAGGGTGTCGATGTCCCAGCGCATGTCGCTGTCGCCAGCCAGCACCGCCTCGAGGCTCAAGGGCCGATCATCCAGCACGCCCTGGATATCCAGGGCCGGGACATCGACTCGCCACCCGCGATCATCCTGGGTGAAGGCAATCTCGGCGCCGCCACCCAGGCGACCCTGAATCCCCTCGACGAAGTTCCCCGGGTTGAACCCGTCCAGGGAAAGCGTGGCCTCGACATCCAAGCCTTCCTCCCAGTCGATCCGACCCCGGGTGACAACCACACTTCCAAGCTGGTTGATCGTCAGCGGTGACCAGTTGAAGTGAGTCAGGTTTCCAGTGCCCTTGAGGGCAAGATCAGTGAACGGTAGCTGCGGCCCTTCGACGGAAAGGGCCAGCTCCGCCTGGTAGTCGACCAGGCTACCTGCCAGGTTCAGCGAGAGGCCCTCGACTCGCCATGGCGCTGGCGGCGAGTCTATCGCCGACTCGTCTCCCTGCGGGACATCGGCACCCTCCCGCGGCTCGGCGTCTTGGGCACCGGGCAGCGGCCACTGCAGGGCGTCGCTCTCAAGCGATGAATCGAAGGGCAGGGTCGGGTCGAGGGCATCGAGCCGAGCCACCAGCCGAGCCTCGACCGGCCCTTGCGTGGTCAAGTCGACCTCGAGGTCGGACAGGCTGCCGGCCAGGGTCAACTCTATGCGCTCGCCCTTGAGGGCCGGCATGCGGTCCGGCAGATAGAGGTCTGCGGCCAGGTAAGCCTCGAGGGGATAGTCGTCACGCAGTGCCAGCCGGGCCGTGAGCTCGGCATCGGCCTCTCGGGTCGCGACCGCCAGGGTATCGATCTCGATCTCCTGGCCGCGCGCATTCAGACGCAGCACAAGCCGTGCCACGCCGTAATCGAAGGCCCCGCCCACGGCAAAGTCCTCGATGAGCAGTTCCGGCACCTCCACCGCCAGAGGCAGGGTCACCTCGGGCAACACGCGACGCGGTTGATCTTCGAGCCCCAGGTTGGCGACTCCCTCCAGGTCGGCAGCGGCCTGGGCGGGCAGTGACGAACGCACGGCAGTGGCCGCGTCGATGGCCTCGGCGGTGAGCATCGGCCCCTCATGCTCGGCTTCGCTCAGGGCCAGCCGAGTGCCCGCCGAGAGGGGCAGGGTCAGGCGGCTGCCGGTCAGTCGCGTGGGCAGCAGGGTCAGGGTGCTCTGCTCGGCCTGGAGGCCCGTGGTGAATGACTCCCAGGTGAGCTGAGTGCCATCGGCGAGCTGCAGGTTCACATCGGTCAGTGACAACTCACGCAGTTCTATCGGGAACGGCAGGCGGATCTCGTCGAGAGGGGTACCAGGGGCCTGCTCGGATCCGGCGTCAGGCAGGTTATCCGATTCGGCCAGGCGGATATCGGCGCCCTCCACGGCGAGCCGGTCGAGACACAGCCTGCCCTGCAGAACGCATTCTTCCGACCAGGCCAGTTCGAGCCGCGATACGGCGATCCGGGCAGGCCCCGCGTCCAGTCGCATGTCATGAAGCACCAGGCGGTCCAGGGGAGCACCCTCGTACGCCCCCAGTTCGAAGAAGCCGCGCTTGGCACCCTGCTCGAGAAGCACGCCGGTGCCCCAGGGCGACAGCGCCAGGCCCAGCAGCAGCAACGCCAGACCAAACAGCCATAAGGGCAGAAAGATAAGAAGGCGGGCCAGGGCCCAGGTCATTGCGCGCTTTCTCAAGACGTTGGCTCTCAGAATTCCGGTCCGATGGAGAAGTGGATGCGGAAGGCATCCTCATTGTCGAAGGGGTGGGCGATGTCGAGGCGAATGGGGCCTACCGGCGATATCCAGCGGACACCCAGGCCCGCTCCCGTCTTGAGATCGCTCGGTCCCCAGTCGCTAAAGGCATCCCCGGTGTCGATGAAGGTTGCGCCCCACCACTTGCCGGTGATCCGGCGTTGAGCCTCGAGGCTGGCGGTGAGCAGTTGTTCGCCGCCGAGCAGGCGACCCTCGTCGTCCTCGGGGGAGAGGCTCTCGTAGGCATAGCCCCGCACGCTGCGATCGCCACCGGTGAAGAAGCGCAGCGACGGGGGGATGTCCCGGAAGTCATCGGTGGTGATGCTGCCGACGCCAACCCGGCCGAAGAAGCGGTTGTCGTCGCCCAGCATGCGGATCCATTCGCTGTCGCCGGTGATGCGCAGGAACTCGACCGCCGAGCCCCAGGCTTCACTGGAATACTCCAGCGCCAGGCGCTGGCGATCTCCCCAGTCGGGGAACGCGGGAGTGCGCTTGCGCGTCCGGGCCCAGCTGATGCCGGGGTACAGAAGCACTACCTGATTGGAGAGGTCTGCCTGGGTGAAGTCCTCGTAGGTGCCGCGCACATAGATGGACTGCTCCCAATCGTTGTCGAACTTCCAGCGGCGGGCGGCCTCGACGGTACTCTCCAGGGTACTGGTGTCTTCGCTGTCCTTGTTGCGAAGGCCGTACTGGAAGCGATAGCTGTCGCGCAGCGGATTCGCCAGGGGCATGGTATAGAGGCCGGTGAATCGTTGCTCAGGGCCCGACAGGTAGAGGTCATGGTCGAGGCCGTGACCATAGCGGTTGATCCAGGGTTGGTCCCAGGAGAGGTGTATCCGTGGCCCCACGTCGGTGGCATAACCCAAGCCGACCTCGAACTGGTGTCTGTCCGAAGGCGTCACCACCACGTCGATCGGTACCTGGGGGACGGCGGGACGCTGCAGGCTTGAGGCCGACACCAGCGCCTCGGCACCAATTTGCGGCTCCTGGGAAGCGGGCTCCCTTCCCTTCAGGTCAAGCGACTGCCACCAGCCCGACTCGGCAGTAGGCAATGCCAGTCGTGCCAGCTCTCGGTCGAGACGCGGGCGCACGTTCACCGAGGCGAACCACTCGGTCTCGCCCAGGCGCTGATTGAACCTGGCCACCTTGCTCGCCAGGTAAGGCTCCCCGGTAGTGAAGGTCGCCAGGTTCCTCAGGCGGTTGGTCTCGATATGATGACCCTGAAACGTCACCTCGCCGAAGCGGAAGCGTTGACCGCTGTCCAGCGCCAGGTAGAGCCGAGCGCTCTGGGCATAGGGCCTCACTTCCATGCGCCGGTCGGTGAAGCTCCAGTCGAAGTAGCCGCGTTCAAGGGCGAGGTTGGCCAGGGTGCTGCGCAGGCTGTCGAAGGGCGCATGGCGCAGGTGATCGCCTTCCGACAGCGGGAAATCGTCGAGGGCCTGCATGAAGGGTTCGTCCCCGGCGGCATCCCCGGTCAAGGAGAGATCGAGGACCTCGATCCGCACCGGCGCGCCGGGGTCGAAGGTAAGCATCACCTCGGAAGGCGCCTCGGGATCATCGAAACGGGTCTTGATGCTTGGCGAGTAGTAACCATAGACCCGCAGCGCCTCGCTGCTGCGTCGAAGGACCTCGCTTTTCAGTCGCTCTGGGCTGTACTGCTCTGCCTCCAGTTCGTCGAGATAGAGGCGCACGTTTTCGGCCAGTTCGTCTTCCAGCCCCTCGATGGTCGACTCGATGGCCTGGGCGCCTGGGGCAAGAGCGAGAGACATTGCTGCCGCTGCCAGGCGTATGAACACACGATTATCCATTGGCATCGATCCCTGACTGGCGAGATGTCACTGGCGCAGGACCTCGATCTGGGCACTCAAGGCAAGCTGTGACTGACGCAGTTCGCGCAACCCGGACGCCATTTCTCCAAGCCGGCTGTCCAGCGTCTCCATTCGTTGTTGAGCATCATCGCGTGATCCTGCGATGGCTTCAATTTCATCGCCGAGGGCCGACATTTGATTCTCCAGGGCATCCAGGCGCGATTGTTGAGACCTTCGGAGGTCGTCCAGGTTCTCGAGAAGGTCGGCATCCGCGCTTCGGGCCTCGTCGATAGTGGCCAGTTGCTCGCGCAGTGCGGCCCGCCCTTCATCACCCGCGCGCTCCAGGGCGTCCAGTGAGGTGCGGGTCGCGTTCAGGATGGCGTCCCGGGTCGCGGCCTGCTCTTCCAGCGAGGCGACCCGTGCCTCCTGGGTTTCGAGCGCCGCCTCGATGGATGCCACCCCCTGCCCCTGCTGCGACTCCAGTTCGGCCAGACGCTGGTCGATGACCGCATCGACCTCGGCTTCCAGATTGGCCAGCTCATCAAGGCGGGTCTGCAGCGTCTTGAGGGCATCACCCCTGCCCTGTTCGGCATCGAAACGGGCATGCACGTTGGAGAGCTCGCCGCTGACCCGGGCGAGCTGGGCCTGCAGCCGGGCACGCTCCTGCCAGCCGGCCCAGGCGAGAGCCGCACAGAACGCGATCAGCAGTATCACCAGCAGCCACAGCGGCCAGACCCGCGGGGGCGGCGGCTGACGCCAACGTGATGCCGACAGACTGGCATCCGGGTCCGGCACGATCGGTCGGGGGTGCCGGTGGTCATCCGGGTGCTCTGCCATGATGAACTCCTTCTCTGGGGGTGGTTGGCCGGGGTCGACGGTCCCGTGGGGTGTCGGCGCAATTGGCGCCCTCCGGGCCGGGTGCTATGATGCCGCGACAGCACCGACACATCGTCCTGATAGTGTAAGGTTTTTTGTCATCGGAACGCACGGCTCCCGGTCAACGCCGACGGGGGCATGGATTTACTCGTTCCAATGCCGCGCCCTGAGGTGCTGTATCGACACCGCTGACGACAAGGAGAGACTTGATGGCATTCGAATTGCCCGCACTGCCGTACGACAAGAACGCCCTGGAACCGCATATCTCCGCCGAGACCCTCGAGTATCACTACGGCAAGCATCACCAGACCTATGTGAACAAGCTCAACGAGCTGACCGACGGTACCGCCGAGGCCGACAAGTCCCTGGAGGAGATCATCAAGTCCTCGTCCGGCGGCCTGTTCAACCAGGCGGCCCAGGTCTGGAACCATACCTTCTACTGGCACTGCCTCTCTCCCAACGGTGGTGGCGAGCCGACCGGTGCACTGGCCGACGCCATCAATGCCAAGTTTGGCTCCTTCGACAAGTTCAAGGAGACCTTCAATGCCCAGGCGGCTGGCAACTTCGGTTCCGGCTGGACCTGGTTGATCAAGACCGCTGACGGCGGTGTCGACATCGTCAACACCAGCAATGCCGACACTCCCATCGCCCATGGCCAGACCCCGCTGCTGACCATCGATGTGTGGGAACACGCCTATTACATCGACTACCGCAACGCGCGTCCCAAGTACCTTGAGAATGTCTGGAGCGTCCTCAACTGGGACTTCGTCGCCCAGAACTTCAGCTGAGGATGCGGCGCCCCGGCGCCGATGCACAATGCAAGCGGCCCCGCCGGATGGCGGGGCCGCTTTTTCGTGCCATGAAGGGAGCGTCGTGGATACACCTCGATGCCCTTCATGGGTCTGCGCGTCGGCCGATACCCCGGTAATGCATGCCGCAGGCAGCGACATGAGCCGGGTCATAGATGTTGCGACCATCGAGCAGCAGCTTCTCGCCAAGCAGGCGGGCAAGCCGTGGCCAGTCCGGGTTCCAGTAGGCCTTCCACTCGGTGACCAGCATCAGCGCATCGGCACCCTCGCAGGCCGCCAGGGGGTCCTGGCGGAATACCTCGAGCAGCGGGTGCTCACCGACCTCGGCAAGCACTGCGGGGATCGCTGCGGGGTCGTGCAGACGCACCCTCACGCCCTGGGCCCAGAGGGCACGCAGCAGCGTCAGCACCGGCGCCTGGTCGATGCGGGCCGTGCCGGGCTTGAAGGCCGCCCCCCAGATGGCTACGGTGCGGCCTTCCAGCCGTCCATGGAAGTGAGCCCATAGCTTGCGGAACAGCGTCTCTTTCTTGTGCTCGTTGATGTCGAGCACCTGATCGAGCAGGGCAGAGTGACGCCCGCTGGCCGACTGGACGTCCGCCAGCCGCATCAGGTCGCGGGAAAAGTTGGGGCCGCCGAAGCCACAACCGGGATAGAGGTACTCGTAGCCGATGCGGGAATCGGCCCCCATGCCCTGGCGCACGTATTCCACGTCCACGCCGAGGATATCGGCCAGCCCGGCGATGTCGTTCATGTAGCTGATGCGGGTGGCGAGCATCCCGTTGATGGCTAGCTTGGTGAGCTCCGCGGCTCGCCTCGGCATACGCTGGAACACCTCGCGCCGACGGTTCAAGGCGCGCAGCAGTTCACGCACCTGGTGCTCCGCCACGTCGTCATCGCAGCCGAGCAGCCAGCGCGAGGGACGGGTGAAGGTCTCCCAGGCGCGCCCCTCCTCGAGCAGGTCCGCCAGGGCCACCGCCCGGCAGCCGCCCAGGCGCGATTCCAGCAGTTCGGTCTCGCCCACCGGGAAGGTGGAGTTGTTGACCAGCACGGCCCCGGGACAGAGGCCGGCCATCAGGTGTTCGATGCACTCGGCGGCATCCTGGCGCTGGTCGGAGGAGACGGCGAGCCACAGCACGTCAAATGGCTCGTCCGCCAGGTCGGGCTCTCCCGGGGTCATCAAACTCAGGCTGCCATGGGCCATGCCCTCCTCGAGCCGACGCATGAGCTCAGGCTCGCTGGTCAGCCAGCCGCTGCGGGACAGCGTCGGCCAGTCGGCCGACGCATGGGGCAGCCAGGACACCCGATGGCCTACCCAGGAGAGCGCCGCGGCCGCGGTGGCCGCGGCCAGCTCGCTGCCGTGGATCAGTACCCGCATGAGGTCACTCCTCTTCGGCGTAGCGCTTGAGCAGATCGCGGAAGCCCTGACCATAGCGGGCATGACGACGGCCATAGGCGAGAATGGCCTCCAGGTAGCCCAGCTGGTGGCCGCAGTCGTAGGTCTTGCCGCGCATGCGGAAGGCGTCCACCCCCTCCTCGCGGCGCAGGGTCTCGATGGCATCGGTGAGCTGGATCTCGTTGCCGGACCCGGGCGGCGTCTCGGCCAGCAACGGGAAGATGCGACCCGGCAGGATGTAGCGGCCGATCACCGCCAGGTCGGAGGGGGCCTCGTCCACGTGCGGCTTCTCGACCACCCCGGCGATCGGCCGCGACTCGCCGGGGCCCGGGATCTCGCCACCGGTATCGACGATACCGTACTTGTAGACCAGTTGATGGGGAACCTCCTCGACCATCAACTGGCTGTGGTGGCTGGCCTCGAAGGCGGCGATCATGCCGGCCAGATCGTTGGCCTCGAGACCCTCGCCGTCCACCAGCACGTCGGGCAACAGCACGGCAAAGGGCTCGTTGTCTCCCACCACCGGGCGGGCGCAGAGCACGGCGTGGCCGAGACCGAGAGGTTCGGGCTGGCGCACGCTGATGATGTTGACGTCGGCGGGCACGATGGAGCGCAGCTCCTCGAGCAGGTCTGTCTTGCCCTTGGCCTCGAGGCTCGCCTCCAGCTCGAAGTGCTTGTCGAAGTGATTCTCGATGGCGCCCTTGGTGCCATGGGTCACCAGCACGATATCGCGTATGCCTGCCGCCACGGCCTCCTGGACGACATACTGGATCACCGGACGATCGACGATGGTGATCATCTCCTTGGGAATGGCCTTGGAGGCCGGGAGACAGCGCGTGCCGAACCCGGCAACGGGAAGAACGGCCTTGTTGATCATGGTGCGGTCCCTGTCACGGTTAGGGGGCTCCGGAAAGCGTGGGAATGCCCTCCGGGGAGCGGGTACAATGATGCATGATACCGAACCCAGGCCAGCCTGACAGCGTGTCGGGTGGGCGAGACCAGGGAGACACCAGATGAGTGCAAGCCACCCGGAAGCGGGCAACGTCGACCAGGCGGAGATCGCCAAGTTCGAGGCCCTGGCCGACCGCTGGTGGGATCCGCACGGCGAGTTCAAGCCGCTCCACGACATCAATCCACTGCGTCTGGACTTCATCGATGCCCGGGCGGGGCTTGCCGGGCGCCGAGTGCTGGATGTGGGCTGCGGTGGAGGGATCCTGACCGAGGCCATGGCCCATCGAGGCGCCGACGTCACCGGCATCGACCTCGGCGAGGCCCCGCTGGCCGTGGCCCGGCTCCACGCCCGGGAGCGAGGGATTACCCTCGACTATCGGCGCATCAGTGCCGAGGACATGGCCGAGGAGCACCCCGGCGAGTTCGACGTGGTCACCTGCCTGGAGATGCTCGAGCATGTGCCCGACCCAGCCTCCGTGGTGCGTGCCTGCGCGTCTCTGGTCAAGCCCGGTGGCCAGGTATTCTTCTCCACCCTGAATCGCAACCCCAAGGCCTATGCCCTGGCGGTGCTCGGTGCCGAGTATCTGCTGCGCATGCTGCCCCGAGGCACCCATGACTACAGCCGTTTCATCAGGCCATCGGAGCTCGCCGGCTGGTGCCGCGAGGCCGGCCTGGAGCTTTGTGAACAGAACGGGCTGGCGTACCACCCCTTGACCCGCCGATATTCCCTCTCGACAAGCGATGTCTCGGTCAATTACCTGATGCACTGTCGCCGAGAGACGACGTGATGCCTCGCCCGCGGCCCCGGGTCCTGCTCTTCGACCTGGATGGCACCCTGGTGGACACCGCGCCGGACCTGGCCCGGGCCACCAATGCCCTGCGCGACCATCACGGCCTGCCCGCCCTGCCATATCCGGTGATCCGGGCTCAGGTATCCAATGGTGGCAGCGCCCTGGTGACCCTGGCACTGGGCCTAGAGAAGGAGGCGGTGGGCCACGACGAGGCCCGAACCTTCCTGCTCGAGGCCTATGGCCGGGCGCTGGCCGAGGAGAGCCGGGTCTTCCCCCCGCTGGATAGGCTGCTGGACCAGTGGACGGCGCACGACCTCCTCTGGGGCATCGTCACCAACAAGCCCCGGGCCTATGCCGAGCCCCTGGTCACGGCCCTCGGGCTGAGTCCCGGCGCGCTGCTCTGCGCCGATGACCTGCCGGTCAAGAAGCCCGATCCCGAGCCCCTTAACGAGGCGGCGCGACGCCTGGGGGCGGAACCCGGCAACTGCTGGTACATCGGCGACCACCTGCGCGACATCCAGGCGGCCCGGGCAGCCGGCATGCACGCCGTGGCGGTGGGCTATGGCTATATCGGGGAAGGAGACGACTATCGTCGCTGGCCGGCCGACCTCTGGTTCGATACCGCCGAGGCACTGGTCGCGGCACTGCTGGACGACTAGGAAAGACCGGTGATGAGCAGGGTGACGCCCCGGGCAAACGAGCCCGGGGCGCGGTGTCAGACCGTTCAGCCTTGCTTCGGCGGCTGGGCGTCGAACTGCTCGCCGTTATGACCCTTGCTGTCCGGGCCCATCAGCCACAGGTAGCAGGGCATGATCTCATCGGGAGTCCGCAGGGCCAGGTGATCCTCGCCGGGATAGGCGGCCTTTCTCATGGCGGTTCGCGTCGCACCGGGGTTCAGGCTGTTGATGCGCAGGGTGCCCATATGCTCGACCTCGTCGGCCAGCACCTGGACGAAGCCTTCGGTGGCGAACTTGGATACCGAATAGGCGCCCCAGTAGGCTCGTCCACGACGGCCTACGCTTGACGAGGTGAACACCACCGAGGCGTCCGCCGAATCCTTCAGCAACGGCAGCAGTGCCTGGGTCATCCAGATCGGTCCATTGATGTTGACCTGCATGACCTGTTCCCAGAGCTCGGGATTGTACTGCTCGAAGGGCGTGATACGGCCCAGCATGCCAGCGTTGTGCAGGATGCCGTCCAGACGGCCGAACTCCTTGTCCAGGGTCTCGGCCATCTCATGATAGTCCTTGAGGGTGGCCCCCTCGATGTTCAGCGGAAAGATCGCCGGCTGGGGCCCACCGGCGGCCTCGATCTCGTCGTAGACCTTCTCCAGCTTGGCGATGGTTCGCCCGAGCAGGATCACGGTGGCGCCATGAGCGGCAAAGGCCAGGGCCGCGGCCCGACCGATGCCGTCACCGGCACCGGTCACCAGGATGATCCGACCGTCGAGCAGGTCGGCCGCGGGCTGGTAGTCGATCTTGCAGGTCATCTCGGTTCCTCGATCCGTCAGTTACCCGCCTGGCGCAGGAAGTCATCGGCCAGTCCGGCGGCGCTGCTGTCGGGATGCTCCTCGCGCACCCGCTCGAGCAGTGCCCGGCTCTCTTCCGGCCGCCCGCGGCGAGCCTCGAGCAGGCCGAGCTTGTAGAGGGCGTCCGGCACCTTGCTGCTCTCGGGGAAGTCATCGAGTACCCGCTGGAAGGCGGCCTCGGCCTCCTCCAGGTTCGACTCTGCCGAATGCAGCTCGCCGAGCCAGTAGAAGGCGTTGGCGGTCAGCCGACTGTCGGGGTGCTGGGTGACGAAGGCCTCGAAGGCAGCGATGGCCTGGCCGAACTCGCGGGCCTGGACATGGGCGAAGGCGGCCTGGTAGGCCTGCTGGGTAAGGGCATCGTCGCCACTCGGTGAAGGCGCCTCCGCCACCTCGCGGGCGCTCTCCTCATCCACGGGTGGTGCAGCCTGATCAACACCGCTACCCGCCGCCATCAGGCGATCCTCGATGTCCAGGTACTGCTGGCGGGTCTGGCGGCGCAGTTGCTCCAGCTGATGGCGGAGTTCCTCCACCTGCCCACGCAGTTGGCGGATCTCCTCCTGATGCTCCTGGACCTGATTGAAGATCACCAGGCTGCCGCCGGCCTCCTCGCGGGTCGCCGTCTGGCTATAGAAGCCGCTTCCCCCACTGCTCTGGGTCAGGTCCTCGATCACCGGCTGCTGCGCCACAACCGGCGCCGCTACGGTCAGCGGGAGCACCATAGCTCCCGCACCGCACAGTCGCTTCAGACCGTGTCTCATTGCTTTCTCCCTGGTCCTGTCGGTCCGGCTCAGTAGGCGAAGACCACCCGACGGTTCTGGGCGTAGGCCTGCTCATTCTGGCCACGCGCCGCGGGGCGCTCCTCGCCGTAGCTGAGTACCTCGACCTGGGAGGGAGAGACGCCCTGCACGTTGAGATACCGCTTCACGGCGCCGGCACGACGCTCGCCCAAGGCCAGGTTGTACTCGCGGGTGCCCCGTTCATCGGTATGGCCCTGCAGCATCACGGTGGCATTGGGGTTGGCACGAAGGAAGCGGGCATGGGCGGTCAGCACCGGTTCGAACTCGTTGCGGATGGTATCGCTGTCGTACTCGAAGTAGATGGTGCGATTCTCCGGGATGCGACCGTCGGCATCGGCCATCTGGCCGGCACGGCCGCCACTGACACCGCGACCGTCAACGGTGCCGGTCGAGACGCCGCCGCGATCGCTGCCCGACATGCCGCCATCCATGGCACCATCCATGGCTGCGTCCTGGCTGCCTCCCTTGCTGGAACAACCGGCCACGAAGGCCAGGGAAAGGGCGATGGCCAGAGTTCTGGCATAGGGCTTGAGCTGCATCGTGAAACTCCTTGTTGGGGACATCAGTTCAGAAATGGTGACCACGCGGGTTCGCGGACATCACCCCGTGCCGCCGGCAGCCGGAAGGAGGCACGACCATCGGCGGATACCCCGCCGAGCACGCCGTTACCTCCCTGCTGGGTGGCGAAGATTACCATGGTGCCATTGGGCGCAACACTGGGGGATTCATCCTGTCGCGTGTCGGTCAGCGCCACCAGCCGCCCATTTTCCAGGCCCTGACGTGCCACCTGATAGCCGTTGTTGCCACGGTGGATCAGGAAGAGCGACTCGCCATCCGGCGCGAAGCGTGCCCGGGCATTGTAGTTGCCGGTGAAGGTAATGCGTTGTTCCTCACCGCTGTCGAGGTCGAGGCGGTAGATCTGGGGCCCACCGCTGCGATCCGAGGTGAACACCAGGCTGCGACCATCCGGCGACCAGGCGGGTTCGGTCTCGATGCTGGAGCTGTTGGTGATCCGTTGGATATTGCGTGAACCGATGTCCATCACGTAGATGTCGGGCTGGCCATCCTTGGAGAGCGACATCGCCAGGCGCCGGCCGTCCGGCGACCAGGCCGGGGCGCTGTTCAGTCCCTCGAAGGAAGTGGCGCGCACTCGCTTGCCAGTCGCAATGTCCTGGAAGTAGATGGCCGGGCGACCGGTCTCGAAGGAGACATAAGCCAGCTTGCCGCCATCCGGCGACCAGGTCGGCGACATGATCGGCTCGTCGGAAGAGAGGATCTGCTGGCTGTTGCGCCCATCGGCATCGGCCACGTGGAGCGCATACTGGATGCTGTCGCCCACGCCGATGGAGGTCACGTAGGCAATGCGAGTGGCGAAGGCGCCGCGGATATCGGTGATCTCCTCGAAGATCTGATCACTGATGTAGTGCGCGGCATCGCGAAGCTCCTGCCGGTCGGCGGTCACGGTCTCGCCAAGCAGGCGACTCTGGCCACTGACGTCCATCAGCTCGTAGCGGATCCGGTAATTCTCGCCTTCGCGGCTGACTCGCCCCACCACCAGGTAGCGAACATCAAGAGCGCGCCAGTCGCCGTAACGAACCTCCTCACTCGAGGAGGGACGATCGAACATGGCGCGACGTTCCAGCGGCTCGAAATAACCGCTGCGTTCCAGGTCATCGGATACGATCTGCGCGATGTCCTGGGGCAGGTCGTCAGCGTCGGCAAGGGGCACGATCGCGATGGGGGTGGCCCTGTCGCTGCCGCGTGTGATCTCGATGGTCAGGTCGGCGGCCTGCGCCAGGCTGGTTAACAGCATCAGCATGGCGGCCAGCCAGGTGGTCTTCAGGACATTCATCAGCGGATTTCCCCGGGTCTGAATCGCAGATTGAATTGACGGTAGTCGCGTTGTACCTCGTCCGGCAACTGGCGAAGCTCGGCGAAGGGTGCGGCGGCCTCCACGGCCTGGACCGCGGAACGGTCGAAGGCACTGTTACCACTGCTCTGACCAACGGAAGCCGAGAATAGCTCCCCGGATGGCCCCAATCGCACCCTGACCTCGGCGGAGGTACCCGACGGGACATTGGCCGGTATCACCCAGGCCTGCTCCACCGCACGACGCACCAGGTTGATGAAGCTGTTGGCGGCCTCGGAAGCCTGACGGGCATTGGCCACGTTGTCGCTCTCCCCTTCGATGGCGCGATCCAGCCCCTGGCTTGTCGCCTCGGCGGCGCGGCGAGCGGCCTCCGCCTGGCGCTTCCGTTCAGCCTCCGCTTCCGCCTGGCGCTTCCGTTCGGCCTCCGCTTCCGCCTGGCGCTTCCGTTCGGCCTCCGCTTCCGCCTGGCGCTTTCGCTCGGCCTCCGCTTCCGCCTGGCGCTTCCGTTCGGCTTCCGCTTCCGCCTGGCGCTTCCGTTCAGCCTCCGCCTCCGCCTGGCGCTCGGCTTCTTCCCGTTGCCGGCGCTCGGCCTGGGCCTCGCGTTCACGGGCCTGCTGCTCGGCCTCTTCGGCGCGACGAGCGGCCTGCTCCTCGGCTTTCCGGCGGGCCTCCTCACGGTCGTCGGCCTCGGCCTGTCGCTGACGCTCGGCTTCCTCGGTGGCCTGTGCGTCAGCCTGGCGAGTCGCGTCTTCCTGGGCGTGTGCCGCGGCCTCCTCCTCGGCCTGCCGGGCCGCCGCCCGAGACCGCGCCTCCTCGGCGCGCTGGGCCTGGTCGGTGGTGGTCTCGGTGCTCACCAGGGTCGCCTGGACGATGTTCGTGCTCGGAGGCGCGACCTCAGGCTCCGGAAAGCGCAGCACGCTGGCCACCAGGATCGCCAGGTGCAGCGCGATGGCGAGCAACAGCGGCAGGCCATAGCCCACGCGTCGGTCATGTCTGGCCATGGACGCTCCTCAACGGTCCCCGGGAGGTGGTTCCGAGATCAGCCCGACATTGTTCACTCCTGCCGTCTGAAGCGTGCTCATCAGGGTAACGACCTGGCCATAGGGAACGTTGCGATCACCGCGCACCATCACCTGGGTGCCCGGCTGGCGCTCCAGCAGGATGATCACCCGCTCGCTGACCTCGTCCAGGCTGACCGGCGACTCGTCCCCACCCAGGGAGATGAAGTACTGGCCGTCCCGGTCGACCGAGACGACAATGGGATCGCGGTCCTCGGTGTCATCGATGGGTTCGGAGGTGACCTGGGGCAGGTCGACCTGCACGCCCTGGGTGAGCATGGGGGCGGTGATCATGAAGATCACCAGCAGCACCAGCATGACGTCGATGAAGGGCACGACGTTGATCTCACCCATGGGCGGGCGTCGACCCGAGCGTTTGAAGGGTCCCAGCATCAAGGCATCTCCCTCAGTCGGCGCCGGTATCGGTCCGGCCCTGCAGATTGCGGTGCAGGATGGAGTGGAACTCCTCGGCGAAGTCCTCGTACTTGCCCAGCAGTCGTCCGGATTCGGCGGACAGCCGGTTGTAGAAGATCACCGCAGGAATGGCCGCGAACAGGCCCATGGCGGTGGCGATCAGCGCCTCGGCGATCCAGGGCGCCACGGTGGCCAGGGTGGCCTGCTGCGCCATGGAGAGCGACTGGAATGAACCCATGATGCCCCAGACGGTGCCGAACAGGCCGATGTAGGGGCTGGACGAGGCGACCGTGGCCAGGAACACCAGGTGCAGGCTGAGCCGATCCTCCTCGCGTGACCAGGCCACGCGCATGCTGCGCTGGACGCCCTCGAGGATCGCCTGGGGGCTGCGGGTCTTGGCCAGCAGGCGGTTGAATTCTCGAAAGCCGGCACGGAAGACATGCTCGGACCCCTGGGCATCCTGCTCGGCCGGTGTCTCACGATAGAGCTCGTGGAGATCGACACCGGACCAGAAACGCTCCTCGAAATGACGGTGCGCCTTGCGGGCCCGGCGCATCACGAAGGTGCGCTGGAAGATCACCACCCAGGACAGCAGGGAGCCGATCATCAGGATCAGCATCACGATCTGCACGACGCCGCTGGCGTTCATGATCAGGTGGGGTATGGACAGGGAGTCGTTCACGGGCATCCTCGTCGGTCTTGGTCAGTCGTGACAGGTAGGGAAAGTGTGCTATTGGGGCGCCCGCTCGTGGGGCGCCAGGTCGAAGTGTTCCCAGGCCTGGCGGGTTACCACCCGGCCCCGGGCGGTGCGCATCATCAGACCCTGCTGGATCAGGTAGGGTTCGATCACGTCCTCGATGGTATCGCGCTCCTCGCCGATGGCGGCCGCCAGGGAGTCGATGCCCACCGGACCGCCGTCGAACTTCTCGATCATCGCCAGCAGCAGACGACGATCCATGTGGTCGAGGCCATGGTGATCGACGTGCAGCATGTTCAGGGCCAGGTCGGCGATCTCGGCATTGACCCGGCCCTCGGCGCGAACCTGAGCGAAGTCGCGCACGCGGCGCAGCAGCCGGTTGGCGATACGCGGGGTGCCCCGGGAACGGCGGGCTACCTCACGGGCTCCCTCTCGGTCGCTCTCGACACCCAGTAGCCGGGCCGAGCGGGTGACGATCTCGGTCAGCTCGTCGACGCTGTAGAACTCCAGACGCTGCACGATGCCGAAGCGGTCGCGAAGCGGCGAGGTCAGAAGCCCCGCCCGGGTGGTCGCCCCCACCAAGGTAAAGGGGGGCAGATCGAGCTTGATCGAGCGTGCCGCGGGCCCCTCGCCGATGACGATGTCGAGTTGGAAGTCCTCCATGGCGGGATAGAGGATCTCCTCGACCACCGGCGACAGCCGGTGGATCTCGTCGATGAAGAGCACATCGCCTGGCTGCAGGTTGGTGAGCATGGCGGCGAGGTCGCCGGCCCTCTCCAGCACCGGACCGGAGGTAGACTTGAGCCCCACCTCCATCTCCGCGGCGATGATGTTCGCCAGGGTGGTCTTGCCGAGACCCGGAGGCCCGAAGACCAGGGTATGGTCCAGGCTCTCCTCACGCCCGCGGGCCGCACTGATGAAGATGTCGAGCTGCTCGCGTACCCGGGGCTGGCCGATGTAGTCCGTCAACCGCTTGGGGCGAATGGCATGGTCGATGCTGCCTTCTCCCTCGCGGGGGTCGGCGGCGATCAGGCGATCAGTCTCGAGCATGGTGACCACCCGGTGTCAGATTGAAGGATTGCTGCGGCATCGGCTCACTCCGCCAGGCGACGGCTGAGTGCCGCCTTGATCATGGCCTCTGTGGATTCGGCGTCCTCGAGGCCGGCCAGCATGCGCGCCGCCTCGGCGGGCTTGTAACCCAGGCTGACCAGGGCAGCCTCCGCGTCGACGACGGGGTCCTTAGCGCCGGACGGCACGCCCGTCGCCGTTCCCCCCGCGCCCACGGACAGCGCACCGCGGTGTTCCCAGTGGGGGAATCGATCGCGCATCTCGATGATCAGTCGCTCGGCGGTCTTCTTGCCCACGCCCGGCAGTCGGGTCAGCGCCTTGGCATCGTCGTCCATCACGCAGCGCACGAAGGCGTCTTCGTCCATGCCGGAGAGGATGCCCAGGGCCAGCCTGGGGCCGATGCCGTTGACCTTGATCAGGGCCCGGAAGAGCGCACGCTCCTGCTCGCGGGCGAAGCCGTAGAGCAGGTGGGCATCGTCACGGATGGTCAGGTGGGTATGCAGCGACACCGGCTCGCCGGTACCGGGCATGGCCACCAGCGTGGTCATGGAGGCTTCCAGTTCATAGCCGACGCCGGCCACGTCCACCACCAGCCAGGGTGGCTGTTTCTCGATCAGGGTGCCTCGCAGGCGTCCTATCATGGAAATTCGCTGTCCCTTGGGTTGGTATCCTTCGCGGCAACAGGGGCCGTCATCGAGCCACTATACTGTTCGCCCGGGCGGCTTGCCAGCCCGCATGAACAGCGTTCGACAATGAGTCTCCGTCGCGGCATGGCGACGGACTCAGGGGCGGAAATCACGCCAACCGCCTCCCTTGCGGCGGCTCGCGTGGCCGCCATAGCTGCCATGTTTGAGCAACCCCATCCGCGCGTGGGCATGGGTGAGAGCGATGGCCAGGGCATCGGCGGCATCGGCCTGGGGCGTTGCCGAGAGCCCCAGGATGGCCGTCACCATGTGCTGCACCTGGGCCTTGTTGGCGTTCCCGCCTCCTGTCACCGCCTGCTTGATCTGCCGCGGGCCGTACTCACTGACTGGCAGGCCGTGGTTGGCGGCACAGACGATCGCCGAGCCGCGGGCCTGGCCGAGCTTGAGGGCGGAGTCGGCGTTCTTCGACATGAACACCTGCTCGATGGCGAACTCCGCGGGGGCATGTACGGCGATCAGTTCGCTGACGCCGGCATAGACCTGAGCCAGGCGCTGGGCCAGGTCATCGGCCTGGATCCGGATGCAGCCGCTGGACACGTATCTCGGCGTAGTGGTACTCACATCCAGCACCCCATAGCCGGTAATCCGCGAACCGGGATCGATGCCGAGGATCAGCATCTGCAAGGCTCAGTCGAGCTGGTCGAGAACATCGTCGTCGAACTCCGCGTTGGTATAGACGTTCTGGACATCATCCAGGTCCTCGAGCATGTCGATCAACCTGACCACCTTGTGGGCAAGCTCCACGTCGGCGACGGAGGTGTAGCTGTCAGGATACAGGCCGACATCGCTTGCCACCGGCTCGATACCCGCCGCCACCAGGGCATCCTTCACCCGGCCGAAGGACGCCGGCGTGGTGACCACCTCGAGGCCGCCCCCCTCGAGGGCCTGGATGTCATCGGGCTCGGCCGCCAGCGTCGCCTCCATGGCGGCCTCCTCGGTCACGTCATCGGGGAGTTGCAGCCGTCCCTGGTGGTGGAACATGAAGGCCACCGAACCGCTGGTCCCCAGGTTTCCGCCCTGCTTGTTGAAGGCATGTCTCACCTCTGAGACGGTGCGGTTTCGATTGTCGGTCATGCACTCCACGAGCATGGCCACGCCTTCCGGCCCGTAGCCCTCGTAGACGATCTCCTCCATCTCGTCGGCCTCGGCATTGCCGGCACCGCGATCGACCGCCCGCTGGATGGTGTCCTTGGTCATGTTGCTGCCCAGAGCCTTGTCGATGGCGGCGCGCAGGCGCGGATTGTCGGCGGGATCGCCACCGCCCTGGCGGGCCGCCACCGTGAGCTCACGGATCAGCTTGCTGAATATCTTGCCACGTCTGGCATCCTGGGCCGCCTTGCGATGCTTGATGTTGGCCCATTTGCTGTGTCCTGCCATGACAATCTCCTCTGCTTCGCGAGGCTTCCTGGTGACAGTTCTTCGAGGAGGCGCTGTAAACCCCTCCCTGGGCGCTACCGACGCCCGGCGGCGTTCTTGCATCCTGCGCCACTTGCAGGGCCGGTGCTGACCATCCATGGTCAGCCCGTTCGGAGCAATGCTCCTCACCCCTGCCGTAGGACCTTCTCTTCGCCCTGTCCTCGGCGCCTCTTCTCGCTAGGAGTCAAGCCGCCACCGACGCCCTGGGGCGCCGGTGAGATGGTTCTGGTTCGGGATGCGATGCCTATTCGCCGGCGGTATCCGCCTTGGCCTTCTGGCGCAGGCGGATGTTGAGTTCCTTGAGCTGATCGGCACTCACCTCGCCCGGCGCCTCGGTCAACAGGCAGGAGGCGCTCTGGGTCTTCGGGAAGGCGATCACCTCGCGGATGGTCCGGGCGCCGCTCATCAGCATCACCAGGCGATCGAGGCCGAACGCCAGACCACCATGGGGCGGCGCGCCATACTGCAGGGCGTCCAGCAGGAAGCCGAACTTCTCGCGGGCCTCCGTCTGGTCGATGCCCAGCACCTCGAGCACGGTCTGCTGCATCGCCTGATCGTGGATACGGATCGAGCCACCGCCGAGCTCGGTACCGTTGAGCACCATGTCATAGGCCCGCGAGAGGGCCGAGCCCGGATTGGCCTTGAGGGTCTCGACATCACAGGACGGTGCGGTGAAGGGGTGGTGCAGCGCCTGCAGGCGGGCGTTGCCATCCTCCTCGAACATCGGGAAGTCGACCACCCACAGCGGTGACCACTCGGCGGTATACAGGTCCAGGTCCTCACCGAGACGCACGCGCAGCGCGCCCAGGGCCTCGTTGACGATCTGCGCCTTGTCCGCGCCGAAGAAGATGATGTCGCCATCCTCGGCGCCGACGCGGTCGAGAAGCTGCTCGATCACGCCTTCCATGAACTTGACGATGGGTGACTGCAGGCCCTCGAGGCCCTTCGCCCGCTCGTTGACCTTGATCCATGCCAGGCCGCGAGCACCGTAGATGCCGACGAACCTGGTGTACTCGTCGATCTCCTTGCGCGACAGGGTAGCCCCACCCTTCACCATCAGCGCGGCCACGCGCCCATCCTCGGCATTGGCAGGCCCGGAGAAGACCTTGAAATCGACGTCCTTCATCAGGTCATCGACGTCGGTTAGCTCGAGTGGGATGCGCAGGTCCGGCTTGTCGGAACCGAAGCGGTTCATGGCCTCGGCATAGGGCATGCGCGGGAAATCGGGAAGCTCGACGTCCAGAACCTCCTGGAAGAGCTGGCGGATCATCGACTCGGTGATCCCCATGATGTCCTCTTCCTCGACGAAGGAGGCCTCGATGTCGATCTGGGTGAACTCCGGCTGCCGGTCGGCACGCAGGTCCTCGTCGCGGAAGCACTTGGCGATCTGGTAGTAGCGGTCGAACCCGGACACCATCAGCAGCTGCTTGAACAGCTGCGGCGACTGCGGCAGGGCGAAGAAGCTGCCTGGATGGGTGCGACTCGGCACCAGGTAGTCGCGGGCCCCTTCGGGCGTGGCACGGGTCAGGATCGGGGTCTCGATGTCCAGGAAGCCCTGTCCTTCGAGGAAGGCGCGCACGTTGTGGGAGATGCGCGAGCGAAGGCGCAGCTTGTCGATCATCTCCGGGCGACGCAGGTCGATGTAGCGATGCTTGAGGCGCACTTCCTCACCTACCTTGCCATGCTCGTCGAGCTGGAACGGGGGCGTGGCGGCGGTATTGAGGACCTCGACTTCCTTGGCCAGCACCTCGATCATTCCGGTGGGCATGTTGGGGTTCTGGGTGCCTTCCGGGCGCAGTCGGATCCGGCCCTGGATGCGCAGCACGAATTCGCTGCGGGCACGGTCGGCATTGGCGAAGGCCTCGGCGGTATCGGGGTCTACCACGACCTGGGCGATGCCATCGCGATCGCGCATGTCGAGGAAGATGACGCCCCCGTGGTCACGGCGGCGATGTACCCAGCCGCACAGGCTGACCGTCTGGTCCACCAGGGTCTCGTTGAGCTGGCCGCAATAATGGCTGCGCATGTCGTATCCTGTTCCGTTGCGTGAAGAGATGAATAAGGCAGCGTGAGCGGCTCAGGCGACCGCTCCGTCCTTGCCGGGGGACGCGGCGGCCTTGCTGCCTTCGCTGCTGCCGGTCTTGCTGGCGTCGGTCTTGCTGGCGTCGCTGCCGCCGGCCAGGTTCTTCTTGCTGCCGGTCTTGAAATCGGTTTCGTACCAGCCGCCCCCGGCCAGGCGGAAGCCAGCCGCGGATACCAGACGATGGAGCTCGGCCGCCTCGCAGGCCGGGCAGTCGGTCAGTGGCTCGGCACTGATCTTCTGAAGCTTCTCCAGGCGGTGCCCGCAGGCCTTGCACTCGTATTCGTAGATGGGCATGGTTTGAACACTCCCGATGGTCTGACACTACCCATGAGTCAAGCGCGGGCCAGGGTATACGCCGAGTCGCGCTTCCGTTGTGCGATATAGGGCCGGCCCGCGGATAATCCAAGCCTGCCTCGAAAGCCGGCTATTATAGCCTGTCGCGCCGTGCCAGGCCCAGCCCTGCCACGTCCTGTATCCGACGCGCCTGCTTCGACAAGGAAATACCAATGAAAGCCGTCATTCTCGACGCTGCCAGCCTGGGACCAGGCATCGACTTGACCCCGATCCGCCAGCATCTCGACGCTCTCGACGTGCATGACCAGAGCACCCGCGATCAAGCCATCGAGCGGCTCGCCGGCGCCGAGGTCGCCATCGTCAACAAGGTGGTGCTCGACGCCGACACCCTGGACGCGCTGCCCGAGCTCAAGCTGATCTGCGTGCTGGCCACCGGCACCAATAACATCGACATGGCCGCCGCCGAGCGCCTGGGCATCGACGTGCGCAACGTCAATGCCTATGGCACGGCGAGCGTGGCCCAGCACACCCTGATGCTGATGCTCGCCCTGGCCACCCGACTGCCCCGCTATCAGCGTGACGTGGCCGATGGACGCTGGGACGAGGGCCCCTTCTTCTGCCTGATGGACCACACCACCCTGCAACTGGAGGGCAAGCGCCTGGTGATCGTCGGTCAGGGTGAATTGGGCTCGAAGGTCGCCCGCCTCGCCCAGGCCTTCGGCATGCACGTGGACTTCGCGGCCCGCCCCGGCAACGAGGCGCACGACAGCCGGCCGGGCCTGCGCGAACTCGCCCCGGAGGCGGACGTGATCAGCCTGCACTGCCCGCTCACCGAGGCGACTCGCCACCTGGTCGACGCCAGCCTGCTGGGCTCCCTCAAGCCCGGCACCCTGCTGGTCAACTGTGCCCGGGGCGGGATCATCGACGAACAGGCGGCCCTTGAGGCCCTGCGCAAGGGGCACCTCGGGGGGCTCGGGGTCGACGTGCTGCCGGTGGAACCGCCCCGTGATGGCCACCCGCTCCTCGATGCCCTGGACGAGCCGCTCAACCTGATCGTCACGCCTCACAACGCCTGGATCACGCCCGAGGCACGCCAGCGCATCGTGACCCTGACCGCCGAGAACCTGAGCCACTGGCAGGCCGGCTGAGACGAGGGGGGACGACATGCTGCACAATTTCGGGTCCATCAACCTCGATCACTTCTATCGCGTGTCTCACCTGGTTCGCCCCGGCGAGACCCTGGCAAGCCGTGACTATCGCGTAGGGCTCGGAGGCAAGGGCGCGAATCAGTCGCTTGCCATGGCTCGTGCCGGGGGGCGGGTCAGCCACTGGGGCCGCCTCCACCGCCAGGACGCCTGGGCCAGGGAACTGCTCGGCCAGGCCGGGGTGGACGTGGCCGGCATCTCGCTGGTGGAGATGCCCAGTGGCCATGCCATCATCCAGGTGGATGATCAGGGGGAGAACGCCATCCTCCTCTTTCCCGGGGCGAACCATGGCTTCGACGAGGCTGATCTGGAGACCCGCCTCTCGTCGACGCGTCCCGGCGACTGGTTGCTGGCCCAGAACGAGACCAACGCCCTGCCCCAGGTGCTGGAGCAGGCCGCGGAGCGAGGCCTCCACGTCGCCTTCAATCCGGCGCCCATGGGTGCCGAGGTCATGAGCCTTCCCCTCGAACGCTGCGCGCTGCTCTTCGTCAACCGCGGCGAGGCCGCCTGGCTCGCCGGTGTCGACGAGGCCGCCACCCCCGAGGCGCTGCTCGAGGGCCTGGGCCGACGACTTCCGCAGACCGACACCGTGCTGACCCTGGGCGGCGACGGCGCCTGGTTCCAGGGCGGTGGTGAACGCCGCTTCCAGCCGGCCCTCGCGGTGACCCCACGAGACACCACCGCCGCCGGTGACACCTTCATCGGCTACTACCTGACCGCCCTGCAGGAAGGACAGCCCGTCGCAGACTGCCTGACGCTCGCCGCCACGGCCGCCGCTCTGGGCGTCCAGGTCGACGGCGCAGCCGAGAGCATTCCCCACCGCGACGAGGTCGAGCGCGCCATGCGCGACGCCCCCATCGCCCGCTGAACCGTTAGAGGAATCCGACCGTGTCGCATCCGATCATCTTCGATACCGACCCGGGCGTCGACGACGCCCAGGCCATCGCCATCGCCCTGCGCCATCCCGAGATCGAGCTGCTGGGCCTGACCACCACCTATGGCAACGTCGACGTGGAGACGGCCACCCACAACGCCCTGCTGCTGTCCGAACTGGCCGGGCGGGATATCCCGGTCGCTCAGGGTGCCGCGGGACCGATGGTCAAGGATCGCCATCCGCCGCCCGCCCATATCCATGGCGCCAATGGCCTGGGTGACATCACGCTGCCGCCCGTGAAGGGGAAGGCTGAGGCGGTGAGCGCACCGCAGTTCATCGTCGACACCGTGAATGCTCGGCCCGGCGAGGTCACCCTTGTCGCCGTCGGCCCGGTAGGCAACCTGGCCGCGGCCCTTCAACTCGATCCGACCATCATCGACCGGGTGAAGCACGTGGTGATCATGGGGGGGTCGATCCGCGAGGGTGGCAACGTCAGCCCGGTGGCGGAGGCCAACATGTTCAACGACCCGGACGCCGCATCCCGGGTGCTGACCGCCGGCTGGCCGCTGACACTCGTGGGCCTGGACGTCACCCACCGTTGCGTGCTCACCGATGCGCACATGACCCGCATCGAGGCCGGCCAGGGCGAGCTTGGCAAGGTGCTGGCGGGGAGCTTCGCCTTCTATCGGGACTTCTACCGCGAGTTCCTCGGCATCGACGGCTGTTGCCCCCATGACAGCTGTGCCCTGGCCTGGCTGCTGCGCCCGGAGCTCTTCACCACGGCCCGCGGCCACCTGACCGTGGCGACCGCCGGCGATGCCCGGGGCCAGACCATCTTCGCCCCCGAGGGACGCGACTTCATCGAGTCACGCTGGTCGCGGACTCCGCTCGTGGAAGTCTGCCTGTCCGTCGACGGGGCGGCCGTCAGCGACTGGATCGCCGATACTCTGTCCTGATAGCCCTGTCCTGACAGCCCTGTCCTGAGCGACCGTTCGTGCTAGCCGGTACGGAAGTCGTCCGGGGCATGGGTCTCGATCACCTCGAATTCCACGTGGGTGACCCGGGCATGGTCCGGGCCCTTCCAGAGCCACTCGGCGAGCCGCTTGACAGCCTCGCGCTCGCCGCACATCAGCACCTCCACCCGGCCGTCCGTGAGGTTGATCGCATGGCCGGTGATCCCAGCCTTGAGGGCCTGCTCCTGGGCCGCCCGGCGGTACCAGACCCCCTGCACCTTGCCGGTCACCAGCGCCTTCGCGCAGCACATGTCCATGGCCATCTCCTGGTCGCAACGATCGATATCGATACCCTTTCTACCAGCATGGCCGCCTTCGCGACCAGTCTCGCGCCACGCACTGGCCAACACCCTCACCAGGGAGTGTCACCGCGTCCATCGTCGACCACCACCGGCGGATCGTCACCGAGCGCGACGAGGCTGGCGGAATCGTTGTGCTCATGGGGGATGGCGGCGCTCAGTTCACCTTCGGTTCATGGCTCTCGAGCAGCTCGTGGCGCACTAGAACGGCGGAGTTGCGCGGCACCACGCTCCGCCCTCGGGCCAGCAGGTGGCACTTGGTAAAGGCGACCCCGAACAGCAGGATCAGCGAGCTGTAGTAGACCCACAGCAGGATCATCACCACCGCCCCGGCCGCGCCATAGGTGGAGGCCGTGGCCGTGTAGGCCAGGTAGAAGGCGATGACCCAGCGGCCGATGGCGAACAGCACGGCGGTGACCACGGCGCCGACCAATACGTCCTTCCAGCGCAGCACGACGTCCGGCAACACCTTGAAGATGGTGGCGAAGAGCGCGACGATCACCGCCAGCGACACCAGGAACTCGGCGGCGGTGGTCAGCAGACCAACGAAGGGCAGTAGGTCATCTCCCGCCTTCAGCAAGGCGCGTACCGCCACCCCTAACACCAGCGACACCAGCATAATGAAGCCGATGGCCAGCACTACGGTGAGTGACAGCAGACGATTCTTGACGAACTTGAGCGCACTGTTGCTGCTCGGCCGTGCCGTGACACCCCAGAGGGTGTTCAGCGAGAACTGCATCTGGGCAAACACGGTGGTCGCACCGACCAGCAGCGCCCCTATCCCGAGTAACGTCGGCAGCACGCCCGACTCCTCGATGCGCGACTGGGCGACCGCCTGTTCAATGGCGGCGGCGGCGTCATGGCCCATGGTGCCCTGGAGCTGGGCGACGATCTGACCCTGGGCGGCCTCTTCACCGAGCACCACGCCGATCACCGTGACCGCGATGATCATCGTGGGGGCCAGCGAGAAGAGGGTATAGAAGGCCAGCGAACCGGCGTAACTGAAGGCATTGCGCTCCAGCCAAAGCTTCACGGCGCCATGCACCACCTCCCACCAGAACAGCACCGCTTGCTGGATCGTCGTCACGTTTGGCTTGATCACCCTGTTCCCCGAGTCCCTGTCGTTTTCTTCAGCATACCCGAATGGACGTCATCTCGCCGATGGCGGCCGCGATTGCAGCGGCTGCCCGGCCTGACCATAATGGCCCCGGCCCACCCCATCGCCCGTCAGGAGCCTTCATGACTGCAAGACCGGACGACGACAGCCCTGTCGACTTCGATTGTCTGGTGTTCATCGGCCGCTTCCAGCCGCCCCACCTGGGACACCTGGCGGTGATCCGCGAGGCCCTGCTGCAAGCTCGCCAGGTCATCGTGCTGGTAGGTTCCGCCTGGCAGGCGCGGTCGCTGCGAAACCCCTGGCGTTACGAAGAGCGCCTGCGCATGCTGCGCAGTGCCTTCGAGCAGGAGGACAACGCCCGGTTGAAGGTCGTGCCGCTGCTCGACGCCCTCTACAACAACGATGTCTGGGTCCGCGACGTGCAGCGCAAGGTTCGTGACATCGCCAGCCCTGAGCATGCGCGACTGCCGCGCATCGGCCTGATCGGGGCCAGTCGCGGCCAGTCCAGCTATTACCTCTCGCTGTTTCCCCAGTGGGAGTCGGTAAGTGTGTCGCTGGTGGAAGGCATCTCGGCCAACCGGATTCGTGAGCGACTGTTCCGCTCGGCAGCTTCGGCGGAAGACTACTTGAGCACCCATGCGACCCATGACCTGCCCCCCGGGGTAGTGACGCGGATCCGGACCTTCCTGGAGGAGATGCCTTATGGCCAGCTGGTCGAGGAGCAGCACCTGCTCGATCAGTACCGCCAGGCCTGGGCGCAGGCTCCCTATCCGCCCATCTTCGTCACCGTCAACGCCGTGGTGGTGCAATCCGGCCATGTGCTGCTGGTGAGGCGGACCGCTGCGCCGGGCAAGGGACTCTATGCGCTGCCCGGGGGGTTCGTCAGTCCCCATGAACGCCTGATGGATGCCTGTCTGAGGGAGCTGCGGGAACGGGTTCGTCTCAAGGTGCCGGAAGCGGTACTCAAGGGCTCGCTACGAGGTCAGCGCCTCTTCGACGAACCTCACCGCAGTTGGCGGGGACGAACGCTGGCCGAGGCCTTCTACTTCGCCCTGCGACCCGAGCAGCAGCTCCCCCAGCTCAAGCCGGTCAAGGGCGGCGATCACGCCCGCTGGGTCCCCCTGGCCGAGCTGGATCCCGAGAGCCTGTTCGAGGACCACTTCTTCATCATCCAGGACTTCCTTGGGCTTCCGGCGGACTTCGGCGGCCGCTAGCGGGCTCGCCCCGTTGGGCCTGGAGACCGGGGGTACCGTCAGGCCTGTAGAAAGTCCCTCGGCAACTTCATCATCTGCCGCCAGAGCTTCTCGACGCCGGGCTTGTGCACCAGCGAGCAGCGGTAGAGGCGGATCTCCAGCGGCACGTCCCACTTCTCGGCGCCGGCGCGGATCAGGCGACCATCCTTGAGTTCCTGGCGAATGCAGAAATCCGGGATCCAGGCCATGCCCATGCCCTGCATCACCATGCCCTTCAGGCCCTCGGCCATGGCCGTCTCGTAGACGGTGCGCAGGCGCATGCGCACCGGGTCGTTCTTGAGCAGCATCCGCACGCTGCGGCCCAGGAAGGCACCCTGGGTATAGGCGAGATAGGGTATCGATTCCTGACCTTCCAGGGTCACGCGCGGCCTGCCCTGCTCGTCGGGCAGGCAGACGGGCAGCATGTTCACCTGGCCGATCGAGAAGGAGGGAAAGACCTCGGCATCGAGCTGCATGCTGGCATAGGGATCGTAGTAGGCCAGCATCAGGTCGCATTTGCCCTCGCGCAGCACATGGATCGCTTCCCCTACGTTCATGGCCACCAGCCGAGTAGGCAGTTCCCCCAGGCCCTGCTGGAGTCGGGAGATCCATGGCGGATAGAAACTCAGTGCCAGGGAATGGGCGGCAACGATATCCAGCGCCTCGTTGGCCATGGCCAGGCCACGCAGGTGGCCGAGGCTCTCGTTGAGCTGCTCGACGATGTTGCGGGCGGTGACCAGGAACAGCTGTCCTTCCGGGGTCAGGTCCACCGGCGTAGTGGAGCGATCGACCAGGGTCACGCCGACGGCCTGCTCCAGGGAGCGAATGCGCCGGCTGAAGGCCGGCTGGGTGACATGTCGTTGACGGGCCGAGGCCGAAAAGCTGCGCGTGCTTGCCAGGGCAACGAAGTCTTCCAGCCACTTGGTCTCGAGGTTCACAGCAATTCCCCTGGATGTCTAATGCATGCCCCCCCAGCGGGGAGCCCTCGAAGCCCGCTAATGTACCCCAGCGTCGGGCGGGACCCAAGCCGCATCACTGGATCGGCGAGAGCAGATAGGCCGCGCGGGAGAGCAGCTTGCGCCACAGAGGACGTCGGGTGATTTCCTCCAGCGTCACCCGCCGGCAGTCGGTGAAATCGTGCTCGAGCATCCTGCGCACCTCGCCGGCAAACTGCCTGTCGGGCACCACGGCGGTGATTTCGAAGTTGAGGCGGAAGGAGCGGTTGTCGAGGTTCACCGTGCCGACGCTGGCGGCGACATCGTCGATCAGCATCACCTTCTGATGCAGGAAACCCGGCTGGTAGCGATAGACTCGGACACCGGCGCGCAGCATGTCGGGCAGGAAGGAGAAGGCAGAGAGAAATATCAGCAGGTGATCGGGGCGTTCCGGCATCATGATCCTCACATCCACCCCGCGCATCGCGGCCAGGCGCAGCGCATCCTGAACCCCCTGGTCGGGCACGAAGTAGGGGCTGGTCACCCAGAGTCGCTCATGGGCGCTGTGGATGGAATGCTGCACCAGCAGGCTCGCCGTCTCCTGGGGATCGGCCGGTCCCGAGGGCACGATCACCACCTTCTGGCTGCCGGTAGGGCACGGCACGGGCGTCCAGGTCAGCGAGATCATCTCGCCGGTGGCCCAGTGCCAGTCCTCCCAGAAGGCCTCCTGAAGTCCCAGCACGCTGGGGCCGGTGAGCTTGAGGTGGGTGTCGCGCCAGTGGCCGAAACGGGGGTTCTGTCCCAGGTACTCGGTGCCCACATTGAAGCCACCTACCCAGCCCAAACGCCCGTCCACCACCAGCACCTTTCGGTGATTGCGAAAATTGAGCTGGAAGCGATGCTTCAGTCCCCGCGAAGAGCGGAAGGCGCTCACCTCCACGCCGGCCTCGCGCAGGTCGCGCAGGTAGCGATCGGGTAGGCCGTGAGAGCCGATCTCGTCGTACAGGAAACAGACCCGCACCCCCTTCTCCGAAGCTCGCTGCAAGCGGTGCTTGAGTTCTAGGCCCAGGGCGTCATCACGCACGATGAAGAACTGGATGAGGATGTACTCAGTGGCGGCGTCGATGCCTGCGAAGAGACTCTCGAAGGTCGCCTTGCCATCGATCAGTAGCTCCGCCCGGTTGCCGCCAGTGAGTGGCATGAGGGCAAGCTGCTCCACGGCACGGATGTCGGCATCATTGCTGGCCGACAGATAGGGAGCGAAACGATCACGATAACGGTGCAACTGGCGACGCAACACGCTGTCACGCTCGCCACGGGCCGACACATACCCATAGAAACGGGGTCGACCGAATATCCAGTAGGCCGGCACCGCCAGGTAGGGCATGGTCAGGAGCGAGATGATCCAGGCGATGGCACCCTGGGAGGTGCGGCTGGACATCAGGGCCAGCACGGCCGAGAGGATACCCAGCAGGTGGGTCAGGAAGATCGCCAGGCCGATCAGCCAGGAGGTCATGGTCGGATTCCCGTTCCGTGGGACGACGGCGTGGCCGTCCATGAAAGCAATGCCCTAACGCATATCCTCAGCATACCCCCAGAGCCGACGGCCCCACCAGGTGGCGGGACCATCGGCGATTCGGGGTGGGGGGTCAGACGCGTTCGGCGATGATCTCCTTCCACTTGGCGGGGCCGGTCTGATGCACCGAGGTGCCCTGGCTGTCGACCGCCACGGTCACCGGCATGTCCTCCACCTCGAACTCGTAGATGGCCTCCATGCCGAGATCCTCGAAGCCGACAACACGGGCCTTCTTGATCGCCTGGGCGACCAGGTAGGCGGAGCCCCCCACCGCCATCAGATAGACCGCCTTATTGTCGCGGATCGCCTCGATGGCCGACTCGCCACGCTCTGCCTTGCCGACCATACCCAAGAGGCCGGTCTCCTCCAGCATGGTGCGGGTGAACTTGTCCATGCGTGTGGCGGTGGTCGGGCCGGCCGGACCGACGACCTCGTCGCGCACCGGATCCACGGGGCCCACGTAATAGATGAACCGGCCCTTCATGTCCACCGGGAGCGGCTCGCCCTTGGCGATCATGTCGACCATGCGCTTGTGGGCGGCGTCACGGCCGGTGAGGAGCTTGCCGTTGAGCAGCAGAGTGTCACCGGGCTGCCAGGTCCTGACCTCCTCGGGGGTCACGCTGTCGAGGTCGACGCGCTTGACGTTGTCGCCCGCCTCGCGGGTGATCTCCGGCCAGTCCTCGAGCCTCGGCGCGGGCAGTGCCGTTGGGCCGCTGCCGTCCAGGGTGAAGTGTGCATGTCGGGTGGCGGCACAGTTGGGGATGATCGCCACCGGCTTGTTGGCGGCATGGGTCGGGTAGTCCTTGACCTTGATGTCCAGCACCGTGGTCAGACCGCCCAGCCCCTGGGCGCCGATACCGCTCTGATTGACCTTGTCGAACAGCTCCAGGCGCAGCTCCTCTGCCCGGGTGGAGGCGCCGCGCGCCTGCAGGTCCTGGATGTCGATGGGGTCGAGCAGCGCCTCCTTGGCGAGCTCCATGGCCTTCTCGGCGGTGCCGCCGATGCCTATGCCCAGCATGCCGGGCGGGCACCAGCCGGCGCCCATCTTGGGCAGCTGCTCCATGACCCAGTCGACCACGTTGTCCGACGGGTTGAGCATGGCGAACTTGGACTTGGCCTCGCTGCCGCCGCCCTTGGCCGCCACGTGCACCTCGACGGTGTCGCCGGGCACCAGCTTGTGATGGATGACCGCCGGGGTGTTGTCCTTGGTGTTCGCCCGCTTGCCGTCAGGATCGGCCAGCACCGAGGCGCGCAGCACGTTGTCCGGCAGCTGGTAGGCACGGCGAACGCCCTCGTTGACCATGTCGTCGAGGCTCATGTCGGCCTCGAAGCGCACGTTCATTCCGACATGGACGAAGACCGTGACGATGCCGGTGTCCTGGCAGATCGGACGCTTGCCGAAGGCGCACATCCGCGAGTTGATGAGGATCTGGGCGATGGCGTCCTTGGCCGCAGGGTTCTCTTCCCGCTCGTAGGCCTCCGCCATGGCGTCGATGAAGTCCTTCGGGTGGTAATAGGAGATGTACTGCAAGGCATCGGCGACGCTCTGGATCAGGTCGTCCTGGCGAATCACGGTCATGGGCAAGGGACTCCTTGGCGTTGTCGGCATGCCCGCCCTGGAAGGCATTCCTTCATGGGTGGGCTCGAACGGCCGGTAGTATACCTCAGCTGCGTAACGCCTCGTCAGGTCTACCACCAAAGCGGGTGCTGCTGCTTTGCCTTAAAGAAAGATAACGGTATAAAGGTGTACGGAAACGGCAATCCTTGCCAGGACATGGCAATGATCCCTCAGGCGGTGCCCAGGAGCAGTTGACGGTCCTTGAGCTCATGCAACCGATCACGCATCCGGGCGGCCTCCTCGAACTCCAGGTTCTGTGCCGCCTCGTGCATGGAATCCTCGACCCGGGAGACCTCCTTCAGCAGTTCCTGGGGCGACATCTCGGCGGGATCGTAGACGGCCTCCCGCTCGGCGACCTTGCGCTCGCCACGACGTCCCTTGCCCTTCTTCCCGGGGGCCTGGGCGGCCTCGAGGATATCGGCAACCGATCGGGTCACGCTGGTCGGCGTGATGCCGTTAGCCTCGTTGTGTTCGACCTGCTTGCCGCGCCGCCGATCCGTCTCCTCCATGGCACGCCGCATGGAGTCGGTCACCCGGTCACCGTAGAGGATCGCCTTGCCATGTGCATTGCGTGCGGCGCGTCCCATGGTCTGGATCAGCGAACGTTCGTTGCGCAGGAAGCCTTCCTTGTCGGCATCGAGGATCGCCACCAGTGAGACCTCTGGGATATCGAGCCCCTCGCGAAGCAGGTTGATCCCCACCAGGACGTCGAACTTGCCAAGACGCAGGTCACGGATGATCTCCACCCGCTCCACGGTGTCGATATCGGAATGCAGGTAGCGCACCCGCACATCATGCTCGTCCAGATATTCGGTGAGGTCCTCGGCCATGCGCTTGGTCAGGGTGGTGACCAGCACCCGCTCCTCTACCTCGCTACGGAGCCGAATCTCCGAGAGCAGGTCGTCGACCTGAGTGGAGGCCGGTCGCACCTCGATCTCAGGGTCAAGCAGGCCGGTCGGGCGCACGACCTGCTCGACCACCTGACCGGCATGCTCGGCCTCGTAGGGGCCCGGCGTGGCGGAGACGAAGATCGTCTGGGGGCAGATTCGCTCCCACTCGTCGAACTTCATCGGACGGTTGTCCAGCGCCGACGGGAGACGAAACCCGTATTCCACCAGGGTCTCCTTGCGGGAACGGTCGCCCTTATACATGCCGCCCACCTGGGGAACGCTGACGTGGGACTCGTCGATGAACAGCAGCGCGTCACTGGGAAGGTAGTCGAAGAAGGTCGGCGGCGGCTCGCCGGGGTTGCGTCCAGAGAGGTATCGCGAGTAGTTCTCGATGCCGTTGCAGTAGCCAAGCTCCAGCATCATCTCGATGTCGTAGAGGGTGCGCTGCTCCAGGCGCTGGGCCTCGACCAGCTTGTCCTGCCTGCGGAGCTGGTCGAGGCGTTCCACCAGTTCCACCTTGATCTCGTCGATGGCGCCGAGGATGGTCTCCCGCGGCGTCACATAGTGCGACTTGGGATAGATCGTCATGCGCGGCACCTTGCCCCGCACCTCGCCGGTGAGCGGATCGAACAGGCTGATGGTGTCGATCTCTTCATCGAAGAGTTCGACGCGCACCGCCTCGTCCTCGGCATCGGCCGGGAAGATGTCGATCACGTCGCCGCGCACCCGGTAGGTGCCACGCTTGAAGTCCATGTCATTTCGGGTGTACTGGAGTTCCGCCAGGCGGCGCAGTAACTGGCGCTGATCGATCAGTTCGCCGCGGGTGAAGTGCAGGCGCATCTTCAGGTACTGGTCGGGATCACCCAGGCCGTAGATCGCCGACACTGAGACCACGATGATCGCATCGCGACGCTCCAGCAGCGCCTTGGTGGCCGAGAGTCGCATCTGCTCGATGTGATCGTTGATGGAGGCATCCTTCTCGATGAAGGTGTCCGACGACGGCACATAGGCCTCGGGCTGGTAGTAGTCGTAGTAGGAGACGAAGTACTCGACGGCGTTATCGGGAAAGAACGACTTGAACTCGCCATAGAGCTGCGCCGCCAGTGTCTTGTTGGGCGCCATCACGATGGTCGGCCGCTGCAGGCGCTCGACCACGTTGGCCATGGTGAAGGTCTTGCCAGAGCCGGTTACGCCCAGCAGCGTCTGGTGGGCCAGCCCCGATTCGAGCCCGCCGATCAGGCCCTGGATGGCCGAGGGTTGGTCGCCGGCGGGCTGGAACTTGGACTGCAGACGAAAGGGCTTGCTCATGGCGGCTCCGTTGACGAAACGGACACCATCAAGGCGCCCGGGAGTGAAACGACGCCGGGCGCGGAATCAGGCGTCGGCGCTGTTGTTGACGCTGAGGTCGGCGGTGCGGGTGGTCACCTCCACGGTGGAGGTGGTCATCAGCCGATGGATAGGGCACTTGTGGCTGATCTCCTCCAGCCGGGCCCGCTGCTCAGGCTCATCGATGCCGTGAAAGGTCATCACCACCTCGAGTCGATAGGTCCCGTGACGCTCCTGGCTGTCGTCGCGATTGATCGTGACGCTCACCCCCTCGAGGGGCCACTTCTTGCGCCGGGCGTACATCATCGCGGTGATCGCCTTGCAGGCGCCCAGGGAAAGGTCGAAGTAGTCGTGGGGATCCGGGCCAGTGTTCTCGCCACCGTAGGCTTCGGGAACATCGACGAACAGATCCTCGAATCCGTCGAGTTCGACCCGCTGGCGGTAGATATGGTTGCGTTCACTGACGACTTCAATGGTCTTCTTCATCACTTCACCTCGATGCCAAGCTTGAGAGCCTTCACCGCCTTGATCAATGCGTCACGCCGGGCCTGGCCCTCGACTTCCGCGCCGTGGCGTCCCACCTCGACACTGTCGACGGCGTCGAGCATCATCAGGGCGGTGGTGATGCGGTTGACCTGATCGGCGTTCTCGACACCCTCGAAGCTCAGTGATTGCTGGGCCATGGACGCCTCCTGGCATGGCGTGGATGGACGAATCCATCTATGGAAACAGGCTCCGAGTCTAGCACGACACCCGGGCACCGGGCAGCGCTTGCAATGCCGCCCCATCGCCCGCATCTAGACGGCAGGATCATGCACGACACCGAACCACGAGGAGCCCCGCAGATGATGGATTGGACCGCTGCCACCGGCGGACGGCAGGAGGCCGGCCATCGGATGATGTTCGAGACAGCCGATGCACCACGTGTCGCCCTGGACGCCACGGTGATGACGCCCCTCGCCCACCTCGGGGTGCTCGACGTGGAGGGTCCCGATGCCGAGCGATTCCTGCAGGGCCAGACCAGCGCCCAGGTGTCGCTGGCCGATGGTACCTTCGCGCCGCTGACCTGCTTCTGCACTCCCAAGGGACGTGTGCTGGCAAACGCGCAGCTGATGCGCGTCGCCCCGGCGCACTACCGCCTGGTGATGCATGCGAGCCTGGTGTCCTCCCTGGCCGAGCACCTGAAGAAGTTCGCCGCCTTCTACAAGGTCGAGCTGAAGGTGCGCGATGACCTGGCCCTGCTCGGGCTGATCGGCCGCGAAGCCTCGGCGCTGGCCGAGGTGCGCTTCGATCATACGGCACCCCGGCCCTGGCACCAGGCCGGCGATGAGCAAATACAGCTGCTGGCCCACCCCGGGCCGCGCCCTCGCCTGCTGGTCAGCCTGCCGGTCGACCGGGTCGAGGGGGACTGGCAGTGGCTCAGGGAGCACGCCACGCCGGTGGACAACGCCGTCTGGCAGCTGCACGACATCCAGGCGGGGCTCGCCTGGCTCGATGCCGACCAGCGCGACACCTACCTGCCGCAGATGATCAATTGGGAGGCGCTGGGCGGCATCAGCTTCAAGAAGGGCTGCTACACCGGCCAGGAGGTGGTCGCCCGCGCCCATTTCCGCGGCCAGGTGAAGAAGCGCCTGGTGCGCGCCCAGCTCGACGGCGGCCTGCTGCCGGAACCCGGCAGCGCCATCGAGGACGCCGAAGACAAGCGCCTCGGCGAGGTGCTCTGCGCCGAGCTCGATGCCTACGGCGAGGCCGAGGTGCTGGCGGTGATGAGCACCAGGGAGCCCGCCCTGCCCCTGCGCTGCGCCGGCCAGAAGCTCAAGCTGCTGAAGCTGCCCTACCCGGTGGAGCGGCTGGACCCCGAAGCGCTGGCGGTCAAGTAGGGAGCCCGAACAGGCGACGCGCGGCAGCGGTGCTGGCCACCGCCACCTGCCGTGCCGACTGGCCGCGAAGCTCGGCCACCGCGCGGCACACCTCGGCGACCCGCGCAGGTTCGTTGCGCTCCCCCTGGTGGCCTGCCAGCGGCATGTCGGGGCTGTCGGTCTCCAGCACGTAGCCATCGTCCGGCAGAGAGGTCACGGCCCGATGCACGCGCCGGGCCCGGTCAAAGGTCACCGCCCCGCCGAGCCCCAGCGTGAAGCCGAGATCGAGGAAGACGCGCGCCTGCTCGGGCGAGCCGGCGAAGGCGTGGATCAGCCCACCCGCCGGCAGCTCGAGCTGTCGCAGGCGCTTGGCCACCTGATCGTTAGCTCGCACGCAGTGGATCACCACTGGAAGCGCCCTGTCCCTGGCCAGGCGCAGTTGGGCATCGAAGAGCGTCCACTGGACCTCGAGGGTCTCGTCGAAGCGGGCATCGATGCCGCACTCCCCCACCGCCACGACCTCAGGATGGTCATCGAGGGCCTGAGCCAGGGCATCCAGATCGCCTTCGCCGTGCGCGTCCATGAAATAGGGATGCAGCCCCAGACATACGCTGACGTCGTCGCGTTCACCCAGCGCCAGCACATTCGACCAGCGCTTTCGTGTAGTGCCCGGCACCACGAAACGCGTGACGCCCACCGCCCTGGCCCGATCGATCACCGCCTCGCGGTCGGCGTCGAAGTCGGGGAAGTCCAGATGGCAGTGGGCGTCGATGAGCATGGGCAAACGCTACTAGGAATCAGGAAGCAGAGGCAAGCTGGCCGCGGCGTCGGGGACAGGCCGGCGTGGAGGTCATATGCCATGGATGGCAAATGTAGCGCCCATGGACGGGTTCACAGCGCCTCCTCATAGGCCTGTCGCCGAAACAGCCGCGATTGACAAGGCTGTTCCGACTCCGGCGCCGCTCAATGGGTCACAACTCTGCGTCACGCTATTGGACGATGCTTGGTGCTCAATGCTCCCGCGTCGGCTGGAAGCGGATCTCCGGCCAGCGCTCCTGGGTCATCTGCAGGTTCACTCGCGTGGGGGCGATATAGGTCAGGTAGCCGCCCCCGTCGATGGCCAGGTTGGTGCTGGCCTTGCGCTTGAACTCCTCGAGCTTCTTGGCATCGTCGGAGTATATCCAGCGCGCGGTGTTGACGTTCACGCCCTCGTAGACGCAATCGACCTTGTACTCCTCCTTGAGACGATGGGCGACCACGTCGAACTGCAAGGTGCCCACGGCGCCGAGGATAAGGTCGTTGTTGTCCATCGGCATGAAGACCTGGGTCGCCCCCTCCTCGGAGAGCTGCTGGAGGCCCTTCTGCAGCGCCTTCATCTTCAGCGGGTCCTTGAGGCGCACGCGCTTGAAGAGCTCCGGGGCGAAGTGCGGGATGCCGGTGAAGCGCATGTCCTCGCCCTGGGTGAAGGTGTCGCCGATCTGTATGGTGCCGTGGTTGTGCAGGCCGATGATGTCGCCCGGCCAGGCCTCCTCCACGTGGGAGCGATCCGAGGCCATGAAGGTCAAGGCATCGGCGATCTTGACGTCCTTGCCGATGCGCACATGGCGCATCTTCATGTTCTTCTCGTACTTGCCCGAGCAGACGCGCAGGAAGGCGATGCGATCGCGATGGTTCGGGTCCATGTTGGCCTGGATCTTGAAGACGAACCCGGTGAACCGCTCGTCATCCGCCTTCACCACGCGGGTATCGGTCTCCCGCGGCTGGGGCGGCGGCGCGTACTCCACGAAGCCGTCGAGCATCTCGCGAACCCCGAAGTTGCCCATGGCGGTACCGAAGTAGACCGGCGTCAGCTCGCCGCTCAGGTAGGCCTCGCGGTCGAAGGCGTGGGAGGCACCGCGCACCAGCTCGACCTCCATGCGCAGCTCTTCGGCCTGGTCCTCGCCAAGCACCTCGTCCACCTCGGGGTTGTCTAGCCCCTCGATGTGCCGGTCTTCCGGGATGCGACTGCCCTGCCCCTGGGTGTAGAGGTGGACGATATCGTTGTAGAGGTGGTAGACGCCCCTGAAGTGGCGCCCCATGCCGATCGGCCAGGTCATGGGGGCGCACTGGATGTTGAGTACCTCCTCGACCTCGTCCATCACCTCCACGGGATCGCGGATGTCGCGGTCCATCTTGTTGACGAAGGTCAGGATGGGCGTGGTGCGCAGCCGACAGACCTCCATCAGCTTGATGGTCCGCGCCTCGACGCCCTTGGCACCGTCGATCACCATCAGCGCCGAGTCCACCGCGGTCAGGGTGCGGTAGGTATCCTCGGAGAAGTCCTCGTGGCCCGGGGTGTCGAGCAGGTTGACGATGCGCCCCCCGTAGGGGAACTGCATCACCGAGGTGGTCACCGAGATGCCCCGCTCCTGCTCCATCTTCATCCAGTCGGAGGTGGCGTGGCGGTCGTCACGCTTGCTCTTGACCGAACCGGCCAGCTGGATGGCGTTGCCGAACAGCAGCATCTTCTCGGTGATGGTGGTCTTGCCGGCGTCGGGGTGCGAGATGATCGCGAAGGTTCTGCGCAGCCCGACTTCACGGGCCAGGGTGGGGTTTGACATCAATGCGGTGCCTGATCGGGACGCGAATGGGAGTGCGAAAGGCCGACATGATACCGCGACAGGCCGGGGGCCTGCACCCCGACACGCCGGGAGGCCCGTCGGCACCCTTCATGAGCGCCGGCTAGCGGGTGCTGCGCTCGATGATCTGCACGGTCTTCTCGTCGATGCCCAGGGCACCCCACGGGTCGTCGACTCCCGACTCCCCGAGCCAGCGCAGCTGCAGCCGATAGGCCTCTCCCTCCAGGCGTCCCCGGGCCCGGGCGCTGATGTCCTCGCGGTTGTGGACCTGGAAATGGTGCACCAGCTCATGGAGCAGGTAGCTGAGCTCGACGGGCGACGAGAGGTCGAGGTCGTCGTCCAGGTAGATATTGCCCTCCGCGGGGTCGTAGGCCCCCCTCACCCGGACGTCCAGATTTTCGGGGAAGGCCGGGAAGCAGCGCTGCTGCAGCGCGGCCTGGCTCTCGAAGCGGACCCCCGGCAGGTCGGGTTCACGGTACTCGGTGCTCGCCGCCAGCCAGGCGCTCTGCTCCCGGGTGATCCGCGCCAGCGCCACGGCCATGTCGTCGCCGGGCGATGAGGCGACCGGGGCCACGGGAAGCGCCAGCAGCAGGGCCAGCAGCCAGATCGCCAACGGGCGACGCCGGTGCGACGACGGCGAGGACGAGGGCCTGCCCGCGAACAGGACAGTGGCGGTGAGTAAAGGGGACATTGCCCACCTCTCGGCTGTCAGGGAGGGGTTGCCGGTGACGGAGTGCATCGTGCCGCCCCGGCGGCGGTACCTGGCCAGTCTAGCTGCCAGGCGCCGGCGGCGCCCCCGATGGCCGTTCCAGGCTGGCCAGAGATCGACAGGCACGCCATCCTGTCCCTCTGACCCACCCACCATGCGAGGACCCGCCATGTCACTTCGAGTCGATTTCGGGGAGGCCGACGAGGCCGGCCGCTGGCATGCCGTCAACGATGGCGTGATGGGCGGCATTTCCAAGGGAGGACTGCATGCCGAGGAGGGCCTCGGGGTCTTTGCCGGGCGTCTCTCCCTCGACCAAGGTGGCGGCTTCGCCTCAGTGCGCCGCGAGCCCGGCGACCCGGCGCTTGGCAAAGCCCGAGGGATTCGCCTGCGGGTCCGCGGCGACGGCCGCACCTACCAGCTACGGCTGCGCACCGACCGGCTACCCGATGGCGCGGCCTACCGCGCCCGTTTCGCCACCTCGGGCGAGTGGCAGACCCTCGACCTGACCTGGGGCGACTTCGAGACGGTCTACCGGGGCCGACGGCTGGACGACGCCCCGCCGCTCGCGCCGCAGGAGATTCGCCAGCTGGGCTTTCTCATCGCCGACCGCCGGGAGGGGGACTTCCGGCTGGAGGTCGCCAGCCTGGAGGCCCTGGCATGACGCCACAGGAGCGGTCACGGCCCCCCATGACGCTGGTCTATGACGGCCAGTGCCCGATGTGCCGGCAGTTCGTGCGCCTGCATCGGCTGCGTCGGGACGTCGGCGACCTCGAGCTGATCGATGCAAGGCAGGAGAGTACTGCCCGCCGCGAGTTGAGCACACTCGGCATCGATCTGGACGACGGCTTCGCCCTGCGGATCGGCGAGCACTGGGTCCACGGCAGCGAGGCCCTGCATCACCTGGCCCTCATGAGCACGGGCAGCGGCCTCTTCAACCGGTTGATGGCCCGACTCTTCGCCTCCCCGCGCCGGACCGCACGGCTCTATCCCTGGCTGCGGGCGGGCCGGGCGATGCTGCTGCGCCTGCTGCGGCGCGGACCCATCGACAATCTCCGGCGCTGATCAACTCAAGCGTTTACCAGGGAAGTGTCTCGCCGTTGCTGTGCCAGAAGCCACCGCTGGTCTCCAGCGTCAGCGCCTCGATGCGCCTGGCGATGCCGGCGGCGGCCTCCTCCGGGGTGATCAGGCCTCCGAAGTTGACCATGCGGGTCTGCACATAGCCTGGATGGATCTGGGCGACGGCGATGCCGAGGGGCGCCAGGTCCACGGCCAGTGATTTGCCGAAGGCATTCAGCGCCGCCTTGGAGGCGCGGTAGCCATAGCGGCCGCCAGAGTCGTTGTCGGTGATCGAGCCCATGCGACTGGTGATGTTGGCGATCTTCGCGCCCTCGTCCAGCCTCGATAACAGGGCCTCGGTCACCCGCAGCGGGGCATAGGCATTGATCTCCATCTGCGCACGGATGGCATCGAAATCCAGCTCGCCAAGCGACTCGTCGTGAAGCATGCCGGCGTTGTTGATCAAGAGATCCAGCGGCGGGTCCCTCAGCGCCTCGGCGAGTCGCGCGACATCCTCCTCGCGAGTGATGTCGATGCCATCGATGACCCGACTGGCCACCTCGGCGAGCTCATCGGAGGCGCTGCGACAGACGCCGATCACATGCCAGCCCGCCTGTTGGTAGTGGCGGGCCAGCGCCAGCCCGACGCCGCGATTGGCGCCAGTGATCAATACGGTGGAAGCCATGTCATCTCCTTTCGACAGCATCTCCTTCGAAGACATCTCCTTCGAAGAAAGAGGGAACCGGCCCGCAAGGGGCGGCCCAAAAAAACACCGGCCGGGATCAGTCCCAGTCGGGGGCGAAGCCGGGGTTGGCGATCCGTTCGCCACGCTCCAGGGCGGCGATGGCCTCCAGCTCGTCCTCGCTCAGGGTGAGGTCCAGAGCGGAGAGGTTGCCGGCCAGGTGGTCACGCCTGGTGGAGGACGGGATAGTCACCACGCCGCGTGCCCGGGTCCAGGCCAGGGCCACCTGGGCCGGTGTGACACCATGATCCTCGGCGATGTGCTTGAGCGTCGCATCCTCCATCACCTTGCCCACCGCCAGCGGCATGTAGCCGGTCACCGTCAGGCCGCGTGAGTGGCAGTGCGCCACCACGTCGCGATTCTGCAGGAACGGATGGACCTCGACCTGGTTCGTGAGCAGGGCCTCCGGCCCGAGGATATCGAGGGCCTGGTCAACCTGGGCGATGGTGAAGTTGGAGACCCCGATATGGCGTGCCTGGCCCGCCTGCTGCACCTCGCGCAGGGCGTTCAGGTAGTCGGCCATGGGCACCTCATCCTCCGGCGACGGCCAGTGGATCAGCAGCAGGTCGACGTAGTCGGTGCCGAGCCTGTCCAGGCTCTCCTGCACGCTGGCCTTGAGCGATGCGGGCTCGAGCCGGTCGTGCCACACCTTGGTGGTCAGGAAGAGCGACTCGCGCGGCACGTCGCTCTCGGCGATGGCGGCCCCCACGTCCTGCTCGTTCTCGTACATCTGGGCGGTGTCGATGTGTCGATAGCCCATCGCCAGGGCGTCGTGGATCACCTGCTTGAGGGTATCGCCCTTCAGGCGGAAGGTGCCGAGGCCGGGGTTGGGCAGCAAGGTCGTGCTCATGGGATCTCCTTCTCGTCGCGTGCGGTATCCGTGGCTCTCCTGTCTAGGTGCGGGAGGGCGCGTCGATTTCAAGGGCCCCTTCTCCGCGATTGTACAGCTAGCGGCCGGCTCGCCTCACCGAGGCTATCCCTTTGAGGGGCCCGTGATTGACCTGACGCACCCCGGCCGGCCGGGGCCTGGCCTACACTGGATGCCATCATCATGGCATCCGGCCACGCCCGCCCCCGTGGACCAGCCCCCCCCCAGGAGAAATCGGCATGGAACCCAATCATCGCTTCAACGTGGTCTACGTGTTGATCGCCATGATGCTCTTCCTGACGTTCCAGAACGTCTATCACAACTGGCGGACCACCGATCCCATCCCCTATTCGGAATTCACCCAGCTGCTGGAGGAAGGCCGGATCGCCAAGGTGGAGGTCTCCGACGACCGGCTCACCGGGACCTACTCCTCTCCCCAGGCCGACGGACGTATCGCCTTCACCACCAACCGCGTCGACCCCGACCTGGCGGAGCGTCTTTCACAGCACGACATCACCTTCGACGGCCGCCCAAAGAACCCCTTCCTGAACGTGCTGCTGTCGTGGTTCATCCCGCTGGTCCTGCTGTTCGTCATCTGGTCCTTCCTGATCCGCCGCATGACCGGCGGAGGCGGTATCGGTGGCATGATGTCGATCGGCAAGTCCAAGGCCAAGGTCTATGTCGAGACGTCCACCAAGGTGACCTTCGAGGATGTCGCCGGGGTCGACGAGGCCAAGAACGAGCTCCAGGAGGTCGTGGCCTTCCTGCGCGACCCCGAGCGCTACGGCCGTCTCGGCGCCCATATCCCCAAGGGGATCCTGCTGGTCGGTCCACCCGGAACCGGCAAGACCCTGCTGGCCCGGGCCGTGGCGGGTGAGGCCGGCGTGCCCTTCTTCTCCATCTCCGGCTCGGAGTTCGTCGAGATGTTCGTCGGGGTCGGCGCCGCCCGGGTCCGCGACCTCTTCGAGCAGGCCTCCAAGGCCAAGCCCTGCATCATCTTCATTGACGAGTTGGATGCCCTGGGACGAGCCCGGGGACCGGGCGCCATGGGGGGCCAGGACGAGAAGGAGCAGACGCTCAACCAACTGCTCTCCGAGCTCGACGGCTTCGACCCCTCCACGGGCATCGTGCTGCTGGCCGCCACCAACCGGCCGGAGATCCTCGATCCCGCCCTGCTGCGCGCCGGCCGCTTCGACCGCCAGGTGCTGGTGGACCGCCCCGAGCGCAAGGGACGGCTGCAGATCCTGCGCGTGCACATCGGCAAGATCCGTGCACTGGGCCCCGACGTGGACCTCGACCACATCGCCTCGCTGACCCCGGGCTTCACCGGCGCCGACCTCGCCAACCTGGTCAACGAGGCGGCCCTGCTCGCCACCCGCCGCGACAGCGAGACGGTCGGCATGGAGGACTTCACCAACGCCATCGAGCGCATCGTCGCCGGCCTCGAGAAGAAGAGCCGGCTGCTCAATGCCCATGAGCGCGCGGTGGTCGCCCACCACGAGATGGGGCATGCCATGGTGGCCGCCTCCCTGCCAGGCATGGACCCGGTGCACAAGGTGTCGATCATCCCCCGCGGCGTCGGCGCCCTGGGCTATACCATCCAGCGGCCCACAGAGGACCGCTTCCTGCAGACGACCAGTGACCTGAAATACCGAATGGCCGTGCTGATGGGCGGGCGCGCCGCCGAGCAGCTTATCTTCGATGAGATCTCCACCGGCGCAGCCGACGACCTGGCCAAGGTCACCGAGATCGCACGGGACATGGCGACCCGCTTCGGGATGGCCGACGACGCCGGCCAGGTGGTCTACGAGAAGGATCGCCAGGCCTTCCTGGGCGATACCTACGGTATCAGCCAGCCCCACGACTACTCCGAGGACACCGCCCGCGAAATCGACCTGTCGGTGCGCCAGCTGGTTGACGAGGCCTATGCCCTGGCCAGGGAGACCCTGACCCGACGTCGCCAGGATCTCGAGACCGGCGCCACCCTGCTGCTCGAGCGCGAGACGCTCACTGCCGACGAGTACCCGCCGATGAAGCCGTCTGTGCCCGCCGAGAGCGCCTCCGACGCCGGGACGTGATGCCCGGCATCGCCGCGGTCGGCGTCTCCCGGGGGCGTCCTTGAGACGCCCTTAAGAAACCCCTAAGAAACCCTTAAGAAACCCTCCCGATACTCCGCCCCCGACCGCCAGCGCCCGGCCATGATGGTGCTCACCGACTTGGCGCGCACCACACCGCAGACCGTCAACGAAGACCACCCCGTCGACGAGGCCCGCCAGATGATGGTCAGTGGCGGCATGATCCAGACACCGCTTCACAAGACCCCGACCCTGACCATGGAAACCCTGGCCTCGCTGACCATCGGTAACCTTATCCGGACGCTGAAGAGCTTCGGTGAGCAGCACATGCTGGTGACCGAGCCCACCTCACACAAGGGAGTCCGCATCCGCGGAATGATCTCGGCGGCAGACATCGGCCGTGTCATCGGTTATGGCCCGCGCGGGATGCCAGAGGCGAGAAGCTTCGCCGACATCTGCAAGGTGGTGATCGGCCATTAGCCGTGAGGCCGGGCGTGGTTCAGACTCCGAAGGGATAGGTGTCGGGGATGGCCTCGCGCTGCCAGCTTGACCCCGGTTCCAGCGGCTCGACGGCCGTGGTCTCGTCCAGGTGGTAGAGGGCATCGAACTGCTCTGCCAGGCGGGCCTGGAAGTAGTGACTGCCCCGTTCCGTCTCCGGGCGATAGATCACCCCGATCGCCCGCTCCAGCAGAGAGACCTGCAGGGGGTCGGTCCACCCCGGCAAGAGCGGCAGGAAGAAGCGATCGAGTCCGCTCTGGTGGAAGAGGCGCTCGATGCTGCCCTGGAGTGAAGGGTGTACGCAGCGGTGCTCGACCGGCCCGTCCCAATCCCGAGCGGCGGTGACATGACCAGTATGCGTGGTGAAGCCCACCAGCAGCACCCGCTCGGCACCGAAGCGCCGACGCGCCAGCTGGCCGACATTGTGCTGCCCCTGGCTCCACCCCATCTCTGTGGCTCGGGCATCGCCCAGGTGAGAGTTGTGGGCCCACACCACCACCCTGCCCTCGCCTCCCTGGCGGCGCAGGTGGTCGTGCAGCTCGGCGAGGGTCTCGGTCATGTGGTCGTCGCGCAGGTTCCAGGTATCCACTCGGGCGCCGAACATGGCGCGGTAGTAGGCCTCGGCATTGACCACCACCCGGGCATTCTGCTCGGCGAAGAACTGCGCATCGACGGCCCGGCGCCCGTCCGCCGCCAGGTACGCCGCGGCCTTCTCCACCAGCCGGACCTGCAACCCCACGGCCGCCCGCTCGCAGGAGGGACTCAGGCCGAAGGCCACGTTGCGCCCGTAGTGAACGGGGTCGCCGCGATGATCGAGGCAGGCGTAACCCCGGCGGGCGACCTCGGCCTGCTCCGGGTCGACCCCCTCCAGATACTCGATCACCGCCTCCGCCGAGCGGTGCAGGCTGTAGAGGTCCATGCCGTGGAAGCCCACCTTCTTCGCCAGGGGCTGGCGGGCGTTGTACTGGCGCAGCCAGGCGATGAAGTCGCGCACCTCATGGTTGCACCACATCCAGTGGGGAAAGCGCTGGAAGTCCTCGAAGGCCTCGGCGAGGGAGTCCTCGCCCCCGCCCCGTACGTAGCGGTCCAGGCGCAGGGCATCGGGCCAGTCGGCCTCCACCAGCACCGCCTCGAAGCCCTGCTCCTCGATCAGCCGCCGGGTGATCTCCGCGCGCGTCCGATAGAACTCGGCGGTGCCGTGGGAGGCCTCACCGAGCAGCACGAAGGGCCGGTCGCCGACCAGGTCGAGCAGCGCATCATGGTCGCTCGTGCGACCCTCCAGCCGGATGGCCAGGTCCCGCACACAGGCAAGGGGGGTGGTCATGACGGGCACCTCCGGAAAACGCGTCGAGGCCTACCCAGGAAGTCTAGCCCACTGTCGTCGGGTGGCAGGGGGCGCGACACGACCGCCGCGGCGAACAGCCCGATAGGAGCCAACGCACGCGGCAGACCCCGGCCCGACCCATACGGCCTGCCGGGGACTCGACTATGCTGGGGGTTCTTTCAATGCGGCGAGGACGCACCATGCGCATTACCCACCTGACGGCCTACACCGGCGAGCTCCACTACGACGGCACGGCCTACGCCTTCGCCGGCGGGCGCTCGTATCAGCAGTTCACCAGCACCGTGGTGGTGCTCGACACAGATGAGGGGCTGACCGGCGTGGGCGAGGTGTGTCCCTGCGGGCCGAGCTACATGCCCGCCTTCGCCGGGGGCCTGCCCGCCTGCCTGGAGGAACTCGCACCCCACGTGATCGGGGAAGACCCCCGACACACCACGCGCCTGGCCCGCAAGATGGACCAGGCGCTCAATGGCCATGCCTATGCCAAGGCCGCCATCGATCTTGCCTGCTGGGATCTGCTGGGCAAGGCGGCGGGCTTGCCCGTGCATGTGCTGCTGGGCGGGCGGCTCATGGAGACCATGCCGCTGCATCGCATCGTCCCGCTGGCGGAGCCAGAGGCCATGGCGAATTCCCTTGCCGCCTACCGCGCAGCGGGCTTCCGGCACTTCCAGGTCAAGCTGGGCCATGAGGTGGAGGACGACATCGCGATGATGCGGGTGCTTGCCGAGGGCCGGCCGCCGGGCGAGGTCTGGGTGGGCGACATCAATGGCGCCTGGCGCAGGGACCAGGTGGCACGATTCTCCCGCGCGCTGTCGGATCTCGACCTGATCCTGGAACAGCCCTGTGCGAGCTATGAGGAGTGCCTGTCGTTTCGCCAGCGCTCGCACCACCCCATCAAGCTGGACGAGAGCCTGAACAGCATCGCGGACGTGCAACGGGCGCTGCGCGACGATGCCATGGACGCCATCGCGCTGAAGGTCAGCAAGTTCGGCGGCCTGACGCCCTCCCGCATCATCCGCGACCTGTGCGTCGCAGCCGGGATCCCGATGACCATCGAGGACGCCTGGGGCAGCGGTATCGCCACCGCCGCCTATGCCCAACTGGCAGCCAGCACGCCCACGCCTTACCTGCTCAACACCACCGACCTGCACCGCTACAATACCACCCAGCTGGCCCACGGCGCCCCGGAGGTCAGCCACGGCACCATGACCGTCAACGACCGCTCGGGGCTTGGCATCGAGCCGGATTTCGACCAGCTCTCTGGCCCCATCGTGGAACACGGCTGAGCATCCTCCCGCCCTCCCCGCGACGGTGCACGATTCACGACCCGTCAGTTGCCGGCGTGCGCCTCTTGCCCTTCCTGCTCGGTACGCCCGAACCGCTCGCGAAGACGCTCGAGGTAGCTCAGCAGCACCGGGATCACGGCGAGCACCAGCAGGGTCGAGAAGGCCAGGCCGAAGGCGATGGAGACGGCCATCGGGATCAGGAACTGCGCCTGAAGCGAGGTCTCGAAGAGCAGCGGCAACAGCCCGCCGATGGTGGTCAGCGAGGTGAGCAGCACGGCCCGTACCCGCTGCACCACCGCCTCATTTAGGGCCGTCTCGATGGCCAGCCCCTTGTTGCGCTGGTGGCGATAGAAGGCCACCAGAATGATGGCGTTGTTGACCACGATACCGGAGAGCCCGAAGAGCCCGAAGAGCGAGAGCATGGTCAGGTTGAGGCCCAGCGCCCAGTGCCCCAGCAGGGCCCCGACCAGCGCCAGCGGAATGATCGTCATGACGATCAACGGCAGGCTCCAGGAGTCGAAGACCCAGGCCAGCACCACGTACATCAACCCCAGCCCGATCATCAGCCCGGTGCGCATGTCAGCGAAGGTCTCGCGCTGGTCGGCGGCGCGCCCCTCGAAGCTGTAGCGCAGCCGGTGGGTGCTGGCCAGCGTCGGCAACACCTCCGCGGAGATCGCGCCGAGGACGCGTTCGGCGTTGGTGATCTCGGTATCAAGCTCCGCGGTGACCTCCACTGCCAGGCGACCATCGGCATGGCGCAGCGCCTCGAAGCCCTGACGATGATCCAGGGCCATGACCTGATCGATGGGCACGAAGCGACCATCGGGCACGCGCACGCTGAGTCGCGACAGGGTCGAGAGCCGCTCGCGCTGTTCCCGGGGCAGCAGCACCCGCACCTCGATCTCGTCGGCGCCGTCCTGGTAGATCTGCACCAGGCGGCCGTCGAAGGCCGCCCTGAGCTGACGACCCAGGTCGAGGGTGGTCAGCCCCAGGGCCTCGCCGTGGGCGTTGACCCGATAGATCAGCTGCTCGCGTCCCCAGGGCATGTCGTCCTCGGTGTCGAGCACACCGGGCAGCTCACGCAGCGAGCGGGTGAGCGACACCGCGGCGGCCTTGAGGTCGCCGGCCGACTCGCCGGTCAGCCGGATGTTGACGTCCTTGCCGGGCGGCCCCGCGGCCCGCTCGTTGATGGAAAGGTTCTCCAGGCCCGCCGGCTCGACCATCCGCGAGCGCCAGACGCGGATGAACTCGGCATTGCGCACGTCGCGGTCGTCGGAGGCGGTGAGTTCCACCATCATCGAGCCGACATTGTCCCCGCCACGCCCCTGCTGGCCGCCGGAGATGGTGCCCCCGTGTCGGGTCACGGCGTTCTGGACGAGGCCTCCGCCCAGTGCCTCCTCCGTCTCATCCAGGGCAGCCTGCATCCGCGTGAGCAGGGCATCGACGCGGCCGCGGTCGGTGCCGGACACGAAGCTGGCATTGGCGTAGAGAATGTTGGGTTCGGGCGTGGGGAAGAAGTTGAATTCCAGGCGCCCCCCGACCAGCAGGCCCAGGGTGAAGAGCACCACCGCCAGCGCCGAGGCCAGGGTGGCGCCGCGGTGGCGCAGGGTCAGCGCAGAGAAGCGCCGGAAAGGCCCTTCGCGGAAGCGCTCGAACGCCGCCTCGAAGCGATCGCGGGGCCGCGACAGCAGGTGGAGCCTTGACGCCTTGCCCGGTACGAAGGCGTTGCGCAAGTGCGCCGGCAGCACCACGAAGCACTCCAGAAGCGAGGCAACGAGCACACAGATCATGATCACCGGGATATCGCCGAGGATGTTGCCAATCACCCCGCCCACCAGCAGCAGCGGCATGAAGGCGGCCACCGTGGTCAGCGACGAGGCGACCACCGGCCAGAGCATGCGCCGCGCAGCCCCCTCGGAGGCGTGGCGGGCAGGCTCGCCCATGCGGAAATGAGCATCGGCGTCCTCGCCCACCACGATGGCATCGTCGACGATCACCCCGAGCGCCATGATCAGCGCGAACAGCGATATCATGTTGATCGAACCACCGATCCCCCAGAACACCGCCATGGCCGCGAGGAAGGCAGTGGGAATCCCGATGGCGACCCACAGCGCCACTCGGGCGGGAAGGAAGAAGTAGAGCAGCAGCAGCACCAGCGCGAGGCCGCCCAGGCCGTTGCTGATCAGCAGCCAGATGCGCTCGGCGATCAGTTGCCAGGTCTCGTCGTGGACCTCGAGCTCTACCGACGGGGGCAGCTGCGGACGGGTCTCCTCGAGCCAGCGCGTGAGCACGTCGGCGGCGGCAAGGGAATTGCCGTCCTCGCTTCGCTGCAGCATCAGCTCCACCGCCGGGTGGCCATCGCGGCTTAGGGTCACCGATGACTCGCGCGCCTCCTGGCGGATGGTGGCGATGTCGCCCAGGCGCAGCTGCACCCGTTCACCGCTGATCACCGGAAGGTCGGCGAAGGCCAGCGGATCGCGGCGCTGCTCCACGGCGCGCAACTCGCGGGTACTGTCCTGCTGGCCGAGCAGGCCCGCCGGCAGGTCACGTGACATCGCCTCGATCCGCTCGGCGATCTCCCCGAGGCTCAGCTGCAGCCCCTGAAGGTGCTCCGCCGGGACCTCGATGCTGATCTGCTGCTCGGGCAGGCCGCTGATCTCCACCCGGTCGATGCCCCGCTGCAACAGCTGGTCCTCGTAGCGGTTCGCCAGGTGACGAAGCTCCTGGTGGCTGACCTCTCCATGCACCAGCAGCCGGGCCACCGGCTCGTAGCGGGCCGCCCGGGCGACCCGCGGCGTCTCGACGTCTGAGGGCAGGTTGGTGAACTGGTCGACCTGCTGGCGGACATCGTCCAGGGCCAGGATCGGATCGCTGCCCTCGGTGAATTCGAGGGTGATGCTGGAGACACCCTGGGCCGAGGTTGATGTCATCCGATTGAGGCCATCGATGCTGCGCAGGCGCTGCTCGAGGGGGATGGTGATGCCCTGCTCGATGTCTTCCGCCGAGGCACCGCTCCACACCGTGCGCACGCTGACCACGTCCAGGGCGAAGGAGGGGAAGAACTGGATGTTCATGCGCGACAGGCCCAGCGCCCCGCCGAGCAGCATCATCAGCATGACCAGGTTGGCGGCGACCCGATGGTGGACGAAGAAGCCGATCAGGCCACGCCGGCGACTCATGGGCGCGCCTCATCCACGCCATCGCTTACGTCGTCGTTGCCATCATCGCCGACCTCGACCCGCAGGCCTCGCATGGCATTCGGCAGGTGGGTGGTGATCACCCGGTCGCCGTCGGCAAGCGACTGTCCGGTGACCAGCGCCCAGCGTTCCCCGTCGGCTCGGACCACGTCGCCATGGTGGGTCACCGCCAGGCGCCGCATGCGGCCCGAATCGTCCATCAGGTAGAGGGCATCGTTGCCGTAGAGGCTGCTGTAGGGCACCGCCAGGCTGTCGGGCACCGCCGGTCGCGCCAGCGACACGGCCAGCAGACTGCCGGGGCGCAGTCCCTCACCGCCCTCCTCGAGGCGGAAGATCGCCTCGGTACCGGCCGGGTCGCCCTCGCCGGCCAGCCCGTCGAGCACGAAGCGTGCGCCGCCGTCGCTGGTAGCCTGGAGCCGTTCGCCCCGCGCCAGGGCATTGATCAGCTCGGCTTGATGGCGATGAGGGATACGCGCGCGCAGCTCCAGGCCTTTCTCGGGATAGAAGGACAGCAGCTCGCTGTGCGCGGCGACCTGGTCCCCCGGGGCCACCTGGATGCGCGTGACGGTGCCATCGAAGGGGGCGTCGACCCGGCTGCGCTCGGCATCGCGGCGGGCCTCGGCCAGCATGGCCCTGGCACGCGCCAGCCCGGCCTGGAGCGACCTCAGCCGGGCGGGATGCTCGGTGATCGCCCGCTCACGGGTCGCCACCGTCACGCGGGCGCGGGCTAGCTCGTTGCGCGCCGCATCCAGGTCGGACTGGGAGGCCAGCTTGCGGCCCACCAGCGAGCGGGTACGCTCCAGTTGGCGAAGAGCATTGTCGACCAGTTCCTGCTCACGCGCGAGGGTCTCGCGGTCGCTCTCGTGGCGGACTCGCTCGTTCTCCGCCTGGGCCTCGCGATCGGCCACTTCGGCCTCGGCCTGTTCCAGGGGTGGGCGCACGTCGGCCTCGTCCAGGGCCACCAACCTCTCACCGCGGGCTACCCTCTGACCCTCGCGCACCGGCCGCTCGGCGATCCTTCCTGCCAGGGAGGCGGTGACGGTCAGCATCTCGGGAGCGGTGATCTCGCCATAGAGCGGCAAGGCGGGGGCATGGGGCCGCAGGTTGGCCGACAGGGTCTCTACCCGCCAGCGGCGCTCCTCGGGGGTGACGCTTGCGGTCTCGGGTCCGGTGGCGCGAAGCCACAGGAAGGCCGCCACACCGAGGGCAAGGATCAACAGAGGAAGCAGGCGTCTGAGCATCGTGCTGGGTCCCACCGGGCATATCAACAACCTTCAATATACAGCCATCTGGCGGTGTTTGTCGGCGAGGAGACGCCTCGAATCGGGTATCATCGGCCCCAATTCACCTCGCGGAGACGCCATGCAAGCCGCCCTCCCCCTGCCGCTCTCGACCCCCAACCGCAACCTGGTGCGGTTGACCATCGTGCGCGGCATCACCTGGACCGGCTTCCTGGCCGCCATCATCATCGGCATCGAGGTGCTGGACTTCTCGCTGCAGGTGCATGCGGTGATCGCGGTGATCGTTACCATGGGGGCGATCAACATCGCCACCTGGTGGCGGCTGGGCCGTCCCCGGGCGGTCACGCATCAGGAGTATCTGGGCCATCTCATGGTCGACGTAACAGGGCTCACGTTGCTGTTCTACTTCACCGGCGGCTCTCACAACCCCTTCATCAACTACTACCTGGTCCCGGTGACCATCGCCGCGGCCACCCTGCCGTGGCGACATGCCTGGCTGGTCGCGGCCTCCTCGATGGCCGCCTACAGCTTCCTGATGGTGAGCTATCAGCCGATTCCGCAATTCGCCCAAGGCTTCGGCGAGACGACTCTGGGCCTCCACGTGCTGGGCATGTGGATGAATTTCGCGCTCTCAGCGGGGCTCGTGACCTTCTTCATCTACAAGATGGCCCATGCGCTGCGCAGACGTGACCAGGCGCTGTCGCGAACCCGCGAGGCGGCCCTGCGCAACGAACAGGTGCTGGCAGTGGCCACTCAGGCAGCGGGGACCGCCCATGAGCTCGGCACGCCGCTCTCCACCATGGCGGTGCTGCTCGCCGAGATGCGCGAGGACGCCGGCGGCGACCCGGCGCTGACCCGGGACCTGGAACTGCTGCGCCAGCAGGTCGACACCTGCAAGTCGCGGCTGCGGCATCTGGTGGACAACGCCGACCGCCGACGCATGGCCGAACCCGAGTCGCGCGAGGCCCAGGCCTGGCTCGCCGGGGTGGTGCAGCGCTGGCTGGTGCTGCGCCCGGACGTGAGTCACCGCCTGGGGATCGCCGAGCGGCGCGACCCTCCCTGGCTGGCGGTAGACGCCACCCTAGACCAGGCGCTGACCAACCTGCTCAACAACGCCGCCGACGCCAACCCGGATGACATCACCATCCGGCTGGACTGGAATGGCGACGAGGTGATCATCGACATCCGCGATCACGGCCCCGGGGTGGCGATGTCCATCGCCGACCAGCTGGGCGAGACCTTCGTTTCCACCAAGAGCAAGGGGCTGGGCATCGGCCTCTTCCTGACCCATGCCACCATCAACCGCTTCGGTGGCGGCGTCAGCCTGTACAATCATCCCGACGGCGGCACCCTGACCGAGGTGACCCTGCCGCGCAGCCAGCCTTCGACCTGACGGCTACGGGAGTCCCTGACCCTGCGAGGACGAGATGCAAGAGACCGCCGAACGCCTGCTGATCGTCGATGATGACGAGATGTTCTGCCACGTGCTGGACAGGGCACTGACTCGCCGCGGCTTCGAGGTGCTGGTGGCCCATGATGTCACCCAGGCCCTCTCACTGGCGCGCCGCCACCAGCCCCAGCTGGCCACCCTGGATCTCAAGCTGGAGAACGAATCGGGCCTCAAGCTGCTGCCCGAACTGCTGGAACTGGTGCCGTCGTGCCGGGTGGTGGTACTGACCGGCTATTCGAGCATCGCCACCGCGGTGGAGGCGATCAAGCTCGGCGCGGTGAACTACCTCTGCAAGCCAGCCGATGCCGATGAGGTGCTCGCCGCCCTGTCACGGGAGAAGGGCGATCCGGAGATGGAAGTGGCCGACAACCCGCCGTCGATCAATCGCATCACCTGGGAACATATCCAGAAGGTGCTCCAGGAGCACGATGGCAACATTTCCGCCACGGCCCGGGCACTCGGGATGCACCGGCGCACCCTGCAGCGCAAGCTGCAGAAACGGCCGGTGAGGCGTTAAAGCGGCCAAGACCGTGTGTCGCAACCGACAAGAGCAAACCCCGAGGTCATGGCCTCGGGGGTTGCTTTTAGCTCTGCGCTTGTGGCTCGGCGCTATTACTGTGCGGTCCAGCCCAGGTCCATGTTCCAGCTGGCGCCGGTGACGGCACCGGCTAGGTCTGAGGCCAGATAGCCGACCAGCTCGGCGACCTCATGGGGCTCGATCAGGCGCTTCACGGCGGCATTCTTGAGCATGATCTTCTCGATCACCTCCTGCTCCTGCATGCCGTGCATCTTCGCCTGGTCGGCGATCTGGCCCTCGACCATCGCGGTCTTCACATAGGCCGGGCAGATGGCATTGGCGGTGATGCCCTGCTCGCCGCCCTCCAGCGCCGCGGTCTTGGTCAGGCCGATCATGCCGTGCTTGGCACTGATGTAGGCGGCCTTGCCCGGCGAGGCCACCTGGGCGTGCACCGAGGCGATATTGACGATGCGCCCCCAGCCGTTCTCACGCATGCTCGGCCAGGCCGCCTGGGTGAGCAGGAAGGGTGCGGTGAGCATCAGGTCGATGATCTGGCGCCACTTCTCCTCGGGGAAGGTCTCGATGGGCGAGACGTGCTGGATGCCCGCGTTGTTGACCAGGATGTCCACGCGACCGAAGCGCTTGATCGCCTCGGCCACCGCCGCCTTGCAGGCCTCGCCATCGGTCAGGTCGGCCTGGAAGAAGGCGGCACCGGCCTTCTCGGCGACCTCCTTGCCGGCCGGGTTGAAGTCCACGGCCAGTACCTGATGGCCCAACTCGCAGAAATGGCGGACCACGGCCTCCCCGATGCCACTGCTGGTCCCGGTGACCAGGGCGACGCGGGGGGTGGAAGCGTTGGCGGTCATGCGTGACTCCTCTTGTACGGTTATCCAGGGTTCTGCGGGACGAGGCGGCGTGCCCCGCCGGCAGGCACCTGATGGGTGTGGTTGGCGTTATCGCTATCCGGCACCAGCATAAGGCGGATGACGCAGCGCGTCATCCACTCAGGGCATCGACTCAGGGCATGGACTCGTCGGGCGTCATGACCCGCTCCATCAGTTGCTGTGCCAGGCGGCTGGCAGCCTGGAGGGAGTCGAGATCGGACAGGTCGTCCATCAGCTCGCAGCGCCACCAGACGCCCGGTTCGCCGAGGCACTCCCGGGTGAAGGGATAGCGACCGGAGGGCAGTGCCAATGTCAGGCGTTGCTCGTCGGAATGCGCGGTGGCCTCGTCGTCGATCACCAGCGCCAGCGAGAGCGACACGGGCGTGACCAGGGCGCCGAGCAGGCCGCTGCGACCATCCGTCAGGATGTGGGGCTGAAAGCAGAGGGCATCGACGCCCAGCCTGGGGTTGTATTGGGGTTGGCCCTTGGCGGCCTTGAGGTAACAGCGGTTCCAGGCCTCGGCCAGGCGGCTCAGCCGCGCATACTGGTCGGCACTCAATGCCTGCATGGTGTCCTCCGGTTCGGCGAGGCGCCCAGTATAGCCGCCGCACTTGATCCTCGGCACCAGGCCTTCGCACCCTGTTATCCGCCGCGGGCATTCGGCACGGACATGGCGAGCTGCTAGCATGAAGGGCCGTTGTCCATGCCGAGGAGCCGCCATGACCCCCGCACAGCGCCTTGAGATCGCCGTCGATATCGCCCGGGAGGCCGGCCAGATGATCATCGAGGCCCGGCAGGGTCAGACCTTCGGCCATCGCTACAAGCATGGCCATGAGCTGGTCACCGATACCGATGTCGAGGTTGACACCCGGATCAGCGAACGCCTCCAGCAGCACTTCGCCGATGAGGCCCGCCTCAGCGAGGAACTGGCCCCGGACCGAGCGGCGCTGTCGACTCCGGATGCCCTATGGGTGGTTGACCCCATCGACGGAACGGTCAATTTCGCCCACGGCCTGAACCACGTGGCGGTCTCCATCGGCTGGGCCAGCCAGGGCAAGACTCGCCTGGGTGTCGTCCATGCCCCCTTCCTTGGCGAGACCTTCACCGCCCTGGATGGCCAGGGAGCCTGGTGCAACGGCGCGCCGATCCGTGCCAGTCGCACCGGCAGCCTGACGAACTGCCTGGTAGGCACCGGCTTCCCCTACCGCCGCGACAGCCGGCCGCCGCTGATGCGTCGCCTCACCGCGGTACTCGCCCATTGCCAGGACGTGAGACGTAACGGCTCGGCTGCACTTGACCTGTGCGACGTGGCCTGCGGCCGGCTGGATGCCTACTACGAGAGCGTATCCCCCTGGGACTGCGCCGCGGGCTGGCTGATCGCCCGCGAGGCCGGCGCCCGGACCGGTCACCTCTATCCCGGCCCGGCAGGCATTCCCGAGGATCTCTACGGAGAAAACCTGCTGGTGACCGCCCCCGAGGTCCACGTCGAGCTCGGCGACCTGCTGCGCAGGGCCGATGCCGGCGAGATCGACATCTGAGGTAAAGCCTTCGAGGGTCACCGATAAGGCTCAGCGATGACGTTCATCGATAGCGCTCTCCCATCACCCCACAAGGAGGCGACTATTGGAGAAAGACCGCGCGCTCCTTCACAATGGCGCCCCGATTCCCCCTATCGTCCATTCCCACGCACCCCGCCGTGCAAGGAGTCATTTCATGTTCATCGTCATCTTCGGCCGTCCCGCCTGCCCCTTCTGCGACCGCGCCAAGGCGCTGGCCGCAAGGCTCGAGAGCGCCGGAGCCATCGAGGGCCACCGCTACGTCGACATCCATGAGGAAGGCATCACCAAGGCCGATCTGGAACAGACCATCGGCCAGCCGGTGCGCACCGTGCCGCAGATCTTTGTCGACCAGACCCATGTCGGTGGCTTCACGGAGTTCGATCGCTACGTGCGCGACAGCGACCAGCTGTCAGCCATCGTCTGAATCGAGGCGGCCGGCGGCCGCCGGTATCGTGAGGGAACGTCTTTCCCGCGTTGAATGCCCCCCCGACCTCGCTGCCTATACTGGCGCGCACAGGGCATCACGACGGAGGGAAACGGCACGATGCAAAGGGAAGAGTTCGTCCAGCAGCTGTGGCTGGACTATGTCCACCATCACCCGGATGTCGGAGGACTGCGGCTATGGCCCGTGGAGGCGCCGGCGGAGTATCTGGCGATCCTGACCCTGAACCACGGCCCCTGGGCCAAGGATGCCCTGATGCCGGCGCTGAAACGCATCGGCTATCGTCCCCAACAGCACTATGCCATGGCCGACCGCGGCCTGCTCGCCACCCTGCTCGCCGCGCCGGACGATGGGGCCTGGATGCTGCTCGCCGAGCTGCAGCTCGGCACCCTGTCGCGCCGGCCTCGCGAATGCCTCCAGCAACTGGTGGCCGGCGCAGCTCCCGATTACACCCATAGCCCGGGAATGCTCTTGCACGGCCGCCCCTGGTCAATGCCCGACTGGAGCACCTACCAGGACCTGCACCAGGCTCATCCCCTGGCCGGCTGGCTCTCGGTGATGGGGCCGCGGGTGCATCACGTCGGCTTCGACTGCCAACGCCTGGGACAAGGCATCGAGACACTCGACGAGCAGCTGCAACAGGCCGGCCTCATGGGCAACAGCGACCGTCATCACGGTCTCTTCCCCGTCTCACCGCTGCTCGACTACCGCTTCTATGCCACCAGTTCGCAACGCCTGGCCTTCGCCGAGGGTGACGAGCATCGCATCGTCCTTGGCGGTCTGGCGCTGGTCCAGAAGCAGGTCAGCGCCAACCAGGAGCGTGCCGCCGAGCTGCTGCTGCCACACCACACCCGCTGCGAGCTCTCCTGAACCGGGTCATCCACAGAATCTGTGGATAACGCTATGCACCGCCCCGAGCAATGCCATCCCAACCGGGATGCCTGAGGCCTTTGCCCTTCGTGGTCAGTTTTTCGGCAGTACGATCCTTGCCTCCTGACGACAACGGCCCGGACACTGGGTCCGGGCCGTTGTCGTCGAGTTGAACACCATGCTCACTCGTCGAAGGTCATCTCCGGGACATGGTCAGGCACGACCAACGTGCCCGCGGTGAGCGACTGGATCTCCTCCACGGAGACGCCCGGAGCACGTTCCTTGAGGTGGAAGGCACCGTCCTTGATCTCCAGATAGGCAAGGTCGGTCAGCACCCGATTGATGCAGCCGGCGCCGGTCAGCGGCAGGTTGCAGGACTCCAGCAGCTTGGACTCGCCATGCTTGGAGGCGTGGGTCATGGTGCAGATGATGTTCTCGGCACCGGCCACCAGGTCCATGGCGCCGCCCATGCCCTTGATCAGCTTGCCGGGGATCATCCAGGAGGCGATGTTGCCGTTCTGGTCGACCTCGAAGGCGCCGAGCACCGTCAGGTCCACGTGGCCGCCGCGGATCATGGCGAAGGACTCTGCCGAGGAGAAGATCGCCGCGCCCGGGCGGGCGGTGACGGTCTCCTTGCCGGCATTGATCATGTCCGGATCGACTTCGTCCTCGGTGGGATAGCGCCCCATGCCCAGCAGGCCGTTCTCGGATTGCAGCATCACGTCGATGCCGTCGGGGATGTAGTTGGCCACCAGGGTCGGTATGCCGATCCCCAGGTTGACGTAGAAGCCATCTTCGAGTTCGCGCGCCACGCGCATTGCCATCTGTTCGCGAGTGAGTGCCATCTTGTTGCCTCTTGTGTTCGGTGGAGAAGCGGGTGAGGGAAGCGCCGGCGGCGTCGCCGGTCGTCACATGCAGAAGGGCGTTCAGCCCTTGCGCACGGTGCGCTTCTCGATGCGCTTCTCGAAGGTGCCCTGGATGATGCGGTCGACGTAGATGCCCGGCGTGTGGATCTGGTCCGGCTTGAGCTCACCCGGCTCGACGATCTCCTCGACCTCGACCACGGTGATCTTGCCCGCGGTGGCGGCCATCGGGTTGAAGTTCTGGGCGGTGTCGTGATAACAGACGTTGCCGTAGCGATCGGCCTTCCAGCCCTTGACGATGGCGAAGTCGCCGACCACCGACTCCTCGAGGATATAGTGGCGCCCGTTGAACTCTCGTACCTCCTTGCCCTCGCCGATCGGCGTGCCGTAGCCGGTGGCGGTATAGAAGGCGGGGATACCGGCGCCGCCGGCGCGCATCTTCTCGCCCAGTGTCCCCTGGGGAGTCAGCACCACCTCGATCTCATCGTTGAGCATCTGCCGCTCGAAGAGCGCGTTCTCGCCGACATAGGAGGCATGGATCCGGCTGATCTGCTTGTCTTCCAGCAACAGTCCCAGGCCAAAGCCGTCGACGCCACAGTTGTTGGACCATACCGTCAGGTCCTTCACGCCGCGTCGCTTGATCTCGGCAATCAGGTTTTCGGGTATGCCGCAGAGGCCGAAACCGCCGGCGATCACGGTCATGCCGCTCTCGATGCCGTCCATTGCCTCTTCATAGGAATACACACGCTTGTCAAATCCAGCCATAGTGGCGCCTCGTGTTGTTGTGTGAGTGAGCGTTGTCAGGGTTGTGTGGTCAGGATGTCAGGCCAGTGTTACCTCTGCCAATATATTTGTTAAGTTTGTTTTTTTTATTGATTGATATGTTCTGCTGATCAATTTGACCTTGGTAGCATGCCATGACCGTCAAGCAATTGCGCGCCTTCCTCGCCGTGGCCCGGACGCTGAGCTTCACCCAGGCCTGCGATCACATGCACCTCTCCCAGCCGGCACTGAGCCTGGCAATCAAGGGGCTCGAAGAGAGCCTTGGCGGCCGCCTGCTGATCCGCAGCACCCGCAGCGTTCGCCTCACACCTGAAGGCGAGTCGCTGGTCCCCCTGGCCAAGCGCCTGATCGCCGAGTGGGACAACACAGAGGATCTGCTTCGCCAGCGTTTCACCCTTCAGCTAGGTCGCCTGTCGGTGGCCACCATGCCTTCCTTCGCCAGCAACCTGCTGCCTCCGGCACTGCGAGTCTTTCGCCAGCGCCACCCCAGGGTCAATGTCACGGTCCATGACGTGATCAACGAGCAGGTGATCGAGATGGTGCGTGCCCGCCAGGTCGAACTCGGCCTGGTGTTCGAGCCCGAGGCTACCGGAAGCCTATCCTTCGCACCGCTCTTCCGCGACCGCTTCGTCGCCGTGGTTCCGCCCGAATCCCGCCTGGCCCAGCGACCACGGTTAGGTTGGCCGACCCTGTTGACCCGTGAATTCATCGCGTTGCAACGCCCCTCCATGGTGCGTCGCCTGCTTGAACAAGCGCTGGAAAGCCAAGGAGTCGCCCTCCCTGCAGCCTTCGAATGCCACCAGCTAGCCACCGTGGGACGCATGGTCGCCAGCGGCCTGGGGGTCAGCGCCGTGCCCTCGTTGTGCATCTCCCAGATGCAGGAACTCGGGGCAGTCTGTGTGCCACTGGAGGACCCGATCATCGAGCATAACGTCGGTGTGCTGACCTGGAACAGTCACGAGTTGTCGGTGGCCGCCCTGGCGCTGCAGAAGGTCCTGGCCGAGACCATCCACACCCCCGAACTGGCACAGCGTCGTTGATCCCGGCAATTGGGCAACCAGCAGCCGATCCATTAGCATGGACGACTAATGAAGCCCGCCAAGGAGACAGGCATGTCGACCCTTCGGGGGCTCGTCAGCATCCTGCTGATGAGCCTTGCCACCCTGACGTGGGGTGTCCCATTGATCCTGCTCACTCTGGTCAAGCTGGTGACGCCGAGGCGCCGTTGGCGCCGCCGGGTACTGATGGCTCTCAACGCCGTGGCACTCAACTGGGTGGGCAGCAACCTGTGGTGGATGCGTCGCTGGCTGAGCCCCAACCTGGAGATGCACTTGCCCGACGGGCTGTCTCGCGACCAGTGGTGGCTGGTGCTCTCCAACCACCGCAGCTGGATCGACATCTTCATGCTTTTCTTCGCCTTTCACAGGCGAATCCCGATGCCGCATTTCTTCGTCAAGAGACAGCTGATCTGGCTGCCCATCGTCGGTCTGGCCTTCTGGGCCCTGGAATTCCCCATGCTGCGTCGCCTTACCCGCCAGCAGCGCGAGCGCAACCCCCAACTGGCACGTCGCGACCAGGAGGCCACCGCACGCATGTGCCGACACGCCCAAGAACGGCCTATCGCCATCTACAACTTCGTCGAAGGCACTCGCTTCACGCCTGCCAAGCATGCCGCCCAGGGCGCTCCCTATCGACACCTTTTGCGGCCTCGTGCCGGCGGCATCGCCCAGGTGCTGGGCCTGCTGGGCGACCGGCTGGACGGCATCCTGGATGTCACCCTGTACTACGAGAATCCTGCGCCGAGTTTCTGGGGGTTCCTCTGCGGCCGAGCAGGCCGGGTAGTGCTGGAGGCACGACGACGGGAGGTGCCCGCCTGGATGCTCGAGGGGGACTATCACGACGACACGGACTACAAGGAACGCTTCCAGTCATGGCTCAATGCCCTGTGGCAGGACAAGGATCGACGTCTAGACGCACTCCGCTGACCCGGCTGCTGATCACACTGGTGGTACTGCTGCTGGCAGGCTGCGCCGGTCGAGGAGGCGATACAGGACGAGCGGGGGGGATCGCCGGCGAATGGATCACCATCCAGCGGGGCGACACCCTGGGGGAGATCGCTCGCCAGGCGGACGTTCCCCTTGTCCGCCTGGAGCGGTTCAACCCCGGCGTGGATGCCAGGCGACTGGCCGTGGGCCAGCGCCTGATGGTGCCCACGCGCGACGAACGGGCCCCCTCCGGCGGCCCCTATCGCTACCGGGTGCGTCCCGGCGACACCTACAGCGCCATTGCCCGACACTTCCGGGGACGCGCGGAGCGGATACAGGCGGCCAATCCCGGCATCGTTCCCACCAATCTCAGGGTCGGCCAGTTGATCCAGGTGCCTCTGCACGGTCTTCAGGCGAGCGGCGTTGGCAAGGCCCGAGGGTCCAGCCAGCCCAAGGCCGCTCGTCCGGCGAGCAGGAGCCTGCCGGACCCCGGTGACCTGCCCGCCTCCACACGCAACTGGCCCTGGCCGCTCGACAACTACCGTGTGGCACGTCCTTACGGTACCGATGGTCGCGGCACCCTGCAGCCCATGCTGCTCGCAACCGACCCGGGCAGCCGCGCCCGAGCCGTTGCCAATGGGGAGGTACGCTTCGCCGACAGCATGCGACAGCTCGGTCAGGTGGTGATCGTGCACCATGCCGACAACGTGCAGAGCGTCTATGCCCTGTGCAGTAAGCCATTGGTGGCCAGCGGCGACAGGGTCACTCGCGGCACCCCCGTGTGCGAAGTCGGAAGTCGAGACGGTGGTCCCCGTCTGCTCTTCGACATGCGCCACGGGGGCAAGCCCATCGACCCCGTTCGGGTGCTCAAGTAAGTGTGGTCTCCTGGCTTCCTGCCCACGACGACCGATGAAGCGGCCGAGACACTGCTCGACTCGCCGCCACTGGCGGTGTTCACCGGCCTACTCGGCGAGCCAGTCGCCACCGAGGCGCTGGCAAGGCTCGCCCAGGATCTCGCCTGGCAGCGTCCGACCCTGCGCCTCTTCGGCCGCGAGCACCCGATCCCTCGCCATCAGGTCTGGATGGGCAGCCCCGAGGCCCGCTACCGTTATTCGGGACGCGACTTCACCCCCGAGGCCTGGCACCCCGATGTGGCGACCATCCGCGATGCCGTGGTCGAGCGCCTGGACGCCGCCGGCATCACCGCACATTTCAACAGCGTGCTGCTCAACCGCTATGCCGACGGTGAGGAGCGCATGGGCTGGCACAGCGACGACGAGCCCGAACTGGGGCTCGACCCGCTGATCGCGGCGGTGAGTCTGGGCGCCGAACGGCCGCTACGCTTTCGCTGGAAGACCAGAGAGGCCGAGGCCTTCAATGCCTGGTTGCCCCATGACAGCCTGCTGCTGATGGGCCCCGGCGTTCAGCGCCGACTGCAGCATGCCCTGCTGCCGCGCCGGCTTCCGGGCCTGCGCATCAGCCTGACCTTCCGCCTAGTGAAGGCGGAGACTTCCGGGGATTGAGTTGCTCACCCTGCGTTCCTGCATCCGTTCCCACAAACGTTACCAGAACCATTCTCGCGCTCTTTCTCATGCCCTTTCTCACGCCCATGAGAAAATGGCCACCCCCGTGCGGGGATGGCCGGCGTCTGCTGAGCAAATGCATGATAACGGTATAAGATGACACACCGAGATCACGAGTCCATCAACCGCGATGGTAGCCGGGGGTGACGAAGGGTGTCTTGCTCACTGTCATCGGCAGGCGCTTGCCACGCACCTCGGCATAGACGGTGGTACCGATCTCGGTGGCCTCGATAGCCACATAGCCCATGGCCACCGGACGGCCGACGCTGGGGCCGAAACCACCGGAGGTCACGTGGCCCAGGCGGCGGTCCTCGGCATCGAACAGCTCGGCGCCCTCGCGGACGGGTGCGCGCCCTTCACCGAGAAGCCCCACACGCTTGCGGCGGTGGTCCTTCTCGGCCACCTGGTGCAGGATCAGGTCAGCACCGGGGAAGCCTCCGACCCGCTCGCCGCCGTGACGCCGCGGCTTGCCAATGGCCCAGATCAACCCCGCTTCCACCGGCGTGGTCTCGGTGTCTATATCATGGCCATAGAGGCAGAGACCCGCCTCGAGACGCAGCGAGTCCCGCGCCCCCAGGCCGATCGCCTCGACCTCCTCCTCCGCCAGCAGGCGACGAGCGAGGGCCTCGGCATCCTCGGCAGCCACCGAAATCTCGAAGCCGTCCTCCCCCGTATAGCCGCTGCGGCTGGCCCAGACGTTGATACCGTCGATGGTGAAGTGCCCGTGCTGCATGAAGACCATCTCGCAGGCCTCGGGACAGAGCCGTTGCATCACCCCGGCCGCTGCCGGCCCCTGAAGCGCCAGCAGGCCACGGTCGACCACCTGCACTTCGTGATCGGCCAGGCCGCGACGCAGGTGGGCGATGTCCTGTTCCCGGCAGGCGGCATTGACCACCAGGTAGAGGTGATCGCCAGCATTGACCACCATCAGGTCATCGAGGATGCCGCCCTCCTCCGAGGTAAACAGCGCATAGCGCTGCATGCCCTCGGCCAGGCCGACGATGTCTGCCGGCACCAGGGTCTCCAGGGCCTGTGCGGGGTTCGGGCCGCTCAGCAGGATCTGCCCCATGTGGGAGACGTCGAAGAGCCCGCAGGCATTGCGGGTATGTTCATGCTCGCGCTTTACCCCCAGAGGGAACTGAACCGGCATGTCATAGCCGGCAAAGGGCACCATCTTGGCCCCCAGCTCCAGGTGCAGGGCATGCAGAGGGGTATGCTTGAGTTCACTCATGTCGTTATCACTCTTGGCTCGGGGCGACGCAGGAGAAGTGCCCTCTCCGGCTCTCCGGCGGACGCACCCCTCGGGATTTGTCGTGGCCCAGCTGCTCGTCCGGCGGGATTTACGTACCTTCAAAGCAGAAACAGGCCTCTGTGAAGACCGCCGGCGACAGCGGCGCCAGGGCGATCAGATGGGAGACATTCCATACTTTGCCTTCAACGGAAATCAAAAACATCATCGAGGCTTACCGGAGAGCCGCTTCCTGGTGCGCGTTTCCGATAGGAAACGCAAGAAGCCTACTGTCGGCGCCGCCGGGGGGCAAGAGACAGGAGGCAGGCGTCAAGAGGCGTCGGAGTTCCGGCATGGCCTCTTCACTGCGCCGGCTGGCGAGCCTCGGGTGAAGGCGCCCCCCGGCCGAGACTGTGAGGACGCCGGGGCTGGCCCGCTGCTCGACACTGGACGAACCGGGCTCGGCCGACCACCCTGTGAACGGGTCGAGGCACGGTTGCCAGCGACTCGACCCGCCGGGAGGACTCGCCAAATGCCGCCAATGGCGTTAGCATTCGCGTATCCGAAAACCTTTTTCGTATAGGAAAACACGATGAGCACTATCCCCGCCAACCTGCGCTATGCCGAAAGCCATGAATGGGTCCTCGACAACGGTGACGGCAGCGTGACCATCGGCATCACCGACCACGCTCAGGAGGCGCTGGGCGACGTGGTCTTCGTCGAGCTCCCCGAGATCGGCAGCACCCTCGCCGTCGGCGACGAATTCGGCGTCATCGAATCGGTCAAGGCCGCCTCCGACCTCTATGCACCGGTCGCCGGCGAGATCATCGAGATCAACGAAGCCCTGGAAGATGCACCGGAGACCGTCAACGAGTCGCCCTATGAGGACGGCTGGATCATGAAGGTCCGCCTCGACGACGAGGCCGCGATGGAAAAGCTACTGGATGCCGACGCCTACCAGGCGGTGGCTGCCGCCGAGGACTGATACCAGCCGCGGCGACCTCGTCCGCCCCGGCATCCCCTGCCGGCGGGATGCTGACGTGCGCCACTCCCCGGCCCCGTCTCGACGGGGCCGATTTTTCATTGAATTCCGGGGCGACGCCCCGTCATGCAAACAGGGTGTTCCATGGCTTTCGACAACCGCCGTCTGGCCGATCTGGCCGCTCACGATGCCTTCCTCCAACGCCACAACGGACCGAACGCGGCCGATGTGTCGGACATGCTCACCGAACTGGACATGGAGAGCCTCCCCGCACTGATGGAGGCCACCGTGCCTTCCGGCATCCGTCTGGGCCGTGAGCTGGACCTCGACCCACCAAGGAGCGAGGCGGAAGCCCTGGACTACCTGCAGCGCCTGGCGCGCCAGAACCGCGTGGCCCGCAGCCATATCGGCCAGGGGTACTACGACACCCACCTGCCGACGGTGATCCAGCGCAACGTGCTGGAGAACCCGGGCTGGTACACCGCCTATACGCCCTACCAGCCGGAGATCTCCCAGGGGCGTCTGGAAGGCCTGCTCAACTTCCAGCAAATGGTGATGGACCTGACCGGGATGGAGCTGGCCAATGCCTCGCTGCTCGACGAGGCCACCGCCGCCGCCGAGGCCATGGCGCTGTGCAGGCGAGCCAACAAGAAGGCGAAGAGCGACACCTTCTTCGTCGCCGAGGATGTCTTCCCCCAGACCCTGGACGTGGTGCGTACCCGCGCGGCCTGGTTCGGCTTCGAACTGGTGGTGGCGCCGGCCGAGGAACTCGCCGAGCATGACGTCTTCGGCGCCCTGCTGCAGTACCCGGGCGGCAGCGGCCTGGTGCGCGACCTGGCACCGCTGCTCGAACCTGCCCGCGAGAGAGGGGTCATGACCTGTGTAGTCGCCGACATCATGGGCCTGGTACTGCTCAAGGAGCCGGGCGCCCTGGGCGCCGACATGGTCGTGGGCAACAGCCAGCGCTTCGGCGTGCCGATGGGCTTCGGCGGCCCGCATGCCGCCTTCTTCGCCACCACCGACAAGCTCAAGCGCTCGATCCCGGGGCGCATCATCGGCGTGTCGAAGGACAGCCGCGGCAATACTGCGCTGCGCATGGCCATGCAGACCCGCGAGCAGCACATCCGCCGCGAGAAGGCCACCTCCAACATCTGCACCGCCCAGGCGCTGCTGGCCAATATCGCCGGCTTCTACGCCGTCTATCACGGCGCGGAGGGGCTGCGCACCATCGCCTCTCGCATCCATCGCCTGACGACGATCCTGGCGACGGGCCTGCAGGAAAAGGGCGTGGCCCTGGCCCACGACAGCTGGTTCGACACCCTGCGCCTGACCGGCGTGGATGCCGGCAAGGTCCACGGCCGCGCCATGACCCAAGACGTGAACCTGCGCTATTTCGAGGGCGGCGACGTGGGGCTGAGCCTGGACGAGACCACCACCGCCCACGATCTGGACGTGCTGTTCGACGTGCTGTTGGGCGAGGAGCACGGCCTCGGGGTGCGCGAGCTCGACGAGCAGGTGGTGGCGGAGGGGTTGACCGGCATCCCGGCCGGCTGTGCGCGGGAATCCGACTTCCTGACTCACCCCACCTTCAAGCGCTACCGCAGCGAGACCGAGATGCTGCGCTACCTCAAGCGCCTGGAGAACAAGGACCTGTCGCTTGCCCATGCGATGATCCCGCTGGGTTCCTGCACCATGAAGCTCAACGCCACCAGCGAGATGATCCCTGTCACCTGGCCGGAATTCGCCCGCATCCACCCGTTCGCGCCCCGCGACCAGGTGGCCGGCTTCCGACAGATGATCGACGAGCTGGCCGCCTTCCTGGTGGAGGTGACCGGCTACGACCATATCTCCATGCAGCCCAATTCCGGCGCTCAGGGAGAGTACGCCGGCCTGGTGGCCATCCGCCGCTACCAGGCGGCCGAGGGCGAAGGGCACCGCGATGTCTGCCTGATCCCGAGTTCCGCCCATGGCACCAACCCGGCCTCCGCCGCCATGGCGAGAATGAAGGTGGTGGTCGTGGAGTGCGACGCCGATGGCAACATCGACATCGAGGACCTACGTACCAAGGCCGAGCGCTACCGCGATGACCTCTCGGCAATCATGATCACCTACCCATCCACCCATGGCGTATTCGAGGCCAACGTGAGCGAGGTATGCGAGATTGTGCATGCCCACGGTGGTCAGGTGTACATCGACGGCGCCAACATGAACGCCCAGGTGGGCCTGACACGCCCCGGCGACTTCGGCGGCGACGTCAGCCATCTCAACCTGCACAAGACCTTCTGCATCCCTCACGGGGGCGGCGGTCCGGGCATGGGCCCGATCGGAGTCAAGGCTCACCTCGCGCCCTTCGTCTCCAACCACGTGGTGATGCCTATCGAGGGGGTCGAGGCGGGCTGCGGCGCGGTCTCGGCCGCGCCCTTCGGCTCGGCCTCGATCCTGCCGATCTCCTGGGCCTACATCAAGATGATGGGCGCACGGGGACTGCGCGAGGCCACCGAACTCGCCATCCTCAATGCCAACTACATAGCCCGGCGCCTCGCGGAGCACTATCCGGTGCTCTACAAGGGCGAGAACGGCACCGTGGCCCACGAATGCATCATCGACATCCGCCCCCTCAAGGCCGAGTCCGGCATCAGTGAGGAGGACATCGCCAAGCGCCTGATGGACTATGGCTTCCATGCGCCGACCATGTCCTTCCCGGTACCCGGCACCCTGATGATCGAGCCTACCGAGTCGGAGTCGCGCTACGAACTCGACCGCTTCTGCGACGCCATGATTGCGATCCGCGAGGAGATCTCGACGGTGCAGCGCGGCGACTGGCCGGCGGAAGACAACCCGTTGGTCAATGCCCCGCACACCATGGCCGACCTGATGGACGAGGCCTGGAACCGCCCCTACTCCCGTGAGCTGGGAGCCTTCCCCTCCGAGGCGACCAAGGCCGCCAAGTACTGGCCGGCGGTCAACCGGGTAGACAACGTCTTCGGCGACCGGCAGCTGATCTGCTCCTGCCCGAGCATCGACGAATATCGTGATTGAGAGCCGTGACTGAAAACGCGTGACGGGCGCCGGCGACCAGGCGCCATCGGTTGAGCAAGGCCCTGCGCAGGCGGGGCCTTTACCGTTCAGACTCCGGTCGTCTACCCAAGCCTCTTCCCTGTCGAATCTGCTGTCGTTTCCCCTGTCGTTTCCCCATAGCCGAACCGCTCATGTCGGCGTTGCTCGCGGTAGCCGTCGAGAAGCCGCACATAGCGTCGCGGCATTTGCGCACCGCTGCGCGTGACCAGGAACAGGAACTCATGGGCCGGCCGCGGGAGGGAGAGCGCCTTGACCTGGCGCTGCCAGGGCGAGGTCTCCAGCACTACCCGCGAAACCACAGCGAAGCCGAGCCCTCGGGCCACCGCATCCAGCACCATGCTCACCTCGTTGGTGAACCCCTGGCGCGTGAAGTGGCTGATGGAGCGAAAATCCGGGTAATTGGCACGCAGCAGGACCCCGACATGGTCGTCACCGCCGGCATAGCGAACCACCCCGATGCCCATCAGGTCGGTCAACCGGTTGCCGGCGAAGTCCGCCGGCACCACCAGGCACAGCGGCTCCTGGTGCCAGGCCTCGCAGTCCAGGTCAGGGTGGCGCACGGGCTCGGTGACGATCCCCAGGTCATGGCGACCGGCCAGCACATCGGCGACGATCTCGTTGTTGAAGGCGAAGCTATAGCTGACGGTGAGACCCGGCTGCATCTGCTGCTGCCCGAGGATGAAGGGATAGAGCATCAACCCGACGCTGCCCGGAGAGGCCAGGCGACATTCGCCTCTGTCCAAGCTGTCGTTGTCCAGGGAATGGCGGAACTGCTCATGCTCGGCGAACAGCTTGAGCGCATAGTCGTAGGCGCGACGACCGGCCTCGGTGAGCACGAACCGCCGGCCCTGGCGATCGAGCAGCGACTTGCCGAGGTATTGCTCGAGCTTGCGGACATGCTGGCTGACCCCGGGCTGCGTCATCTCGAGGCGCCGGGCGGTGCGAGTGAAACTGCCGGTCTCGACCAGTGTGATGAAGGTGCGGAAGTAGCGGGCGTTGAACATGGGGTGTCACGTCGAGGGCTGTGGCCGGGCACCGATGATTCTATCAGCTGGACGCCGGCGCCGCAGCGATGCCCGCCCGCCGGCCAGCGTGGTAGCATCGCGAAACTACCATTGCGGCCATGACGACAGGGAACGCCACGGATGCCTGACACCATCTCCACCACCATCTCGCCGGAAGGCAGTCTCGAGATCCTCTCCCAGCAGGAGGTAGAACGTCTGCACGACACCTCCCGCAGCGGACTTCATGACCTGCTGCGCAACTGCTCTCTGGCGGTACTGAACTGCGGAAATCCCACCGACGATGGCGTGGCCCTGCTGGAGACCTATCGGGACTTCGACATCGAGGTTCTGCAGCAGGACCGTGGCGTGCGCCTGCGGATCACCAACGCCCCCGCCGAGGCCTTTGTCGACGGCAGGATGATCCGCGGCATCCGCGAGCACCTCTCCGCGGTGCTGCGAGATATCGTCTATGTCTACAACGAGATCCAGACCCGCCATCGCTTCGACCTGCAAACCGCCGAAGGCACCACCAATGCCGTGTTCCACATCCTGCGCAAGGCCGGAACCCTCAAGCCTGGCCGGGACCCGAGCCTGGTGGTGTGCTGGGGTGGTCACGCGATTTCCCGCGAGGAATACGACTACACCAAGGCAGTAGGCTATCACCTGGGCCTGCGCGAGCTGGACATCTGCACCGGGTGCGGGCCGGGCGCCATGAAGGGCCCCATGAAGGGCGCCAATGTGGCCCATGCCAAGCAGCGACGCAGCGAGGGGCGCTACCTGGGTGTCTCCGAGCCCGGCATCATCGCCGCCGAGGCGCCCAACCCGATCGTCAACGAGCTGGTTGTAATGCCCGACATCGAGAAGCGCCTGGAGGCTTTCGTACGCCTGGGACATGGCATCATCGTCTTCCCGGGCGGCGTGGGAACCGCCGAGGAGATTCTCTATCTGCTGGGGATCCTGCTGCATCCGGACAACACCGACATGGAGCTGCCGGTGATCTTCACCGGACCGGCGAATTCCGCCGACTACTTCAAGCGCATCGACGAGTTCCTGGTCTACACCCTGGGCGAGGAGGTGCGCCGCCACTACCGCATCATCATCGCAGACCCCGTCGAGGTGGCCCGCACCATGCGCAAGAACATCGATATGGTCACCGAATATCGCCGTAGCCGTCAGGATGCCTTCTATTACAACTGGCGCCTGACTGTGGCACGAGACTTCCAGGAGCCTTTCGAGCCCACCCACGAGGCCATGGCAGGCCTGGCGCTGCACCGGGACCAACCGGTACATGAACTGGCCGCCAACCTGCGTCGGGCGTTCTCGGGCATCGTCGCCGGCAACGTCAAGGAAAAGGGCATCCGGGCCATCGAGGCCCACGGCCCCTTCCGGCTGCACGCCGAAGCCGAGCTGATGGCACGCCTGGACGAGCTGCTGGCCTCCTTCGTCGATCAGGGCCGCATGAAGCTCGCCGGTGATTACGTGCCTTGCTATACGCTGGGCTAGCGCCAAGCGCCAAGCAGCATGTTGTCCTTTGAAGACCTGACGTGAAGGGCCGTACACAAGGAAAACCCCACTGGAGTCGAGTCAGAACAAGTGGGGATTCGTCTACCTCAAGCTGCCTGATCGGTTCGTTGACTGCCCCGCTAGACGCTGGCGGGTCGCCACCAGAGCCAGAGCGCATGCAGCAGCAGGCCCAGGGTGGCTCCGTGGGAGGCCAGCAATTCCCAGCCGAAGAAGTCACTGGTCAGGGCATGCCAGACCGTCATGACGACCACACCCGCCGCCAGGCACAGGGCCAGTCGGCGCATCAGACGGGGAAGGCGCAAGCGGGCCTCCCGCTCCAGCAGCCGCCACTGCAGCAGCGTCACGATCGCGACGACCGCGATCGCCATCAGCATCAGCGACAGGCGGGTCTCGAGACCCGCAACGAGGTAGCGCGGCAGGGTCGCCAGCATCATCACGCCGAGCCCCAGCAGCAGGCTCAGGCGTTCCGCGGTCGGCGTGGCCCCCATCTCAGGCCACCTTCAACTGCTGGGCGTCGATCCACTCCTCGACCCAGGGAAGGGCCTCATCGTCGGCCATGAAGGTCTCCATGGCATCCACCTCGAGTCGCTCACCGAGCCGGCGAGCACCCTGCCCCTCGAGCAGTTCGTCGAGCTGGCGCCCGGCACCGCAGAAGGTTTCGCCGTAGGAGCTGTCGCCGAGTGCGATCAGGCCGTAGCGGAGCTCGGGCAGGCCGGGGCTCTGCTCCTCGAGCTCCCGGGCGAAGGGCACGATGTTGCCGGGCAGGTCCCCGCTTCCGGTAGTGGAGACGCAGAACAGCGCCAGGTCGGTGGGTGAGCCGACGAGATCGTCGAGGGTGGGCTGATCGAAGATGGCCACCTCGTAGCCGGCCTCCTCGAAAAGCGGCTTGACCTGTTCGGCGACGTCCAGGGCACCGCCATACATGGTGCCTACGAATATCTTGAGCATGGGCATGTCATGGATTTACCTGAAAATTTCAGTCGGATATTAACACGAAGGTGCGGCATGGGGCCACGTCGGGAAGGCTGCCGAGAAGGAGGAGTCCGAGTATAATAGTCGGGATTTCACCATTTCTGCAGGGAGATACCATGCGGCACACCTTCGAGACATGGATCACCCCGATCATGATCGGTGGGCTGATCCTCTTCATGTGCTTCATCATCTGGGACCTGGCAAAGAAGTCCCGAGCCGGTCGCTTCGGCACCATCATGCTGTTCGTGGTGCTGGGCGCCGGGATGCTGGGCTACGTGCTGAAAGTGGTGATCACCTGGGTACTGGAGGGCGGCAACGGCGTCTGACGCCTCGCCGACTGACGATCCAACGAGAAGACGCCACTCCCGGGAGTGGCGTCTTTCAAAGCGATGCGCCTTTCGAAGCGATGAAGAGGTCTCAGTGCACCTCGCCGTCATGGCCCTCGACCTGGCACTTGAGCTTCTGACCAGGCCGGAAGGTGACCACGCGGCGGGCGGAGATGGGAATCTCCTCTCCGGTCTTGGGATTGCGACCGGGACGTTCGCGCTTGTCACGCAGGTCGAAGTTGCCGAAGCCGGACAGCTTGACCTGCTCGTTCTCGCGCAAACAGCCACGAATCTCCTCGAAGAAGGCTTCCACCATGTACTTGGCCTCGCGCTTGGACAGGCCAAGCTCGGCGTGCAGATGTTCGGCCAGTTCCGCCTTGGTCAACGCACCCATGTTGTCATCCTCATGGCGCCGGTCCTGCCGATCGTCGAGCTGCTCGGCGCTCACGCGCGCCACTCCACTGCGCGCAGCCACCATGTTCGAAGTCGTCATGCACGCAGCTCCGCACCCAGGTGCTGCCGTGACTCCGCGACGATAGCATCAACCAACTGATTGATTTCCTCGTCATTAAGCGTGCGCGAAGGATGCTGCCAGGTCAAGCCCAGGGCCACGCTCTTGTGCCCTTCAGACACGCCCTTGCCCTGGTAGACATCGAACAGGTGCGATTCCACCAGCCACTCGCCAGCCTGGGATCGGATGGTATCGAGCAGGGACTGTACCGGCAGCGCCTCGTCAACCAGGAAGGCCAGGTCGCGACGCACCTCGGGATGACGCGACAGAGGCGTGAAGGCCGGCACCTCTCCCTGGGTGAGCGCATCGAGCCGCACCTCGAAGAGCAGCGCGTCGACCTTGAGGCCAAGCTTGGCACGCACCCCCGGGTGCAGGGTGCCGATCCAGCCGGCCTCCTCACCCCGATGCAGGATGCGCGCACACTGGCCGGGGTGCAGGGCCGGATGCTCACCCGGTTCGAACCGCCAGGCCTCGGGCTCACCCAGGGCCAGCAGACTCTCGAGGTCGCCCTTGAGGTCGAAGAAATCGACGGGTGCCTTGTCGCCGGCCCAGCCCTCGGGCTCGCGGGGCCCGCAGACCAGTGCCCCGAGCATCGGGATCTGCTGCAGGTGGTCAAGCTCACCCCGGAACACCAGGCCGGTCTCGAACAGTCGCACGCGGCTCTGCTGACGATTCAGGTTATGGGTGAGCGCCCGCACCAGCCCGGGGAACAGGCTCGCACGCATCACCGACAGGTCGCTAGAGATGGGATTGGCGAGCATGGGGGATACGGCCTCGGGATGCAGCACCTGCTGCAGCTCCGGGGCGACGAAGCTATAGGTCACGGCCTCCTGGTAGCCGCGGGCTACCATCTGGCGACGCAGACGCCCAAGCGGCGTATGGGCCTCGTGGGCGGGGCGGAGGGCCAGGCGAAGCTGAGGGCGCCGCACCGGAAGGCGATTGTAGCCATGGATGCGCGCCACCTCCTCGATGAGGTCCTCCTCGATGGCGATATCGAAGCGCCAGCTCGGTACCTTCACCGTCCAGCCCTCTCCGTCGGCCTCGACGACGAGGCCCAGGCGTTCGAGGATCTCGGTGACCTCGTCCGCGGGCAGTGACTTGCCCAGTGCCTGCTCGAGTCGAGCCGCTCTCAGGATCGCCTCCCGCGCACCGGGCAGGTGCGACTCGCTTGCCACTTCGACCAGCGGACCCGGCTCGCCACCGGTGATCCCCAGCAACAGTGCGGTGGCACGCTCGGCGGCATCGCGAGCGAGCTCTGGGTCGACACCCCGCTCGAAGCGATGGGAGGCATCGGTATGCAGGCCGTATCGGCGGCCCTGGCCAGCCACGGCCAGCGGCGAGAAGAAGGCCGACTCGAGGAAGATGTCACGGGTCTCGACGCTCACCCCCGACTGCTCGCCGCCCATGATGCCGGCGATGGCCAGCGGGCCACGCTCGTCGGCGATCACCAGGGTGTCACCATCCAGGGTGATCTCCTGGCCATCGAGCAATACCAGACGCTCGCCTTCTCGCGCCAGGCGCACGACCACGCTGCCATTAAGGTTCGCGCGGTCGAAGGCATGCAGCGGCTGACCGAGCTCGAGCATCACGTAGTTGGTGACATCCACCACCGGATCGATGGAGCGGATGCCGCTGCGACGCAGCCGTTCCACCATCCACAACGGGGTCTCGGCGCTGACATCGACCCCCTTGATGAGGCGGCCGATGTAGCGCGGACAGCGCTCGGTGTTCTCGACGCGCACCGGGAATGTTTCGTCATGGACAGGCGCCACCGCAGCGACCGAAGGCTCCTCGACCGCCAGGCGGTTGAGCACACCGACCTCGCGGGCCAGGCCCTTGAGGCTCAGGCAGTCGCCACGATTGGGGGTGAGGTCGACCTCGATGGTGTGGTCATCAAGCCCCATGAAGTCGCGGAAGACCCGGCCCACCGGCGCATCGACCGGCAACACGAGGATGCCGGCGGAGGTCTCCTCCGCGAGGCCGAGCTCCGAGGCGGAGCAGATCATGCCGCGAGATTCCACGCCGCGCAGCTTAGCCTTCTTGATCGTGAAGTCACCCGGAAGCACGGCACCGACCCGAGCGAACGGCACCTTCTGGCCTGCGGCCACGTTGGGCGCGCCACAGACAACCTGCACCGGCTCGCCGCTGCCGTCATCGACCTGGCAGACATTCAGCTTGTCGGCATCCGGGTGCGGCGCCAGTTCCACCACTTCGGCGACCACCACGTCACTGAACGTCGCCGCCACGGGTTCCACGGCGTCGACCTCGAGACCGGCCATGGTGATCTGGTCCGCAAGTGCCTGGGTGGAGAGTGCCGGCGAGACCCAGTCACGCAGCCACTGTTCGGAAAATTTCATGACAATTCCTGTGTTCTGCTTATCCGGTGGGCGATCAGGCGAACTGGCGCAGGAAGCGCAGGTCGTTGTCGAAGAACAACCGCAGGTCGTTGACGCCATAGCGCAGCATGGCCAGGCGCTCGGCGCCCATGCCGAAGGCGAAGCCGGTAAAGCGCTCGGTATCGATGCCGGAATGGCGGAACACCTCGGGGTGCACCATGCCGCAGCCCATCACCTCAAGCCAGCCGCTGTGCGAGCAGACCCGGCACCCCTCGCCGCTGCACATCACGCACTCGATATCGACTTCCGCCGAGGGCTCCGTGAAGGGGAAATAGGAGGGGCGGAAGCGAACCGAAAGGTCATCGCGCTCGAAGAAGGCATGCAGGAAATCCTGAATGGTGCCCTTGAGGTCGGCGAAGCTGACATCTTCATCGACCAGCAGACCCTCGACCTGGTGGAACATCGGCGTATGGGTCAGGTCGGAATCGCTGCGGTACACGCGGCCGGGACAGACGATGCGAATAGGCGGTTCGGAGGTCTTCATGGTCCGCACCTGTACCGGCGAGGTGTGGGTGCGCAACAGCCGGGTGGCATCGAAGTAGAAGGTGTCGGCCATGCCCCTCGCCGGGTGGTGAGCGGGAATGTTGAGGGCCTCGAAGTTGTGGTAGTCGTCCTCGATCTCGGGGCCAACCGCCACGTCATAGCCGATTCGCGTGAAGAGGCTCTCGATGCGTTCCAGGGTCAGGGTCACCGGATGCAGGCCACCGCTGGGCTGGCCGCGCCCGGGCAGGGTAACGTCGAGGCGCTCGGCGGCCAGGCGAGCCTCGAGGGACGCCTTCTCCAGCGCCTGGCGGCGCTCATCCAGTTCCTGGCTCAGCGCCTGTTTGGCCTCGTTTATCCGCTCACCGGCGGCCGGGCGCTCCTCGGCGGGCAGCTTGCCGAGCCCCTTGAGCAGTGCGGTGATCTCGCCCTTCTTGCCGAGATAGCGTACGCGCAACTCGTCCAGTGCGGCCAGGCTGTCGGCTGCGTGGATGGCATCGCGGGCCTCGGCAACCAGAGTGGGAAGGTGGTCCATCCGTTGAGCTCCGAAGTCTTTCAAAGACGTCTTTCAAAAAAACAGGGGAAGAGCGGCTGCTCTTCCCCTGCGACGATCATGGCCAAGTGACACGGCGCGTGCCGCCCATCGGCCAGGGTCGACTCCCTTACTGGGCAGCCTTGGCCTTCTCGACGATGGCGGCGAAGGCAGCCTTCTCGTGAACGGCCAGATCGGCCAGCACCTTGCGGTCGATCTCGATACCGGCCTTCTTCAGGCCACCGACGAAGCGGCTGTAGGACAGACCATGCTGACGGGCACCGGCGTTGATGCGCTGGATCCACAGGGCGCGGAACTGGCGCTTGCGCTGGCGACGGTCACGATAGGCGTACTGACCGGCCTTGATGACGGCTTGCTTGGCCACGCGGAAGACGCGTGAACGGGCACCGTAGTAACCCTTTGCCTGCTTGAGAATCTTCTTGTGACGACGACGTGCGACGACACCACGCTTGACACGAGTCATGGCTTTCTCCTGACGTTAGAGGGGTTCACCCGGGGAGTTACAGGGTCGGCAGCATGCGCTGAACGAGCTGCTTGTCGGCATCGTGGATCTGCTTCATCCCACGCAACTGACGCTTCCGCTTGGTGGACTTCTTGGTCAGGATGTGGCTACGAAACGACTGCTTGTGCTTGAAGCCGTTGGCCGTCTTCTTGAAGCGCTTGGCAGCGCCGCTGTTGCTCTTGATCTTCGGCATGAGAATAACTCCGCTCGAGGTTTTTTTAGAAAATTCGGGGCCATCGGAGGGCATCGAGGCCTTCCGACCGTTTGACGGGCCGTCGAATCACTTCTTCTTGGGGGCAATGATCATGATCATCTGACGCCCTTCCATCTTGGGGAAGGACTCCACGGTCCCGATCTCATCGAGATCGGCGGCGATCCGTTCCATCAGCTTGCGACCGATGTCCTGGTGTGCCATTTCGCGACCGCGGAAACGCAGGGTGACCTTGCCCTTGTCGCCACCTTCGAGGAATCGCACCAGGTTCTTCATCTTGACCTGATAGTCACCCTCGTCGGTGCCAGGCCGGAACTTGACTTCCTTGACCTGGATCTGCTTTGTCTTCTTCTTCTGAGCAGACTTCTGCTTCTTCTGCTCGAAGACGAACTTGCCGTAATCCATGATCTTGCAGACGATGGGATCGGCGTTGGAAATCTGCACGAGGTCCATACCGGCGGTTTCGGCTCGCTCCAGCGCATCGCTGGTGGGCACGACGCCCAATTGCTCGCCGTCGCTATCGATCAGGCGAACCTGATCCTCGGTAATGCGCTCGTTCATCGGGGGGCGCTTATCCTGAACGCGCCCTCTGGGGTTGCTTCGCTTGATGGTTTCGTCTCCACTATCGCTTGGAAGATGTCGCTATTGCCCTTCGGTCTGAATCCTCTCGATGAAGGCATCAACCGTCATCGTCCCGAGATTCTCGCCGCTGCGGGTGCGCAGGGCCACCGAGTCGGACTCGACTTCCTTATCTCCCACCACCAGGAGATAGGGGACCTTCTGCAACGTATGCTCCCGGATTTTAAAGCCGATCTTCTCGTTCCTCAAGTCCGACTTGACGCGAAGACCGACTTTCTGCAGCCGCTGGACCAGCGACACGGCATAATCGCGCTGGGCATCGGTGATGGTCATGACCACCGCCTGCTGTGGCGCCAGCCACAGGGGCATGGCGCCGGCATAGTGCTCGATCAGGATGCCCAGGAAGCGCTCGAAGGATCCAAGGATCGCCCGATGCAGCATCACCGGCGTCTTGCGCACGCCGTCCTCATCGACGAACTGGGCACCCAGGCGGCCCGGCAGGTTGAAGTCGAGCTGCAGGGTACCACACTGCCACACCCGATTGAGGCAATCGCGCAGGGAGAACTCGATCTTGGGCCCGTAGAAGGCGCCCTCTCCCGGCTGCAGATCCCAGTCGAGGCCGGTGGCATCCAGCGCCGCCTCGAGGCCAGCCTCGGCGCGATCCCAGAGTTCCGGCTTGCCCATGAAGCCCTCGGGACGGGTGGAGAGCTTGAGCTCCACATCCTCAAAACCGAGCTCCTTGTAGACCTGCAGAGTCAGGGCGATGAAGGCCTCAGCCTCTGACTGGATCTGCCCTTCGGTACAGAAGATATGGGCATCGTCCTGGGTGAAGCCGCGCACTCGCATCAGGCCGTGCAGCGAGCCGGAAGGCTCGTTGCGATGGCAACTGCCGAACTCGGCCAGGCGCAGCGGCAGGTCACGGTAGCTCTTCAGGCCCTGATTGAACACCTGCACGTGGCAGGGGCAGTTCATCGGCTTGACCGCGTACTCGCGCTTCTCCGACTCGGTGGTGAACATCAGCTCGCTGTAATGCCCCCAGTGCCCCGATGCCTTCCAAAGCGAGAGGTCGACCACCTGGGGGGTCTTGATCTCCTGATAGCCATGCTCGATCTGAATCCGACGCATGTACTGCTCGAGCGCCTGGTAGATCGTCCAGCCGTTGGGGTGCCAGAAGACCATCCCCGGCGCCTCCTCCTGGAGATGGAAGAGGTCCATCTTCTTGGCCAGCTTGCGGTGATCGCGCTTCTCGGCCTCCTCGAGGCGCATGAGATAGGCCTTGAGCTGCTTCTTGTCGCCCCATGCCGTTCCGTAGATGCGAGTCAGCATGGGGTTCTCGGCATTGCCGCGCCAATAGGCCCCGGCCAGCTTGGTCAGCTTGAACGCCTTGAGATGCCGGGTATTGGGTACATGAGGCCCCCGGCACATGTCGAGGTATTCCTCATGGTGGTAGAGACGGATGGTCTCTCCCTCGGGAATCCCGCGGACGATCTCCTGCTTGTAGGGCTCGTCCCGATGCAGGAACTGGAGCATGGCGTGATCGCGGTCGACATACTCGCGCACCACGTCGTACTCGTGGTCGATCAGAGCCTTCATGCGCGCCTCGATGGCCTCGAGGTCGTCCGGCGTCACCGAGCGCCCGAAGTCGACGTCGTAGTAGAAGCCGTCGTCGATCACCGGACCGATGGCCATCTTCGCCTGGGGATAGAGCTGCTTGATGGCGTGGCCGATCAGGTGGGCACAGGAGTGGCGGATGATCTCAAGGCCTTCCGGGTCACGGGCGGTGAGGATCGCCACCTCGGCGTCATGGTCGATGACATCGGCGGCATCCACCTGGACGCCATCGATCTTGCCGGCCACACAGGCCTTGGCGAGACCGGGACCGATGCTCTCGGCCAGCTGCATCACGGTGAGAGGGTCGTCGAAGGTTCTCTGACTGCCGTCCGGCAGGGTCACGATGGGCATGAAGGGTTCCTTGTGCGCAGTGGTGATCCATACCAGGGATCACGTGTCGCCAGAAGAATGGTCGTGGTCTGAAAGCCGAATAGCCTAGCAGAAGCGCCCCCTTCGGCGCCACGGCTGGGAAGAAGAAGCAATAAAGGGCCGAGACGACAGAAGGCGCCCGAAGGCGCCTTCTGTCGTTCTTCCGTCACGCCCCGGGCGTTGCCGGGGCGGTGGGTCGGGTCAGGGCAGGATCACTCCCACTCGCCCAGCTCCACGCGACGGTTCTGGGCACGGCCGGCGTCGGTCTCATTGCTGGCCACCGGCTGGGACTCGCCATAGCCGATGGTGCGCATGCGATCAGCCGAGACGCCCTCACCGGCCAGGTAGGTGGCGACGGAATCCGCGCGCTCCTGGGACAGCTGCTGGTTGTAGGCGTCGCTACCCATGGAGTCGGTGTGACCCTCGATGCGTACGCGGACGTTCTTGTTGGCGAGCAGCTTCTCGGCCACGCCATCGAGAATGTTCTCGGCACCCATGGTCAGGGTCGCGGAGTCGAACTCGAAGTTGACGTCACGCAGCACCAGGTCTTCCTCGCAGCCCAGGGCGTTGACCACGGCACCGGCCGGGGTACCCGGACACTGATCCTGATAGTCCGGCACGCCATCGCCGTCACTGTCCAGCGGACAGCCCACGGCATCCACGGCTACGCCGGCCGGAGTCCCCGGGCACTGGTCGTTGGCATCGATGACGCCATCACCGTCGGTGTCGAGCGGCGCCGGGGCCGGAGAGGTGTCGGCACACAGCATGGCACCGATGGTCGCCCCTACGGTGGCCCCGATCGCGCCTCCCTGGTCCTCGTCAGATTCACCGCTAGTGCCATAGCCGATGCCGCCGCCGATCAGTCCACCGGCCAGGCCGCAGACGAAAGGCGTCTGGTACCAGGCATCCCCTGAGGCACTGGAACCAGCGCCGGATTGGGACGCGGAACTGGCACAGCCGGACAGACCGACCACCAGAGCTGAACCGAGCAACAATCCAGTCGTTGATATTTTCATGTAAAACTCCTTCCTTCGTGACTTCATCCTGTAATGACAGCTCGCTGCTGCCATCGACAACGGGTTCCGAGGTATGACCCGAAGGAAGCGGCCCCCGAACCGCGTCCTTCATCTTTCAAGAAAGCACGCAAGTGCCTTCTCGGCCAGTCAGGTCGAGGACCCGACCACATATCAGCGATGTGCGTGACGTAACATCTTGCAGCAGAGCCCGCAAGGATGCAATCGAAAGAGGACTCGGCATGCAGAATTTGGTGTTCTTCCCCTCCCCTTCGAACAGCGTCAGGACAAGGACGTCAATGCAGGCTATCCGGCCAGCCGCGACGAAACTCGATCACCGCCGTCGCCGCCTTCAACACTGGCTCACGCATCTCATCCTCGACCACCAGACGCTCGCGATCCTCCTGCATTCGCTCACGGGGACTCAAGGCCTTGCGGGCGGAATGGGTATGTAGATGTCGGGTACGGCGATGGACCTCTTCGAAGGCCTGGAAGTCGGGACGCTGGGTCAGGTTCTGATCGAGAATCTCCAGCAGCACCTTGCAGCGCCAGGCTCCTTCGGTGATATCGACCTGCTCCTGCGCCAGCGCCGACGCCACCAGCTCGAGATTCTCCAGACAGTTGTCATGGGCGCGCCGCAGCTCGTTTTTCTGAAAGTCCTGGCGTCGCTGGACTTCCTTCCAGAGCTTGAAGGCATAGGCTCCGAGACCGGCGATGATGGCCAGCCCCAAGCCGACAAGAATCAATGCCAGAGTATCGGTCATGGGCGTATCCATGTGGGTGTATGTCAGAGGCGACATTCTACACGCCGCCGGGTCGCTCCCGAAATAACCATCTTGACGGCCCCGGGCGGACAGTGGCATCAAGTCCTGAAGCCTTCGGCAGACAGGCTAGACCTCGCATAACGTATCACCATCACCCATTGAGCAAGGAGTGCTGATGCCCACCACCGATCAGTCCAACGACACGCCCCCGGGACCTGCCCGATCCGCACGAATCGGCCTGTGGCTGGGGCCGTTCTGGGTACTGATAACCCTCGTGCTGCCGGCGCCAAACGGGATGTCCGAACCGGCCTGGGCCTGCGTGGGCCTGGCGCTGCTGATGGCGACTTGGTGGTCCACCGAGGCCATTCCGATCCCTGTCACCTCATTGCTGCCGCTGGCGTTGGTGCCGGCGCTGGGCATCGGCGACATGAAGGAGACGGCGGCCAGCTATGCCAATCCGATCATCTACCTCTTCCTTGGTGGCTTCCTGCTCGGCATCGCCATGCAGCGCTGGGACCTGCACCGGCGAATCGCCCTGCACGTCCTGCGCCTGGTCGGCCACCAGCCTCGCCGCCAGATCGGCGGCTTCATGCTGGCCACCGGCTTTCTCAGCATGTGGGTCTCCAATACCGCCACCGCAATCATGATGCTGCCCATCGGCATGTCAGTGATTAGCCTGCTGGATGACGGCGACCCGGAGGAGCTGAACCGCTACGCCACGGCACTGCTGCTGGCCATCGCCTACTCCGCCAGCATCGGCGGCGTGGCGACCCTGATTGGCACCCCGCCCAATGCCCTGTTGGCCGGCTACCTGGCCGAGGACCGGGGCATCGACCTCGGTTTCGCCCAGTGGATGGTCATCGGCCTGCCGATCAGCGTCGTCATGATGGTCAGCGCCTGGTGGTGGCTGACCCGTCGCGGCTTCGACCTGAATACCGGCGAGGACAGCACCGGTATGGTACGGGATGAACTGGAGAAACTGGGCCGAATCAGCGCTCCCGAGCGCCGCGTGGGCGTGATTTTCCTGCTGGCGGCGCTGACCTGGATGCTGCGCCCGCTGCTCAATGACGCCGGGATCGCCTGGCTCTCCGACACGGGCATCGCCATCATCGCCGGCATCGCCCTGTTCCTGTTGAACGCCGGCCGTCACGACGGGGCCCGCCTGATGGACTGGGAGTCCGCCCGTGAGCTCCCCTGGGGCATCTTGTTGCTGTTCGGGGGCGGCCTGGCGCTGGCCGGCTCCATCAGCCGCTCGGGCCTCGCGGAATGGATCGCACAGCAGCTCGGCATCTTCGCTACCTTTCCGCTGCTGGCGATGGTCGGCGTGGTGGTACTGGTGATCATCTTCCTCACCGAGGTAACCTCCAACACCGCCACCGCTGCGGCCTTCCTGCCGCTGCTCGGCGCGCTGGCGATGTCGATGGACATCTCCCCCGTGCTGATCACGGTCCCTGCGGCCATCGCGGCCAGTTGCGCCTTCATGATGCCGGTGGCCACCCCGCCGAATGCCATCGTCTTCGCCACCGGTCGCATGAAGATTCAGTCGATGATCCAGGCTGGCTTCGTGCTCAACCTGATCAGCACGTTAGTGGTGACCCTGATGGCCTACTTCCTGATCATCACCTTCTGGTGAGAGATTCCGCTTTCGAAGAGCCCCGGAAATGACATCAGCCCGGCCATATGGCCGGGCTGATATCAATCGCGTCACGGGCCGAGAGACTCGACGGACTCAGGTGGCGAGCATCCAGGCAGTCGCATAGTGATCGAGCAACAGTACGCCGAAGACGCCCAGAACATAGCGGATGGAGAACCAGAAGGCCGCCAGAGGAGCGTTCGGGTCATGGCCTCGCCAGACCCGCCAGTTCCAGACCATGAAACGGACGTTGAGGGCCATCACCCCGACGAGGTAGAGCGCCCCGCTCATGCCGATGGTGAAAGGCAATAGCGTTACCGCCACCGTCAGCCAGCCGTAGAGCCAGACCTGTAGCCTGGTAAAGGCTTCGCCATGGGTGACCGGGAGCATGGGCACGCCGGCTCGGGCATATTCGTCCCGCTTGTGGATCGCCAACGCCCAGAAATGAGGTGGTGTCCAGGCGAAGATGATCAGCATCAGCAGCAGCGGCTCGGGCCCCAGCTGTCCGGTGACCGCCGTCCAGCCCAGCAACGGTGGCGCCGCCCCCGCCACACCACCGATGACGATGTTCTGCGGCGTGGCATGCTTGAGGAAGGCGGTATAGATCAGCGCATAGCCGATCAATGAGCCGAGAGTCAGCCAGGCCGTCAGCAGGTTGACCTGCCAGGCCAGCAGCCCGATGCCACACACCGAGAGCAGCATCGCCCATCCCAACGCCAGCGCGGTGGGCATGCGCTGGGTGGCCAGCGGCCGGCCCGAGGTGCGCAGCATCATGGCATCCAGGCGGCGGTCGACGACATGGTTGAAGGCCGCGGCCCCACCGGCCGCCAGTCCGATTCCGATCAGTCCGAAGAACACGGCCTGCGCGCCTGGGACCGGCGCCGCCAACAGCATGCCGACCAGGGTGCAGACCAGCATCACCATCACGACACGGGGCTTGCACAGCGTGTAGAGGTCGCGCCAGCCCCAGCCGGCAAGGTGGCCGACCGTCGCACGCTCCATCATGACCTCAGACATGAACCAACTCCTCCTTCGTTGCAGATACGCCCGTGACCGTCGTGTAGTTGGTCGACTCCACCGTCGACCAGCGCCAGTGCCACAGCGCCAGGGTCATTGCCGCCACCAGCGCCATCGCCCCGGCAGTATGCAGCAGGGCCAGCCAAAGCGGCAGCCATGCCAGCACATTAGCGATGCCCAACACGAGCTGCGCGCCGTAGGCACCGACCACCAGCATCAGCCAGGGCCGCATGCCGGTCGCTCCCCGGTAACGCATGGCCAGCAGCAGCAGGCTGATGCCCAGCACCATGGCCCCCAGCCGATGACCGACCTGAATGGCACTGCGGGCCTCGGCATGCAACTGGCCATGCAGGTAGTTGGGCCCCACCGTCTGGGTCAGATGAAAGCCCTCACTCCAGTCCATGGTCGGCCACCACTGGCCATTGCAGGTGGGAAAGCCCTGACAGGCGATCCCGGCATAGTTGCTCGAGGTCCAGCCACCCAGCGCCAGCTGACCGACCAGCAGCAGCAGGGCTAGGCCCCAAAGCGGCGTGAGGTTCCGACGGGATGTCAGCTCACCCTGCCCGGGCCTGAAACGGCGCAGGCGAAGATGCAACCACAGGAAGAACACCATCACGCTGAGCCCGCCCAGCAGGTGCAGGGTAACCACCTGGGGCCACAGCTTGAGCGTCACCGTGAAGGCCCCGAAGGCACCCTGGATCAGGATCACGGCCAGCAGTGCCAGACTGATACGCCAAGGATACCCCGCCTCGCGGCGCCAACGAGCACCCAGCACGACCAGGCCGATGACCAGCAGCCCCAGGGTGGAGGCCAGATAGCGATGGATCATCTCCATCCAGGCCTTGGTGGACTCCAATGGCACTTCCGGCGAATGGGCCAGGGCACGCTCGGCATCCGGAACGACCAGGGCACCGTAGCACCCCGGCCAGTCGGGGCAGCCGAGGCCCGCATCCACCAGCCGCGTCCAGGCCCCCACCAGCACCACCAGGGCAGTGAAGACCACTCCCACCAAGCTCAACCTCACCAGCCAGCGATAGCGGCCATCTTGTCCTGGTGCCTGCCCGCTACTGGCCATCGGCGTCGCCTCCCACCACGCTAGAGGCCTGGTCATACTTAGCCAAGGGGGGCTCGGGGTTCATGCGCAGCAGGCGTCGCAGGTCGTCCAGGACATCGGACGCCGCCACTTCCTGCTCGTAGCCGAGCACCGGAAGTCCATCGGGATCCAGGATCCACAGGCGATGAGGAGAGCGCCATTCGGGAGAGGACGTCCACTGTGCCAGGGCGGCACCGGGCAGCGGCTTACCGCCACCACCGATACGCAGGCGGCTGACCCGGTCGGCCTCACGCCCCAGCGCGCGATGCAGGCGCCACCAGCGATCGGCATCCTCTGCACAGGCCTGGGGACAGTCGAACGCCAGCAGCCAGTCGCCTTCGCCGTCCTTCTCCACCGCCGTCAGCGGCCACTGGGCCAGCACGGGCAGCGAGGGCTGCAGTTCGCCGTGGGCGGTGCGGGCTTCGGGAATACCGATGCGCCATTCCACCATTCCCCATGCCACGGCGACCGGCAGGGCGAAGATCGCGAAGAAGGCCATCAGTTTCAGGCGCTGGCGTGCGACGTGGGTCATCGAGGACTCTCCTTGATAGCCTTGTGAGAGGTTGATAGCGGGCCGGGATCACGCGCCTGGCTCCGCGCGCCCACCAGCATGATCACCAGAGCGGCCAGGGCAAGCCCCCACCACTGCAGGGCATAGCCCAGGTGGCGTTCCGGAGGCACGACGCTTGGCTGCCACCAGGATTCTAGATGGCCCGGCCCCTGCTCGAGGTGAAGCCAGCCTGCTTGTGCAAAGCCCTGGCCCAGGGACCAGGCAGAAGGATCGATGCGCTGCAGACGATTTCCCTCGTGGTTGGGGCCGAACAGCGGGGCCGAGTCGCCGGTCGCCTGCCAGCGACCCTCGAGCATCACCACGCCCTCGGGCGTGTCGACACTGGGGTCGTCACGACTCGGGCCCGTCGCCAGGAAGCCTCGTTGGATGAGCCAGAGCCGGCCCTGAAGATCACGGAAGGGGGTAAGAGGCGCAACACCGAGGCGCCCCTCATGGGTACGGTTGTCCAGAAACAGCGTCTCCCCGGCGAGATATTCACCCCTCAGGACCAGGCGGGAGCCGAGCGGGGGGGGCTCGGACGGCGCTTCCAGCCGCGGTGCAGCCTCCAGTCGGGCCAGGTAATCCCGCTTGTCGGCGGCACGCTCCCACTGCCATAGTCCAAGGGCAATGCCCAGCACCACCAGGCAGGACCAGAACCCCCACCATCCGAACCGTCGCGCCATGGCAGGACGACGATGCCCATCCGATACCGACGCTTTAATGGAGCCGTGAATGTTTCTCAAGATCTTGATTGCCCTAGTCTTTCTCGCCATGGTGATCAGCCTGGCCGCCGGCGCCGGCTTCCTGATCAAGGACGGTGGACGTTCCCGTCGTGTCCTGGTCTCGCTCAAGCTGCGCGTGGGCCTGGCGGCGCTGCTGCTGGCCCTGCTTGTCTTCGGCTTCTACATCGGCGATCTCGGCAACTGAGCCCTATCAGACGCCGCGAATGCAGATGACCCGGAAACCGAACACAAGATGTCAGCTGGCAAGAAGTCCGAAGACAAGCAGTCAGAAGACGAGCTGTCAGAAGACATAGACGAATGTGAACAGGCCGATCCATACCACATCGACGAAGTGCCAGTACCATGCCCCCGCCTCGAAGGCGAAGTGATCATCGGCCGTGAAGTGCCCCTGACGAACGCGCCACAGCAATGCCGCCAGGATGATGGTACCGATGATCACGTGCAGGCCGTGGAAGCCGGTAAGCAGGAAGAAAGTGGCCCCGTAGATGCCGGCCTGCAGGGTAATGCCGTAATGGGCATACGCCTCGTAATACTCGAACCCCTGAACGGTGATGAAACAGAGCCCCAGCAGCACCGTGACGGTGAGCCAGAAACGGGTGCTGTCGCGGAAGCCCTCCTTGAGGCCCTCGTGGGCGATGGTCAGGGTAATGCTCGAGGTCACGAGGATCAGGGTGTTGACCAGCGGCAGATGCCAGGGGCTGAAGGTCTGTTGGGGACCCTCGATGGCCGCATCCGGTGGGTTCATCAGCGGCCAGGAAGCGGTGAAGTCGGGCCACAGCAGGGCCGCCACGCCCTTCGCACCCTCCCCATCGAGCCACGGCAACGCAAAGGTTCGGACATAATAGAGGGCACCAAAGAAGGCGGCAAAGAACATCACTTCCGAGAAGATGAACCAGCCCATTCCCCATCGGAAGGAACGATCCATCTGGGCGTCATAGAGGCCTTTGCGCGATTCCCGGATGACGTCGCGAAACCACAGGGTCATCACCGCGAGGATAGACAACAGGCCGATCACCATCAACGGCATCCCCGCCAGGCCATGCACCAGAAGGGTGCCTGCCCCGACCATCATCGCGCCCAACGAGAGCGACCCCAGAATGGGCCATTTGCTGGTCTCGGGAACGTAGTAGCTGCCACCACTCATGCGCTGTCTCCTTCTGTGATCGGCTCATGCAGCGATACCTCTGCCTGCGCCGGCTGAACGGGGTAGAGGGTGTAGACCAGGGTCACCGTCTTGATGTCGGGTGGCAGGTCTCGGGTCAACTGGAACACCAGCGGAGCCTTCAGCCCTTCACCGGCCGCCAGCTGCTGCTCCTGGAAGCAGAAGCAAGTCAACTTGCGCAGATGCAGAGATGCCTCTGACGGCGAGACGCTGGGTACGGCACGTGCGCGGGTCGTCTCCTCACCATTGTTGCGGAAGCTGAAGAACACCTCCTCACGTTGCCCTGGATGCAGCCGCACCTGACGAGTATCCACCTCGAGATGCCAGGGCAGCCCCTGGCTGCCGCGGGTGATGAACTGCACCGTGACCATCCGCGAGGCATCGACCTCCTGGTCGACCAGCGACTGTGCCCGAGCGCTGGTCTTGCCGTTGAGGCCGGTCAAATCGCAAAAGACGTCGTAGAGCGGTACCAGGGCGAAGGCGAAGGCAAACATCCCGGCGAGCACCACCAGGGTGCGTGTCACGGTCCGACGCACCCCTTCCTGCCCCGTGGCGTGCTCGTCGCGACTGCTCATGCCTGCCTCCTTTGCCCTGACGGGCCTCACTCAGTGCTGCTGGGGATGAAACTCCGGGGGAGTCTCGAAGGTGTGTAGCGGCGCCGGGCTGGGCACGCTCCACTCGAGATCTTCAGCGCCCTCCCAGGCCTTGGCGGGCGCCTTCTCGCCACCACGCACGCACTTGATGATCACCAGCACGAAGAGCAGCTGGGAGATGCCGAACAGGAAGCCGCCGATGCTCGAGGCCATGTTGAAGTCGACAAACTGCAACGCATAGTCGGGAATGCGTCGCGGCATGCCGGCCAGGCCCGAGAAGTGCATCGGGAAGAAGGTCAGATTCACGCCGATCACCGACAACCAGAAGTGCCACTGCGACAGGCGCACCGACGGGTAGTGGCCGGTCCACTTGGGCAGCCAGTAGTAGGCGCCGGCGAGAATCGCGAAGAGCGCGCCGGGAACCAGCACATAGTGGAAGTGCGCCACCACGAAATAGGTGTCGTGATACTGGAAATCGGCGGGTGCGATCGCCAGCATCAGCCCGGAGAAGCCGCCGACGGTGAACTGCACCACGAAGGCCAGGGCGAACAGCATGGGCGGTTCAAAGCTGATCGAGCCCCTAAACATCGTCGCGATCCAGTTGAACACCTTCACGCCGGTGGGCACGGCTATCAGCATGGTGGTGTACATGAAGAACAGCTCTGCGACCAATGGTAGCCCCACGATGAACATGTGGTGTGCCCAGACCATGAAGGAGAGGATCGCGATGGCCGCCGTGGCGTAGACCATGGACGCGTAACCGAACAGGCGCTTGCGGGAGAAGGTCGGGATGATCGCCGAAACGATGCCGAAGGCCGGCAGGATCATGATGTAGACCTCGGGATGCCCGAAGAACCAGAACAGATGCTGGAAGAGGACCGGGTCACCGCCGCCGGCGGCATTGAAGAAACTGGTCCCGAAGTTGATGTCCATCAGCATCATGGTGATCACACCGGCAAGCACCGGCATCACCGCGATCAGAAGGAAGGCGGTGATCAGCCAGGTCCAGACGAACAGCGGCATGTCCATCAGGCGCATCCCCGGCGCCCGCAGGTTGAGGATGGTCGCGATGATGTTGATGGCGCCCAGGATCGAACTGATGCCAGCAAGGTGCAGCGACAGTATGAAGAAGCTGGTGGAGGGCGGCGCGTAGGTCGTCGAGAGCGGCGCGTAGAAGGTCCAGCCGAAATTGGGTCCGCCGCCCGGCATCAGCAGGGTCGAGAGCAGCAGCAGGAACGCCACCGGCAGCAGCCAGAAGCTGAAGTTATTGAGACGTGGCAAGGCCATGTCCGGCGCACCGATCTGCAACGGCACCATCCAGTTGGCCAGACCGACGAAGGCCGGCATGATCGCACCGAACACCATGATCAAACCGTGCATGGTGGTCATCTGGTTGAAGAACTCGGGCTGCACCAACTGGAGACCTGGCTGGAAGAGCTCGGCACGCACCACCAGGGCGAAGATGCCGCCGATGAAGAACATGGTCAGAGAGAAGAGCAGGTAAAGAGTCCCGATCTCCTTGTGGTTGGTAGTCAGCAGCCAGCGCATCATGCCACGCGGCCGGGCATGCCCGGAATCGGCCATGCCACCGGCGGTGGCCGTGCTGTGCTGCGGGGTCGGCTTAGGTGGCAGGTGGGAAGCCATCGGAAATCTCCCTGTTGGCAATCACGAAAGAGAAGCGGAAAGACAGGTCATTCGCCCTGGCCGGCGATACGCTCGGCAATTTCCGACGGTTGCACGCTGTCGCCGGCCTCGTTGCCCCAGGCGTTGCGCTCGTAGGTAACCACAGCGGCAATCTCCACCGGGCTGAGAGTGTTGCGGAACGCCGGCATGGCGGATCCTGCAACACCATCGATCACGGTGGTGATGTGTCGCTCGGGCTCATCCAACAGTACCTGGTTACCCGCCAGGGCGGGGAAAGCGGGCATGTTGCCGCTGCCATCCGGCTGGTGGCAGGCGGCACATACCGCCCCATAGACCTGCTCGCCGCGGGACATCAGCTCATCCAGGCCCCATTCGCGATCGGCGCTCATGGCCTCCTGCTGAGCCGCTTCCTTGCGGCCGGCCATCCACTCATCGAACTGTTCCTGCTCGACGGCCTCGACCACCACCGGCATGAAGCCATGGTTCCTGCCGCAGAGTTCAGCGCACTGTCCGCGATAGATGCCAGGCTCCTCGATGCGCACCCAGTTCTCGTTGACGAAACCGGGAATGGCATCCTGCTTGACGGCGAGTTCCGGCACCCACCAGGAGTGGATGACGTCATCCGACGTCAGCAGCAGACGCACCTTCTGGCCTACCGGCAACACCAGAGGCTCATCCACCTCGAGCAGATAGTTTTCACCCTTCTCGCTGTTGCCGCTTATCTGCTCAAGCGGCGTACCCAGGTTGGACGTGAAGGCCACTCCCTCCCCCAGGTACTCATAGCGCCAGCGCCACTGCTGACCGGTGACCATGATGTCCAGGTCGGCTTCCGAAGCGTCATACATGGTCTTGAGAGTGGCCGTGGCGGGCACTGCCATGGCCACCAGGATCAGCAACGGGATCGTCGTCCAGATGACCTCCACGGTGGTGTGTTCGTGGAAGGTAGCCGACTTGGCACCACGCGAATGACGGTAGCGGAAGAGCGAATAGAACATCGCACCGAAGACGAGCACCCCGATGATCACGCAGATCCAGAAGATGATCATGTGAAGGGAGTAGATATCTCGACTGACTGCCGTGACGCCTTCCGGCATGTTCCAACCACTTGCCAGCGCAATCGGGGTCAGGGCTGCGGAGGCGAGACCTCCCGCCATCCACACGAGCAGCGTGCGCATCGGCGCCTCCTCATTTCATTGTTGTATTAGCTAGCGGTTGCCGGAGTATACAATAGTGCGACGGTTCGTCACGCGTACCTGGATAGAGCGGTAAACGCGGTCGTCAACGCTCAAGGGATCAACGAGACGCCATCACCGCCACGAAGGCCACCAGCAACACGAACACCACCCCCATGATCACCCCCGCCGCGATGAAGGTCCCGGGGCGCTCTGACTCGAAATCCTCTCGCCGGCGCTCCTCCTTCTGCACACCCAGAAAAGCTGCCAATACCGACTTGATCGCTCGCCACATCTCGCATTCCTCTTGGCCATGATGATGTCCCGACCCTACTCCAGCAAGTGGTAGAGGTCAGTGAATTCTTCACTGACCTATTTAACGGGACGAGAAAAATGACGGACTCGACTTCGCTGCAACGCGAAATCCTCCAGTCACCTTCTATACTCGAAGTGCAGGCGGGCATTTTGATGCCGACCATTCTGGATTCTGGAGGACACCTAACATGACCAAGCCCAAGCAGACCGCGACTCATCCCGCCCTGGCCGCTACAGAACCCATGATGGAGTGGTGGCAGAAGCACTTGAGCCAGGGAGCCACGCCGATGGCACGAATGCAGCTGGCCTGGATGCAAAGCATGGCCGATGCCCTGCAGTTCGAGGCAGAGTTCCTCAAGACGCTCGCGGAGAGCGGACAGAGACTCGCCAAGTCCTTCGATGGCGCAACTCCGCAGACTCCGGCCGAGATGAACGAGCGTTACCAGGCCATCATGTCGGAGATCAGCGAGGCACAGATGGAGCGCATGCAGAAGGCCGCGGAGCTGTCCCTTGAGTTTCGCCGCAACGTCTGGGAAGAGATCTGAGCCGATCTCGACTGGCCAACTCTAAGCCCTGCATACCATGACAGTGCAGACACGACCGGGAAGGCAGCAATGCCTTCCCGGTCATTTCGTCTCATGCAGGAAATGGCCGAGACGTGCTATGCCCCAGACAGGCGAAAGGTCGATTCAGCCGAGGCCGAGGATCCCAGTGATCAGCGGCAACAGGAAGGCCGTCACCAGGCCCGCCAGCCCCATGGCCAGCCCCGAAAAGGCGCCAGCCACGGCTCCAATGCGAGCGAAGGCGTGAGCGGTACCGAAACCGTGGGCCGAAAGCCCCAGGGTGAAGCCCTGCACCGCAGGATCCTTTATCCTCAATAGACGGAAGATCCATGGGCCCAGGGCGCAGCCGATAGAGCCGGTCAGCAGAACCAGGCCGGCTGCAAGCGAGGGGATCCCGCCGATCTGCTCGGCGATCCCCATGGCGATCGGCGATGTCACCGAGCGTGGAGCCAGCGACAACAGTGTCTTGGTGTCCGCCCCGAGGAACGTGGCCAACCCCAGGGTGGAGCCCACGGCCGTCAGGACCCCTACCCCGCAAGCGAGCAACAACGGCCACAGCAAGCGGCGAACTCGTTCGCGGTGGTCGTAGAGCGGAATCGCCAGCGCCACCGTGGCCGGTCCCAGCAGGAAGTGGATGAACTGAGCCCCCTCGAAGTAGGTGGAATAGTCCATGTCCACCAGCAGCAGCAGGGAAATCAGCATCGCGATGGACAGCGTGACCGGATGCAGCAGCGCGGTGCCACCCACGGCCTCATTGATCCGTACCGCCAGGATGAAAACCAGCAGGGTCACCAGCAGAGAAAGCAGCGGATTGCCCGAGAGGTAGACCCACAGCTGGTCAAAGGATGCGACATTCATGTGTCATCCTCCGCGCCGCCGAGGTGCATGACAACACGCCTCTGCAACCGCTCCAGCACCCAGGCCGTCACCCCGAGGGTAATGGCCGTGGACACCAGCAGTGTCACCGCAATCGCCCAGAGATCCGCCCCGATCAGCTCGAAATGCACCATCAGCCCTACCCCGGCAGGCACGAAAAGTAGCGTCAGATAGCGCAGCAACCCCTCCCCCGCCAGACGCAGGCTTGACGGCACCTTGCCATGGATCAACAGCGCCACCAGCAGGATCACCATGCCTATAACCGGTCCCGGTATCGGCAGCGTAAGCCCCTTCGCCACCATCTCGCCTGCGAACTGACATGCCAGCAGCATGCTCATCCCCATGATCAACGGCATCGTCACTCTCCTCCATGCGGCACGGCTCTCTGGAGCAGGCCCTCGTTAGTGATAGTGTGACAGAAGCTGCGAGATCCTGGGGCCTTGCCGAATCGGCCAGCCAAGCAATTGAAAAGAAAGCGCAAAAGGGACTTTTCATTTGCCACGGGACGCGCTAGTATACGCCTCGTTCTCGGGGGCCGGGATAGACGGCCAAACCAACCCGAAAACGACGTCGGAGCGTGGCGCAGCTTGGTAGCGCGTTGCAATGGGGTTGCAAAGGTCGCAGGTTCGAATCCTGTCGCTCCGACCAGAGACTTAAAGAAAAACCGCCACTTAGGGATCATTCCGAGTGGCGGTTTTTTTGTTAGCTACCTAACTATGCAAGGTCAAACAGCAGAATCTCTGACCCTTCAATGCCTTCCACTTCGATGGATTCACCCGGCTGAAAGGCGGCGGCATCCCCGGCCGACAACCGCTGGCCGTTGACCATAGCCTCGCCACGTGCCATCTGCAGCCAGGCATGGCGCACGGCCGGCGTCTCCGCCTGTTCGCCGGCATCGAATCGCCCTGCATAGAGGTTCATGTCCTGGTTCACGCTGACAGAGCCGTCACGCCCCTCATGGGAAACGACCAGACACCAATGCCCCTGTTTCTCCTGCGCAGGGAATGTCTTCTGTTCGTAACTGGGGGGGATGCCGAGCTTCAGCGGCTCGATCCAGATCTGAAGGAAGTGGAGTTCCTCACTGGATGAGTTATTGAACTCACTGTGCACTACGCCTGTGCCGGCCGACATTCGCTGTACATCACCTGGGCGCACGACCGCCCCATTATCCATGCTGTCCTTGTGGGCCATGGAGCCCTCGAGCACATAGGAAAGGATCTCCATATTCCGATGCGGGTGGGCCCCAAAGCCAGTGCCGCCCTTGACACGGTCTTCGTTGATGACACGAAGTTTCCTGAACCCCATGTGATCGGGGTCGACATAGTCGGCGAATGAGAAGGTGTGTCGAGAGCGCAGCCAACCATGATCTCCATAACCTCTATCATCGGCAAGTCGTAGAATCATACGGTTCTCCTTTTTCCAAAGTAAACGAAGGGTTGAGATATATAGACAGGTCGAAATCAGTTACATTAACTATTCACCGCCCAGCTGGTACGTCCAAGCTCCATCACGCGAGCCACTTCCTCAGCGGGAACGGCCTCCACGTCGCCGAGCTCCAGCGGATCGTGGTGAAATACGTAGAGCCGCGAGGCAAATTCGGCAATAGGTAGAGACGCCTCCCCGTTCAGCTCATCATTCCCCTGAATCGAGCAGACGATGCCCTGGCCCCAGTCCTGGCCGCTGTCGTTGTTGGGATTGTAGAAGTAGACGCGCATCTCGCCCTCGGCGTCCAGCGCCACACGCAGTATGGTGATGGCGTGTCGGCCGACATAGCGTCCCCCGCTATCGGTGACGGCAATGCCGGCAGGTTGAGGGTGGATCACCGGCATATGGCCGTTGTAATAGGGATGGTAACTGGCATAGAACTGTCGAATGAAGCCCGCGTAGTCGTCGAGCTTTCCGGTCTGCATGTCGACCACCACCCGGAAGCCATGGCCCACCCACCAGCCGTAGAACTCTGGGTTGATCCAGCGGTGCAGGTCATCATCACGATCACCGCACAGGCGGCCCATTTCCATGTAGATGCGATCAAGATGCGGCACCAGGATCAGGGAAACGGCATCGACATCCAGCGGGGGCTCTTTGGCAAGGCCTGACTCCAACCCCTTGGACGAGATCCGCTGGCCCTCGAACCGCGTGAGGACCTCATCGTCACGCGCGGCCCAGGCCACGAGCTGCAACAGGTAATCCGCGTCATTCTCGGCCCACATGGACAGGCCGATCACCGATTGACAGGTGGGGTTGTTGCCCTGCCCGACGCCTAGTGGCAGGCCCAGGATGCTCAGCACACCGGCGAGCAGGAAGACCCGTGGAGGATGCGCGTCGCCAAAGACCTCTCTCAAGGTTTGCGAGGTCGAGACGGACAACTTCAGTTCGATTTGCCGCCATAGACCGGCTGCGACCGGTGACGTAAAGAGAGTGCCACGCTCGAGCAGCATGACCAACCCATAGACCGCCTGGCTGGTTGCCGGAAAAATAGCCTCATCGATCAGCCGGTAGACCAGTGCGCTGTAACATTGCAGGGCATCGATGCCCGTCATGCTCAGTCCCAGGGCTTCAGGGATCAAATCGTCAAAGCGGCCGCGCAGGTGACGCAGGAAAACCGCGTGATACGCCGATACCAGACCCGTTTCATGCATCGCTCGTGAGAAGCCGCTGGCCTCCTCGGCCAGCGCGTCTCGGTCCATGGCCGACAGACGCTCGACATATGTCGTCACGCCGGGATCCTCACGGCAGCCCTTGGTCGGCCCGAATAGCGCGCTGACCAGACGCGCCGCACCCTCCGTACCGGCGGTTTCGATGTCCGGATCGAAGAGGCACTTGGCAATCTGGCTGATCATTTCCTTGATGCTGTTGGTCTGGATCGGGCGTTGCGACAGCAGGCGCCTGACCTCGTTGACCAGACTGGCGAGAATGCTCTCGTAGCCCAGACGGGCAAGCAGGTATTGATACAGCGACTGTACGATGGCACCCAACGCTTGGGGTCGCTCGCGGTCCGCCTCGCTCATCTGTCCGGACAGCAGGTCCAGGTTCAGCGCCATCACCTGGGTCAGGAAATTCCTGGCCTGTTCGGCGGAAATACCCGGATGAAAGTAGTCACCTGATGCCACCGCCAGCAGACGAAGCTCACTGAGCGCTTCGATGACCGTGATCTCTGCCTTGCTTTGACGTAATGAACGTACCGCCAACACCGGCTGCAGGATGGCCGGTTGCGCCCAGTCCCGGCCGGTGAAGACCCCCGCCGCCTCCACGTCGGCAACGCGGGCGTAGAGCGCATCGAGCCCCTCGCGCGTCGTCATGACGATCCTGGCCGCTTCCAGTACTCCGTCGCTGGAGGCCTTGGGCTCGGTCATGCGGACCTGCCGGAAGCGCTCCAGTGTCGCGTCGAAATGCTCGATCGCCCGGCGAGTATCAATAGCGGGTTGTGCCGTGTCCATGATGTCTGGGGTCACTCCAATTGTGGTCATCTTGCCAATGCCTTAGAACGTGCAGCATATATCGAATCATCGCGGGTCGATATGTGCCGCCCTAGAAGGTGTGAGGCCCGAATCTCCCCTTATTAGGCCCCTTCATGCCCCCCTCACGGCCCTCGCCGCGGGTATCATGGTGGCGTTCATGCCCCAGCATGCGGTCCTTGGCAGCGAGCAGAACACCTCCAACTAATCGCTGAGAATTGGCTTATATCTGTTGCTGGGTGGGCTTGCGAGCTGGCTGTTCCATCTGCGACATCAGTCTTTCGCCACCCAGATAGCCATCGGCCGCATCGATGACTCTTCGGGTCTCGGCAACGAGGTGGCTCTCGATCAGGATCTTGAATTGTGCATATCGCGATCGGCCCTGGCCAGCAGCGCAACCGCGTTGGTGGAGGCGAAGATCACCGATATGGCAAACATCAGGCATGATCGATGTCGGCCACGCCCTGGACCTGCAAGTGACGGCGGAGGACGTGGAGACCCGCGAGGAGGCCGCGGTCCTGTGCCAGCTGGGTTGTGACCAGGCTCAGGGGTTTCACTACACAGCGGACCTGCCCGACACGGAATACCATGCCTGGTGCCGACATCATGCGGACGAGCTGGAACATTCCTGAGTTCAGATGCTGATAAGGATACCCGGTGCCCACCGGGTGATACGACCCTCGCGAAAACCGGGGCTCGCCGCCTAGACTGATCGTCAGGAAACTCAAAGAGAGGTCATGCCCGTGTCCGAGCACGAAAAAACCATCCTGGCCTTCGATGAGGCCGGCAACGAGTACTTCATCGACATGTTCCTCAGCGTCCGCGACCTCTCCGATCTGCAGCACGCCGGCACCACGCGAGGCGGCCTGCCCTCCTTCCGAACCCGTGAGGGCCACTCGGTCCGTCACCTCGGGGGCGGCGAGTTCGCCGTGATGGTTCCCGGGGAGGGTGAGGCGACCACCGTCAGGACGGATGACCCTGAGTTCGTATGACCCCCAGTTAGTATGACCCAGCCAGAATTCCCTTTATCATGACTCACTGATCTAACCAGTGAAGGGAATCCTCGTGACGGCTGGGGCCATCGACCCCTGAGCCCACATCCGCGACCCATGACTCCCTCTCGGCAAGGAGCCATTCCCGAATGATCCGCATCCGCCCCTATCAGCCTGACGACTGGTATGGCCTCTGGGCCATTCTCGAACCGGTGTTCCGCGCCGGCGAGACCTATGCCGTGCCCCGCGACATCAGCGAGCAGGATGCACACCGTCTGTGGATCGAGCTGCCGCGGGCGGTGCGCGTGGCCGTGGACGATGAGGGCCGCATCACCGGGTCCTACGCCCTCAAGCCCAATCAGCCTGGCCCCGGCGATCATGTCGCCAACTGTGGCTATATGGTGGCAGAGAATGCCCGCGGCCAGGGCATCGCCGGCGAGATGTGTGACCACTCCCTGACCCTGGCCCGGCAGCTGGGTTTCGTTGCCATGCAGTACAACCTGGTGGTGGAAAGCAACGAGACCGCCATCCGGCTGTGGCAGCAGCACGGCTTCGAGATCATCGGCACCCTGCCCCGCGCCTTCCGCCACTCCGTACTGGGCCCGGTGGATGCCCATGTGATGTATCGGCTGCTGTGAGCCGGGCATGAGAGCCATTTGACCCCCGCACGGGCCTCGGGCATCCTCACCAAGCAATTGACACAATTGGGGAAAAACGATAATGAAAGGTTTTGCACGCAGCACGCTGGCACTCTCTGTCTCACTGGCCATGGCCGCCGGGGCCAGCGCCTCCGAGTTCACCGACATGGATCCGGTCACCCTGCGACTGGCCCACGTGGTCAACGAGCAGGACGGTTTCCACATCGCCGCCGAGAAGTTCGAGACGCTGGTGGAGCAACGCACCGAAGGTAAGGTCGACATCGAGCTCTACCCTAATGCCACCCTGGGAGACGAGCGCACCCTCCTGGAAGGCATGCAGATCGGCACCGTGGACATGGGCGTGATCACCAACGGCCCGGTGGCCAACTTCGTCGAGGAAATGGCGGTGTTCGAACTGCCCTTCCTGTTCCCCTCGCGTGAGGCCGCCTACGAGGTGCTGGACGGCCCGATCGGCCAGGAGCTCCTCGACAAGCTCTCCGAGGTCAATCTCAAGGGCCTGGCCTATGCCGAGCGGGGATTCCGCAACCTGACCAATAGTGAGCGTGCGGTGACCTCGCCTGAGGACATCGAGGGGCTGCGCATCCGCGTCATGGAGAACCCGGTCTACGTCGACACCTTCCGCGAGTTGGGCGCCAACGCCATCCCCATGGCCTGGACCGAGGCGCTGACCGCCATGCAGCAGGGCACCATCGACGGTCAGGAGAACCCGGTCAACGTCATTCACTCCTTCAAGCTCTATGAAAACCAGGACCACATGACGCTGTCGCGGCACACCTATGCGCCGGCGATCTTCGTGATGGGCATGCCGGCCTGGAGCCAACTGCCCGAGGCCGCCCAGGCGGTGCTGGTCGATGCCGCCCAGGAGGCCTCCGAGCACGAGCGGCGTGTCAACGCAGAGATGGAGTCCGAACAGCTGGCGGCGCTGCGCGAGGCCGGCATGGAGATCGTCTCGGAGCCCGACATTGCGGCCTTCCAGGAAGCCGTGGCCCCGGTCTACACGCAGTACGGCGAACAGTTCGGCGACTACCTGCCACGCATCCAGGAGGCGCTGAAGTAATTGTCGGGTCTACCCCTGTCTGTGCTGACGGCCCTGCAACGCATCGAGAATGTCATCGACGCCGCCCTTCGCCCCGTGGTCTTCACGGGCATGGCGGCGTTGATCGGCGTGATCACGCTGCAGATCGTCTCGCGAGTATTCTTCAATGCGGTGGGCTGGACCGAGGAAGTGGCACGCTTCCTGCTGGTCTGGATCACCTTCCTCGGCGCCACGCTGGCCTTCCAGCGTGGCCGCCATATCGCCGTGACCTTCCTGGTTGAGGCCCTGCCCGGCCGGCTGCAGCGAATCATCCGCATCACCGCGGTGCTCGTGGTCCTGGGCTTCATGGTCTCCCTGGTGGTCATCGGCTACCAGTACATGCAGGTGCAGAGCTTCCAGAAGTCCGCGTCGCTGCGCCTCTCCATGACCTGGGTCTACGCCGTGATCCCGGTCAGCGCCGCCCTGATGGCCTGGTACGCCTTCGTCGACCTGGTCGGCCTGATCATCAAGGGCAACGCCACCGGTGAACCCGCCCCCCATACCCCCGAGGAGCCTCCGGCATGACCGCCCTGCTCTTCGTTCTATTCTTCGTCTTCATGCTGATCGGCGTGCCGGTCGCCCTGGCCATCGGCGCCAGCACCCTGCTGGCCCTGAATGCCCAGGGCGTGCCGCTGATGGTGGTCACCCAGCAGATGTTCCAAGGCATCAACTCCTTCGCCCTGGTGGCAGTGCCCATGTTCATCCTGGCCGGCGACCTGATGGCCCAGGGCAAGGTCAGCGAGAAGCTGGTCGACTTCGCCGATGCACTGTTTGGCTTCCTGAAGGGCGGGCTCTCCATCGTCTCGGTCCTGGCGGGAATGTTCTTCGCCGCCATCTCCGGCTCCGGGGCCGCGACCACCGCCGCCGTGGGTTCCACCCTGGTACCGGAGCTGCGCAAGAAGGGCTACGAGCCTGCCTCGGCGGCCAGCCTGATCGCCGCCAGCGGCACCATCGGGGTGGTGATCCCGCCCTCGGTGCCGATGATCATCTATGCGGTGATCGCCCAGCAGTCGGTCTCCCAGCTGTTCCTCAGCGGTTTCCTGCCCGGGCTCGCCATGGGGGTGGGCCTCGCGACCATTGCCATCGTCCAGGCCTACCGGCGCAACTATCCGCGCGGCACGGCCTTCTCGGCGGCGACCATCTGGCGCACCCTGAAGAGCGCCAGTTGGGGGCTCGCGACGCCGGTAATCATCCTCGGCGGTATCTTTTCGGGTATCTTCACGCCCAGTGAAGCCGCAGTGGTGGCGGTCAACTACGCGCTGCTGGTGTCGCTGTTCGTCTACCGAGACCTTAGCCTTGCCGATGTCTATCGCATCCTGATCCGCTCGGCGATCACCACCTCGGTGATCATGCTCGTGATCGCCACTTCGGCGGTGCTCAGCTGGACGCTCTCCAGTTGGCAGGTTCCTGGTGCCATCGCCGAGGCAGTACTGTCGATCTCCACCGATCCCTACGTGATCATGCTGCTGGTCGTGGCGGTGATCCTGCTCACCGGTGTGTTCATCGAGACGGCCAGTGCCCTGATCATCCTCACACCGGTACTGCTGCCGCTGGTCACCCAGTTGGGCATCGATCCGATCCACTTCGGTCTGATCATCGTGGTGGGCCTGGCCATCGGCATGATCACCCCACCGGTGGCGATCAACCTCTATGTGGCCTCCTCGGTGACGCAACTGCCGCTGGAGCGCATCACCCGTGCCATCCTCCCCTATCTGCTGGGGCTGATCACGGTATTGCTGCTGGTGGTCTATGTCCCGATACTGATCGGCCTCTCAGGCTAGGTCACGCTGCAAAAGGAACCCACGATGCCTCGAACGCTAACGCTCTCCCTCATCGCCAGCACGCTCGCCATGACCCTGCTGGCCGGCTGCACCACCTACACCTGGGAGGATGGTCGCCGGGAAACCGTCTGGGGCGTGCCCACCGAGGACGACACGAAGACCCGGGAGGAACGCCAGGCCGAAGGCGTGCAATATCGGGTGCCGGGCGAGATACCCGAATAACGCCGGTATCACGGGCCGCTGCTATGCCCGGCGAAAGACCACGCTGAGGTTGTTGGCGGGCATGTCCACGAGCCGTTCGAGGAGGAGGCCGCACCGAGCGGCCTCCTCCACGACCGCATCGAGGTCACGGATGCCGAAGCGGGGGTCGCGCTGTCTCAGGTCGGCATCGAAGGACGCATTGCTGGGCGCCGTATGGCGGCCTTTGCGCTTGAAGGGTCCATAGAGAAAGAGCACTCCGCCGCCGGATAATTGCCCCCCGGCACAGCTCAGCAGGGCCTCGGTGACCTCCCAGGGCGAGATATGCAGCAGGTTGATCGCGACCACGGCGTCATGGGGCCCGGCCGGGCAGACGGCAGTCACATCCACCGCCATGGGTGGGTGCAGGTTGGCAAGGCCGGCATGCTCGCGCCACGCCTCGATCGAGCGGCGCGCATGGGGATTCGGGTCGCTGGGCTGCCACGACCAGCCCGGCATCGCGCCGGCAAAGGTGACGGCATGCTCTCCGCTGCCGCTGGCGATCTCCAACACCCGAGCATCGCTCGGCAGCACCGCCATGAGCACGTCCAGGATCGGTTGGCGATTGCGCGCCGCGGCGGGGCTCTGGAGTCGTTGATCGTTCATGCTGCCTCCTGGTGGCGCGGAACCTACTTCCTGCCCCGGGCCTTGCGCGCCGCATTACCAGGTTTCTGGCGCCGGTTCGTTGAGGGAGAGGACTTGCCGCCTTTCACCTGACGGGCGGACTTTCCGGTCGGCGCCTTCCTGGCGGCAGGCTTCGCGCCATTCCCTTTAGCGCCAGTCCCCTTGGCAGTGGCACCGCGCTTGCCGGCCTTCTTTCCGCCGGGCTTCTTAACTCCTGCCTTCTTTTCTCCTACCTTCTTTACTCCTGGCTTCTTTACTCCTGGCTTCTTTACTCCTGGCTTCTGGGCACCAGTCTTCTTGGCGGCTGGCTTGTTCGTGCTGCTCGACTGGCGATCGCTTTCCTGCGCCTCGGAGGTCGAATGCTCGGTCTGGGCCATGATAGTCGCCACCTCGGCTTCCGTCAGGTCGCGCCAGTCACCCGTCGCCAGACCCTTGAGCGACACGTTCATGATGCGGATGCGCTCGAGCTTGACCACATCGAAGCCGAACACCTCGCACATGCGACGGATCTGGCGGTTCAACCCCTGCACCAGGGTGATGTTGAACACGAACCGAGACTCCTTCACCACCGGGCACGGCTTGGTGGTTTCCCCGAGTATCCGCACGCCGCCTCCCATCCCGGCGATGAACTCATCGGTGATGGGCCTGTTGACGGTGACCCGGTACTCCTTCTCGTGGTGGTTGCTCGCCCGCAGTATCCGGTTGACCAGGTCGCCGTTGTTGGTCAGAAAGATCAGCCCCTGAGAGTCCTTGTCCAGGCGGCCGATGGGGAAGATGCGGGCCCCATGCTTGATGAAATCTACGATATTGGCCTTCTCGCTGGACTCCGTGGTGCTGACGATCCCGACCGGCTTGTTGAGCGCGATGAACACCAGGTCCTCTTCCTCCAGGGGTTCCACCAACTGGCCGTTGACCTTGACTACGCTGCCCGGGAAGACCTGATCGCCGGGGGTGGCGCGCTGGCCGTCGATGAAGACATTGCCCTGCTCGATGTAGCGGTCCGCATCCCGCCGTGAGCACATCCCGCTCTCGCGGATATACTTGTTGATGCGTTTCGAGAGTGTCTGGGCCATGGGATCACTACCGGGAGCGTAAAACGGGATGAATGGGCCTTGCTGGGGCGGGCCCTGGCCGGGCAGTGTAAGGGCTACTCCGCCCTGCGGCCAACCGGCGCTAACCCGCGCCGCAGCAGCTCTTGAACTTGCGCCCGCTGCCGCAGGGGCAAGGCGCATTCCGGCCGGGCTTGAGCCGGGTCACCGTTGGGCGGCCGTCGAGGTAGAACCAGCGCCCCCCTTCGCGCACGAAGCGTGACGCCTCCTCCAGCACGCCCCAGCGGCGTCCTTCAAGGAAGGTGGCCCGGAACTGCACCCAACCCGTGTCGTCCTGTTCGCCGTGATCGAGGATATCCAGACGCACCCAGCGTGTGGTCTCGTCCGGCGGCAGGCTATCTGGCCGGCTCCCGGCGGCCCAGGTCTCGCGCAGGTAGTCGGTGAGGTTCAGGACGAAGGCGCTGTAGCGCGAGCGCATCAGCGTCTCGGGCGTGTGGGCCGCCTCGCCACGATGATAGCGGTCACAGCAGTCGGCCAGGGTCTTGCCGCTGCCGCAAGGACACGCCTGGGCTGTTGTCATCACGAGTCTCCTGGCTGGGTGACATGGTGCCATTGTGCCATCTCGGCAGTCCTCGAACCGTCCCCACGGGTCTGTGAATGGCTAAACGGCCGATGGCCCTGAAGACCGACGGCACCGTACCGAGGAACGCCGAGAGCGACGCTCAGCCCCGTCGCTTGGTTCGTGCGGTCGCCTCGGCGGAGAAGGGATCCTCCGGCCAGGGGTGCTTGGGGTAGCGGCCACGCATCTCGCGGCGCACCTCCGGGTAGCCGTTGGCCCAGAAGCTTTCGAGGTCGCCTGTGACCTGCAACGGCCGGCGTGCCGGCGAGAGCAGGTGCAGCAATACCGGTACGCGCCCCTCCACCACGCGCGGCGATGCCCGCCAGCCGAAGCATTCCTGCAACTTGACCGCCAGCACCGGCGGCTTGCCCGACATGCAGGGCGTATAATCCAGCCGATGGTGTGCACCACTGGGCACCGCCAGGCGCGGTGGCGCCAGCTCTTCGAGGCGTGCGCGAAGGGGCCAGTCCAGCGAGTCCAGCAGTATGCGTGAAAGCGGCAGCTTCTCCACCGCCTCGAGGCGGCTCACACCGTCGAGGTAGGGCGCGAGCCACTGCTCCAGGTCCTCGAGCAGGGCCGACGTCGACCAGTCCGGCCACGTCTCGCCCAGCTCTCTTCGCAGAAGCGCCACCCGACCACACAACTGCTCGGCCTCGTCGTCGAAGGGCAGCCATCCACGCCGCCGCAGGGCCGCCAGCAACGCCGCGCGCACCGCCTCCGGCGGCAACCGGCCGAGCGGAAGGCGCTCGAGCACCACGGCGTCGAGCCCCCGCACCTGTTCACCGATCATCCGGCCCTGGGCGTCGGACCACTCGAGGCTTGAGCGCCACTCGCGGGTCTCCGGGTAGAGCGCCTCGAGTCGCTCGGAGGAGAGCGCCACAGCGCGGAAGATGCGGGCACCGCTCGCTTCGCCGTCGAGCTCGGCGGCCACCAGCAGGGAGGCATGAGCCAGGGGATGGGACTCGGGCAGCGTGGCGAGGGTCCCGCCCGCCAGGCGGAAGCGACCGGGTTCGCGTCGCTGCCCGATGCGCTCCGGGTAGGCCAGTGCCAACAGCTCGCCCAGCGGCGCCAGGCTCGTCACCTCGACGCCCCTCTTGTCCAGGCTCCCCTTGTCCAGGCCGTCACCGGCGATCCGGGCCAGGCGTCGAGCCTCCTGATGCCACTGGCGATGCTCCCGCGGGTCGGACAGCCGAGCGGCCAGCGCCCGCTCCAGATCCCGTTCCTGGTCGAGGTCGCGCCCCTCCAGGGCGGCCACCAGCGCGCAGGCCAGCGGCCGGGCCTCGAGCTCGGCGGACCGCTCCAGCATGACGGAGAGGCGGGGATGGGTCGGCCAGCGCACGCAGGCACGGCCCAGCGCGGTGAGATGGAAGGCCGCATCCAGCACGCCGAGACGGATCAGCAGGTCACGCCCAGCCGCCAGCGCCGCAGCAGGAGGCGGCGTCACCCAGGCGAGCTCATCCGGGTCACTGATGCCCCAGCGCGCCAGCTCGAAGGCCAATGGCGCCAGGTCCGCCTGGCGGATCTCCGGCTCGCCGTGGGGGATCAGCGGCTGCTCCTCGGCCCACAGGCGCACGCAGCGCCCCGGACCTTGGCGGCCGGCACGCCCGCGGCGCTGGTCGGCGCTGGCCCGGTTGACCCGTCGGGTCTCCAGCCGGGTAAGACCGGTGCGTGCCTGGAAGACCGGCACCCGCTCCTGGCCGGCGTCGATCACCAGGCGCACACCGTCCACGGTCACGCTGGACTCGGCGATGGCGGTGGCAAGCACCACCCGGCGCCGGCCCTTCGGATCTGGTCGCAGGGCGCGCCGCTGGGCATCCAGCGGCAGGCGGCCATGGAGCTCCATGACGGCGAGCCCTGGGGCCCGCCCCGCCAGTTCGCGGGCCAGGCGGCGGATCTCGCCCACCCCGGGGAGGATCACCAAGGCATCGCCTGACTCGTCTTCGCCCACCTCGCCGTCATCCAGCGCCTCTAGCACCGCCACGGCCTGCTGGCGGGCAATGTCCTCGCGTAGGCGCAGCGGACGATAACGGGTCTCGACGGGAAAGCTGCGCCCCGGGCAGTCGATCAGCGGAGTGGTCTCCCCGAGCACCCCCAGCAGGGCATCGACGTCCAGGGTTGCCGACATCACCAGCAGGCGCAGGTCGTCACGCAGGCCCTGCTGCGCATCGAGGGTCAGGGCAAGTCCAAGGTCGGCCTCCAGGCTGCGCTCGTGGAACTCATCGAAGATAACCCCGGAGACCCCCTCGAGCATGGGGTCCTCCTGGAGCATGCGGGTCAGTACGCCCTGGGTGACGACCTCGAGGAGGGTGGTCGGCCCGACCCGGCTCTCGCCGCGCATCCGGTAGCCCACCGTCTCGCCCACCTTCTCGCCGAGGGACTCGGCCATGAAGCCGGCCGCCAGGCGCGCCGCCACGCGGCGAGGCTCCAGCAGCAGCAGCCGGCCTTCGCGACACCAGGGGGCATCGAGCAGTGCGAGGGGGACTCGGGTGGTCTTGCCGGCACCGGGCTCGGCCACCAGCAGCGCCCTGACATGAGAGTCCAGGGCCTCGTGGATCGCCGACAGTCGGGATTCGATGGGTAGGTTGTTCATCGAGAAGGACTCACCCCGCACCCCTTGAGGATCACCCGGGTGAGGAAGGCGGTGATCTCCTCGACATCGGCATCGGTGAGCTCGTCACGGCCGGTGATGCCCAGCACCTGCGCCTCGAAGTCGGCGTAGTGCTGGGTGGCCGACCAGATCAGGAAGATCAGCCACACCGGATCGACGGGATCCATCAGCCCGCGCTCGGACCACTGCTCGAGGATCCGCGCCCGGGCCTGGACCCAGTCGCGCAGCTCGCCGCGCAGGTATTCATGAAGGAAGGGGGCGCCGCCGAGGATCTCGGCGGCAAACAGGCGAGAGCCCTCTGGATGCCGGCGGGAGAGCTGCATCTTGCTGCGAATGAAGGCCTCGAGGACCTCCGCTGGATCATCCTCCACGGAGATGTCATCGAGTAGCGCGTTCCAGCGCTCCATCATCCGTTCCAGCAGGCGCACATAGAGGCCACGCTTGGAGCCCATGTAGTAGAGCACGTTGGACTTGGGCAGGTCGGCCTGCTCGGCGATGGCCTGCAGGCTCGCTCCCCGATAGCCATGGCGGGCGAAGACCCGTTCGGCCGCGACCAGGATCTCCTGCTCGTTACGCCGTCGCGTCACGCCACTGGTCTCGCCCCGCACCTTCGCCCTCTTGTCCACGGGCGCACTCCGCTCTGTCATCGACACCCTCACTGCGCCCTGGCCGCTGCACCTTGTCCGCTGCACCCAAGTGGGTAAAAGCCAAGGATAGTGCCCCACCCCCGTAACGGGTGCAAACGGGCTTGCAATGCACAGAAATCTGAACCAATCTTTCAATATCCTGACCGAATGGTCAATACATCGGATCGCCTGATGCCGGCGAGTCGCCCACGCATCTCCAGCGACACGTCCACCGACAGACAGAGACAAGGCGATGATCGATTTCCTGCTCAACGGGCAGCCCCGCCACTGCGACGTCTCGCCCGACACCAGCGTGCTCGAGCTCCTGCGCGTGACGCTGGGCCAGACAGGCACCAAGGAGGGCTGCGCCTCAGGTGACTGCGGCGCCTGCACCGTCGCCATCGGGGAGACTCGGTCCGACGGCCGCGTGCATTACCACAGCGCCAATGCTTGCATCATGCCCGCCCATCAGCTCCAGGGGCGACAGCTCGTCACCGTGGAGGGCCTCGCCCGGGGCGAATCGCTTCACCCCGCCCAGGCGGCGATGGTCGAGTGCCACGCCAGCCAGTGCGGCTTCTGTACCCCGGGGGTCGTGATGTCGCTGTTCACCCTGCATGAAGCACAGCGAGGGGCCGGCGACGAACGCCCGGCGCCCTTCTCGCCGCGGCGACTGGAAGCGGCACTGGGAGGCAACCTCTGCCGCTGCACCGGCTACCGGCCCATCCGTGACGCCGCCCTCTCCATGGGCGAGTACACCGAGCAACGCCCGGCGTGGCTGGATGCCGCTACCCCTGTCATTAGCAGGACGGGGCTCGCCGCGAGACCCGCTGAGGAGGCCCCCTTCGCCCAGCCCCGGACCCTCGACGAGTTGATCGAGCTGCGCCGCCGCCATCCCGATGTGCCGATCGTCGCCGGCGCCACCGACCTCTGGCTGGAGGTAACGCAACGCCTGGAGCACTTCTCGCGGCTGGTCGACGTCACTCGCGTCGCCGAGCTCACTGCCATCGAGGAGACGATCCTGGCAGACGGCCGCGCGGGCTGGTGGGTCGGGGCCGCCGTGACCTACTCACGACTCGAGCCACTCCTCGAGGAGCACCACGAGGCCTTTGCCCACCTGCTGCATCGCCTGGGCTCGGCTCAGGTACGCAACCGGGGCACCCTGGGCGGCAACATCGCCAATGCCTCGCCCATCGGCGACACCCCGCCGGTACTGCTGGCCCTGGCGTCTCGGCTTTGGCTCTGCGGCCCCGAGGGCGATCGCGAATTGCCCCTTGACGACTTCTTCCTCGACTACAAGCAAACCGCCCTTGGCGAAGGCGAGGTGATCCGTGCAATCTTCCTGCCGCGTGCCGAGACAGGCCGGCACCTCAAGGTCTGGAAGCTCTCGAAACGCCGGGAGGATGACATCTCCGCGTTACTCGGCGCCTTCGCCTGGCGGGTCGAAGGTGGCATGCTGCGGGACGTGCGCCTCGCCTTCGGCGGCATGGCGGCGACACCCACTCGGGCCAGGGCCGCCGAGGCCGCCCTGGAGGGACAGGCCCCGACGACTGCCGCCTTCCAGGCCGCGCGACGGGCACTGTCCCGGGACTTCCAGCCCATGAGTGACGTGCGCGGCAGCGACCAGTATCGCCGGCTCGGGGCCGCCAACCTGCTGGAACGCCTGCGCCTGGTAGCGTGTCGCACAGACCAACCAAGGGCGACAAAGGACCCGTCAATGCACGACCTCGACCCGCAGGTGATGCTCCATGCGTTCGCTCACTGACGTCTCTTCCACCTCAAGGGCTCAGGCCATAGCCAGAGGGCAGCAGCAGGGCCGAATCCAGGGGGATGGTCCCCTGGCCCGTGAGGTCGTGACGCCCTCGCCCCGTGGCATCGCGGGTCAGGCACAGGCCCATGAAAGCGCGGTCAAGCATGTCACGGGGGGCGCCGCCTATATCGACGATATCCCCGCACCCGCCGATGCCCTGCATGTGGCGCTGGGACTCTCGCCGGTCGCCTGCGGCCGCCTGACCAGCCTTGACCTGGACAGGGTCCGCGCCCTGCCCGGCGTGGTGGACGTGGTGGGCTTCGCCGATGTTCCGGGCCAAACCGACATCGGCCCGGTCTTCCCCGGCGATCCGATCTTCGTCGAGGACGAGATCAGCTACGCCGGCCAGGTGATGTTCGCCGTGGCCGCCGAGAGCCAGCAGGCGGCGCGTAAGGCCACCCGCCCCTCGGTCATTCGGGAGATCGCCCGGATCGAGGAGCAGCCGGCTTGCCTCGACCCGGTGGCCGCGGCCGAGAGTGAGGTCTTCGTTCGACCGACCCACGTTCAGCAGAGCGGCGACTGGCAACAGGCCCTGAGGGGTGCCGCACATGTCATCGAGGGCGAGCAGTTCGTCGGCGGCCAGGAGCACTTCTACCTCGAGGGCCAGGCCTGCCTGGTCATGCCCACCGAGGACGAGGGCGTGGTCGTTCATACCTCCAACCAGCACCCCAGCGAGACCCAGAAACTGGTCGCCGAGGTCCTCGGCGTTCCCTTCAACGCGGTGATGGTGGAAGTGCGCCGCATGGGCGGCGGATTCGGCGGCAAGGAGACCCAGGCATCGCCCTGGGCCTGCATCGCCGCATTGATCGCCCGACGCACCGGTCGCGCTGCCCGCCTGCGTCTGCCGCGCGGGGATGACATGCGAGCCACCGGCAAGCGACACCCCTTCCACAACCGATACCGTCTGGGCGTGGACGCCCAGGGGGTGATCCAGGGCGGCGACCTCACGCTGATCGGGGACTGCGGCTACTCCCCGGACCTGTCCGACGCCATCGTCGACCGCGCCATGTTCCACGCCGACAATGCCTACTCGCTGGGCGAGGTGCGGGTGACCGGGAAGCGGGCGCGCACAAACACCGCCTCCAACACCGCCTTTCGCGGTTTCGGCGGTCCTCAGGGCATGATGGTGATCGAGCCGGCCATGGACGACATCGCTCGGCGCCTCGGCGAGGATCCGCTGACGATCCGCAAGCGCAACCTCTACCGCGAGGTCCGAGACACGACCCGTCGGGACATCACACACTATGGCCAGACCGTGGAGCAGGTCGCCCTGCTGCACCATGTTGTCGAACGGCTCGAGGCCGACAGCGACTATTGGACGAGACGCCGGGCGATCACCGAGTTCAATGCGACGAGCCCGATCATCAGGCGGGGCCTTGCGCTGACTCCGGTGAAGTTCGGCATCTCCTTCACCGCCCGACACCTCAACCAGGCCGGCGCCCTGCTGCACGTCTATACCGACGGCAGCGTGATGATCAACCACGGTGGCACCGAGATGGGTCAGGGCCTGCACACCAAGATCTGCCAGGTGGTGGCCCGGGAACTGTCGCTGGACATCGAGACGGTGCGCATCACCGCCACGCGCACCGACAAGGTGCCCAACACCTCGCCCACCGCCGCCTCCAGCGGCGCCGACCTGAACGGCATGGCCGCCCGCGACGCCTGCCTGAGACTCAAGGCGCGTCTGTTCGACTTCGCCGCCGAGGCCTACCACCTGGATCACGAAGGCATGAACCTCGCCGACGGCGAACTGGTGTCCAAAGAGGGCGAGAGCGAGCGTCGCATCCCCTGGGGTGAGCTGGTCCAGGCCGCCTATCTCGATCGGATCTCGCTGTCCGAGAAGGGCTTCTACGCCACCCCGCTGATCCACTACGACCGCGTGACCGGGCAGGGCAGACCCTTCTACTATTTCGCCCATGGCGCGGCCGTATCCGAGGTCAGCGTCGACACCCTCACGGGGGAGTACCAGGTGGACCGCGTGGACATCCTGCATGACGTGGGTGACTCCCTGAACCCCGCCATCGACATCGGCCAGGTGGAAGGCGGCTTCATCCAGGGCATGGGCTGGCTCACCAGCGAGGAACTCCGGTGGGACGACGCAGGTCGGCTGACCTCCGATGGCCCGGCCACCTACAAGATCCCCACCTATGGCGACCTGCCGGCGGTGTTCAATGTGGCGCTGCTCGAGGGCCATCCCAATTCCATGGCCAGCATCTACCGCTCGAAGGCGGTGGGCGAGCCGCCCTTCATGCTAGGCATCTCGGTGTGGTCAGCCTTGCGCGACGCCCTCTCGAGCCTGGTCGACTATCGCGAGGCTCCGCGCCTCGACACCCCGGCCACCCCCGAGCGCGTGCTGATGGCCGCCAAGGCGCTGCGCGCCAGGGTGTCGAACGCAGGAGACGCCTGATGGACAGCCACGATCTCGGGACCGAGCGCTGGCACGCCGCCCTGCATCGCCTGCAGCGCGACGGCGTGCCCCATGCGCTGGCGACCCAGGTCACCAGCGCCGGTTCCACGCCCCGGGAGCCCGGCGCACGCATGGTGATCACGGCGGATGAGGTGTTCGATACCCTGGGCGGCGGCACCTTCGAGTGGCAGACGATCAAGGCCGCACGACAGCGCCTGGCAGGAACTGATGGAACCGCCAAGGCCGGCATGAGCCTGGAGGCCTTTTCCCTGGGCGGACGCAGCGGCCAGTGCTGCGGCGGCTTCGTCAATGTGCTGCTCGAGATCTTCCCGGGCAGTGCCATGACGCTGGCCGTCTTCGGTGCGGGACACGTGGGCCAGGCCCTGGTGCGCATGGCCGCCCCGCTGCCCTGGCGGGTACTGTGGCACGACAGCCGGACGGGCATCTTCCACGACTGGGCGGCCGGGCAACCGCGCCTCGAGTGCCACCCCTCGGCGGACCCGGCCGCGGCCGTGGCGGCACTGCCGCCCGGGGCCCATGCTCTGGTGCTGACCCATGACCACGGTGAGGACCTGGCCCTGGTGGATGCCCTGCTCACCCGCGGCGACACGGCGTCCCTCGGGCTGATCGGTTCGCGCAGCAAGTGGGCCGGCTTCCGCCGGCGGCTGCACGATGCCGGCCATGCCGAGGAGGCCCTCGACGCGGTGCGCTGCCCCATCGGCATGACGCTCGGCCCAGGGGGTGAAACGAACAGAAGTGAAACGAACGGGGGGGAAGCGACCAGGGGCGGCGACAAGACACCCTATGCCATCGCCATCGCCGCCATCGCCGAGCTGCTGCCGCTGGTGGTGTCGCCCGCGAGAGGCGATCGGCGAGGGCTCGACCCGGCCGAGCTGAGACGTATCATCACCGCCAATGCCACCTAGGAGCCAAGCTTGCAAAGCGATAGCTCTAAAGCGATAGCTCTAAAGCGATAGCCCCGGAGCCAATCGCGCTGAAGGCAGCGCTGCCGGGATACTCATACAAAAGACCTGACAAGCCTTGACGAGACGACCATGAACGATTCGCGCGTACTGCGCGCCGACCTGCTGAGCTTCGATGCCGATCCCGGCGAGGATGACACCCCCGCCGCAGGCAGCGTGCGCCATATCACGGATGGCGCACTATGGATCGAGGACGGTCGCATCCGTGCCCTGGACCGCTTCGAGCGCCTGTTCCCGAAGCTGCCCGAGGGCATCGAGGTGATCGATCATCGGGGAAAAGTGATCACTCCGGGCTTCATCGACAGCCATGTGCACTATGTTCAGCTGGAGATCATGGCGTCATACGGACGTCGGCTGCTGGACTGGCTCAACGATTACACCTTCCCACAGGAGTGTCGCTTCGCCGTCCATGAGCATGCCCGGGCCCTGTCGAATGCCTTCCTAGACGAGATGCTGCGGGTCGGCACCACGACCGCTCAGGTGTTCTGCTCCAGCCACCCGGTCTCGGTGGACGCCTTCTTCACGGCCTGCGGCCAACGCGACCTGCGCATGCTCGCCGGCAAGGTACTGATGGACCGCCATGCGCCCGACGCGCTCTGTGACGACACCCACGGCGGCATCCGCGATACCGAGCGACTGATCGGCGACTGGCACGGCAAGGGCCGGCTCGGCTATAGCCTGACGCCCCGCTTCGCCCCCACCTCTACCCGGGCACAGCTCGATGCGACCGGGGGGCTGGTGCGCAACGACCCGAGCCTCTGGCTGCAGACACATCTCGCCGAGACCACCGACGAGCTCGACTGGGTGGCCGAGCTATTCCCGGGGAGCCGCGACTACCTCGAGGTCTACGAACAGTCGGGGCTGGTGGGGCCTCGCAGCACCTTCGCCCACGGCATCCACCTCGACCAGGAGATGCGGGGACGCCTGGCGGCGCGGAGGGCCAACCTGGCCTTCTGCCCCAGCTCCAACCTTTTCCTGGGCAGCGGCCTGTTCGACCGCCTCGCCGCCCGCGAGGCCGGACTCGCCATCAGCTATGCCAGCGATGTCGGCGGCGGCACCGACCTCTCGGGACTGGCCACGCTCAAGGCCGCCTACCAGGTCGGCCAGCTGCGCGGCCAGCCGCTCACCGCATGGCAGGGCTTCTACGGGCTGACCCTGGGCAATGCCAGGGCGCTGTCGCTGGACGAACGGATCGGCCGGCTCGCTACGGGCATGGAGGCGGATCTCGTTGTGCTCGACCCGGCCGCCACCCCGCTGATGGCGAGGCGCACGGCGCGCAGTCGGAGCCTGGCCGAGACCCTCTTCGCGATGATGATGCTCGGCGACGACCGAACGGTGGCCGAGACCTGGGCGGCGGGACGCAGAGTACACCGCCGGGCGTGAAGTCGGGAGGTCAGACGGAGATCCGGGCCAGGTTGCGGCCTTCGGCCTTGGCCTCGTAGAGCGCCACATTGGCCCGCTTGAGGATGTCATCGAGGCTTTCCCCGGCAACGGCCAGGCAGGCTACTGCACTGACGGTCACCGGAACCCCTTGAACCTCGATCGCCGCCACCCCGCACCGCAGCCGTTAGGCGACCAGGGCAAGGGTCGATTCGTCGCAAGGCGAGAGCAGTGTCGTACTGGACCTGGATGGCCGCGACGCGCTCGCCCCGCTGCTCGATGATGCCCAGCACCGTGCGCTGGAAGGCGCTCCAGACAGCCAGCAGCAGGAAACGGGGCTTGAGACTCAAGCACGATTCCCCCTGATCATCCGCTTCGTGAACGCTGATATAGCTCTTTTGCAGGAACTTAAGGCCTGATGCCCGCAGGGGCATCATCAGGGCCTCGGCCAGGGAACAGGCCTCGGCACGTCGCTACCGCCGGCAGATGACAGCAGGACGAACCAGGGGCCCTCAGACCGCCTGGGCCAGTTGACGATGCAGTGCGAGACGGCGATCGTCGCTCATGAAGGCAGATTCGATGGCCGTACCGGCCAGTTGGACGAAGACCTCCCTCGACCAGCCGAAGGCTTCGGCGCAGGCCTCGAAATTGGCCAGCATGCCACCACCGAAGTAGGCCGGATCGTCGGAGTTGAGGGTCAGGCGTAGGCCGGCGTCGAGCAGCTGCGGCAGCGGGTGGTCGGCCATGCGCTCGATCACTCGCAGGCGCACGTTGGAGAGCGGGCAAACGGTGAGCACCACGCCCTCGTCGCGCAGGCGGGCCACCAGGGCCGGGTCCTCCAGGCAGCGCACGCCATGGTCGATGCGACAGACGTCCAGCAGGTCCAGCGCCTCGCGGATGTATGCGGGGGGGCCCTCCTCCCCTGCGTGGGCGACCCGAGGAATCCCGAGCTCGCGTGCCCGCTCGAACACCTCGACGAACTTCGCAGGCGGGTTGCCCTGCTCGGCGCTGTCCAGGCCCACGGCATCGAGCATCTCCCAGTAGGGAGCCGCGCTCTCCATCACCTCCATGGCCTCCTCGGCCGGGCGGTCGCGCAGGAAGGCCATGATCAGCGCCGTGGACATGCCAAGCTCGCGCTGCGCCCGGCGGCGTGCCAGGGAGAGCCCTTCCATCACGACCGGCAGCTCGACACCACGGGCCAGATGGGCCTGGGGATCGAAGTGCATCTCCACATGCACGACCCCCTCGGCGTTGGCCCGGCGGAAATAGTCCATGGCCAGATCATGGAAGTCCTTCGCGGTGCACAACACGCTCATGCCCTGGTAGTAGAGGTCGAGGAAGGACTGCAGGTCGTTGAAGTCAAAGGCCTCGCGGACCTCCTCCACCGAGGCGAAGGGCAAACTGATCCCGTTGCGCTCGGCCAGAGAGAACATCAGCTCGGGCTCCAGCGTGCCCTCGATGTGCAGGTGAAGTTCGGCCTTGGGCAGGCGTCTGAGAAAGTCACGCATGGCACACCTCGTCGGGGAGTCGTTGGTCTCATCCTGAAACAACCTGGTCAGTCGTGCAAAGCCGTCCATCGCGAAGGGTCAGGCAGCGATCAATACCCGGCGGATGGACCAGGAAAAACCGTTGAGAATATTACGACCGGAGGATACCCGCCGTCAGTCGACTCCGGGCGGGCGTCACGTGTCGCATTGTCGCAGCGGTTCAGGTCGCGGCGGCTCAGCCTGCCGCCCGGACCACCATGCTGACCATGTAGGCGGTGTAGCCGATGAACATCGCCAGCAGCACGGCACCCTCGGTGCGGTTGATGCGACCCTCACGGCCACGCCAGCCCATGGCGAAGACCGACAGCATCACCGTCATGGCGGCCATCAGGCTCCAGTCGCGCAGCAGCACCTCGCGACCAGCCTCGATGGGCGCGATCACCCCGGCCAGGCCCACCACCCCCAGGGTATTGAAGAGATTCGAGCCCACGACATTGCCGAGCACCAGGTCGTGCTCGTGGCGGCGCAGGGCACTGATCGACGAGGCCAGCTCCGGCAGCGAGGTGCCCACGGCCACTACCGTCAGGCCGATCACCAGGTCACTGACGCCGAATCCCTGGGCGATGGCCACCGCTCCCCAGACCAGGATGCGCGAGCTGATGACCAGCAACAACAGGCCAACCCCCGTCCAGACGAGCCCGGCCTTCAGCGACATGGGATGGACACGCAGGCTCTCCTCGGCCTCGGGCCCCAGAGCGTCAGTGCCATTGCGAAGCCCCAGGAAGACGCTATAACCGATGAACGCGGCCAGCAGCACAAGCAACAGGACCGCCTCCAGCCGTTCGATCACGCCTCCCCAGAGCAGCAGGGCGGATAGCAGGGTCACGCCCCCCAGCACCGGCAGCTCACGACGCACCACGCTCGAATGCACGGCCAGCGGCGAGATGAGCGCCACCAGGCCGAGGATCAGGCCGATGTTGGCGATATTGGAGCCGTAGGCATTGCCCAATGCCAGGCCGGGATTGCCCTGGCTGGACGCCAGAACGGAAACCACCAGTTCGGGGGCCGACGTACCGAAGCCGATCACCAGCATGCCGATCAGCAGTGGCGAAAGCCCCAGTCGGGCAGAGGTCGCAGCCGCCCCGTCGACGAAGCGTTCGGCGCTCCACACCAGCAGGACCAGGCCTGCCACCACTGCCATCGCAGGCACTATCATATCGTCTCCTCGGGAACATTCAGGCCCGCATGTTTGTATATGGTGTGCCTTGCGTCAACGTGCCACACTGCCTTTCGGCCCAGTCCCGACATCAAGGAGATGACATCGCGGTGCCCAGGCCTGCCCTACGCGCCCCTACCCTGCTTCGGGGCGAACCATTGGTGGATCGCTCGCCGCCGGAGACTCGCACCTCGCGGCGACGGCTGCGGGCCTGCCATGAATGCGACTGGGTAGTGGCGCTGCCCCCCTTGCACGCCGGCGAGAAGGCCGAGTGCCCACGTTGCGGCCATACCCTTGCCAGCCGCCACCACCGCCCGGCACAGCGCAGCTTGGCGCTGGCGCTGGCGGCGCTGGTCTCCCTGGCGCTGGCCGTCTCCTTCCCCTTCATCAGCTTCAGCATCGGGGGATTCGGCAACCGCATCGACCTCACACAGACCGCCACCACCCTGATCGGCTTCCAGCAGCCCCTGGTGGCCATCGCCGTGATCCTGACCATCGGAGTGCTGCCTGCCGTCTACCTGGTGAGCGTGATATGGCTGCAGGCCGGGCTGCTGCGCGGCGCCCCGCTGCCGGCCAGCCGCGGCATTGCAAGGTCACTCTCGCATCTGCACCCCTGGATGATGGCCGACGTCTTCATCATCGGGGCCCTGGTGAGCCTGATCAAGATCGCCGGCATGGCCGAGGTCGGGCTGGGCATCTCCTTCTGGGCCTTCTGCATCTTCGCCCTGCTGCTGCTGCTCACCACCCAGTCACTGGACGCCGACTGGATGTGGTTCTCCCTGGCCGGCGAGCCCCTGGCCCCTGAAGGCTCGCAGACCGGCGAGTCCGCTGCACCACAGGGACTGGCCGGATGCGCCACCTGCGGCCTGGTCAACCGCCTGGATGCCGATGGTCATGGCCGCTGCCGGCGTTGCAACGAGAGCCTGCATGCACGTCTGCCCAACAGCCTTCAGCGCACCTGGGCGCTGCTGGCGGCTGCCGCCGTGATGTACCTGCCGGCCAACCTCTACCCGATCATGACCACCACCAGCCTGGGAAGCAGCAGCCCGTCCACCATCATCGGCGGCATCGTCGAACTGATCGAGATGGGCTCCTGGCCGGTGGCGATGGTGATCTTTGTCGCCAGCGTCATCGTGCCGGTGGGCAAGCTACTGGCCCTGGCCTGGCTGTGCCTGGTGGCGCCCCGTGCCAACAAGCACTTTGCGCTGTCGCGCACCCGGCTATTCCGTTTGACTGAATTTATCGGCCGGTGGTCGATGGTCGATATCTTCGTGGTGGCCATCCTGGTGGCACTGATTCGGGCCGGCAACCTGATGTCGATCGCGCCGGGGCCCGCCGCCTTGGCCTTCGGGGCCATGGTGGTCAGCACGATGCTCGCCGCCATGACCTTCGACCCCAGGCTGATGTGGGATACACCGCTGCCACGTGAGGCCGGCCTCACACAAGGAAGTCCGCCATGACCGACGCGACCGAACGGGACACACACCGCGCCCGAACCACGTCACAGGCCCGGCTATCGCCGATATGGATCGTACCCATCGTGGCGATCCTGATCGGCGCCTGGCTGGTCTTCGACAACTACCGCAGCCGAGGACCGGAGATCACCCTGGTCACGGACAGTGCGGAAGGCATCGAGGCGGGCAGCACCCTGATCAAGACTCGCAATGTCGAGGTGGGAAGGGTCGAGCGGGTCAGCCTGTCGGAAGATATCTCCCGGGCAGTGATCACCGCTCGCATGAGCCCCGATACCGACGACATGCTGGTCGAGGACAGTCGATTCTGGGTGGTCAGGCCGCGTATCGGCCGCGAGGGCATCAGCGGCCTGGGAACGGTTCTTTCCGGTGCCTACATCCAGCTTGAGCCGGGACAGAGCGGGATCGATTCAAGGGAGTTCGAGATCAGCGACCAGCCCCCGGTCTCCCCGGCCGGGGCCGAGGGGCTACGCATCAATCTGGTCAGCCAGTTGGGCAACTCGCCAAGCGTCGGAGACCCAGTCACCTACCTGGGCCTCATCGTCGGCCGAGTCGAGGAGGCCAGTTTCGATGGCGCCACCCGACGCATGCACCACCGCATCTTCATCGAGAGCCCCTACCATGACCTGGTCACCGACAGCACTCGCTTCTGGGCGGCCAGCGGCTTCGACATGCGCCTGAACTCCGAGGGCTTCCTGATCAACATCGACTCCCTGGAGACCCTGCTTGGCGGGGGGGTCACCTTTGGCGCGCCCGATGACCTGCCACGCGGCAAGCCCGTGCAGGCGGACAGCACCTTCAACCTTTACCCGGACGAGGAAAGCGCCCGTCAGGGCACCTTCAGTCGCTATCTGGAATACGTGCTGCTGGTAGACGACACCGTGCGCGGCCTTTCCCGAGGTGCCCCGGTGGAGTTCCGTGGCGTTCGCGTCGGCACCGTGGCGGCGGTACCCTGGAACTTCACCGCCCCCCAACCGGACTCCCGTAACAACTTCGCCATCCCGATCTTGATCCGAATCGAACCCCAGCGCCTGGGCATCGCCCCCGAGGACCTGGAAATCGAGGAGTGGCGAACGCGCTTTGAGGGGCTCTTCGATATGGGCCTGAAGGCCGCGCTGAAGAGCGGCAGCCTTATCACTGGAGCGCTGTTCGTCGACCTCAACTTCCAGCCCGACCAGGCAGGCGAGTACGTCGCGGAGACCTTTGCCGAGCGCACCGTCTTTCCCACCACCTCGAGCGGCTTCGCCCAGATCGAGGCCCAGGTGACGGCCCTGCTCGACAAGCTCAATGGATTGGAGCTCGAACCGCTGCTGGCTGGGCTCGATCGCAACCTGACTGCGTCGCAGGCCATGCTCGGCGAAGTGCATGAGCTCACCACCAGCGTTCGTTCGCTGGTCGAGGACCCCGGCATGCGCGAACTTCCCGGCACCCTCAACACGAGCCTGAAGGAGCTGCGCTCGACCCTGGAGGGGCTGTCGCCGGATTCCCGCGCCTACCGCGACTTCACCTCGACCCTGCAACAGCTAGAGCACCTGCTGCGTGACCTCCAGCCCACCGCACGCACCCTGCGCGACAACCCCAGTGCCCTGATCTTCGACCGCCTGGACGCCGAGGATCCTCAGCCCAGGGCGCCGACCGCAAGCCCGCAAGGAAGCCCACCATGAAAGCGACCAAAGGACTGGCCGCCACCCTGGCGATACTGTGGCTGACCGGCTGTGCCGCCGTCGGCCCGACGGCCACCCGTTACACGCTGCCCGGCGACGCCATGGCGGCCTCCGCACGCATCGCCGGGGCAGAAGCCACCCAGCGACTGGTCGTCAACCAACTCCGGCTGGCCCGGTTCCTGGAAGTCGATGGCCTGGTCCTGCAGCTCGACGACATCACCCTCAACGAAGCCAGCCAGCACCAGTGGGCCGAGCCCCTCGGGCTTCAGCTGGAGCGCAGCCTGCGCGAGCGCCTGGCCGCTCGCCTGCCGGACACCCGCGTAACGAGCGAAGACGCGGGCGGACGCAGGGATGACGCCACCACCCTGCAGCTGGAAGTAGACCGCTTCCATGGACGTCACGACGGCCAGGCCGTCGTGGCGGGCCAGTGGCAGCTACGCGATGCCCAGGGTGAGCTCCTGGTCCTGTCGCCCTTTGCGGTCGAGGTCCCTCTGACACGAGACGGCTATCCTGCGATGGTGCGCGCACTGGGCCGCGGCTGGGACATGGTGGCCGAGGAGATCGCCGAGGAAATCAAACGGCTGCGTTGAGCCGGGCGCTGTGGCATAATGAGCGCCGCGGCGATCGATGGTCCCTCCTGCCGCGCCAGATTCCTTTTACACGCCTTGGCCAGGGACTGACCGTGTCGCAACGCGACATGGCGCGACCGAGGCGTCTCCGCGGAGACCGCATGACCTTTTCCAACCTCGGCCTGCGTGCCGAACTGCTCCGTGCCGTCGAGGCACAGGGCTACACCACCCCGACCCCGATCCAGCTCAAGGCGATTCCCGCCGTTCTAAAGGGCGGCGATCTGCTGGCCAGTGCCCAGACCGGGACCGGCAAGACCGCCGGCTTCACCCTGCCGATGCTGCAGCGCCTGGCCGAGGGCCCTCGTCCGGCCAAGCGCCAGGTCCGCGCCCTGGTGCTGACCCCGACCCGCGAACTCGCCGCCCAGGTGGGCGAAAGCGTGGCCGACTATGGTCGTCACCTGACGCTTAAGTCACACGTGATCTTCGGCGGGGTCGGCCAGCAGCCTCAGGTGGATGCCATCCGGGCCGGGCTGGACGTGCTGGTGGCCACTCCCGGTCGCCTGCTCGACCTGCACCAGCAGAAGCACGTGGACCTCTCGAAGGTCGAGATACTGGTACTGGACGAAGCCGACCGCATGCTCGACATGGGCTTCATCCACGACATCAAGAAGATCCTGCGTGCACTACCTGAGAAACGCCAGAACCTGCTGTTCTCGGCCACCTTCTCCAACGAGATCCAGGCGCTGGCCGGCAAGCTGCTCGACGACCCGGCGATGATCGAGGTGGCACGTCGCAACACCACCGCCGAGCTCGTCGACCAGGCGATCTACCGTGTCGACCGCGAGAAGAAGCGCGAACTGCTCGCCCACCTGATTACCCGGCATGACTGGCAGCAGGTGCTGGTGTTCACCCGCACCAAGCACGGCGCCAACCGCCTGGCCGAACAGCTGTCCAAGCAGGACATCCCGGCCATGGCGATTCACGGCAACAAGAGCCAAACGGCTCGCACCAAGGCACTGGCCGCCTTCAAGACCGGTGACCTTCAGGTACTGGTAGCCACCGACATCGCCGCCCGCGGCCTGGACATCGAGGAGTTACCCCATGTGGTCAACTTCGAGCTGCCCAACGTGGCCGAGGACTATGTGCACCGTATCGGCCGCACCGGCCGGGCCGGCAGCGAAGGCAAGGCCGTATCGCTGGTCTGTGTCGATGAACACGGCCTGCTCAAGGGCATCGAGCGGCTGATCAAGCGCGACCTCGAGAAGCACATCGAGCCCGGTTTCGAACCCGACCCCAACGCACGGCCCGAACCCATTGAGAACGGCCGCGGCAAGCGTTCGGGGGGTGGTGGTCGCAACGGCCAGGGTCAGCGTCGTCAGGGGCAGGCCTCCGGCCAGCGCCGCGGCACCGACGAGAACCGCGCCCCGCGGCGTCGGCGCGGCGGTGGCGCCGGGTCGCGCCAGGCCTGAAGCTTGCCTGGCGGACTTCACCGTAATGAGCAAATGTAGTCCGCCAGGTCCCCTTGTCGCTATCCGTCCACCATCCAAGGCAGGACACGTCCATGGATGAAAAGAACCTCGTCAGCGACTATCGCCGCTGGCTGACCTTCCAGCAGCAGGCGCAACTCGACCGTGAACACCGCGGCGGCCGCCAGCGGCTCGAGGAGTCGAAGGTCTCGGCCACCCGCATGACCGAGGCCTACCGCAGCATGGCCGAGAAGGGAGCCAGCGAAGGTGCCAGCTATCGCACCCTCTTCCTGCGCGACCACGACGACACGGCCCTGGCCTGCGAAGGCTGGCTGTTCGTGCGCCGAGTGCTGGCCGAAGGGGGCTCCACCCGGGTGCGAGCCACCTTGCTGACCACCTTCACCCTCGAGGCGGGTCGCATCGAACCCGGCAACCGACCGGCCGAGAAGGTCACCCTGGAGATATTCGACCAGTTGCAGGTCGACCGCGGCATGAGCAGCGTGGTTCGGGTCGACAGAACCGAAGGGAACCGTGATACTCGATTCATCACCCTGCTCGATACGGTGCGGGGTGACCTGCGCAGACACATGGCGTGAGGTCAGAATGCTGAAGAAACTGTTCGGCAAGCAACCCGTCGACGTCTGGGTCATCAAGCAGGTCGATGATGACCTGCTCCACCTGTGTGGCCAGGCCTCGCTCGAGGGCGGGGGCAAGCGCAAGGCCGTGCTCGCCTCGCTGGCGCAGGATCAGTTTCAGGGCGCCGTTCACCTGGCCGGCAGTGGCCTGGTGCTCAATGCCCGACTGTTCGCCACCCTGGTGCCGCTTGACGAACTGACGTTGACCGACGATGGCCATGCCCATTGGCGTGGCCGCCTCTGGCGCGTCTCCCAGGTGCCCCAGCGATGCTGGAGCTTCGATGGCCGTCTGGTCGCGCAAAAGGTGAGCAACGTCGGCGGCCTGGGCCTGGTCAGCGCCGAGGATGTCTCGCCCATCCGTGAGCGTATCGACCAGGACACGCCCACTCCCCCCGGCACGGTCATCTTCCGCCCCGAGAACGAGCTGGAGGCGCCTCCACCGATCAACGATCCCCGGAAAAAGCGCAACTGACGCCACTTCTTCTTCCTGTGTTCACGTCCACGGCCGAACATCCCTTGATCCTGCACAAGGGAGAAGGCCGCTGGCCCTGCTAGGCTTAGGCAAGTTTCCCTCCTGTCGGCAGGCCGTTCATGGACCAGACGGTGGACATCGTCCTCGAGACCCGCGCCCTCACCCGTACCTACCGCATGGGGGAGGTGGACATCCAGGCACTGCGCGGCGTCGACCTCGCCCTGCATCGCGGGGAACTCATCGTGATGCTCGGCGCGTCGGGGTCCGGCAAGTCGACCCTGCTCAATATCCTCGGCGGACTGGACCGGGCCACGTCCGGCACGGTGTGCTACAGGGACCACGACCTGACCCATGCCTCCCAGCGCCAGTTGACCGCCTACCGGCGCCAGCACGTGGGCTTCGTGTTCCAGTTCTACAACCTGATCTCGAGCCTTACCGCCCGCGAGAACGTGGCGATCGTCACCGATATCAGCCGCGATCCACTGTCTCCTGAGTCGGCCCTGTCGATGGTCGGGCTTCAGGACAGGCTCGACCACTTCCCCTCCCAGCTCTCCGGCGGCGAGCAGCAACGCGTGGCCATCGCTCGGGCCATCGCCAAGCGCCCTTCCCTGCTGCTCTGCGATGAGCCAACCGGTGCGCTGGACTTTCGCACCGGCATTCGGGTCCTGGAGGTGATCGAGGCCCTCAACCGCGACACCGACACCACCATGGCGATCATCACTCACAACGCGGTGATCGGCGACATGGCAGACCGGGTCGTGCACCTGCGCGACGGCTGCGTGGACGGGGTCACGGTGCCCGCCCATCGCCGTCGAGCCCGTGAGCTTCAGTGGTGAGCCCATGAGGGCCCTGCATCGCAAGCTTCTGCGCGACCTCGGCCGGCTCAAGGGCCAGGCGCTGGCCATCGCCGTGGTGGTCGCAGGCGGAGTGATGACGCTGATCCTCTCGGTGACGATGCTGGGCGCCCTGACCCATGCCCAGCAACGCTTCTACGCCAGCCATCACTTCGCCGAAGTATTCGTCGACGTCAAGCGCGCCCCTCTGGGGCTTGTGGAGCGCCTGCAGAACATCCCCGGGGTCAATCTCATCGAGGCTCGCGTCGGCGCACCAGTGAGGCTCGCCGTCGCCGATTTCGATGACCCCGTGCGCGGCCAGATGGTCTCGATTCCCGACGGCCGCCAACCGACACTCAACCGCCTCCATCTGGTGGCGGGCCACCTACCCACGGTGGGTCGCGAGGAGCAGGTGGTGGTGAGCGACGCCTTCGCCGAGGCCCACGGGCTCACTCCCGGAGACAGCGTCGAGGCGATCATCAATGGACGCCGCACCCCTCTCACTCTCAGCGGCATCGCTCTGAGCCCCGAGTTCCTCTACCAGGCCGGTCCAACGGATCTGGTTCCCGACTATCGACGCTATGCCATCCTCTGGATGAATCAGCAGGCGCTGGCCGATGCCTATGGCATGAACGGCGCCTTCAATCAGCTCTCGCTGACCCTCCAGTCGGGCGCCGACCGGGATAGCGTCATCGATGCCCTGGACCTGGCCCTGTCACGCTACGGTGGGACCGGCGCCCGCACCCGGCACGACCAGCAGTCTCACCGATTCCTGGAAGAGGAGCTCAAGGGGCAACGCGCCCAGGCCAGGATCCTGCCCACCATCTTCCTGCTGGTGTCGGCCTTCCTGCTGAACGTCGTGATGACCCGCATCATTCGAACCCAGCGTGAGCAGATCGCCATCCTCAAGGCCTTCGGCTACCGGGATAGCGAACTGGCCCGCCACTACGCCGGACTCGCTCTGCTGATTGTGCTGCTGGGCTGGGCGCTGGGCGTAGGGCTCGGCGCCTGGACCGCTCGCTGGATGGCTGATCTCTATGCCGAATATTTCCGTTTCCCCGAGATGCGCTTCCCGATTCCCCACTGGGCGCTCGCCCTGTCGCTACTGCTGGCCGGCCTGTCGGCGTTGACAGGCAGCTGGCGAGCCGTCTGGCAGGCGGTCAGCGCGCCCCCTGCCGAAGCGATGCGCCCACCGGCGCCACAGCGCTTCCATCGCACCTGGCTCGAGCGCTCCCCGCTTCGTCACGCCCTGGGCAATTCAGGGCGGATCGTCCTGCGCCACCTGGCCCGGCAACCTGCCAAGATGGCCCTGTCGGTGACCGGCATCGCCCTCTCGGCGGGCCTGCTGATCATGGGCGCCTGGCAGATCGAGGCGCTGGACCGGATGCTCGACCGCCAGTATCGGGACATCATGCGCATGGACATCGAGCTGACCTTCGGCGATCCCGCTCCTACCAGGGCCGTGGGCGAACTGCGTCACCTGCCCGGTGTGCTGGCCGTAGAGCCCTGGCGTCGGGTTCCCGCCACCCTGATCAACGGCCATCGCCGCTATCGAACCGGCCTGCTGGGGCTCGAGGCCGTTCCCCGTCTGCGCCAGATCGTGGACGAGGCAGGCAATCCTCAGCCACTCCCCCCGGAGGGCCTGGTGCTGACCCGCTATCTGGGCCAAAGGCTGGGGGTCGGGGTCGGCGACTCCGTGGAGGTGGCGATCATGGAGGGTCATCGCCGTCGACTGTCGCTTCCGGTGGCCGCCCTGGTGGAAGAACCGATCGGGGTGGGTGCCTACCTGCGCCGGGATCGCCTCAATCATCTGATGCGGGAGGGACCCGCCATCAGCGGGGCCTGGCTGCTGGTCGACGACAACCGGCGCGATGACCTGATTGATGAGCTCCATGACCTGCCGGTGGTGGCGGGCATCGGCCTGATGGACGAAGCCGAAAATGGCGTGCGCCGCTACCTGGACGAGACTCTGCTGGTGTTCGCCATCGTGTTCGTGATCCTGGCCGGCTCGATCGCCTTCGGAGTGATCTACAACAATGCCCGGATCACCTTCGCCGAGCGTGCCCGAGAACTGGCCACCCTGCTCATTCTGGGCTACACCCGGGCGGAAGTATCACGGATACTGCTGGGAGAGATCGCCCTGCTGGGGGGTCTGGCCATTATCCCTGGCTGGGCCATAGGCATCGGCTTCTGCACCCTGCTCAGCGAAGCGTTCAGCAATGATCTCTTCCGTATCCCGCTGGCTTTCAGCCCGCGCATCTTCGGCCTGTCCGCCGCCGGCGTGGTGTCTGCCTCGGCACTGGTGGGCTTGCTGATGCTTCGCCGACTGTGGCGCCTGGATCAGGTCGCCGTCCTCAAGGCCCCGGAATGATTACCGGCAACGCCTGAGCCTGCCGCTCGACATGGAGTCCGTCATGCCCCACCCCCTACTCACTCCACGACGCATCCTCTGGACCCTGTCCGCCCTCGTCGCGCTGACCCTGCTCATCTGGGCGCTGCGCCCGGCGCCGGTCCGAGTGAACACGGCCACGGTGGCGAGCGCCCCCTTCGTGGACTCGGTCACCGAGGAGGGACGTACCCGGCTTCGAGACACCTGGCACGTCAGTGCCCCCATCACTGGCTACCTGCTTCGCGTGGCGCTGGAAGTGGGCGACGATGTGGACGAAGGCCAGGTGCTGTTCCGCCTCGAGCCAAGCCCTGCGCCCGCTCTGGATGCCCGCAGTCGCGAGCAGGCCAAGGACGCCCTCCAGGCCTCTAGGGCCAGGCTCCAGGCGGCACAGGCCAATCTGGAGACGGCCACTGCCGAACGCCGATTCGCCGAGGCCGAGTACCTGCGCTACCTCCGACTCCATGGACGCAGCCTGGTGTCGACCGCTGACCTGGAGCATCGTGAAAGCCTTCGTGATCGGCAGCGGGCGCTGGAACGGGCCGCTGCCTCTAGCGTGGAGGCGTCGCGCTTCGAGGTGGAGAGCGCCCGAGCGATGCTCGCGGTAACCAGCGGACAGCGCAGTGGCACGGACCAGCCGGTGCTGGAGGTGGCGGCGCCCGTGTCCGGCGTCGTGCTGGAGCGGTTTCGCTGCTGCGAGGGGACGGTGGAAGCCGGCCAGCCTATCCTGGAGATCGGCCGACTAGCGGACATGGAGGTCCTCGTCGACCTGCTCTCCATGGACGCGGTACGCCTGCAGTCGGGCATGAAGGTCCGGATCACCGGCTGGGGCGGCACAGCGCTTTCCGGAACGGTCAGGCGCATCGAGCCCGCCGGCTTTACCCGCACCTCGGCGCTGGGGGTCGACGAGCAGCGGGTCCCGGTGGTCATCGACTTCGCCGAGGAGACCGACCCCGCCGCTCTGGGGCTCGGCACCGGGTTCCGTGTCGAGGTGGAGTTCCTGATCTGGCAGGGCGATGACGTGCTGCAGATACCCACCAGCGCCCTGTTCCGCGACGACGGGCGCTGGGCGGCCTACGTGGTCGAGGACGATCGCGCCCGGCTGCGCCAGCTGGAGATCGGCCGCCAGAGCGGGCTGGCCAGCCAGGTCCTTTCCGGGATCGAGGAAGGTGCGCGCGTCGTGACCCACCCGGGCGATGCGCTCACCGACGGGGCGGCGGTCACGTCGGAAGAATGACCCCGGCGACTTGCCTGGCGTCGTGCCCGCCGTATGATGGGGCCTGTGACCGCCCGGAAGCTCTGGAGTCCCCATGACCGCCGCAGACGACCCCACCCCCAGCGTACTGGTGATCTATACCGGTGGCACCCTGGGCATGGTGCCGGGCCCGGAGGGCCTGATCCCGGGCCGGGACATCGAGGCCCGGCTGCGTCGGTCCCTGGCCGCCCTGCCCCCGGCGCGCCAGGCGAGCCTGCCGACCTTCGAGGTACTCGAGACCGATATTCCCATCGATTCCAGCAGCGCCACGCCGCACCAATGGCAGGCGCTGGCCGCGCTGGTGGCCCGACGCCACCGCCAGCATGCCGGCATCGTCATCCTGCATGGCACCGACACCCTGGCCTGGACGGCCTCGAGCCTGGCCTTCCAGCTGCTCGGGGTCGATCGACCCGTCATCCTCACCGGCGCCATGCGACCCCTGGAGGCCGAGGGCAGTGATGCGACGACCAATGTCGAGGACGCCTTGCGTTTCGCGGTAACGCCACGCCTGCAGGAGGTAGCGATCTGCTTCGCGGGCAGGCTCCTGCGGGGTTGCCGTACCCGCAAATGGCAGACCCAGGACGCCGACGCCTTTGCCAGCCCCAACCAGTCCCTCCTCGGCGAGCGGGTGGACCAGGAGGTGGTGATCTATCCGGGGCGCGGCCTGGCGGATCAACAGCGCGGTGCGCCACGCTTCGAGCTGCCCGACTATTCCACGCTGGCATCGGGCGGGGTGATTCGCCTGGCACTCTGGCCAGGCCTGCAGGCCTGGCAGATCGAGGCCTGGCTCTGCGACGATCGGGTACGCGGCGCGATGCTGGAGGTATGGGGAGGCGGCAACCTGCCTGACGACCCGGCACTGGTCGGGGCCCTGGCCCGGGCGAGCGGCGAGGGCAAGCTGCTGGCCGCCCTCAGCCAGTGTCCCCACGGCCCGGTGGCCTTCGGCGGCTACGCAGCGGGTCAGGGACTCACCGATGCCGGAGTGCTCTCGGCCGAGGACATGACCCCCGAGGCCACCTTCACCAAGCTGGTCCATCTGCTGGCCCAGCCATTCGAGCAAAGCGAGCGACGGCGACGCTTCCTCACGCCGCTGGTCGGCGAGCGTTGAGACGCCATCGGCAGCGTTGACGCACAGCAACAAGCACGCCGGTGCGGAAATCGCTAAGGTGTGAGTATCTCTACCGGTCAGCAGGAGTCACTCCATGGAACATCCCGACCACCCCTTCACCGAACTCTTCGAGCAGCTCGGCCTCGCCTCGGATCCAGCGGCGATCAAGCGGTTCATCGATCACCACGCACCCATTCCCGAGGATGTCGCGCTGCCCGATGCCGCCTGCTGGAACGAGGGCCAGGCGGAGTTCCTGCGCGAGGCCCATGACGAGGACGCCGACTGGGCGGAGGTGGTGGATCACCTCGACGCCTCGTTGCGCAAGGGCTGAGGCCCACGCCGCGTGATCACCTCTTGAGGCCACCACGCTAACGCTACGATGCCGCCCGTCATCGTGACGGGCGGCATCGTGTTGTGACCGGTGACGGCGTGCGGGACCGGCTAGAGCCGCGCCTCGACGCGCTCCAGAATCTGCCGGCTGACCTTGCCCACCAGGGGCCTGGCGGCGCGGTTGACGGCCTTTTCCAGTAGACGATTGCGAATCGTGTAGGTCAGGGTCAGGGCCACCTCGGTGCCCTCCTCGACCGGCGTCAGCCGATAGCAGCCCTGGTTGCGAACACCGTCCAGCGACTCCCAGGCCAGCACCTTCGGGGCACGCGACTCGGTGATGGCGACGTCGAAGGTCCAGTCCATCCCGACCGCATGCACATGCCAGCGATAATGGTCCCCGCCGAGCGGCTCGATGGCCTGGATCAGGTCGGAGTAGTCGGCAAAGTCCTCGACCCGTTCGAGCAGGGCGAAGACCCGTTCCGGGGATGCCTTGATAATCGCACTGTGTTCGATGGTCGCCATACCGCTCCCTGTTCGACTGCTCGAATGCCAATCGTCCACTACCTTGTCGCCGGCGGCCATGGAAGTCCAGCCGCCCACTGGCTCAAAGGTCGCGCATCAGCAGCGCGAACTCGATACGCTCAGGCGCGATCTCCTCGCCGGGCACGGGGATGCGCACCACATGGCCGGACCCGGGCGCCGCGCCGACCGACTCGCCACGACGATTCTCGATATGCTCGAGCACGAAGCGGCGGTTGCCGCCGGGCAGCATCAGCTCCATGGAATCACCGACCTCGAAGCGGTTCTTGACGTCGATCTCCAGCACGCCGCGATCCGGGTCGTAGGCGGTGATCTCGCCGACGAACTGCTGATGCACTCCCACCGAGTTGCCCTGCTCGTAGTTCTGGTACTGGTCGTGGACGTGACGACGATAGAACCCTTCCGTGTAGCCACGATTGGCCAGGTTGTCGAGTTCGTCCATCAGTCGCATGTCGAAGGGCCGACCGGCCACGGCGTCGTCGATGGCCCGGCGGTAGACCTGGGCGGTGCGCGCCACGTAGTAGGGCGACTTGGTGCGACCTTCGATCTTCAGCGAGGTCACGCCCATTTCGGTCAGGCGCGGGACGTGCTGCACGGCGCGCAGGTCCTTGGAGTTCATGATGTAGGTGCCGTGTTCGTCCTCGTAGACCGGCATCATCTCACCGGGCCGAGTGCGATCCTCGATCAGCGCAGAGAGCTCGTCCTGGCCCTCCACGCCACCGGCGGTGGCTGTATTCTCCATTGTGTCGACCATCTCGGCACTGCCGCCGCCGGAGGCAATCATGCCGCTGCCCTGGGCTCCCGACTGACCCGGGGTCCAGATGCCGCTGGCGGCATGGGCGCGGGCCGAATTGGCCGGCACCAGGTCACCGGTCTCGTCCTCTGACGCCGCCACGGTGTTGTACTTCCAGCGGCAGGCATTGGTACAGGTGCCCTGATTGGGGTCGCGGTGGTTGAAGTAGCCGGAGAGCAGGCAGCGTCCGGAATAGGCGATGCACAGCGCGCCGTGAACGAAGGTCTCGATCTCCAGATCCGGGCATTCGGCGCGGATCTGGGCGATCTCCTCCAGCGACAGCTCGCGGGAGAGGATGATGCGGCTGATGCCCTGCTGTTGCCAGAATCGGGCCGCGGCATAGTTCACCACGTTGGACTGCACCGAGAGGTGGATGACCTGGTCGGGCCAGCGCTCACGGATCATCATGATCAGACCCGGATCGGACATGATAAGGGCATCCGGCCCGGCCTCGATCACCGGTTCCATGTCGCGCAGGTAGGTCTTGAGCTTGCTGTTGTGGGGCGCGATGTTGGAGGCCACATAGAACTGCTTGCCCCGCTCGTGGGCATAGGCGATGCCCTTGTGCAGGTTGTCGATCTTGAAGTCGTTGTTGCGCACGCGCAGCGAGTAGCGCGGCTGGCCGGCATAGACCGCGTCCGCCCCGTAGGCGAAGGCATAGCGCATGTTCTTGAAGGTGCCGGCAGGCGACAGCAGTTCGGGGGCTTTCATGGGATCACCGTTGTCAGGACGATGGCACCGCTCGGCAGGAGACCCGCACGGGTGCAAGGAGTGGGAGGCGCAGAAGTCTAGCAATTGGCACCGATTCTGGCCAGATCCGGCACCCTTGAGTAAACTGTCGCGCGCCGGACCGGACCCCGGCACCCGCTCCCACCCCTCGCCCACGGCGGGGCGGGAGAGACAAATTCTCCGACCAGAGCTTCCGACATGATCCACTCCTCCGATCCCGCCACCGTGGTGATCTACTCCGGCGGCATGGACTCCTTCACCGTGCTGCATCGCGCCCTTCGCGAGGGGCTCGACGTCCACGCCCTCTCGTTCGACTACGGCCAGCGCCACCGCCGCGAGCTGGAAGTGGCCGAGCGCGTCTGCCGCGAACTCGGCGTGCCCCACCAGGTGGTCGACATCACCGCCATCCACGGCCTGATCGACAATTCGGCGCTCACCGACGCGAGCCGGGAGATGCCCGACGGCGACTACGCGGCCGGCAACCTGACCGACACCGTGGTGCCGAACCGCAACATGATCCTGCTGTCGCTGGCCATCGCCAAGGCGGTGAACATCGGGGCCGGTCGGGTCGACTACGGCGCCCACGGCGGTGACCACGTGCTCTACCCGGACTGCCGCCCCGAGTTCGTCCAGGCGATGAATGCCGTGGCCGGGATCGCCAACTTCACGCCGGTGACGATCCATGCCCCCTTCCTGCGCTCGGGCAAGGCGGAGATCCTCGCCGAGGGCCTGGCCATGGACCTGGATTACGCCGACACCTGGACCTGCTACCGCGGCGAGGCCCTGGCCTGCGGCCGCTGCGGCAGCTGTCGGGAGCGCCTCGCGGCCTTCCGCGCCAATGGCGCCGTCGATCCCCTGGGCTATTCAGAGCGGCCCGACCCCGCCGCCGATGCCCAGCGGACCGACCTCCACGAAGGAGCGCCCTGATGTACAGCGTCAAGGAGGCCTTCTACTCGCTGCAGGGCGAAGGAGGCCAGGCGGGCCGCGCCAGCGTCTTCTGCCGCTTCACCGGCTGCAACCTCTGGTCGGGCCGCGAGAGGGATCGTGCCACGGCCGCCTGTCGCTTCTGCGATACCGACTTCATCGGCACCGACGGCCAGCATGGCGGTCGCTTCTCGGATGCCACCGCTCTGGCCGACCACCTGGCCGCCCTCTGGCCGGATCAGGACGGCGTCGCCACGCCCTATGTGGTTTTCACCGGCGGCGAACCGCTGCTGCAGCTGGACGAGGCCCTGGTAACCGCCATGCATGAACGCGGCTTCGAAGTCGCGGTGGAGACCAACGGCACCCTTCCCGCCCCCGCCGGCATCGACTGGCTCTGCGTGAGCCCCAAGGGCGACGCCCCCCTCGTCCTCACCGGCGGCGACGAGCTCAAGCTGGTCCACCCCCAGGCCGGGGTCTCACCCGAAGGCTTCGCGCGGCTGGGTTTCGCCCACTTCTTCCTGCAGCCCATGGACACCGCTCCCGCCGGCATCGCGGGCGACAGCATGGCCCAGACGGTGGCCTACTGCCTGGCCCACCCCCAGTGGCGGCTGTCGCTGCAGACCCACAAGATCGCGGGAGTCGACTGATGACCCTCTTCGTCAACCGTCTCACCCACCTCGACGTCTCTCTGTGGTGCCCCACGCGGGGCCTGGTCGGCGCCAGCTGGCGGGTCGACGTCGAACTCGACGGCGAGCTCGGCGAGGACGGCATGCTCTTCGATTTCGGCGAGGTGAAGCCCTGGATCAAGTCGTCGATCGACGCCGGGGTCGACCATACCCTGCTGGTCCCCGCCCGGGCGCGGGGCGTGACGCTGCACGACTGCCGGGAGGGGCTCTGCCTGCGCAGCGACATCCCCTATCCCCTGGAGATTCGCGCCCCGCGACAGGCCCTGAGCCTGCTGCCCTGGCCCAAGATCACCCCGGAGCGTCTCGCCGACTACCTCTCGGCCGAGCTGATGCGCCGGCCGCCGCCCCGGGTCAGCAACATTCGCCTGACCCTGAGCGAGGAGGCGATCGACGGTGCCGCCTACACCTACAGCCACGGCCTGAAGCGCCATGCCGGCAACTGCCAGCGCATCGCCCATGGCCATCGTTCGCGGCTGCACGTCTGGCAGGGCGGACAGCGGATGCCGGCGTTGGAGGCGCGCTGGGCCGACTGGCTGGCCGACCGCTACCTGGTCGACGAGGCGGACATCATCGAGGACGACGAGCCGGATTTCCGCGACCTGCTGACCAGCCGCTACCGCGCCGAGCAGGGGCAGTTCTTCCTGCGTCTGCCCCGCCACCGCTGCGCCGTGATGCCGACCCCCACCACAGTGGAGCACATCGCCGCCTGGCTGGCCGAGGCGATCACCCGGGAGAGTGGCCGCGCCACCCGGGTCCAGGCCTTCGAGGGCATCGACAAGGGGGCCATCGCCGAGGCGCGACCATGAGGGACCCCGCCGAGACCGTCTCCCCGGGGGAGTGCCGCCCTGGCTGCGGCGCCTGCTGCATCGCCCCCTCGATCAGCTCGCCGATCCCCGGCATGCCCGACGGCAAACCGGCGGGCATGCGTTGCGTCCAGCTCGACGAGGCTAACCTATGTCGGCTGTTCGGCGACCCGCGCCGTCCGTCGGTGTGCGCACGCTTCGACTATGACCCCGAGCTGTGCGGCGACCGGCGGGACGAGGCTCTCGAGCGCATCGAGGCCCTTGAGCTGGCAACCTGACCGCTGGTGCCTGACCGACGTCACCCTGACAGGACTCGCAGTCATGAACGAAAACGGCGCCCCTTGGGGCGCCGTTCTGGTCTTCGGACTTCAGTCTTCGGGTTTCGGTTTTCGGGCTTCGCGTCAGCGCATCAGGAGGAAACATCCTCGGCCTGGGGCATGCGACGGTCGAGCAGGCTTCGCCAGCGCATCAGTACCGGGGCATCGCCATGACTCACCTGCCCCAGAAGGCTGCGGAACTCTGCCCGAGCCGCCTCGTCAAGCGGATCGATCAGCGTCAACCAGACTTCCAGTGCGGAGAGCTGCTGGTGCAGATTGCCGTCCTCCCGGGCCTGCATCAGGCCTTGTTCGGCCAGGCTCCTGACCTGCTCGCGGTCATGCCCCAGACGGTGGCGGATACGCGCCAGGTTGAGGGCCAGCTCAGGCACGAACAGGGTGGTACGCTCGCGGGCAATCATCAGGCACTGGTCGAGATAGTCCTCTGCACTCGAGAGTTCGCCCAAAGCCACGCAGGCATCCACATACCAGAGGCCCGGCCTCTGATAGGAATCACGCCCGGTGACCTCGAGCAGCTCCTCCTGGGCAGCCTGGATCTGGGTGAGGCCTTCGCGATCCCCCGCCAGGGCCTTCTGCCAGCCCAGCACGCATCGAGAGGCCACCTGCCAGAGGTGAAGGTCGGGCGTGCCGGTCAGCTCGCAGGCACGTTCCGCTCGCATGGTGGCCAGGTGCACATGGCCTAGCTGGCGATAGAGGGCCGCTGCGTACATGAGCGCCATGGCCAGGCTGCCGGGATGGTTGATGTGTTCTGCCAGGCGGATGGCCGACTCCACCTGCCGTTCCGCCCGCTGATAGTCACCGCGCAGGCATAGCGCCCAGCCCTGGAAGCAAGCCGCAGCCACCTGAGGATGGTCAGAGAACGGCAGCCACTCGATCATCATCGGAGAGTTGAGCGGGTCGATCTCTTCGAGATGGTCGTAGGCCTGGGAGATGCGCCCGGCCCAGTATTCGCAGCTGGCCCTGGCGAAGTCGGCCAGTCGCCGATAGCGGGAATCCTCCAGGCGGTCGGCAAGGCCGGCCAGCCGAGAGGCCAGCGAGAAGGCATCGGCATGGGCATGACGCTGGCTGCAGCCCACCCAGAGCCCCCACTGGACCAGGAAGGCCTGCTCGAGATCGTCGCCGTCATCCGGGCCGACGTCTGCCTGGGCAAGCAGTTCCCGGGCGCGCACGAAGCTTTCGTGGGCCGTGGGCGAACCGTGGCCCTCCAGGGCGAAGGCCGCCTGGCCACGCACGGTGAGCAGGCTGATCTCGCGCTCGGCCTGATCTTCGACATGGCGCAGGCTGGCCAGACCGAAATCGGCCATCTTCATCGCCGTGCGGTTGGCACTGACCTTGAGGGCCTCCCGGGCGGCCAGTTCGAAATAACGAGCGCCGCGGGCATAGTGGCCACTGCGTCGAAGGTGGGTGGCGAAGTCGCCAGGATGGCGACTGATCCACATGGGGAAGTGTTCCTCGATCAGGTTGACCACCTGACGATGGATGTTCACCCGCACGTCCCGCGGGCAGGCGAGATAGGCGGCTTCCTGGAGAAGTTGATGGGTGAACTGGTATTCGCGCTCGGCCTGGTCGCCTTCGGCAGGCTCGATGATCTCAAGCCGGCGCATGTGCTCAAGCGCATTGGAGAGGCGGTTCATCTCCCAGCCGCTGCACTCGGAAAGGAAGTCGAGGCGGAAGCGACGCCCCAATACCGCCGCCACATGAGCCACCTCTCGGTCAGAGTCGAGCTGGTCGATTCGGCTCGCCAGCAGCCCGAGAAGGCCACGAGGCAACTCGTCCAACTGGACGCTGCGTCCCTCCCGGCGATCCATGTCCACCCGCCGACAGATTTCCTGCAGGTAGAGCGGCACCCCGTCGCAGCGCTCGATGATCTGACCTCGCAGACGCGGGCTGAGATGAATCCGGTAGCGGCGCGCCAACTGGGACAGTAGCCTGGAGGACTGCATGGCATCCAGCCGCCCCAGCGAGATCTGCTGGTCCCAGTGCAACCGCGCCGGCAGGGCCTCCCGGCCGTGGTGACTGGCCACCATCAGGAAGGGACAGTTGATCGGCAGACGCGCCTGCAGCCCGGCCAGCACCTTGAACGAGGGCTCATCGAGCCACTGCAGATCATCGATCATCAGCACCAGGGTGCGCTCACGGGTCAGCTCGCCGATCAGGCGGTGGAGCAGTCCCACGACGAGTTCGACGGCCTCGCCACTCTGGGCCAGCACCGCCATCTCGCGGGGCTCACGCACGCCGAGCGCCTCTTCGAGCAACAGCCGGGTGTCTGATCCGGGCGCCAGGTCATCGACGCTGTCGAGAAGTTGCGTCATCGACGCCTCATCGATGCGGCCACTCAGGTGCCAACGCAGCAGCTCGCGCGCCACGCCATAGGGCTCCTGGACAGAGAGCCGTGTGGTAGGCTGCCAGCAGATCGCCGCCTCGCGGCTCTGCTCGAGTTGACGAAAGCCCACCAGCAGCGCCGACTTGCCGAGCCCCGATGGGCCTCGCACCAGGACGCTCTGCCTCAGGCCGATACCGGCGCGGGCCAGAGCATCGCGAAGGGTGCGCAGCGGGGCCCCACGACCCACCAGGCTAGGCGGCAGTGCTTCGCGCCCGCCTTCGTTCTCCCCGAGGACAAGCGCACGCAGGCGCACACGGCCGTCGCTGGCCACCAGCCGCGTGGAGAGCCGCGGTTGCAGGTCCAGAGCCGGTGGCATGTGCTGGCTGGCGTCCTGGGAAATCACCAGTTCGCTGCCGCCGGCGGCACTCATCAGATCCAGAGAGCCCTGAGTCACCTGACCCAGCGGGTCGACCAGATGGCGCTCAGGCAGGTACACCACCCGCCCACTGTCCAGGCCTGCGGCCAGCTCGATACAGGGCGGCTCGCCCTCTCCACTCCAGTGGCGCAGGGATTCCTCGGGCAGCACGCGCCGACAATGCTCATAGAGAGCGACCAGTTCGGCCAACTGATGCGCCGGGCCATGGGTGCCGAAGCAGGCCAGCCCCAGGCCGCCGGTTGCCCCGGGGAGCCAGAACCCCCCAAGGTGGTGGCACTGCTGTTCAAGCCAGCGCATCAGTTCGACCTGCAGCGCCAGGCAGGCCCGGACATCGGCACGCGCCGACAGGTCGGCCTTGAGTCGAAGGCGAATGGCCATGACCGACAGCTGGCGTTGCTCGATCTCATCCTCGCGCAGCGGCGCGCTGTCCATGGCCAGGGTCCGTGAGAAGGCCCCGCTGGGCCCCAGAGGCGGTCCCTCGGCCGGGACATCGGACCAGTAGCGGGCCAGTTGCAGGAAAGCGGGCTCCGGTTGCTGACCGGAGAGCGCCAGCAGTTGCAGATAGGCGTTGTATTGCTCATGGGCAGCGGCCAGCTGGCCCTGCTCGGCCAGTTGGCTTACCAGGCGTTCATGGAAGGGCCCGTAGCCCGAGAAACGACTGACCAGCGACTCCAGCACGTCGGCGGGCACCGGTTCCTGGCGCTCCAGCACGGTTTCGGCGAATCGGATCACGCGCTGGCGCCACTCGTTGCGTACCTGCACCAGCCAACGCTGGTACTCGGCACAATGAGAGAGCTGCAGTTCCTCGGCAAGATCACCCCGGTAGCAGGACAGCACCGCCTCGAGGGTGGCCACGTCTCCAGGACCATCGAGAAGGGCCTGCAGCCGGTGCATGTCGAATCGCCAGGTCTCGGGAAGCTGGAACGCGATGGTCTGTCGAGAGACCGCCAGCACCCGTTCGGCATCGTTGCCCAAGGACTGACGGAGGCAATGCAGGGCATGGCGCAGGTTGGTGCGTCCCGACGACAGCCCCTGATCGGGCCATAACAGCTCGGCCAGGGTGGCACGGTTGACGGGCTGGTCATGCAACAGGAGGTAGACCAGCAAGGCCTTGACCTTGTCATAACTGAACTGAGTGATGACGTCATCGCCCAGGTTCAGCGAAAAGTGGCCGAAGAGTGCCAGGTGGTCCCGGTCATTGTCGTGAAGGTCGTCGGCAGCATCCCGCATGGTGATCATTCCTGCGTGGCGGAAGTGATGGGCCTCAGGCCGGCACACCGCTGTGAAAACGGAAGACCGTGTCCGGCATGGTGACCAGTTCGGCCTCGCGGTCAGTGAAGAAGGCGATGCGCGCATCAATGGACGCCGGGGCCAGGCGGCGCGCCAGCATCAGATAATCCTCGAAGTGGCGACCTTCCGACTTAACCAGACTGCGATAGAACTTTGCAAGCTCATCATCAAGATACGGAATCAGCCGAGCGAAACGCTCGCAGCTGCGCGCCTCGATCAGCGCACCGATGATCAGAATATCGATCAGTCGCTGTGGTTCCTGCCCGCGAACATGCCGGCGAAGCCCTTCGGCATAGCGGGATGCGCTGATATGGCGATAGACAATACCGCGCGCCTCCATCAACTTGACGACCTGCTCGAAGTGCAGCAGCTCCTCCCTGGCGAGCTGCGACATCTTGGTCAACAGCAGCGGTTGGTCCACATAGCGGTAGAGCAGGCTCATGGCAGTGGAGGCCGCTTTCTTCTCGCACTGCGCGTGGTCGATGAGCAGCAGCTCAGGGTTGGCCAGGGCCCATTCCACCCAGGCCTCAGGGGTATCGCAGGGCAGGAACGACATCAGCTCGGCGGGAAGCAGGTCCTGGCAATCGGGCGATTCAAGCATCGGGGACGAGGGTGTCATGGGATCGGGGTCGGCTGGTCGGTGAAATCGGCTGACGTCACCTGGCGTCGATCGGCGGCAGCCAGCAGGTCACGGGTGATGCGCGCCTGCAGCGTGGCGGCATTCTGGTTGTCGCGACCGCTCAGGCCATAGCGTGAGAGCTCGCGGATACGGCCGCGGCCCACCCGCAACAGCTCCACGGCCCGGGAGAGGGATGGCTGTCCGTCGCGGAAGCGGATGCGGTGACGACATAGTTGAGCCTCGAGGCTCGCCGCATCCTCGACCACCAGGAAGCGCGCAGCAACCTCGGCGCGCAGCCGGTCGAGCTCGGCCAGCCGGCGGCGCCGCTCGTCGGAGGAAAAGGCCGGCCAGTCACGAATCTCGCTGTCGGTGCGCTGGCAGCCGCGACATACCCGATCACCCAGGGTGGTCGAGCATACGCCGACGCAGGGCGAGATGATGCGCTCTCCCATGTCCACTCCCGTTGACGCTCAGGTGCGTTGATAAAACGTCATGGTAACGCGTAGAACGGCATCCTGGCATCCCGAAGTTGCCGCCGACCAAAGTTCAAGGCCGCCACGACGGGCTCAACTTAACATTGTCGACAGTTTCCTCTAGAATCGCGACACCGCTGACACTCTGGTCATACCGGGAGGGTCTGCCAGACTTGTTCCCGTGCCGAAGCGTGCCATTCGTCGATCTCTCGACAAGGATTGCCGGCTTCGGCCACCACCAAAGATGAGGGCCCCAACGTGCTTGAAGCCTATCGCCAACATGTCGAGGAGCGCGCCGCCGAAGGCGTGCCACCGAAGCCGCTGAACGCCGAGCAAGTCGCCGCACTGGTCGATCTGCTGAAGACTCCCCCCGCCGGCGAGGAGGAATTCATCCTCGACCTGCTCACCAATCGCGTTCCGCCCGGTGTCGACGAGGCAGCCTACGTCAAGGCCGGCTTCCTCACCGCCATCGCCAAGGGCGATGCCCAGTCACCGCTGATCGACCCTATCCACGCGGTGAAGCTGCTGGGCACCATGCAGGGGGGCTACAACATCGTCTCCCTGGTCGAACTGCTTGACGATGCGGACCTGGCCAAGGAAGTCGGTGAGCAGCTCAAGCACACCCTGCTGATGTTCGACGCCTTCCATGACGTGGAAGAGCGCGCCAAGGCAGGCAACGCCGTGGCCAAGGACGTGATCCAGTCCTGGGCCGACGCCGAGTGGTTCCTGTCCAAGCCGGCCCTCGAGAAGAAGATCACCCTCAGTGTCTTCAAGGTGCCGGGGGAAACCAATACCGACGATCTGTCCCCGGCCCCGGATGCCTGGTCGCGCCCGGACATCCCGCTGCATGCCAACGCCATGCTCAAGAACGAGCGCGACGGCATCAGCCCCGAGGCTCCCGGCACCACCGGTCCGCTCAAGCAGATCGAGGAAGTGAAGGCCAAGGGCTTCCCGGTCGCCTACGTGGGCGACGTGGTCGGCACGGGTTCCTCGCGCAAGTCCGCGACCAACTCCGTGCTGTGGTTCTTCGGTGACGACATCTCCAACGTTCCGAACAAGCGTGCCGGCGGCTTCTGCTTCGGCGGCAAGATCGCCCCGATCTTCTTCAACACCATGGAAGATTCCGGCGCCCTGCCCGTGGAGATGGACGTCGAGAAGCTCGAGATGGGCGACGTGATCGACGTCTACCCCTACGAGGGCAAGGTGTGCAAGCACGGCACCGACGAGGTGGTCACCACCTTCGAGCTCAAGACCCAGTTGATCCTCGACGAGGTCCGCGCCGGCGGACGCATCCCGCTGATCATCGGCCGTGGCCTGACCACCAAGGCACGCGAGTCCCTTGGCCTGGCTCCCTCAGACGTCTTCCGTCTGCCCGAGCAGCCCGCCGACACCGGCAAGGGCTTCACCCTGGCCCAGAAGATGGTCGGCAAGGCCTGCGGCCTGGACGGCGTGCGGCCGGGCATGTACTGCGAGCCGAAGATGGCCACCGTGGGCTCCCAGGACACCACCGGGCCCATGACCCGCGACGAGCTCAAGGACCTGGCCTGCCTCGGCTTCCAGGCGGACCTGGTGATGCAGTCCTTCTGTCACACCGCGGCCTACCCGAAGCCGGTGGACGTGGACACCCACCACACCCTGCCCGACTTCATCATGAACCGCGGCGGCGTCTCCCTGCGGCCGGGCGACGGCATCATCCACAGTTGGCTCAACCGCATGCTGCTGCCCGACACCGTGGGCACCGGCGGCGACTCCCATACCCGCTTCCCGCTGGGCATCTCCTTCCCGGCCGGCTCGGGCCTGGTCGCCTTCGCCGCCGCTACCGGCGTGATGCCGCTGGACATGCCCGAATCGGTCCTGGTGCGCTTCAAGGGCAAGCGCCAGCCCGGCGTCACCCTGCGTGACCTGGTCCACGCCATCCCGTACTACGCCATCCAGCAGGGACTGCTGACCGTCGAGAAGTCCGGCAAGAAGAACGCCTTCTCCGGCCGCGTGCTGGAAATCGAGGGACTCGAGGAGCTCACCGTCGAGCAGGCATTCGAGCTCTCCGACGCCTCCGCCGAGCGCTCCGCCGCGGGCTGCACCATCACCCTGGGCGATGACTCTGTCTCCGAGTACCTTAAGTCCAACATCACCCTGCTAAAGTGGATGATCGCAAATGGCTACGGCGACCGCCGGACCATCGAGCGCCGCATCCAGGGCATGGAGGAATGGCTGGCCAACCCGAGCCTGATGCGCGCCGACAAGGACGCCGAATATGCCGAGGTCATCGAGATCGATCTCGAGCAACTCAAGGAGCCGGTCCTGTGCGCCCCCAACGACCCGGATGATGCCCGCCTGCTCTCCGAGGTCGCCGGCGAGAAGATCGACGAGGTCTTCATCGGCTCATGCATGACCAACATCGGTCACTTCCGTGCCGCGGGCAAGCTGCTCGAGAAGCAGCCGGCCGGCAGCCTGAAGACTCGCCTGTGGCTGGCGCCCCCGACCAAGATGGACCAGCACCAGCTGACGGCGGAAGGCTACTACGGCATCTACGGTCGCGCCGGCGCCCGCATGGAGATGCCGGGCTGCTCGCTGTGCATGGGCAACCAGGCCCGGGTCGCCGCCAAGAGTACCGTGGTCTCCACCTCGACCCGCAACTTCCCCAACCGCCTGGGCGACGGCGCCAACGTCTACCTGGCGTCCGCGGAGCTTGCGGCCGTGGCCGCGGTGGAGGGTCGCCTGCCGAGCGTCGACGAGTACCGTCGCTACATGGGCGAGTTTGACGCCATGGCAGGCGAGATCTATCGCTACATGAACTTCCACGAGATCGAGGAGTATCAGAACGCCGCTTCCAACGTGATTCCCGTCGCCCAGGAAGCCTGATACCCTGACTGTCGACTCCGATGCTCGCAACATCGAAGGCCACCGTTCTCGGTGGCCGGAGCCGATGACCAAAGCGCCCCGTCAGGGGCGCTTTTTTTTCGTCCGACCCGCCCTCGGGGCGGCGCCTTCCACGAAAGAGGCCTTTCGTTCTGCCCCGACCGTGGCATCATCGGGTAATCCCTCCCTTCATCAGGAGTCATCGCCGTGATCCATATCATCACTCCCGACATCTGCGACGCCTACCCCGAGATAGCGGTACTCGAACCGATCTTCGTCAACTTCGGCGGCCTCGAGGCCTTCTGTGGCCCGATCCGTACCGTCAAGTGCTTCGAAGACAATTCGCTGGTCAAGCAGGCGGTGGCTGAACCCGGCGATGGGGCCGTGCTGGTGGTCGATGCCGGCGGGTCGACCCGCTGCGCCATGCTCGGCGACATGGTCGCCGAACAGGCCGTCGGCAATGGCTGGGCCGGCGTGGTGATCTACGGCTGCGTGCGTGACGTCGATGTGCTGGCCGAGACCGAGCTCGGCATCCAGGCCCTGGGGGCCCATCCACGCAAGAGCGAGAAGCGGGGCGAGGGAAGCCGCGACATCCCGGTCAGCTTCGCCGGCGTCACCCTCTCGCCGGGCCAGTGGCTCTATGCCGACAACAACGGCATCCTCGTCGCCGACGAGCAGTTGGACCTGGAACGCTGAACGAAGGAGCGCCATGATCGCGTACTCTCGCATCCGTCCATGCTGGCCCTGTCACGACTGAGCGGCGACGTGCTGCGCACCCTGCGCGAGCACCTGCGTCCGCTGATCGCCTACCACCTCTTCTTCACCCTGCTGGCCTCGAGCCTGCTGCTGCCGGCGGTGGGGTGGACGCTATCGAGCCTGCTCCGTCAGTTCGGTCGGCCGGTGATCACCAATGGGGAGCTGTTCGAGCTACTGATGAGTCCGGGGGGAATGCTGTGGCTGCTGGCCGCAGTGGGCCTGACCTTCCTGGTGCTCTACCTGCAGCAGTCCGGCATGATCCTGGTCGCGGTACGTCCTCACGGCAATCACGTCCGCCTGGCCTTCGAAGCCTTGTGGGCCACACTCCGGCGACTGCCGTCCATCACTGGTTTGGTCGTGGTGCAGGTCGGCGCACAGCTGTTGCTGCTTGCCCCCCTGGCCTTCGGCCTCGGCTGGCTGCACGAGTTCTTCCTTGGCGGCCTGGATCCATTCTTCGTGCAAAGCGTGCGCCCCCCGGCCTTCTGGGCCTTCCTCGCCAGCGCCCTGTTGCCCTTGCTGGCATGGGCACTGCTGGCGGGGAGCCTCTATGTGCGCTGGCATCTGGCGCTGACGGTGCTGACCCTGGAGGCACTCGCCCCGAGAGCGGCATTGCGCCGAAGCATGCAGCTGACCAGGGGCCAGGGACGCCACATCGCCGCGGCGGTCATCCTGCTGCTGCTGGGCATCGTCGGCCTGCCTCTGCTGGCAACGACCCTGTTCGACCGAGCCGTGACTCCGCTGTTGTGGTGGCTGCCCGAGCGCAACGAGGTGCTGATCCCGGCCATGCTGGCCTACCTCACCGCCTACCTGCTGATCGCGCTATCCATCACCTTCGGCGGCATCGCCGCGAACGCCCTCCAGGCCACCTGCCTCTACCTGCGGATCGCCCACCATGAACCGCGTCCCGAGCCCCCGCCTCCCGGCACCCATCTGCGTCGCCTGGCCTGGACCGTCGAGATCGCCGTGGTTCTCTTCGCCATCGGCCAGGCCTGGCTGATCGTCCATCGCTTCGAGATCCGCGACGAGGTCGAGATCATCGCCCACCGGGGCAGCTCGCTGAAGGCTCCGGAGAACACCCTGCCGGCGCTGGAACAGGCCATTCTGGACGGGGCCGACGGCATCGAGATCGATGTGCGACTCACCGCCGATGACAAGGTGGTCCTCTACCATGACGAAAGCCTCAGGCGACTGACAGGCGACGACCAGAGGATCGGCACCTTGCCGCGGGCCTCTCTCGGCGCGTTCGATGTCGGAAGTTGGTTCGGCGACCCCTTCATAGGCGAGCGGATCCCGGGGCTGGACGAGGCGTTGGAGACGGTGCGAGAGCGCGCCTGGCTGCTGATCGAGCTCAAGCCTGATCCCGGCCGCGAACTCGACCTGGTCGACGCAGTGCTCGCCGAGCTGGAGAGGGAAAGGGATCGCCGTCGTGTCTGCCGGGACCGGGCCGAGGACAGGATCACCTCCCGGGCCTGCGGCGATCCCGACATTCTGGGGGAGATGCGCGTGGCCACCCGGTCGCCCTGGCTGCTGCGCGAAGCCGCCCTGCGCGAACCTCGACTGGACACCACACTGCTGGCGCAGCTGGTTCTTGCGGGAAGTCTGGAGCGCCGGGGTTTCGATGCCCTGGCGCTTCGCCACAACCGGATCGACGAGGAGGAGATTCGCCTGGCCGGGCACTACGGCTACGAGTTGTACGCCTGGACCCTCAATGAGCGGACCGTCATGTCTCGCCTGATCGACCTGGGGGTGGATGGCATCATCACTGACCGCCCGGCCATGCTTGCCGCCCTGATCGCCGAACGGCGCCGCCTGGGTGACGGCGCCCTGCTACTGGTCAAACTGCGTAACTGGTTGCGGAACTAGAGGCGTCAGGGGCGCCTGCGTGGCTCTCACTCGCCCATCACAATCCCTTCACGGCGTGGGTCGGCACCACCGAAGAGGCCCTCTTCGGTACGCTGTATTGCCTGCAGGCCGCTGGTCAGCTCGCGCTCCTCCACCTCGTGACCACGAGCGCGCAGCGCCTCAAGAGTAGCCGGGGGGAAGCGCCCCGCCTCCAGGTAGACCGTCCCGCCCAGGGTAATGGCGTGGGGCAGGTCCAACGCCCGCTGGGCGTCCAGGCCCCAGTCGAACATCGCCACCAGCGAGCGGGCGGTATAGTGGATGATGGCCGCTCCCCCCGGCGATCCGAGGCTCGCCACCAGTTGGTCGCTGTTCCGGTCGAAGACCAGCGTCGGACTCATGCTGGAGCGTGGACGCTTGCCGGGCTCCACCCGATTGGCGATGGGGGTGCCATTATCATCCGAAGGGGTAAAGGAGAAGTCGGTCAGCTCATTGTTGAGCAAGAAGCCACCCGGCATGCCGGTTCCCCCATCGGAGAGGATGCGCGCCCCGAAGGTCTGCTCGATGGAACTGGTCATGGCCAAAGCGTTGCCGTGCTCGTCGATGATGCTGATGTGGCTGGTGCCATATTCCGGCTGCGCGGGCTGCACGGCCCAGGCAGTGGCCAGGGCACCGGGATTGCCTGGGCTGGCGCCGCCGCTGCCCATGCTCTGTTCATCCTCTATCAGGTCGGCGCGCTCGGCCAGGTAGTCGGGGGCGAGCATTCGCGACCAGTCCCCTCCGGGCGCCTCGACGAAATCCGGGTCGGCGATGTAGCGCCCGCGGTCGGCGAAGGCCAGTCGCGAGGCCTCGAGAAAAGAGTGCAGCCAGTCGACACCGGGAAGGTCATCCTCCAGGCCCGCCTTCGAGGGAGCTAGCTGCTCCAGGATGCCAAGAATCTGCATCATGGTCAGGTGCCCCGAGGAGGGCGGCGGAAAGCCGCATACCCGATAGTCCTGCCAGTCGGTGCAGAGCGGCTTGCGCTTCCTTGCCGTGTAGGTGGCGAGGTCCTCAAGGCTCAGGCTGCCGGGAATGGCGGGGTGGTTCTGCACCCGTCCCACGATGTCTTCCGCGACACCCCCAGTGTGCAACGCCGAGCTGCCCTGCTCGGCGATCCGCTCGAGGATCACCGCCAGGGCCGGGTTCTTGAGCATGTGTCCTTCCGGCAGCGGCTCCCCCTCCTCGGTAAAGTAGAAGGCCGACGCCCTGGCGTCATCTCGCAGGGCGTCGGTGTCGGCCAGGCCGCTGTGCAGACTGGGGCTGACCGGAAACCCCTCGTCGGCGAGGGTGATGGCCGGTTCGAAGACGGCTGCCCAAGGCAGGCGACCATGTGCCTTGTGGGCCATCTCCAGCATGCGCAGGGTACCGGGCACGCCAACCGAACGTCCGCTGGCCACAGCCTTCATGAACGCCAGGACTTCACCGTCCCGGTCCAGGAAGAGCCCCTCGTCCACCGAGGACGGCGCAGTCTCGCGACCATCGTAGGCCTTTACCTCCTCGCCATCGTGATACATCAGGAAGGAACCGCCGCCGATGCCACTGGATTGGGGCTCGACCAGGGTGAGCACCATCTGTACTGCAATGGCGGCATCGATGGCCGAGCCTCCTGCCTTGAGGATCTGGTAGCCGGCATCGGTGGCGAGGGGATTGGCCGCGGCCACGGCGAAGCGCTGGGCGGCCCAGCCCGGCTCCTGCTCGCGGCCGGAGACCGTTTCCGGCGCGATGTCCGGTCGCTGGTACTGGAAGTCGCTCTCTGCCAGAGCCGCAGACGACAGCAGCAGGGGCGAGAACAGCAGGAGAGTCGCCAAACGACGGCAAACGACGGGGGTGTCCATGATCATGACGCCTTGTGTTGAAGCGGTGTCTCGAACCAGGGTCTCGAATCAGAGTCATGCCTGGATAGGTGCCGCCTTGCCCGGTCGTCGTCCCCTTAGCGGCGACAGCGCCAGACAGCCAGCAGATTCACGACGGCCAGTGCCAGCAGCACGGCAGAGACCCAGCCCAGGGAGCTGACGAGGCTGTGGTATGCACCGGGGGCCTCATGCGGCCGGAAGGCCATGCCGTATTCGGCCAGACGACTCCCGCCATAGAGCAGCAGGACCAGCAGCCCCAGCGGCAGCAACGAATGCTGGCGAGCCAACCAGCGGGTCACTCCCCATGGCTTCGACGAGACCTTGGCCGTGGTGGCTTTGGAAGAAGTCTTGTTGTCGGGGGTGGACCTTGAGGCCGTCTGATGTTTGGGACTGGCCCTGGAAGATGCCTTGGGTCTGTTCGACGCACGACGCGCCTGCTGCCGAGGCGACTGACGGCACGCCCCGGTCAGCCTGCGACCAAACCACCGCAACACGCTGACCAGTCCCCAGCCAAGGGTGAAGAAGACGGACAACGCCAGCCCCCCCATCACCAGCAAGTATGCCATCCCGAAAGATCCCCCTCGTCGCCTCGTTGAAGGCGCTATCTTGCCAAATTCCCGCCGTCCTGTGGGCATTCCATCGGTCAGTCCATGCTACCGCGCGGTCGCCGAAGCGCTCATGGCACCACGATGACGGGAATCGGCAACCGTGCCAGGATGTCTGGGTCCTCGTCGGCCAGTTGGGCGAGCCGTGAACGATGCAGCAGCAGGGCACCACTGGTCGCCCGGGAGAGCTGTTGCTCCAGCTGCCGGGCATCTCTCGCCTGCAGAACCTCTCCACCGTCGAACAGGCGAGTCAGCACCTCGGGGATCGCCGTGAGGTCACAGCTCTCCGAGGCCGGTTCATCCAGGGTACGCAAGGGGCCGCGAGCCAGCGGCAACCGCTCGTCCCAGATGATCACCGTGCAAGGAGCCTCCAGAACCAGGGCACGGCTGGTGGCTCCCAGACGCACCCCCCAATGCTCCGAGAACCCGGCCTTGCCCAACAACAGTACGTCCCCCGGGCCGGCCAGAGCCAGCGCCTCGCTGGTCACCCGGCCACGGCTGACCCTGAGTTCATGCCGCAGGTCCCGTCCGGCCACCGCGGCATCCAGCGCCTCGGTCACGCGGCGGGCCTGACTGGCCAGTCCGGCCTCGAGGTCATGTCTCGAGAGCCTGCGCACCCGCCCTGAGACGGCACCGATCTCATGGGCAAAGGGAAAGCCGGCGCTGCCCAGCAGGTCCTGGTCCTCGACGAACAACGCCACCAGGTCGGCACGGCGCTCTTCGGCGAGATCCACCGCGGCGGCGAGTGCCGCCAGGCTGTGGCGGGAGGCATCGAGCAGCGTCAGCACCCGCATCACCCTGGCCTCCTTGCCAGCCTCCTCGCCGGCCGGCATTCCCCCCGCCGGCGGCCGGGCCTCATCAGTGCTCATCGTCATCTTCCTGCTGCTCGCCGTCATCGATGCCCCGTTCCTCCTGGCGCGAGTGTTTCACCACTTCGCGGAAGTGCGTCAGCCGCTCGACCATCCGCGCATCGAGGCTACCCTCGGGGAAGCGACCGTGAACGTCTGGCGCACCGATGGACAGGCCGGTGAGCAGTTCCAGTGCCTCGTCCACACGGGAAATCGCAAAGACGCGGAAGCTCCCCTGTTCGATGGCCTCGCGGACCTCGGCCTTGAGCATCAGGTGCTCGACATTGGTCGCCGGAAGGATCACCGCCTGGCCCTCGAGTTCGCCGCGCGCCCGGCAGACATCGAAGAACCCTTCGATCTTCTCGTTCACGCCGCCCACCGGCTGAACCCGGCCATGCTGGTCGATGGAGCCGGTCACGGCGAACGCCTGGTCGAGTTCCACCCCGGCGATGGCAGACACCAGGACGCAGACCTCGGCCACCGAGGCGCTGTCGCCCTCGACCCCCCCATAGGACTGTTCGAAGGCCAGGCTCGCGGAGAGCGAGAGCGGTTCGTCCCCGGCGTAGCGACTGGCCAGGTAACGAGAGAGGATCATCACCGCCTTGGAGTGAATCCGACCGCCCATGCGGGCCTCACGCTCGATGTCGACCACTTGACCGTTGCCGGGACGCGCCGTGGCGGTGATGCGCGACGGCTGCCCGAAGGCGAAGTCACCCAGCTGCATGACGACGAGTCCGTTGACCTGGCCGACCACCCATCCTTCGGTGGCGACCATCAAGGTGCCGCGAGTGATCATCTCGTGACTTCGCTCGCGAATGCGTCCCGCCCGCCAGAGCTGCTGACTGACCGCCTTCTCGACATGGCGCCGGGCGATCACCTTGGCCGATTCCTCGCCGGCCCAGTGGTCGGCCTCCAGCACCAGATCATGGAGATCGCGGTGACGCGCGGTCAGCTTGCACTGGTCATCGGCCAGGCGACTGGCCCGCTCGATCACGGCGGCCACGCCGCTTCGATCCAGCGGACGCAAGGCCGCCTCGCGAGCCAGGGTCGCCACCATGCGGGCGTAGAAGGCCTCATGCTCGGGGTCGCGATCGAGTTCGTCTTCCAGGTCGGCCTGCACCTTGAACAGCTCCAGAAACTCGGGATCATGCTCGCAGAGCAGGTAATAGAGCAGGCGTTCACCCAGCAGCACGATCTTGACGTCCAGCGGAATCGGCTCCGGCTCGAGGGTCACGGTGCTGATCAGGCCATAGGCCTGCTCGAGAGACTCGGTACGGATCTCACCGGCCATCAGCACGCGCTTGAGGGTCTCCCAAGCCCCGGGCTGAGTGAGGATGCCGCGCACGTCAAGAACCAGGTAGCCGCCGTTGGCCCGATGCAGGGCTCCGGCGCGAATCAGCGAGAAGTCGGTGAGCAGGGTACCGTTGTGCACATGGTGCTCGATGCGACCCACCAGATGCTGGTGGGTGGGCAGGTCCTGATGGATCACCGGTGCCCCTTCGGCCTCGGCGTTATCCACCAGCAGGTTGATCTGGAACCGACTGAACACCGCCTCCGCCGGGATGTCGGGCTCCTCGTCGATGAAGGAGTCGGCATTGAACAGGATCGCCTCGCGTATCGAATCGAGGTGGGTGATGACCCCTTCCTGAGCGGCGAAACGTTCCTTGAGCTCGTCCAGTGGCGTACCAATGGCCGACTGAAGCATCTCCTCGTTGAGGGTATTGGTTTGCTCCCGAAGCCGCTTGGCCAGACGAGGCATCTGGCGAATCGCCTGGCTCAGCTGGCGCTGCAGTTCCTCGACCTTGTGTTCGATGCGCTCGCGCTCCTCGGTGGGGAGTTTCTCGAAGACCTCCGGAGCCATCATCTTGTCGCCATCGGCTGGCGCAAAGGTAAAACCGTTGGGAGTTGAAAGCAGCAGGATACCGTGTTCCCGGGCCTCGCGGCGCACGGCCTCGACGGCATCGCGCTGACGCTCGCCCATGGCCTGCTTCAGCTCATGGAAGCGATTCTGGTACTCCTCGCTCTCGAAGACCGAGGGGATCGCACTGCGCAGCTCCTCGATCATGGACTCGAGATCCGACCGTAACGCCTGCCCCATGCCAGGCGGCAGGGAGAGGGCGAGCGGCATGGCCGGGTCATCGAAGTTGTAGCGATAGCACCAGTCCCGGGGAGGAGAGCCGCTTAGTGCCTTCTCGGAGAGGAAACGACCCACCAGGCTCTGCCGGTCATGCCCTGGCTGGCCCAGCACGAAGAGGTTGAAGCCGTCGCTGCGAATCGCGGTACCGAAACTCAGTGCATCCCGGGCCCTCTCATGCCCGGTCAGGAGGTCCAACGACTCGAGTTCGCTGGTGACCTCGAAATCGAACGCATCGACCCGACAGCTGCGGTACACCTGCGCCACCCCAAGGGGTTCCACCATGGCCATTCTCCTTTGGCTGGTCGCCTCTGACTGCTGTCCTCTAGCGGCCCACCTGTGACAACGCTCGTCTACGAACTATCACCTACGAACTATCACCTACGAACTCTCAACTACGAACCCTCAACTACGAACCCTCAACTACGAACATTCACCCACCAACTCACGTACATTCACCCAAATAAGCCGATGTGGGAAGAATGAGACAGCTCGGGGCGTTGGTCATGAGAGGGTCCAGGCGGCCGTCGGCGAAGGGCCGGCACAGCGAGCCGGCGGCCAGTCAGCGCAGAATATCCTGAATCACCTCGTAGATGATCTCGTTGGTGAGATCGACCAGCACCGCATCGGTCCCCACTCGGCGCCATTCATAGCCATCGTAGTTCGGCAGATCTCGGTACACCTGATTGTCGAATTTCTTGGCGATACCGGGAGGCAGAGGCTTGCCCCGTTGCAGATTCATGCGGATGCCGGGCGGCAGGCTGTCAATGTCGTCAGCGTAGAGGTACTCCTGCCGGCGGCGGAAGATATCGCGAATCTCGCGTTCATCGACCCTCGGCCGACGTGCCCATTCCCGATCATCGTCCCGCTCCCGATATTCTTTGCGCTCACGTTCACGCGACTCATGGCGATAGCGGTCGTCATCGCCGTCCTGCCCTTGGCCACGCTGACCTTTTCCCTGGCTCTGACCACCGCCCCGCTGCTCTTTGCCTTGCCCGTCCCCCGACTTTTTCCAGGTCGACTGTCCTTCACCCTGTCCGTTACCGGGGTTGGCCAGCAGGGGGGTGGACGCGAGTACCAAGCTTAGGGCGGCGCCAAGCATCAGAGGGTAAAGAAAACCCGTGCGTTTCATGACAAGCTCCTCGATGGGAAAATACGTCATCAGTGTAGTCCCACATCAAGCAGACTAAGTGCAAGAACGATGTCTGTTGTGAGGACACATCCTCCTGCCTCGTGCATGGCAACGAAAACCCCGCCTCGAGAGGCGGGGTCGATGGTCGCAGGGAGCAGTGAGCGACTTACCCCAGCGTTTCCCCGGCCAGCATGAACCAGGTCTCGAGCACGGCATCCGGATTCAGGGACACCGAATCGATGCCCTCCTCCATCAGCCACTTGGCGAGGTCCGGGTGGTCTGAGGGACCCTGGCCGCAGATGCCGATGTATTTGCCCTGGGCGCGGCAGGCCTGGATGGCCATGGACAGCAGCTTCTTGACGGCCGGATTACGCTCGTCGAAGAGGTGGGCGATGATGCCCGAATCGCGATCCAGACCGAGGGTCAGCTGGGTCAGGTCGTTGGAGCCGATGGAGAAGCCGTCGAAGTACTCAAGGAACTCGTCGGCCAGCAGGGCGTTGGCCGGCAGCTCACACATCATGATGACCTTGAGGCCATTCTCGCCACGCGTGAGACCGTTGGCGGCCAGCAGCTCCACGACCTCGCGGGCCTCGTCGGGGGTTCGCACGAAGGGCACCATGATCTCGACGTTGTCCAGGCCCATCACCTCGCGGACCCGCTTGAGGGCACGGCACTCCAGCTCGAAGCAGGGGCGGAACGACTCGGAGATGTAACGCGACGCCCCGCGGAACCCGAGCATGGGGTTCTCCTCCCCGGGCTCATAGAGCTTGCCGCCGATCAGGTTCTCGTACTCGTTGGACTTGAAGTCCGACAGGCGCACGATGACCCGCTTGGGATAGAAGGCGGCGGCCAGGGTGGAGATCCCCTCGACCAGCTTCTCGACATAGAACTCGACCGGGCCGTCGTAACCGGCGGTGCGCAGATCGATGGTCTGCTGCAGGTCGGCGGGCAGGGTGTCGTACTCAAGCAATGCCTTGGGATGCACGCCGATCATGCGATTGATGATGAATTCGAGACGCGCCAGGCCGACACCGGCATTGGGCAGACTGGCGAAGCTGAAGGCGCGATCCGGGTTGCCCACATTCATCATGATCTTGAAGGGAATCTCGGGCATGGCATCGACGCTCGTCACGCGACGGTCGAAATCCAGCAGGCCGTCATAGACGTGCCCGGTGTCCCCCTCGGCGCAGGAGACGGTGACGTCACGACCGTCGGCCAGCATCTCCGTGGCATCGCCACAGCCGACCACGGCGGGGATGCCCAGTTCACGGGCGATGATCGCCGCATGGCAGGTGCGTCCCCCGCGGTTGGTGACGATGGCGGAGGCCCGTTTCATGATCGGCTCCCAGTCCGGGTCGGTCATGTCGGTGACCAGCACGTCGCCGGGAAGGACCTTCTGCATGTCGTCCGGGGAAAAGACCACCTTCACGGCCCCGCTACCGATACGCTGGCCGATGGCCCGGCCTGCCACCAGGGTGCGGCCCTTCTCCTTGAGCTGGAAGCGCTCGAGCTTGCCGCCCTCCTGCTGGGAGACCACCGTCTCGGGACGGGCCTGGACGATGTAGAGCTTGCCGTCGTCCCCATCCAGTGCCCACTCGATGTCCATGGGGCGGTCATAGTGCTGTTCGATGGTCATCGCCTGGCGCGCCAGGTCCATGATCTGCTCGTCGTTGATGCAGAAGCGCCCACGGTCGGCCAGCGGCACGTCCACGGTCGCCACCGACTTGCCGGCACTGGTGTCGTCTGTGTAGACCATCTTGATCAGCTTGGAGCCGAGGTTGCGGCGCAGCACCGCCGGACGCCCCGCGGCCAGGGTCGACTTGTGCACGTAGAACTCGTCGGGGTTCACGGCCCCCTGCACCACCGTCTCGCCCAGCCCCCAGGAGGCGGTGACGAAGACCGCGTCACGGTAGCCGGATTCGGTGTCCAGGGTGAACATCACGCCCGAGGCGCCGGTCTCGGAGCGCACCATTTTCTGGATGCCCGCCGACAGCGCCACATTCTCGTGGGCATAGCCACGGTGCACGCGGTAGGAGATGGCACGATCGTTGAACAGCGAGGCGAAGACCTCGTGGACGGCACGCTTGATGTTGTCGAAGCCCTCGATGTTGAGGAAGGTTTCCTGCTGCCCGGCGAAGGAGGCATCCGGCAGGTCCTCGGCCGTGGCCGAGCTGCGTACCGCCACCTTGAGCCTGGGGTGCATGGCCAACAGCGTCTCGTAGCTCTCGCGCAGGTACTGCTCGAAGGTCGGCGGCAACGGCGTGTCGATGACCCACTGGCGGATCTCGGCCCCGACCCGGGCCAGTTCATTGACGTCGTCGACATCCAGGGTCGCAAGGGCCTGGTTGATGCGATCGTTCAGGCCTTCATGGGAGAGGAATTCGCGATAGGCATGGGCCGTGGTAGCGAAGCCGCCGGGAACCGTGACACCCGCGCCGGAAAGGTTGGAGATCATCTCGCCGAGGGAGGCATTCTTGCCCCCTACCCGCTCGACATCGTCCATGCCCAATTGATCGAACCACTGAATGTAATCGTCCATGGGATCTCCCAGAATAATGTCGATGGGTGCATCACGCTGGCGGGCCTCGCTCGCAGGTCTCACTCAGGGAGCTCCCTTGAAGGGCTGTCTCGAGAAGCTGTCTCGAGAAGCTGTCTCGATGAGCTGTCTCGAAATACCCAGGCATGATGAGATGATGGCGACTCTATCAGCGGGTTTCCATATTCGCCATTGGTCTAACATCGAAGTCACTGTAGGATTTTTACAACAGCATGGCGATTCGGCCGTTTCCTGTAGTGGCAAGCCCACACGGGGCCAGGCATCTCGCCTCTTGTCCCCGCGTCTACCAGCACCGACAATAGGTCCCCCTCCCGACCGGACGACAGCGACCCGCCATGACGCGCACCGCCTTCTTCATCTCCGACGGAACCGGCATCACCGCTGAGAGCCTCGGGCGCAGCCTGCTGGCCCAGTTCGAGAACGTCGATATCCGCATGCTCACCAAGCCCTACATCGACTCCCTCGAGAAGGCCCATACCCTGGTGGCGATCATCGAGGCCACGGCTGTGCGCGACGGCGAGCAGCCAATCATCATCGACACCATCGTCGACGAGGGAATTCGAGAGGTGATCCGCAAGGCGCCCGGCTTCAAGGTCGACATCTTCTCGACCTTCCTCAAGCCGCTGGAGGAGGAGCTGGAGGCCCATTCGTCCTACAGCGTCGGACGCACCCATGCCATCGGCCGCGACGACGTCTACATGGACCGCATCCACTCGGTGCATTTCGCGCTGGACAACGACGACGGGGCGCGCACCCACCAGTACGACCAGGCGGACATCATCCTGGTAGGGGTTTCCCGCTGCGGCAAGACCCCGACCTCGCTCTATCTGGCGCTGCAGTTCGGCATCCGCGCCGCCAACTACCCGCTCACCGAGGATGACCTGGACGACAACGGTAGCCTCAAGCTGCCCAAGGCCCTGGCCCCTCATCGTCACAAGCTGTTCGGACTGACCATCGACCCCAGGCGGCTGGCGGCGATCCGCCACGAGCGCCGGCCCAACAGCCGCTACAGTTCCATGGACCAGTGCGTCCAGGAGGTCGAGCAGGCCGAGGGCCTCTATCGCCAGCTGCACATCCCCTACATCGATACCACCCGCTTCTCGGTGGAGGAGATATCCACCCGGATGATCGCCGAGACCGGGCTCACCCGCCGTTTCTCGCCGCGCTAACGGATCACGCCCTGGCGCCTCAGCCGGGCGATATCGTCCGGTGTGAGACCCATCTCGGCGAGTATCGCATCGCTATCCTGCCCGAGCCCTGGCGGCGCAATATCGCTGGTAAGGGGCTCACCGTCGAAGCGCAGCGGATTGGCCACCTGGGGCACCTCGAGCGTCCCGCGCTGCAGTTCCCTGTGCAGGCCTCGATGACGCACCTGGGGGTCGTCGAAGACCTCGGTCAAGGTATTGATGGGCCCGGCGGGTATGCCGCGCGCTTCCAGCTCGGCGAGCCAATCGTCCCGCTCGCGGCCCAACAGAAGCGTCTGGATCATCGGCACCAGTACCTCCCGGTTGCCGACCCGGGCAGCGTTGGTGGCGTAGGCGGGGTCCTCGGCCCATTCCCGATGACCCAACAGGTCGGCCAGGCGGGCGAACTGGGCATCGTTGCCCACGGTGAGCACCAGGTGTCCGTCGCGGCAGGCGAAGGCCTGATAGGGCACGATGTTGGGATGGGCGTTGCCGTGACGCTGTGGCGACGTGCCGGTGACCAGGGTGTTGAGGGCCTGATTGGCGAGCGTCGCGACCTGCACGTCGAGCAACGCTAGGTCGATGTGGCGGCCTCTTCCGGTGCGAGAACGTTCCTGCAGCGCGGCCAGCACCCCGACCGTGGCGTAGAGCCCGGTCATCACGTCGGTGATGGCCACGCCGGTCTTCATGGGCATGCCGTCGGGCTCACCTGAGAGGCTCATCAGGCCACCCATGGCCTGGATCATGAAGTCATAGCCCGCGCGATGCGCATAGGGCCCATCCTGGCCGAAGCCGGTGATCGAGCAGCCGATCAGCCGCGGGTTGAGCGCCTTCAGGCTGGGGTAATCGAGGCCGTACCTCTCGAGGCCGCCGACCTTGAAGTTCTCGAGCAGGATGTCGGCGCCCTTGGCCAGTTCCCTGATCAGGGCCTGGCCACCCTCGGTGGCAATATCTACCGCCAGCGACTGCTTGCCGCGGTTGGTGCAGAGGTAGTAGGCCGCCATCCGCTCGGCTTGATGATCCTCGGCCAGCCAGGGCGGCCCCCAGCCTCGGGTGTCGTCGCCCCGGGTGGGGTGCTCTACCTTGATCACCCGGGCACCCAGGTCGGCCAGCAGCTGGCCGGACCAGGGCCCGGCCAGTACCCGCGAAAGATCGAGCACCGTAATGCCCTCCAGCGGTCCGCTCATCTTGAGCTCCTTGCGCGCTCGGGGCTGAACAGGCAAAAGGCGCCCCTGATTGGTCGTCTACGGTGTCTATTCGTCAGCCGGTGAAGGCCTGGATACCTGTCTGGGCGCGCCCCAGGATCAGGGCATGCACGTCGTGGGTACCCTCGTAGGTATTCACCGCCTCGAGGTTCATCACATGTCGGATCACGTGATACTCGTCACTGATGCCGTTGCCGCCGTGCATGTCACGGGCCACACGCGCGATATCCAGCGCCTTGCCGCAGTTGTTGCGCTTGATCAGCGAGATCGCCTCTGGCACCAGCTGACCGTCGTCGATCATCCGCCCCACCCGCAGGGCAGCCTGCAGGCCCAAGGCGATCTCGGTCTGCATGTCGGCGAGCTTCTTCTGGATGAGCTGGTTGGCGGCCAGCGGGCGGCCGAACTGCTTGCGATCCAGGGTGTACTGGAGGGCAGCATGCCAGCAGGCCTCGGCAGCGCCCATGGTGCCCCAGGCGATCCCGTAGCGGGCGCGATTGAGGCAGGAGAACGGCCCCTTGAGGCCGGTGACGCCGGGCAGACGAGCCTCGTCTCCGACCTCTACATCCTGCATGGAGATCTGGCCGGTGATGGAGGCACGCAGGCTGAACTTGCCCTCGATCTTGGGCGCGGAGAGGCCCTTCATGCCCTTGTCGAGGATGAAGCCGTTGACCACGCCCTCTTCATCCCTGGCCCAGACCACGAAGACATCGGCAATGGGCGAGTTGGTGATCCAGGTCTTGGTGCCGTTCAACCGCCAGCCGTCCGCGGTCCGGGTGGCGCGGGTGCTCATGCCGCCCGGGTCGGAGCCGTGGTCGGGCTCGGTGAGGCCGAACGCCCCCACCCACTCGCCGCTGGCCAGCTTTGGCAAGTACTTCTCGCGCTGGGCCTCGTTGCCGAAGGCATGGATCGGATACATCACCAGGCTAGACTGCACGCTCATCGCGCTGCGATAACCGGAGTCGACCCGTTCCACCTCGCGGGCGATCAGCCCGTAGCTGACATAGTTGAGCCCGGCACAGCCGTAGCCGTCGATGGTGGCGCCGAGCAAGCCCAGCTCACCCATCTCGTTCATGATCTCGCGGTCGAAGCGCTCATGGCGGTTGGCCTCCAGCACCCGCGGGAAGAGCTTCTCCTGACAGTAGTCATGGGCCGTCTGCTGGACCATGCGCTCATCTTCGCTGAACTGGTCGATGAGGCGGAAGGGGTCGTCCCAGGTGACGGGGGTGATCTGGCTCATGAAGATTCCTCGAGTGGCGTTCCATTAATTTCTATATTTATACCGAATGTAGACCAAAATACTCCTTGTGCCAAGCCCGGCGGCACCTTCCCCGAGACCCGCGTCACGTCGACTGACGCGACAGCTGGAGGCGGATCTGCCCCCAGGCGACCAGCCCGACCAGGAGGTTGGCCGAGAGCATCCCGGCGAAGACACCGGTGCTGCCGGCCAACCGCCCGCCCAGCCAGGCCAGCGGCACTGTGAGCGCGAAGAGCCTGACCACCGACAGGCGCATGGCCAGCGCCGGACGATGCAGGGCGTTGAGCGACGAGACTGCCAGGATCACCACACCCTGGGCCCCGAGCCCGAGGGGCACCAGCCACAGGAAGGTTCGCAACACCTGGGCCACCTCGGCCTTCTCGGCATAGCCTGCCACCAGCCAGGGAGCCAGCAGCTGAAGCACCCCCCATACCAGCAACTGCCAGGCCAGCACGAAGACGAAGCAGCCGAGGATCGCCCGGCGTACCCGATCATGCTGGCCGGCACCCGCGTTCTGGCTGACCAGCGGTGACAGGGTCATAGAGAGCGCCAGCACGACGATCTGGGAGATGGCCTCGATGCGGGTGCCGACGCCGTAACCGGCCACGGCGTCGTGACCATGGTCGGCGATGATGCGCGTCACCAGCCCCAGGGCGACGGGGGTAAAGACACTAGTGAGGGCCGCCGGGCCCGCGATGCGCCCGAGCTCGCGCCAGGAGGCGGCCAGCCCCTGCAGGGTGAGGCCGGCCAGGTCGAAGAGCTCACGCAGCTCGCGATGGCAGACCAGGGCTGCCGCCATCACCCCCCAGCTGAGCACGGTGGCCAGCGCCGCCCCGGAAACTCCCATGGCCGGGATCGGCCCGGCCCCGAAGATCAGCCACCGGTCGAGCAGCACGTTGACGCCGGCGGCCAGGGCCATCATCAGCCCCTGAGTGGCGGTGTTGCCATGGGCGCGCAGGATGCTGTTGAGCACCCGTGGGACGATCATCGCGGCCGCCCCCAGGTACCAGATGCCCATGTAGTCGCGAATATGGGGCATCAGCACGTCGTCGGCCCCCAGCAGCCGAAACAGAGGGTCCAGAGTGGCCAGGCCCAGCAGCGTCATGCAGACTCCCACTACCAGCGCCAGCAAGGCCGCATCGGTGGCCCGACGGCGCACCGTCCCGAGCTCGCCCTGCCCCAGCCGACGTGCCACCACCGCCGAGGTGCCGATGCCCAGGCCAATGGCCAGGCTGATGACCGTAAACACCACCGGAAAGGTGAAGGAGACCGCCGCCAGTTCCTCGGTCCCGAGCCGGGAGATGAACCAGGTATCCACCAGGTTGAAGCTCATCATGGCGATCATGCCGCCGACCACCGGCAGGCTCTTGCGCAGCAGGGTGGTCGCGATGGGCCCCTCGAGCAGGTCGCGACGCCCAGGACGCGGGGTCGAGGAAGAGGGTGTGGCGGAGGAAGGCGATGATGCGGGTGTGCTCATGCGGGCTCTCGACGAGAAACGGGCACGAAAGTGTGCCCGTTTTCGACGTCACCTGACAGGCGGGTGGCGCAGGTCATACGTGACTACTTCTCCTCGCCTTCCCGATAGAGGTTCTGGATGCTGGAGAAGTCCAGCTGGCCACTGCCCTGGGCACTGTGCAGGGCGAAGAGGTTGCGCGCCTGGGAGCCCATCGGCACGGTGGCCTTCGACCCCAGCGCCAGCTCCCAGGCCAGCCCCAGGTCCTTGGCCATCAGGTCGGTCAGGAAGCCGCCCTGGTAGTCTCGGGACGCCGCGGAGCCCTCCATGACCCCCGGCCAGGGGTTGTAGACATTGAGCGCCCAGTTGCCGCCGCTGCTCTGCTTCATGATCTCGGAGAGCACCGCCGGGTCCATGCCATTCTTGACGCCCAGCGCCAGCGCCTCGGCGGTCCCCGACATCAGGACGCCCAGCAGCATGTTGTTGCAGATCTTGGCCACCTGACCGGCGCCCACCTCCCCGGCATGGAAGATGTTCTTGCCCATGGTCTCGAGCAGGGGCTTGCCCTTCTCGTAGCCGTCTTGATCGCCGCCGACGATGAAAGTCAGGGTGCCGGCCTTGGCGCCCCCGATCCCGCCGGAGACCGGGGCATCCAGGTAGGTGAAGCCGCGCTCGGTGGCGGCAGCGCCCACCAAGCGTGCATCGTCCGGGGCGATGGTCGAGGAATCGATCAACAGCGGCTTGTCGTCCAGAGCGTCCAGCAGGCCCGGCGCGCCGTCGCGCCCCAGGTAGAGGCTCTTCACGTGGGGGCCGGCGGGCAACATGGAGACGACCACCTCGGCGCCCGAGGCGGCCGCCTCGGCGCTGGCGGCACGGCTCGCGCCCTCGGCTTCCAGCGCCTGGATGGCGCTCTCGACCAGGTCGAAGACGGTCACGTCATGGCCGGCCTTGACCAAGTTGATAGCCATGGGAGCCCCCATGTTACCGAGACCGATAAAGGCGATGTTCATTGGCATGGCTCCTATAGCGTTATTGTTGCGGTATGCGTTGTTCATGAAAGCGCGAGCGACTAAGCCGACGCGATACGCTTAGTCGATGCGACGACCGAGGTCGCGAAGCGGGTGTGACTCGCTGGACCAGAGCGTAGTCATCAGGGTCTGGATGTCGGCCTCGGGAACCGCGGCCGTCGAGGCATGGGACCAGCGGGGCGACTTGTCCTTGTCGACCAGCAGGGCACGAACCCCCTCGACGAAGTCACCCTTGCGGCAGCACTGCACCGAGAGGCTCAGCTCCTCGCGGAAGGCATCGGCAAGGCCAGTGTGGGCATGGCGCTCGAGCATCAGCCACACCAGTTGGGCACTCATCGGGCAGCCGGCCTCGAGCCGGGAGCGATTGACAGCAAGCCAGGCATCCTCGGTGGTGTCGCGCAGGATACGCTTGACCGCATTGGCGGCGCCGACCCACCCCACCAGAGACTGAATATGATCGAGATGCGGCCAGACCTGTGCTGCCGGTGCCGCCTGGCGGTCTTCATGATCATCGATCACGGACTGGACGCCGGCCCGCAGGGCACGCGGAGCGCGATCACCATAATCGGCCTCCTGAAGGGCACCTAGCAGCGCCTCACGACGATCCCGTGGGATGAAGCGGTCGGCCATGCCCAGGTCGATGGCATCCCGGGCATTGAGCTGAGCCCCGGTGAGGCCCAGATAGGCCCCTACCCCGGACGGCATGCGGCCCAGGAACCAGCTAGCCCCGATATCGGGATAGAGGCCGATGGTGATCTCCGGCATGGCGATACGGGTAGTCTCGGTCACCAGGCGCTGCCCCCCCCCGGACATCAGGCCCAGCCCCCCGCCCATGACGATACCGTCTCCCCACACCATCAACGGCTTTGGATAGGTGTGTATGTGGTAGTCGAGCCGATACTCCGCCGTGAAATAAGTCTCGGCGAAAATGCCGTCTCGGCCGGCGCCACGGTTCTCGCCTTCCTCGGTCAGCGAGCGGTAGAGGGCCACCACGTCACCACCGGCACAGAAGGCCTTGTCCCCGCTGCCCTCGAGCCACACGGCCACCACGCTGCGATCCACCGCCCAGGCCTCGAGCTTTGCCTCGAGCTGGCGAATCATCTCCAGCGACAGGGCGTTGAGCGACTTCGGGGCATTCAGGGTGGCCACACCGATACGGCCGCCATCACGGGTGGGCAACTCGTCGAAGAGCACTGCAAGGTCCGTCATCCGGGGATCTCCTGGATCTGGTGTCAGGGAACGGTTACTGGAGCGACTCGATGACGCCGTCGGCCAGCAGGCGACGGGCGACGATCAGGCGCATGATCTCATTGGTGCCCTCGAGTATCTGGTGTACCCGAGTATCGCGAACCAGCCGCTCCAGAGGATATTCACGAATGTAACCATAGCCGCCATGCAGTTGCAGGGCCTCGTTGCAGACGTTGAAGCCCATGTCGGTGGCGAACCGCTTGGCCATGGCACAGTGAGCGGCCGCTTCGGGATCTCCCTGGTCGAGGCGCCAGGCGGCGTGGCGCACCATCAACCGGGCCGCGGTGAGGTCGCTTGCCATGTCGGCCAGCTTGAACTGCAAGGCCTGGAAGCTCGACAGCTCGCGGCCGAACTGCTTGCGCTCGGCCATATAGTCCCGCGACAGGGTCAGGGCCTGCTGGGCCGCCCCCAGGGAGCAGCTGGCGATGTTAAGGCGTCCACCATCGAGGCCCTTCATGGCGAACTTGAAGCCCTCGCCTTCCTGGCCGAGGCGGTTGGTGACCGGCACCCTCACGCCGTCGAAGCTGACCAGACAGGTCGGCTGGCTCTTCCAGCCCATCTTCTCCTCGTTCTTGCCGTACTCGACCCCCGCGGCATCCGCCGGCACCACGATCGCCGAGACGCCGCCGGCCCCGCTGTCGGGAGCTCCGGTGCGGGCCATCACTACCAGCACCTCGGTGGCTCCCGCCCCGGAGATGAACATCTTGCTGCCCGAGATGACATACTCATCGCCTTCCCTGACGGCCTTGGTGCGCAGGCTGGCCGCATCGGAGCCAGCACCCGGCTCGGTCAGGCAGTAGGAGCCCAGCGCTTCGCCGGCCACCATGGCGGGTACCCATGTCTCCCGAAGGGCGTCGTCACCCCAGCTGGCGATCATCCAGGTCACCATGTTGTGGATGGTCAGGTAGGCGGTCGTGGAGATGCAGCCCTGGGAGAGCTGCTCGAAGATCAGCGAGGCCTCGAGCCTCGAAAGACCCAGGCCGCCATGCTCCTCCGGGGTATAGATACCCAGGAAGCCTGCCTCTCCCGCTCGGCGGATGACGTCCACCGGGAAGTGGGAGGTCGCGTCCCACTCGGCCGCGTGGTCGGCAAGCTCGGCGCTGGCAAAATCAGCCGCGGCCGCGGCCAGCGCCTTCTGGTCATCGGTCAGCGAGAAGTCCATGGGAATCCCTCGTGTTCGGCTGTGGATGGGTGAACCGTCTCGACACCAACCTAGCATTTGCTAGGTTTATCCCATATCACTCCATGGTCGAACAAGCACTTTACGTTAACGTCAACCTCGTCTAATGTTGCCAGACGAGGTGGGAAACCGCCGGTTCACCACCCGGCCACAGGATCAACGTCATGACACAGTCAACCACCCCGGACAAGGCAAGCAGCCCGGACGCCCTGCCACGCCAGCACCGACAGTACACCATCGGTGAACTGGCAAGGATGTTCGAGGTCACGCCACGCACCATCCGCTTCTACGAGCAGGAGGGCCTGCTGGCGCCGCGTCGCGAAGGCCAGAAGCGCATCTACCGCGAGAAGGATCGGGTACGACTGAAGCTGACCCTGCGCGGCAAGCGACTGGGGTTCTCGCTGGCAGAGATCCGCGAGGTGGTGATGATGTATGACGCCATGCCCGACGGTAACGCGCGCCAGCTGCAGCGCCTGCTGGAAATACTGGCCGACAAGCGCGCCAACCTCGAGCGCCAGTTGGAGGATATCCGTCTGATGCGCATGGAGCTCGATGACGTGGACGACCGTGCCCGGGAGGTCTTGCGCAGCCTCGGCCACTAGGCCTGAGCACCATGCGCGCGCCTCACCACTGCCGGCCACTTACAACGACGTCATCCTGCGTTTCACGTAAACCGCCACAGGCAACAACAAGACGAGAAACACCATGACACGCCAACAACCATCGATCAGCTACGTCAGTGGTATCAGTGACACCCCCCTCAAGGGCCAGACCATCGGTGACTGCTTCGACGATACCGTGGCACATTTCGCCGAGCGCGATGCCCTGATCAGCCGCCACCAGGGGCTGCGCTACAGCTGGAAGGAGCTGCAAGAGGCCGTGGATCTAGCGGCGCGCGCCCTGATCGATCTGGGAGTTGAGAAGGGCGACCGGGTCGGCATCTGGTCGCCCAACTGCGCCGAATGGACCATCACCCAGTTCGCCACGGCGAAGATCGGCGCCATCCTGGTCAACATCAACCCCAGCTACCGCACCCACGAGCTCGAATATGCCCTCAAGCAATCCGGTGCTTCGACGCTGATCCTGCAGGGTGCCTTCAAGGCCTCCGATTATGTCGCCACCCTGGCCGAACTGGCCCCGGAACTGCGCGATGGAGCGCCCGGCACCTTCGCCTGCAAGCGGCTGCCTGACCTCGCCCGGGTGGTCTGCCTCGATGAGCAGCGTGCCCTGACCGGCATGCTGACCTGGTCCAGGATGCTCGGCCATGCCGACGAGGTCTCCGCCGCTCACCTGGCCGACATCCAGGCCACCCTGCAGTTCGACGACCCGATCAATATCCAGTACACCTCCGGCACCACGGGCGCGCCAAAGGGCGCCACCCTCTCCCACCACAACATCCTCAACAACGGCTTCTTCGTGGCCCGCACCATGAACCTCGACGAGACCGACCGCATGGTGATCCCGGTGCCCCTCTACCACTGCTTCGGCATGGTGATGGGCAACCTGGGTTGCATGACCCACGGCGCCACCATGATCTATCCCGGCGATGGCTTCGAGGCTAGCGAGACCTTGCGTGCCGTCTCCGAGGAGAAGGCCACCACCCTCTACGGGGTGCCCACCATGTTCATCGCCGAACTGGAGCACCCGGACTTCGAGAGCTTCGACCTCTCCTCCCTGCGCACCGGCATCATGGCCGGCTCCATCTGCCCCATCGAGGTGATGCGCAAGGTCATCGACAAGATGAACATGCAGGACGTCACCATATGCTACGGCATGACCGAGACCAGCCCGGTCAGCACCCAGACCCAGACCGACGCACCGCTGGAGAAGCGCGTCACCACAGTGGGAACCATCCACCCTCACCTGGAGGTCAAGCTGGTCAGCCCCGACACCGGCGCAGTGGTGGCCCGCGGCGAGACCGGCGAGCTGTGTACCCGCGGCTACAGCGTGATGCTCGGCTACTGGGAGAACGAGGAGGCCACCGCCAAGTCCATCGACGAGGCGGGCTGGATGCACACCGGCGACCTCGCCACCATGGACGACGAGGGCTACGTGGCGATCGTCGGGCGCATCAAGGACATGATCATCCGCGGCGGCGAGAACATCTACCCGCGGGAGATCGAGGACTTCCTCTACACCCACCCGGCCATCTCGGATGTCCAGGTGATCGGCGTGCCCGACGAGAAGTACGGCGAAGAGGTGATGGCCTGGGTCAAGCTCAGTGAGGGCGAGAGCCTCGACGAAGAGGAACTCAAGGCCTTCTGCAAGGGCCAGATAGCCCACTACAAGGTACCGCGCTACGTGAAGTTCGTCGACGAGTTCCCGATGACCGTCACCGGCAAGATCCAGAAGTTCAAGATGCGCGAGGAAGCCACCCACGAGCTGGGATTGGCGTAAGCGCCGAGCGAGATACTGCTCTCGCCCACTACGATGATAAGAGACAACCTCCAGCAGGGTCATTGCTGGAGGTTTTTTCTTGGCTGCTTGGGGCTTACATCCCCTTCGGGGCGTAGATGCCCGGGGCGTTGCGCCAGTAGCCCTTGTAGTCCATGCCGAAGCCGAACACGTAGCGGTCGGCGACCTCAAGGCTGCAGTAATCCGCCTTGAGGCCCGGCACCGCCTTGCGCTCGTGCTGCTTGTCGACCAGCACCGCGGTGGAGATGCTTGCCGCCCCGGCCTCCCGGCAGTAGTCGAGGATGGCGGCGAGGGTGGCGCCCTCGTCGAAGATGTCGTCGACGATCACCACATGGCGACCAGCCATGGGCACTTCAGGGGAGACCCGCCAGAACAGCTCGCCCCCGCGGATGCCGCCCCGATACCGCGTGGCGTGAAGGTAGTCGACCTCCAGGGGGAAGCCCAGGCGGGTCAACAGGTGGCCGGTGGTGATCAGCCCGCCGTTCATCACGCAATAGAAGACCGGTAGCGTGTTTCCCAGGTCACGGGTGATCTGCTCGGCCATGCGGTCCAGCGCACGCTCGACCTCGGGCTGCGAGATCAGGCAGTCGGCATTGTCCATGAGCTCGCGCATGTCGGCCAGCGACTGATGGGGATCGGCATCATGTTTGGGCATCGGCTAGCAACTCGTCATCGGCAGGTGGAATCGAGGGGGAGTGCGGCCACTAGCGGGCCGCCAGGGCTTCCAGATGGGCATGTACACGGCGCCAGCGCGAGAGCGCGCCCAGCGCCTGAAGGTCCGGTCGGGCACGGCCATAACGAAGCCTGGACAGACGCCGAACCTGGCGGCCGCGGCAGGCATCGATGACCTCCAGGGCCGCAGCACGGTCGTTACAGACCAGCAGCATGTCGCAACCCGCGGCCAGCGCCGCGCGGGCTCGCTCGCCCGGGGTGCCGGCGGAGGCCGCACCCGCCATGCTCAGGTCGTCGGAGAAGATCACCCCCTTGAACCCCAGGCCCTGGCGCAGCATGCCCAGCCAGGTTGGCGAGAAGCCGGCCGGGCGATGATCGAAATCGGAGTAGACGACATGGGCGGGCATCACCGCATCGAGGCGTGAGGCCAGTTGGGCGAAGGGCACCAGGTCGTGGTCACGCAGCGCCTGCAACGGCCGTGTATCTACCGGCAGCTCGTGGTGGGAATCGGCCGCGACGCCGCCATGCCCAGGGAAGTGCTTGCCTACGCCCACCATGCCCGCCTCGTGAAGGCCGTCAAGGAAGGCGCGTCCCATCCGGGCCACGGCCATGGGGTCGGCGGAGAAGCTGCGATCCCCGATCACGCTCGAGGTACCGCCATCGACGTCCAGGACCGGTGCAAAGGAGAGGTCAAGGCCGCAGGCCGCCATCTCCATGCCCAGCAACCAGCCGGCATCCTGACAGAGGCGTAGGGTGACCTCGGGCTGCACCGCAAAATCACGCCCCAGGCGGCCCATGGCCGGCAATCGGGTGACGCCCTCACGCAGGCGCTGGACGCGCCCGCCCTCCTGGTCGACCGCCAGCAGCAGATCGGGACGGATCCGGCGGACCTCGTCGCACAGGGTGCGAACCTGGTCGGCCGAGCCGATGTTGCGGGCGAACAGTATCACCCCGCCGACCTCGGGACGCGCCAGCAGATCTCCCTCTTCGGGGGTCAGGTGCTGGCCCTCGAGATCCAGCATCACCGGTCCGAGCATCTGGGTCATGAGGGCGCCCCCGTGGAAGATGAAAAGGAGCCGATTCTAGACCAAAGCCGGACACCTGGACAGCCCGCGCGGGGAACCCGGGCAATCGAGGCTATCCCCCGATACAATGGGGCCTGGAACCGACTGGACAGGAGTCACCCCTTGCTCGCCGACCTCCCCCCCTTGATGCTCTGGATGCTCGCGGCCGTCCTGGGCCTGTGCCTGGGCAGCTTCCTCAATGTGGTGATCACGCGCCTGCCGGTGATGATGATGCAGGGCTGGCGCGCCGAGGCCCGCGAGGCGCTGGAGCTGGCGCCGGAGGAGACGCCACGTTTCAACCTGGTCACTCCCCGCTCGCTGTGCCCGCGGTGCGAGGCGCCCATCGCCTGGCATGACAACATCCCGCTGCTGGGGTGGATCAAGCGCCGAGGGCGCTGCGCCAGCTGCGATGCACGGATCAGCCCCCAGTATCCTCTGGTAGAGCTGGCCGGAGGCGTGCTGGCGCTTTCGGTGCTGGCGCTATTCGGCCCGACGCTTCAGGCCCTGTTCATTCTGGGTGCCTGCCTGGCGCTGCTGGCCATGGCGGTCATCGACCTGCGCACCCAGCTGCTGCCTGACCTGCTCACCCTGCCGCTGCTGTGGGCGGGCCTGCTCTACCAGTTGCTGTTCCAGCCGTTGCTGCTGCCCTCGGCGGTGGTCGGCGCCATGGCCGGCTACCTGGTGCTGTGGAGCTTCTACTGGCTGTTCAAGCTGGTCACCGGCAAGGAGGGCATGGGCTACGGCGACTTCAAGCTGCTGGCGGCCCTGGGTGCCTGGTTGGGCTGGCAGTATCTGCCGCTGGTGCTGATCCTCTCCGCCGGGTCCGGCGCGGTGGTCGGCATTCTCATCCAGCTGGCGATCCCGCGACTTCGCGGCGCTCCCCTGCCCTTCGGGCCATGGCTTGTCATGGCGGGATTGATCGCCCTGCTGGCGGGTGAGCCCCTGATGGCGATCTACACTGGCCTGCTGTATTAATCTCCACCAACAGGACGGCAGTCATTCACGGGAGGCAAGGATGATCATTGGCCTGACGGGTGGCATCGCCTCGGGCAAGTCTACGGTGGCGCGCGCCTTCGCCGCACTGGGGATTCCCTGGGTGGATGCCGACGAGGTGGCCCGCGAGATCGTCGCACCGGGCGAGCCGGCCCTCGACGAGATTGCCGAACACTTCGGCAACGAAGTCATCGCCCCCGACGGCAGCCTCGATCGTCGGGCACTGCGTGCGATCGTCTTCGGCGATGCCGCCGAGCGACGCCGACTGGAGGCCATCACCCACCCGCGCATCCGAGAGCGGCTCATCGCCCACCTGGCGCGGCTCCAGGCACAGGCCGCCCCCTATGTGCTGCTGGTCTCTCCCCTGCTGTTCGAATCCGGCCAGCATGCCCTGGTCGACCGCTGCCTGGTCGTCGACGTACCAGAGGCGACTCAGGTCGCCCGCACCGCATCGCGGGACGACGTGGACGAGGCCCAGGCCCGCGCCATCGTCGCCGCCCAGATGTCACGGCAGGAACGCCTGGACCGCGCCGACGACGTGATCGACAATTCCGCCGACGAGGACACCCTGGCGGCCCAGGTGGCGGAGCTCGACCGCCGCTACCGCGCCACCGGCTTGCCTCACTCTTCCTGATTCCCCATGCTTTGCCGACATACCGGCCAGGACGATACCCCATGAGCACGCAAGACACCGCACGCCCCCTGAACGTCGCCTGCCCGCAATGCCGCAAGAAGGTGCTGTGGAGCGAGGACAACCCCTACCGCCCCTTCTGCAGCAAGCGTTGCCGGCTACTCGACCTCGGCGCCTGGGCCGACGAATCGCACCGCATCGCCGGCGAGCCTGCCATGGACGAGACCGACCTCGACGCCCTGCTTGCCCGCGCCGACCGGGACGACAACCCCTCGTGACACCGGATGGGCAACCCCCGGAGTATCGGCTGCTGGCGGAACTGGAGGCCGTCTTCGACCGCCTGGTGGAGCAGACCGATGAGCTGGTGGCGGCCTGGAAGGCTTCGGGGACATCGGCCTGGTCCTTCGAGCACGAGACGACCGACGCGGCCTGGCTCCGTCATTGCCTGCTCGATGTCTGGTACCAGGATGGTCAGGACGGCCGCGCGACCCGCAGCCATGTAGGCCTCGTGGCCGCCGACGAGAAGATGATGGAGGCGGCCCACAGGGTAAATGCCACCAAGCAGGCCTTCGCCTCGCTGATCGCGGAGATCCGCACCGAGGTGCCGTTGCTGATTCCCGAGATCAAGGCGGTGCTGCCATTCCGCCACCCGGCCCTGCACGATCATCTGCAAGGCACGGGACTGGCGAGGCTGCACCTCAAGCAGTGCTGGCGAGCGATTCCCCTGGCCGAGGCTCCGGTGGCTCGTGTGCGCCTCGCCTGGTACTCCAGCGGACGTTCCATCAAGCGTCTGACGGTGCGCGAGGCCGAACAGAAGCTACTGGCACTCGACAGCGAGGCACCGCATATCCGCATCCAGTTGCGCAGACTGGCCGGCATCCCCGATGGTGAGCCGCTGGCCCAGGTGCAGACCCAGGCCCCCCTGATGCGAGCCAACCTCTTCTACCGAGAGCCCCTCGAGGATGGCCGAAGCCGCCGCGCCATGAACATCGCCCTACCATTGTTCGTTCCCAGCACCGACGGCCGACTACCCGACCACAACGAGCCTGCCCCGACCCCTCCCGCCAAGCGTACAAGGGCCCGACGAAGCGACGAGCGGCTGGAAGACTCGGTCTTCCTGCCGAGCCTGAGGGTGTATCGATATCGGTGAGCAATTCGTATCGGATCGCCTCAGGCGATGCGCCCGAGGGATCTGAGGGTCTCCAGCAGCCTGCTGACGCTTTCCTCCGGCTGAGCGTACTCGTTCATCAAGGCCTTCAGGCGCTGTTCGAAGGCATGCTGACGTGCCTGCTCTTGCCGGGCTCTGGCCGCCGCGTCCTGCTTCTGACCTTCCAGCAACTGACGTTCCAGCGACTCACGCTCAAGAGACACCTCCGCCGCGTCGCTGGGGCCGGTCGGCTCACCGCCGGGACTCTCGAGTCCACGTAATGCCTCGGCGAAGGCATCGTCGAGCTCGCGGAACTTGCGTAACTTATCTCGCTCGTCCATGGGCTGGCGGGAATTCTGTTGTTTCATGCGTTTCCAATGGTGTCGAGGCGACGGCCAGGCGGGAAGTTGAATGAAAGCGCCATCGCCAGTACTAGGGAATGAAGGAATTATACCGGCAATGACCGGGTGAATCATCTACCCGTGCTCGCGCAGGGTCGACAGGCGAAGACCTGCTCTTGCAATACTTTGGTTCTGAACGACCACGGCTTTGTTTCTGAACGACCAGGACTTTGGTTCTGAACGGCCAGGGCTTGGTTCTAAACGGCCAGGACATGGGGCTCAAACAACGGCGCCGCCCCGAAGGGCGGCGCCGTTAGCCTGATGTGCTGTCGACGATTACTGCTCGACACGCACCAGCCAGGACTCGACGGTGTCGGATCCGTGCTGGTCTTTCCAGGCCTTCAGCGTCTTCTGATTACCGCCGCGGGTTTCCACCACTTCGCCGGTATTGGGGTTCTTGTAGATCTTCAGCTTGCGCTTGCGCCGAGCGCCGCCACTGGCCGGGGCGGCTGCACTGCCCTGGGCTGACGGTTTGGGATTCAGCAGGGCAATGACATCGGCTGCACTCTTGTCGAACTCACGCATCAACTTCTCGAGCTTTTCCTTGAACTGGAGCTCGGCCTTGAGGCGGTCGTCGTTCTGCAGCTTGTCCATGTCTGACTGGAGTTGCTTCAGTTGCTGTTCCATCTGCATGTAGTTACTGAGCAGTGATGACATATACCATGTTCCTTATCGAGATTACGGGATGCGGCGGCATTATTACCTTTAACAACTACATTGGCAAGAGTATGAGCACTAATCCCTAGTTCGGCAAACAACAATCTTGCACTTTACCCGGCAAACTTAGAAAACAACTTTCGAAAACAACTTGATTCAAGTAAGTACCGCGGCTCGAAGACGTGTCGCGACATGCGCGACATGTTCGCCCCGCCTTACGAAACGACCATGTCGTTGCCAAAAAAAGCGCCGCCCCGAGGGGCGGCGCCTTGTCGACTGATGCGGGAACAAGCCCGCGATGATCAGTCCTGGTCCATCTGCTGCTTGATGAGGTCACCGATGGTAGTGGCACCAGAGGCCTCGGGGCTCTCTTCACGCAGCTTCTTGAGGTTCTGACGAGTATCGTCCTGGTCCTTGGCCTTGATGGACAGGGCGATCTGGCGATTCTTGCGGTCGACACCGATGATACGGGCCTCGACGCTGTCGCCCTCGTTCAGCGCGTTGCGAGCATCCTCGACGCGGTCGGCACTGATCTCGGAGGCCTTCAGCACGGCGACGACATCGGTGGCCAGCTCGACCTGGGCTTCCTTGGCATCGACCTCGACCACACGGCCGGTGACGATGGAGCCCTTGTCGTTGACGGCCAGGAACTCGGACACCGGATCGGTATCGAGCTGCTTGATGCCCAGCGAGATGCGCTCACGCTCCGGATCGATGGAGAGGATGACGGCTTCCGCCTCGTCGCTCTTCTTGAACTGGCGAACGGCTTCCTCGCCGGTATCGGTCCAGGAGATGTCGGACAGGTGCACCAGCCCGTCGATGCCGCCTTCCAGGCCAATGAAGATGCCGAAGTCGGTGATCGACTTGATGGTGCCGGTGACGCGGTCGCCCTTGTTGTAGCGCGCGTTGAAGTCTTCCCACGGGTTGGTGGTGCACTGCTTGATACCCAGGGAGATGCGACGACGCTCCTCGTCGATGTCCAGCACCATGACGTCCACATCATCGCCGACCTGCACGACCTTGGACGGATGGATGTTCTTGTTGGTCCAGTCCATCTCGGAAACGTGAACCAGACCCTCGACACCCTCTTCCAGCTCGGCGAAGCAGCCGTAGTCGGTGAGATTGGTGACGGTGGCGTGCACCTTGGTACCTTCCGGGTAACGATCCTTGATGTTGACCCACGGATCCTCGCCCAGCTGCTTCAGGCCCAGGGAGACACGGTTGCGCTCGCGATCGAACTTGAGCACCTTGACGTTGATCTCGTCACCCACGGCCACGATCTCGCTCGGATGCTTGATGCGCTTCCAGGCCATGTCGGTGATGTGCAGCAGGCCGTCGACGCCACCGAGGTCGACGAAGGCGCCGTAGTCGGTGAGGTTCTTGACGATACCGATGATCTGCTGGCCTTCCTGCAGGGTGGCCAGGAGGGCCTCACGCTCGGCGCTGTTCTCGGCCTCGAGCACGGCGCGACGAGATACGACAACGTTGTTGCGCTTCGCGTCGAGCTTGATGACCTTGAAGTCGAGTTCCTTGTTCTCCAGGTGAGTGGTGTCGCGCACGGGGCGGACATCCACCAGGGAACCAGGCAGGAAGGCACGGATGGAGTCGACGTCGACGGTGAAGCCACCCTTGACCTTGCCGTTGATCACGCCCTTGACGATCTCTTCCTTCTCGAAGGCCGCTTCCAGCACCTTCCACGCTTCGGCACGCTTGGCCTTCTCGCGGGAGAGACGGGTCTCGCCGAAACCGTCCTCGACGGCTTCCAGGGCGACATGCACCTCGTCACCGATGGCGATGGACAGCTCGCCATTTTCGTCGCGGAACTGCGCCGCGGGGATCTGACCTTCGGATTTCAGGCCGGCATTGACGGTGATCCAGTCGCCGTCGATGTCGACGATGGTAGCCACGACGATGGCGCCCGGCTCCATGTTGATATCCTGGAGAGACTGTTCAAACAGTTCAGCAAAGCTTTCGCTCATGATGTTCCTACGTGATCAACGTTGAGTACGGCGTTGCCGCCTTCTCCGCACCACCAGCGAGTGCGGGCCTTATTTACCAAGCCCCCGGGGATGTTAGCGCTGGTTCGACCTGGCCCGGCTCACGGCGTTGGATTATCAAACCAAAAAGTGCCGGACCACGTCATCACATACTGCCGGGGGCGCCGCAAGGGAGTTTCAGGTGGCGGGTGCCAGACCGCGCTCGGTCAGCAGTTCCGTCAGCCGATCCACCACTTCCGGTATCGTCAGGCGCGTGGTGTCAAGCATGACGGCATCATCGGCCGGCTTGAGCGGGGCCACGCTGCGCTGCATATCGCGTGCATCGCGCGCCTGAATCTCCTTCAGAAGACTCGATAGACTAGCATCGACCCCCGCTTCCTGCAACTGGCGCTGGCGGCGGTGGGCCCGTTCCTCGGCGCTCGCCGTGAGGAAGATCTTCAGCGGCGCCTCGGTGAACACCACGGTCCCCATGTCGCGTCCGTCGGCGACCAGCCCGGGGGCCATACGAAAATCATGCTGGCGCTGCAGCAGGGCCTTTCGCACTGCCGGCAAGGCAGCGACCCGTGAGGCCGCATCACCCACCTGCTCGGTACGGATGGTCGAGGTGGCGTCCTCTCCCTCCAGCAGCACGCGAGTCGACTCGGGCTCGGCGACGAAGACCACGTCGAGGCCTGCCGCGACCTCGGCCAGGCTCGACTCGTCGTCCAGCGGGACCTCGTGCTTCACGGCCGCCAGGGCGGTCAGGCGATAGAGCGCCCCGCTGTCCAGCAGGTGCCAGCCCAGACGCTCTGCGACCAGGCGGCTGATAGTGCCCTTGCCGGCCCCGCCGGGGCCGTCGATGGTGAGTACCGGTGCCGTGTCCCTCATGACGCCTCCTGGTGTTCCTCGAGGGTCAGCCCGACGCGACGCGCCAGGTCGATGAAGCCGGGGAAGGAGGTGGCCACGTTGGCGCAGTCGTCGATCTCGATCGGCTCCCCGGCGCGAAGGGCCGCGATGGCAAACGACATCGCGATGCGGTGATCCCCCAGGCTGTCGATCCGTCCGCCGCCATAGTTGGCGCCCTCTGGGCGATCGCCACCGACGATGTCGATGCCGTCCTCGAGCAGGGTGTGCTCGACCCCGATGGTGGCGAGTCCGTCGGCCATGGCCTTGAGGCGGTCGGACTCCTTGACACGCAACTCCTCGGCCCCGCGCAGGCGCGTCACTCCCCGGGCGTTGGCCGCGGCGATGAACAGCGCCGGGAATTCGTCGATCGCCAGCGGCACCTGGTCCACAGGGATGTCGATGCCCTGGAGCGGCGCGTAGCGGATGTGCAGGTCGGCCACCGGCTCGCCGCCCACCTCATGCTCATTCTCCAGGCGCAGATCGGCGCCCATCAGCCTGAGGATGTTGATCACCCCGATGCGGGTCGGGTTGATGCCGACATGTTCGAGCACCAGGTCCGACCCCGGCGTGATCGCCGCCGCCACCAGGAAGAAGGTGGCGGAGGAGATGTCCGAGGGCACGTCGATGGGCGCGGCGGTCAGCCGACCGCCGCCCTCGAGCCAGCAGGTGTCCCCCTCGCGGTGGACCGCATAGCCGAAGCCGGAGAGCATCCGCTCGGTATGGTCGCGGGTCGGCGCCGGCTCGCGCACACGGGTCTCGCCCTCGGCATAGAGCCCGGCGAGCAGCAGGCAGGACTTCACCTGGGCGCTGGCCATGGGCATGTCATAGCGGATGCCCTTCAGCGACTTGCCGCCGTGGATGTGAAGTGGTGGCCGACCACCCTCGGCGGTATCGATCTCGGCACCCATGGCTCGCAGCGGATCTGCCACTCGGCCCATGGGACGCCGGGTCAGCGAGGCGTCACCGGTGAGTTGTGTGTCGAAGGCCTGACCGGCCAGAAGCCCCGAGAACAGCCGCATGGCGGTACCAGCGTTGCCCACGTAGAGCGGGCCGGCGGGAGCCTTGAGGCCGTGCATCCCGACACCGTGAATCGTCACGCGCCCCTGGTACGGGCCCTCGATGGCCACGCCCATCTCGCGGAAGGCCTGCAGGGTGGCCAGGCTGTCCTCGCCCTCGAGGAAGCCCTTGACCTCGGTGACGCCCTCGGCCAGCGCCCCGAGCATGATGGAGCGATGGGAGATCGACTTGTCGCCGGGCACGCGGATCCGCCCGGTGACGCTGCCGCCGGGGCTGGCCCGGAAGCTCAGCTTGCCGTGTTGTTGCATCTGGTACTCCGCCTGATAACTGGTCTGGTTGAGCAGGGATTCGAAATAGTGTCGGGCATGGCTGGCGCGGTCGAAGGTGGCCAGCATGGCATCGCCGTCGCCGCTCTCAACGGCGTGGCGAAGTCGCGACACCCCGGCCTCGAAGTCGTCCAGGGAAGCGAGTACCGCATCACGGTTGGCGATGAAGATGTCCCGCCACATCACCGGGTCGCTGCCGGCGATGCGGGTGAAGTCGCGAAACCCACCCGCGGCATAGCGGAAGATCTCCAGGCGCTCGTCCTGGCGGGCCAGGGTGTCGACCAGCGAGAACGCCAGCAGGTGCGGCAGGTGGCTGGTGCGGGCCAGCACCTGGTCGTGTCGGGCCACGTCCATCTCCAGCACCTCGGCCCCGGAGGCCTCCCAGAGCGCACGCACCCGGGCTGTGGCGGCCGGGTCGGTGTCTTGCTCGGGGGTGAGGATCACCTTGTGGCGGACATAGAGATCGGGGTCGGCGGCGGCCACGCCACTCTTCTCCGAACCGGCGATGGGATGGCCGAGCACCAGGTTCGCCGGCATCCGTCCGAAGGCGGCAATGGCCGCCTCGCGGATCGCCGACTTGGTGCTGCCGACATCGGTGACGACCACTCCCGGGGCGGCCCGTTCGAGACAACCGGCCAGTTCACGCATCACGCTGGCCATGGCCAGCACAGGCACCGCCAGCACCACCAGCGAGGCGCCCTCGATGAGCGGCGCCAGGCGGGTGTCACCCCGGTCGATCAGCCCCATCTCGATACCGCGTTCGATCTCGCCTGCATCCGGATCGCAGGCCAGGATCTCGGTTTTCGTCATCGTCCCGGCGGCACTGTTCTCAGCCGCCCCGAACCCGGCGGCTCGCAGGGCGGCGGCCAGCGAGCCGCCGATCAAGCCCAGCCCGACGATCAGGATGCGGGATTCGCGGACCTCCACGACCATGCCTAGAGCACGCCGACCGGGTAGGACCCCAGTACCTTCACGTCGGCGGCACGCAGCTTGACCTCCTCCAGCATGGCCGCGACACGCGGCTCCTCACGATGCCCCTTGAAGTCGATGAAGAAGACGTAGTTCCACACACCGCTGCGCGACGGGCGCGTCTCGAGGCGCGTCATGTCGATCTGGTGGCGATGGAAGGGCTCGAGCAGGTCGTGCAGTGCCCCGGGCTGATTGCGCATCGCGACCACCAGCGAGGTCTTGTCTTCACCGGACACGGGGACGTCCTGGTTGCCGATGATCAGGAAGCGCGTGGAGTTGTCCGGACGGTCCTCGATCTTCTCGGCCAGCCTGGACAGTCCATAGAGCTTGGCGGCCATGTCGCCGGCGATGGCCGCGCTGTGCCACTCGGTCTTGACCAGTCGAGCCGCCTCGGCATTGGAGGCGACCGGCACCCGCTCGGCCTGGGGGAAGTGGGCGTCGAGCCACTTGCGGCACTGCGCGAAGGACTGTGGGTGGGAGTAGATCCGTGACACCTTGTCCCGACGCGTGGTCTCGGATATCAGCAGGTGATGGTGGATGCGCAGCACTACCTCGCCGCAGATTCTCAGCGACGAGTCCATGAAGGAGTCGAGTGTGTGGTTGATCACCCCCTCGGTGGAGTTCTCCACCGGCACCACGCCATAGTTGACGGCGCCGGCCTCCACCTCGCGGAACACCTCATCGATGGCGGCCATCGGCAGGCTGATCGCGCTCTCACCGAAGTGTTTGAGGGCCGCCTGCTGGGTGAAGGTTCCCTCCGGCCCCAGGTAGGCGACCTTGACCGGCTGCTCCAGGGCCAGGCAGGCCGACATGATCTCGCGGAACAGCCGCGCCATCTCCTCGCTGTCCAGGGGGCCACTATTGAGCTCCATGACTCGGCGCAGCACCTGGGCCTCACGCTCGGGACGGTAGAAGACGCCGTCGGGTTCATACTCGGTCTTGATCGCGGCGACCTCCTGGGCACAGGCGGCGCGCTCGCTGATCAGGCGCAGGATATCGTTGTCCAGGGCGTCGATGCGCTGCCGAAGCGCGTCTAGGCTTACGAAAGGCTCGGTCATGAATTATCCCCTGCGTTTCTCGAAATCGGCCATGAAGGCGATCAGCGCCTCAACGGCGTCCTCGGGCACGGCATTGTAGAGGCTGGCTCGCATGCCGCCCACGCTGCGGTGCCCCTTGAGATTGAGCAGACCCGCCGCCTCGGCCTCGGCCAGGAAGTCCCGGTCGAGCCTGGGGTCGGCGAGCACGAAAGGCACGTTCATCCGCGAGCGATTACGGAGCGTGACCGGATTGGCATAGAGCGCGCTGTTGTCGATGGCGGCGTAGAGTCGGGAGGCCTTGCGGGTGTTAAGGGCATCCATGGAGGCCAGCCCGCCGATATCGCCCTTCAGCCAGTCGAAGACCAGCCCCGCCAGGTACCAGCTATAGGTGGCCGGGGTGTTGATCATGGAGCCGGCCTCGGCCAGCTCACGGTAGCCAAAGAGCGTGGGCATGTCGGCCCGGGCGCGATCCAGCAGGTCATCACGCACGATCACCACCACCAGGCCTGCCGGGCCGATGTTCTTCTGGGCACCGGCGTAGATCACTCCGAAACGGGAGACATCGATAGGTCCCGAGAGGATGCTCGAGGACATGTCACAGACCAGCGGCACCTCGGTGCCGTCCGAGCGGCGCAGCCCTCCCTCTACACTGCCGGGGATGTAGTCGAACTCGAGCCCCCCGATGGTCTCGTTGGCCGTGTAGTGCAGATAGGCGGCATCATCCGAGAGGACGATGTCCTCCTGACGCGGCACCGCGCTATGGCCGTTCTCCTCGCTGCTGGCGGCCACGTGCACGTCCCCGAACAGGTGGCGGGCCTCGGCGATGGCCTTCTTGCTCCAGATGCCGGTATGCAGGAAGTTGGCGCGGCCCCCGTGTCCCAGCAGGTTATAGGGCACCGCGGAGAACTGCAGGCTCGCGCCCCCCTGGGTGAAGAGGACATGGTAGTTGTCGGGAACCGCCAGCAGCTCGCGCAGGTCGGCCTCGGCCTGCTCGGCAATGGCCACGAACGCCTCGCCTCGGTGGCTCATTTCCATCACCGAGAGGCCCCGGCCTCGATAATCCAGCATCTCGTCCCGGGCGCGTTCCAGAACGGCCGCCGGCAGGGCGGCCGGGCCGGCACAGAAGTTGTAGTGACGTGTCATCAGCGTTGTGTGTCCTTATTCCTCGCCGGTGGTCGGTGCATCATCGCCGGCTGACGCGGCGCCTTCCTCGATGTCCGTTTCCACTGTCTCTCCGGATCCCACTGTCTCTTCGGACTCGCCCTCTTCGAGTTCGTCGACCCGAACGGTCTTGACCAGCTTCTCGTCGTTGCCCAGGCGGATCAGCATCACGCCCTGGGTGTTGCGCGAGGTGATGGATACCTCCTCGACCCGGGTGCGCACCAGGGTGCCGCGGTCGGTGATCAGCATCATCTCGTCAGAGGAATACACCTGCATGGCCGCCACCAGAGCGCCATTGCGCTCGCTGGTCTGCATCGCGATCACGCCCTGGCCGCCACGGCCTCGCAGCGGGAACTCCTCGAGACGGGAGCGCTTGCCGAAGCCGTTCTCGCTGGCGGTGAGTATATAGATCTGCCCACCGTTGCCGTTCTCGACGATCGCGTCTTCTTCGGCCTCGTCCTCGACGTCGGCCTCGGCATCGATCTGCTGGCTCTGCGGGATGATCAGGCTGATCACCTCGGCGCCACCCAGCAGGCGCATGCCACGCACGCCGCGGGCGGTGCGCCCCATGGCACGGACCCGGCCTTCCTCGAAGCGGATCGCCTTGCCGTTGGACGAGAGCAGCATGACATGGTCGCTGCCGCTGGTGATGGCGGCGCCCACCAGGCGATCGCCCTCCTCCAGGTCGATGGCGATCAGGCCCACGCTGCGCGGCCGCGAGAACTGCTCGAGGCTGGTGCGCTTGACGGTGCCACGCTCGGTGGCGAAGAAGATGTAGCTCTCCGGGTCGTAGTCACGCACCGGCAGGATGGCGTTGATGTCCTCGCCCTCGTCAAGCGGCAGCAGGTTGACCAGCGGCTTGCCACGGGAGCCACGGCTGGCCACCGGCATCTCGTAGACCTTCAGCCAGTAGACCTTGCCGCGGTTGGAAAAGAGCAGCACGGTATCGTGAGTCGAGGCCACCAGCAGGTGCTCGATGACATCCTCATCCTTCATGGCCGTGGCTGACTTGCCTCGACCACCACGACGCTGTGCCTGGTAATCGGAGAGCGGCTGGGTCTTGGCATAGCCGGTGCGAGACACGGTGACCACCATGTCCTCCTCGGCGATCAGGTCCTCGAGGCGCAGGTCCAGGTGACTGGCCTGGATCTCGGTCTTGCGCGGATTGCCGAACTGGTCGCGCACGGCGATGAGCTCCTCGCGGATCACCTCGAGCAGGCGGTCGGCGGAGGCCAGGATGGCGGTGAGCTCGGCGATCTTCTCGAGGATCGACAGGTATTCGTCGAGGAGCTTCTCGGTCTCGAGCCCGGTCAGGCGGTGCAGGCGCAGCTCGAGGATCGCCTGGGCCTGTGCCGGCGACAGGCGGTACTCACTGCCGGTCCGGCTGAGGCCGAAGCCCTCCTCAAGGTCCTCGGGCTTGCACGAGGTGGCGCCGGCACGCTCGAGCATGCCGGTGACCTGCCCAGGCTGCCAGGACTTGGCCAGCAACTTCTCCTTGGCCTCGGAGGCGTTCGTCGAGGCCTTGATCAGCTCGATCACCTCATCGATGTTGGAGATGGCGACAGCCAGGCCCTCGAGGATATGCCCACGCTCGCGGGCCTTCTTCAGCTCATAGAGGGTGCGCCGGGTGACCACCTCACGGCGGTGACGAATGAAAGCCTCGAGAATCTGCTTGAGATTCATGATCTTCGGCTGGCCATCCTCGATGGCGACCATGTTGATGCCGAAGACGGTCTGCAACTGGGTCTGGGCAAAGAGGTTGTTGACCACCACCTCGCCGGATTCGCCGCGCTTGACCTCGATCACCACCCGCAGGCCGTCCTTGTCGGACTCGTCGCGCAGTTCGGCAATACCCTCGATCTTCTTGTCCTTCACCAGCTCGGCGATCTTCTCGATCAGCCGCGCCTTGTTCACCTGGTACGGCAGTTCACTGACGATGATGTGGTCGCGACCGCTCTTGTCGTCATGCTCGATGGTATGGCAGGCACGCACATAGATGCGGCCGCGGCCGGTGCGATAGGCCTCGAGGATCCCGGCGCGGCCATTGATGATGGCACCAGTGGGGAAATCCGGCCCGGGGACATGCTCGATGAGATCGTCGACGCTCAGGGTGTAGTCGTCGATCAGGGTCAGACAGGCGTTGATCACCTCGAACATGTTGTGGGGCGGGATGTTGGTCGCCATGCCCACGGCGATGCCCGAGGAGCCGTTGATCAGCAGGTTCGGCACCTTGGTCGGCAGCACGTCGGGGATACGCTCGGTGCCATCGTAGTTATCGACCCAGTCGACGGTATCCTTCTCGAGGTCGGCCAGCAGCTCGTGGGCGAGCCTCGCCATGCGCACCTCGGTGTAACGCATGGCCGCCGCACTGTCGCCGTCGATGGAACCGAAGTTGCCCTGGCCATCCACCAGCACATGGCGCATCGAGAAGTCCTGGGCCATGCGCACGATGGTGTCGTAGACGGCACTGTCACCGTGGGGGTGGTACTTACCGATGACATCGCCCACCACACGGGCGGACTTCTTGTACGGCTTGTTCCAGTCGTTGCCGAGCTCGTGCATGGCGAACAGCACACGCCGGTGCACAGGCTTGAGGCCATCGCGCACGTCGGGCAGCGCACGGCCGATGATCACGCTCATCGCGTAATCGAGGTAAGACTGCTTGAGCTCGTCCTCGATGTTGACTGGCAGAATCTCTCTGGCGATGTCACCCATGGGTCGTCGAATCCTTTGCACTGCAACAGGTTGGCGCGTCACGCGACCATGTCATGGCGCGCAATAACAGCCTCGCATCATACCATCCCGGACGGTGATAAGGGAGCTATGGGAGCACCAGTCGTGCCATGATCTCGCGGATCTCACCGTCGATCGCCACCGCCCTTTCGGCCGCCACATCGAGCAGCACGAAGGTGATGTCGGCACGGGCCACCAGCTTGGTGTCGCAGACGCGGCGGACCTCCTGGTGGATGCAGGCACGACGCGAGCCGATCTCTGAGAGACGAGTGAGCACCTCCAGGTCATCGCCGGCCACGGCGGCGCGTCGGTAGTCGATGTTGAGGTTGACCGCGACGAAGGCCCGGTCCCCGCGCGCAAGGAACGCCGCCAGCCCGGGACGCTCGTCGAAGTAGGCCCAGCGGCCCTCCTCCAGAAATTCCAGGTAGCGAGCATTGTTGACGTGGCCATAGCCATCCAGGTGATAGCCCCTCACGCGCAGGGTGACACGGGAGATACGGGGATCCATGCTGACGGCTGCTGTCATGCTGACGGCTCCTGGGTTTGTGCAGAGAGATGTCGCAAAACCTCGATTCTAGTCACGCCGCCTCGCGAGGTTCAAACTTCCGTTTGAATTCGCCGTGCTTCCGATCAGGCCAAGCGCTGGCACCGGCGCGTTCCTTTGGCCATAATGTGCCCCCTTTTCTTTCGAGAAATGCTCCATGTGGTTCAAGCACTTGCATCTCTACCGCCTGCACGACGCCCCGCAGCTGGACGCCGCCAGCCTGGAAACCGCCCTGGGTGAGCAGGCCTTTCGCCCCCTGGGAGGCAACGAGGCTCGCCGGCTGGGCTGGTCCGCGCCTGCTGGCCGCGCCGGGACGCAGCTGCTGCATGAGTTGCAGGGCCAGCGGCTGATGACCGCGTTGCGCCAGGAGCGCATCCTGCCCGCTTCGGTGATCCGCGAGGAGGTCGAGGAGCGCAGCGAGGCGATCGAGGCCAGCGAGGGCCGCAAGCTGCCCCGCAAGGAGAAGCTGGCGATCAAGGAGCAGGTCTACGAGGAACTGCTGCCCCGCGCCTTCGTGCGCAGCCAGAAGGTCGACCTGTGGTGGGACAGCCGTCGCCAACTGATCGCCGTCAATGCCAGCTCGCGAACCCGCGCCGAGGAGCTTCTCGACCTGCTGCGGGAGACGCTGGGCAGCCTCAAGGTGACCCCGCTGGCCAGCCAGACGCTGCCCATGCGTGCCATGACCGCCTGGCTCGGCGACCCCGGTGCGCGGCCGGCCGACCTGGTGCTCGGCGACCAGGTGGAGCTGAAGGCCAAGGGGGATGATGGCGTTCTGCGCGCCCGTCAGGTCGACCTGGACAGCGACGAGATCCAGCAACTGCTGGAGAGCGGTCGCCAGGCCAGCAAGCTGGCGCTGTCGATCGAAGGCCAGCTAAGCTTCGTGCTGCATGATGACCTGACGATCAAGTCACTGCGTTTCGACGATGCCCTCATCGACGAGGCCTCCCAGACCGACGACGGCGATGACGCCCTGGTCCGGCTGGAGACCGATTTCCTGCTGATGACCCAGGCGCTGGCCGAGAATATCGAGCGCCTGATCGAGTGGCTGGGTGGTGAGGCCGGCAGTGCCGGCGACACACCCAGCGCCTGATCGCCTACGACCATAGCCTGGACCACATGACCGAGACTCACGACACCACCGCATTCGATCCCTGGGCCGATATCCGCCCCTATCAGGACGACGAGGTGGCCGAGGTGCTCAAGCGCCTCGGCCATGACCCCGAACTGCTGGACGCCCTGACCCGCTACCGCCTGCCGCGCCTGGCCCGCTACATGCCGCGGCTCTCGCGGGCCCTGGCCAGCTTCGCCATCCGTCGCGAGGTCCGCGGCGTTACCGGCGTGCACGACTTCCAGATGCGTATCGCCAGCTACATGCAGCGCATGCTCAGGAACTCCACCGACGACTTCCGGGTGAAGGGCCTGGATCGGCTGGACCCGGATACCGCCTACCTGTTCGTCGGCAACCATCGCGACATCTCGATGGACCCGGCCTTCGTCAACTACGCCCTCTATCTGGCCGGACGCGACACCGTGCGCATCGCCATCGGCGACAACCTGCTCAAGAAGCCCTTCGTCAACGACCTGATGCGCCTCAACAAGAGCTTCATCGTGCCGCGCAGCGCCCGCGGCAAGCGCGCCATGCTGGCCGCCTACCAGCAGCTCTCCGCCTACATCCGCCACTCCATTCTCGAGGACAACCACTCGATCTGGATGGCCCAGCGCGAGGGACGCGCCAAGGACGGCATCGACCGTACCGACCCGGCGATCATCAAGATGCTGACCATGGCGCGTCGCGGCGAGGATCGACAGGCAAGCATCGGCGAGGCCATCGCCGAGCTGCGCGTGGTTCCCGTGTCGATCAGCTACGAGTTCGACCCTTGCGACCTGCAGAAGGCCCGCGAGCTGCAGGCTCTCGAGTCCAGTGGCAACTATCAGAAGAGCGAGTTCGAGGACATCAGCTCCATCGTCGCCGGCATCACCGGCCACAAGGGGCGGGTCCAGCTCACCTTCGGCACGCCGCTGTCCGCCGATCTCGACGGCCCCGAGGCCGTGGCCGCCGAGGTCGACCGCCAGGTGCTGGCCGGCTACCACCTCTTCCCCAGTCACTATCTGGCCCTCGAGGCCCTGGGCGAAGCCCCTGACCTGCTGGACCTGAGCGAGGTCAGCGATGCCGACCGTGCTCGCTTCCAGGCCCGCCTGCAGGAGGTGCCCGACGAGCTTCGCCACTGGTGGCTGACCCAATATGCCAACCCGGTGCTCAGCAAGGCGGGGCGAAGCCGCTGAGGAACGAGGCGTGATGGACAAGGAACCGGGAACGAACGGGCAAGAGACTAACGGTAGCCACAGCAAGATGGACCGAGCCACCCAGACCCGTGAAGCCCACAAGGTCACCCTGATCGGCGCCCTCATCGACTTCGCCGTGGGTGTAGCCAAGATGATCACCGGCTTCACGGTGGGGTCGGCAGCCCTGGTGGCCGACGGCATCCACTCCTTCTCCGACATCCTCACGGATATCTTCGTTGTCGCGGCCACGCACTTCGGCCGCCAGGAACCCGACAATAACCACCCCTACGGCCACGGACGCATCGAGACTCTTGCGACCCTGTGGCTGGGCAGCGTGCTGATCTTCGTCGCCGGCGGCATCGCCTGGGCCAGCATCACCCGGCTCGTCGGCGGAGAACCGATCCCCGCCCCAGGCCTCTGGGCGATAGGTATTGCCGTGTTGGCACTGCTCGCCAAGGAGTGGATCTATCGCTACACCATGCAGGTGGCCAGGCGCGTCAATTCAAGGCTGCTTGAGGCCAACGCCTGGCATTCACGCTCCGACGCGCTTTCCACCCTGGTGGTGCTGGTCGGCCTGGTGGCGGCCCAGGTCGGCGTGGGCTGGATGGATGCCATCGCCGCCATCGTGGTGGGTATCATGGTCGGCCAGGTCGGCTGGCGCCTGTTGTGGGAATCCAGCCAGGAGCTGATCGACACCGCCCTGCCCACCGATGAGCGCGATGCCATGCAGCAGGCGGCCGAGGAAGTCTCCGGCGTGCGGAGCGTGCATGACCTGCGCACCCGCAAGCTCGGCAGCGACATCCTGCTCGACCTGCATATCGTGGTCCCCCCGCGTGTCACGGTGTCCGAGGCCCACGAGATCGGCAATGAGGCCAGCCGTCGGCTCCGCGAGGCCTTTCCCAACCTGCACGATGTGACCTTCCACATCGATCCAGAGGACGACTCGGGGGAAACCGAGCACAGCCTGCGTCCTGGCCTGCCGCTGAGGGCCGATGTCGAAGGAGTGCTCGACCGGGTCTGGAACGGCCTGCCGATCTGGCATGCCCGCGTCGCCCTGGACCTCCACTATCTTGACAACCAGGTCGATGTCTCTCTCTACGTCAATGCGCTGCCACCGGGGCAGGATCTCGACACGGCGGCCAACGAACTACGCCAGGCCGCGGCTCGGCTCGCCTGGGTCGGTCGCCTGCGGATCTGGGTCGGGCCTGGCAAGGGATGATCCTGCTGCAATGATGCACCCGAGCTTCCTCGCATTAGGTGGCCGCGCCCCCTAGACTTGAGCTAATGCTCATTCAGGCCTAACCCCATGCCTCCCCCATCGTGCCAGACACCGTCCTCACCTGGGCGCCGCCGTTTCCTGGCGGGGCTCGGTGGCCTGTGTCTCGCCATCGGCATGGGGCTACGTCCGTCTGCGGTGGTTGCCAACCTATCGCCAGAGCGTCTTCGCCGTAACATACAGGCGCAGTATGGCCAGGCTGGGTTGGCGATGCTCGAGGATTGGTTCAGGTTGCTCGAACGGTTGCGACCTGCCGACCTCCAGACCCGCCTTCGCGAGGTCAATGGATTCTTCAACCGAAATATCCGCTGGCTCGACGACATCGAGATCTGGAACCAGGAAGACTACTGGGCCACGCCGCTGGAGACCCTGGGCCGTCGCCAGGGCGACTGCGAGGATTTCTCCATCGCCAAGTACGTCACCCTCAAAGAACTGGGCGTTCCTGACGACGAGTTACGTCTTATCTACGTCCGCGCACGGATCGGCCGCAGCGGCATCACCCAGGCACACATGGTGCTGGGCTACTACGAGACACCCGCGGCGGACCCGCTGGTCCTGGACAACCTGATGCCCTCGATCACCCGCGGCTCGCTGCGCAATGACCTGGACCCGCTATTCAGCTTCAACGGCAGCGGCCTGTGGGCCGGTGGCTCGTCGCAATCACGCGCCGACCCACTAGCCCGGCTGTCTCGCTGGAGACGAGTGATCGACCGCATGCAACAGCAGGGATTCACACAAGGGGGATAGGACATGTCACTCATCAAGCAGCTCTGGCTGATCATCGTGGTACTGCTGCTGCTCGCCTTCGGGGGCAGCCTGTTCATCGGGGTAACCGCCAGTCGGGCCTACATCGAGCAGGAAGTGCTCATCAAGAACGCCGACAACGCCAACGCCCTGGCCCTCACGATGAGCCAGATGCCCAAGGATCCGGTGACGCTGGAGCTACTGGTCTCGGCCCAGTTCGACACCGGCCACTACCGGCGCGTGGAACTGCGCAGCCCCCAGGGCGAGATCATCGAGCAACGCCTCGCTAACGAGGCCATCGGGGACGTACCGACCTGGTTCGTCGACCTGGTGCGCTTCGACATCCCACCGGGCCAGGCCGTGGTACAGGACGGCTGGCAGCAGTTGGGCACCCTCGAACTTGAGAGCCAGCACAGTTTCGCCTACCGCTCACTGTGGCAAAGCACCCTCAGGCTAGTGGGCTGGTTCGGGCTGGCCGGCGTGATCAGCCTGCTAATGGCCTGGTGGATCGTCCACACCATCCGCCGCCCCCTGAGCGAGGTGGTCGATCAGGCCCTGGACATCGGCGCACGACGCTTCACCACCATTCGGGCCCCGCGCACCCGCGAGCTTCGCGAAGTCGTGGAGGCCATGAACCAGCTCTCCGCCGCGGTGAAGGTCATGCTCGACGAGGAGAGCCAGAAACTCGACCTGCTGCGGCGGCACCTGCAGCACGACCCGGTAACCGGCGTGATGAAGCGCGAGGCCTTTCTCTCGCAACTTCAGATCCACCTGGACAGCCAGGACGCCAGAGCCAGCGGCGCCCTGGTCCTGGTGCGCCTGGCGCACCTGTCGGAGATCAACGAAGGACTCGGTCGCGCCGAAACCGATGCCCTGCTGCATCAACTGGCCAGTGGCCTTTCCCACTTCGGCGCCTTCCGCGGTGGCGGCGTGATAGGACGACTCAACGGCAGCGACTTCGCTGTGCTGCTGCCCGGGGTCGCCGATCTGGAGCAGTTGCGAGATGATCTCGGCCGGCATCTCGCCTCGATGCGCGAGCAAATCGAGACACCGTTCGGGCTGCCCGGCGCCCTGATCGACTATGCCCAGGGTGACCGGCGCAGCGTGCTGCTGGCCAGCCTCGACGGCACCCTGTCGACCGCCGAAGCACGCAGCGACGCAGGCCTGGTGATCGCCGAAGGCCCTCAACGCCGAAGCATCTACACCAACCATGGAGAATGGCGCAACGCTCTCAAGGAAGCCATGTCCAGTGGCATCTATCTGGCTCACTACCCGGTGCTGAACACGAAAGGCGAGCTCATGCACTACGAGAGCCCTTCACGACTGCGTCTCAGCGGCCAATGGCAGCCCGCCGGGGTCTTCATGCCATGGATCTCGCGGTTGGAGCTCGACAGCCAACTCGACCTGGCGGTGATCGATGAAGCCATGCTGGACATCAACCAGCGCGGCAATCCGCTGGGCATCAACCTGTCGGCCGCCTCGATACAGGATTCCCGCTTCGTCATGGAGCTGCAGACCCGGCTCAAGGCCCGCCCCGACGTCGCCAGGCGGCTGTGGCTGGAACTGCCCGAATCCATGGCCATCCACGACCTGTCGAGCTTCCGCAGCCTCTGCCATGCCCTGCAGCCGCTGGGCTGCAGGATCGGCCTCGAGCATGTGGGCGCTTCCTTCACCCGGATCGCCGACCTTCAGGACCTCGGGCTCGCCTACCTCAAGTTCGACAAGTCATTGGTCAGTGGCATCGACAAGGTCATCGAGCAACAGACCATCCTGCGCGGCATGGCCACGCTCTGCCATTCGCTGGGCATCCTGGCCATCGGCGAGGGGGTCGAGAACCTGGAAGAGGCCACGATGCTCTTCGAGCTGGGCCTGGATGGCGCCACCGGGCCCGGGATTCGTCAGCACGACAAACCGATAAGCTGACCACAACGGGAAGAGCCGGCATCCGCGAGGATGCCGGCCCTTGCGATGGATGCCGAGCCTTGTCAAACCGGCCCTTTTGCAACCTCGCACCGGGTGCTCGAGCTAGATCACCCCACTCTCGTCGTCGCTGCTGGAGACCAGGTGCAGGCCATTGAGCCGGCGACGCAGCGCCTGGCGCTCCATCACCTTCTCCTGAGCCGGCTCCGGCAGGTCGGTGAAGCTGATCACCCCCTTGTCCATCAACAGCTCGATCACGTCCTCCAGTACCCGCACGAAGGCCAGGTCCGAGGACTGGAAATGCGCCACGCCCTTGGCGACATCCTTGTCTACCAGGAAGGTCAGCAATTCCGTGGAATCCGCCGGCAGGTACTCGTCGCACTCCGGCGTCTCCTCCCGGCTGACCAGCTCGATGCGACCGTCATTGTCGCGCTTTATGTACATGAAAGGCTCCTGAAGATTCTGGCTGCAGCATAGGTGGTTTGGATTGAAGAGAGCAAGACGGTGTCTAAAAAGCCAGCGCCCGGCAAGGCCGGGCGCTGGGGTTGATGCGCAGTAAATGGTCAATCAATATCGAGCTGGTTGGTGGCAATCAGAGAGTTTATGAAATCTGAAGAATTGGCTCCGTCCATGCTGACTCCATTCAAGGTGATGACCTGATCCGAATCAGCCGAATTAAAGCCACCCTCGAAGGCTCCGGTGGTGCTGACATGCAGCAGTGTGTTGCCTTGATCATCGTCGACGGCATGGAGGTAGTTATCGACACCGTCGTCACCCTGGAGCAGATCATTCAACTGGAGGACGTCACCTTCCTCCAACTCATTGAGGTTGAAGTCGGTAACGAGGTCTCTGGCCGGTGAGCCCGGATCGCCCTGATCTCCATCGGTACCGAAGTTCCAGACGAAGGTATCGGCGCCTAGGCCACCAGTCATGGTGTCATCACCAGGTCCGCCGTTGATTATGTCGTCTCCATTGCCACCAACTAGTGCATCAGTTCCTGAAGTACCCGCAATGGTTTCCAACACGATCTCACCACCATACGGATCTTCACCATCCAATGTGATGCTGAACTCTTGGCTGACCGAATCCCCATCGGCGTCAACGATTTCAACGCCAATATTGTCGAAGGAAAGGTCATCCGGCGGAGTAGTCTGAGCGTCTCCCACTTCAACACCGTTCAAGCGGAACGATCCATCGGTTTCCTGGCTCTCGACTTCCACACCATATATTGGCATACCTGCGATGTAACTGTCGTTACCACCAACTTCACTCCAATCAAGCTCAGTAATCTGAACCGACTCACCGCTTACTACCTCCAGATTAACCTGATCATAACTAGTGTGGTCCGCACTGGTAAATACCCGAACGACGATATCAGCACTTGTAATCCCCCCCGTATATCCCTCAGTAACAAATTTGAAGTCTCCAATACCCGCCGCAATTGTGATATCGGCATCATCAACAAAGGAGAACATGATGGATTGACCAGCTTGGATGGTCTGGCCATTAACGCCTTTAACAGCCCAGCCATTATTACTGGTGTTAACCAGATCATCGTCGTTACCACTTGTTACTTCAAGAATGCCGTCACCATCATCGCCGGAAACAATGATGTTGAAATTGGCCTCTGCACCAAGATCAACAATCAGAGAACCGGCAGGCCCTCCGGCTTTTGCACTCGTTGCAGCGACAGGAACGAAGTCCACTTCACCGTCTCGATGGAGCACCAGAAGCGAATCCTGCCCATCAGCATTCAACGTCAAGGTAGCAACAACTTCGTCCCCTTCCAGCAGATTCAGCACAATCGTGGACTCGGAACTGGACACCATTACTACATTGTCTGGCAAGGTCAGATTAACACTCTGGAAGCCATCAGCACCCAGCGACCAATCAGCAAACTGCCCGTAGAACGTTTCAGTGACATCAGGGTTCGGTGCCGCAATGCTAACCACACTATCCAAGTCACTGCCGTCATTCACCAGACTGAAAGCAGGCGCATCGTCATAGAAGGTCACCGCGCCGCCGATCTCCGCACTGGCGCTGTCGGTATCGCCGTCGGCGTCAGTCACGGTCACCGTGGCGGTGATCAGGCCCGCCAGGTCGAGGGTGTCGTTGGCATCATCGGGGTCCAGGTGCTCCAGCGGCACTTCCTGGGTCACCGTCAAGGTGCCGTTGGCGTTGATCACCACCGTGAAGGCAGTCCGGGTCGCGTTGTCACCGTCCACATACTGGCCGGTGATGGTGGTGGCATCGGTTTCTACCAGCGTGATCGCGTAGTCGCCCTGAGCGGTGGCCAGTGAGGTGGTGCCATCACCGCTCAACTCGAGGCCATAGACGGTGGCATTAGACGCTGCCGCGCCATCGGCACCGAACTGGGAGGTGACGCTGAGTATCGCGCTGTCGCTGGTATCACTGATCGGGAAGCCGGCCGGCGTAACAGCATCAGTCTCGTCAAGGCTGACGCTGGCCTCGCTGAGGCTGGCCGAGTCGATCCTCGGGCCGTCATCACTGAAGCGGACCCGACCACCCAGGTCGATCTCGGTGGTGTCCTCAGCAGTGTCGCCGTCAGCATCAATCACGGTGACCGTACCGGCTACCTCGACCTGACCATCGGCAAGGCTCAGCAGCTCGTCGCTGTAGTTCGCATCATCAGCGTCAACATGATCCAGAACAGCATGCTGCTCGAGGACCAACTCGCCATCCACGATGCTCAGCGTGAATACCTGATTGGCGGTGATCGTGTCTTCATCAGCATCGGCAGCCGCCGTGCTGCCGACGATGCTGTCGCCCACCTGGAACAGGCGTATATCGTCGCCACCGCTCTGCAGGTTGTTATCGGCCTGGCTGGCGGCAACTGTTCCTTGCGCAACCAGCAGGTTAAGGCCATAGCTCCAGGTTTCCGGGTCAGTGTCGGCTACACCATCGGCACCATAGCTGGTGCTCGCCGCCACACTGAACAGACCACTCAGTGTCAGGCTGTCGGTGTTGTCGGCCCCCACCAGAGCGTCGGCAGTCTCTAGCGGGTCGATCTCGCCATTGGAGACCTCCGCCGTAACACTCGGCCCATCATCGGTAAACCCGACATGTCCGCCAAGATCGAAGGAGGCGCTATCGCTGGCGGTATCGCCATCGCTATCGGTAATGGTCGCGGTGCCGGTCAGCACCACCAGACCCTCGGCCAGTTGCTGGATATCGGAGGCAAAGTCACCGGAAGTGGACAGGTCGTGATCGATCGGCTGAAGCTGCGTCAGCGTCACGACGCCACCGGCATCGACGTCAATGGTAAAGACAGTATTGCCGTCATTGACGATGGCGGTAGTTGGCGCGGTGGAACCAACAATGGTGCCATCGATGTCATGCAGGTAGATGGTGTCATCACCACTGGTCAGGCCGGAATCGACCCCGTTCGGTCCGCCGCTGACCAGGCCGAGGCTATATTGCCAGGTGATGCTGCCCGGGCCATCGGAACCATAATCGGAACTGACGACCTGAAAGCCGACCGTGAAGCTGGCTGAATCGCTTCCGGTCCCCTCAATGGTATCGACATCCCCGGTAATCAGGACAATGGGCTGACTACTGATGTCGATGTCGATGCTCGGCTGGCCGTCGACGGGCACTTCTTCGATCGTTTGCCCCTCAATGAACGTCGGCTCGTCGAGAGAGGTCTGGCCGAATTGGAAGGAGAGCGGGTCGAGGTTTTCGGCGATGCGGGCCAGCCGTACGAAGTCATGACCGCCACCATCGCCACCGGCGCCGCCACCGGCCGCGGTGGCATCGAGGTCCGCGAGCAGGTCACCCTCGCCGTCCTCGATGGCCGCGAGCAGGGCCTCGAGGTCCTCGTCCTGGACGCTCGCGTCTTCCGCGGCGACCTCCTGACCGGCGGCGAGCTCCGGCGTCATCACGATCTGCTGGGCACCACTGATCACGGTGGGGCCGGCATTGTCGCCGAAGTCGAGCTCGACACGGGCGTTATCGGCGGTGACGAGGGTCTCGCCTTCCTGAAGGACGTCACCGACGCTGAGTTCTCGCAGGTTGCCATCGGCGTCGCGCGCCCAGGCCTGACCGATGATGGCGATGACTGTTGCAATAGGCATGATATGTCTCCCAGCGTGATGATCATGGTCGGTTAGCGTCGCCTCAATGGCTCATTGCCATACGAAAGAACACAACCGATTACAGTTCATGACATTCAAGATAGGAAGGATCGTGTCAGGTGGGTATTGGACCGTTGGACAGGTCTGATTGACATCAACGCATATATGCTTGCCAATCTTATCGCCATATGGAGAATAGCGCCACGCCCTCAGGGAAGCCATGTGCAGTGGCATCGACAAGATCATCGAGCAACAGACCATACTGCGCGGCATGGCCACGCTCTGCCATTCGCTGGGCATCCTGGCCATCGGCGAAGGGGTCGAGAACCTGGAAGAGGCCACGATGCTCTTCGAGCTGGGCCTGGATGGCGCTACCGGGCCTGGAATTCGTCAGCACGACAAACCGATAAGCTGACCACCACGGCAAGGGCCGGCATCCGCGAGGATGCCGGCCCTTGTGATTGAACCCGAGCCTTGTCAAACCGGCCCTTCTGCAACCTTGACCGGGAATTGGAGCTAGATCACCCCACTCTCGTCGTCGCTGCTGGAGACCAGGTGCAGGCCATTGAGCCGGCGACGCAGCGTCTGGCGCTCCATCACCTTCTCCTGAGCCGGTTCCGGCAGGTCGGTGAAGCTGATCACCCCCTTGTCCATCAACAGCTCGATCACGTCCTCCAGTACCCGCACGAAGGCCAGGTCCGAGGACTGGAAATGCGCCACGCCCTTGGCGACATCCTTGTCTACCAGGAAGGTCAGCAACTCCGTGGAATCCGCCGGCATGTACTCGTCGCACTCCGACGTCTCCTCACGGCTGACCAGCTCTATGCGATCATCGTCGTCGCGCTTGATGTACATATTGACCTCTCCGGACACTTGTTCTGGAAGCTTAGCAAAAAAACCCGCCCGAGATACCGGGCGGGGCGAGGATGGATCAATCTGAGGTGATTATTGGTCGATATTTATCTGACCGGTTGCGATAAGGTGCTGGATCAGATCCTCGCCATTATCGAAGGGTGCCTCGGTAGCAGGATCAATCCAGCTATCGAAACCTTTATCTACAAGTGTGATGACTTGGTCAGCATTGGTTCCATCGCTATCGATGGCAACAGCTCCATCAGCACCACCATCGTGCTTGATATAGAGAAGCAGATTACCCGCACCTTCCTTGGCAACAATGTAGGAATCGATATTGCCGGCATCCTCGCCCTCAAGAAGATCAGCAATATTCAACACATCCCCTTCGGCCGAAGTGAAGTCCGTCACTGTGTCCTCGGCCGGATCAGTAGAGGTGCCCTCATCGTTGAGGTTCCAGACGAAGGTATCGGCGCCAGAAATACCTTCCAGCACATCGTTGCCCGGAGTTCCGTAAATCACGTCATTCCCAGGGGTACCCGTTATAGTGTAAGCACCATCATCCTCTGTCTTGACAAGAACAGAAAAGTCTGTCGAGGCCCCATCATTATCAGAGTCGGTACCAGTGAGTGAGAATTCAAGCTCATAGTCGTCGGGGAATTCTTGGGTAGAGTAGCCCAAGGCAACACCGGAGATTTTGAACTGCACAGAGTCATCAGATGACTGGATAGAGAGGTAATCCACCTCTTTCGCCGGATCAAGATTAATCGTCACCTCATGATATTTGTTGTCCCCTGTACCGAGCTGGGGTCCTACTATCACATTGATGGTTTCCGATGGAGCACCCTCGTAAAAGACGTTAAATGTCACCACGTCCTCAGATTTCAGGCCAGCAGTAGCTCCCAAAGTGAGAGTCAAATTTGATATTGAAGCATTCGAATCATCTCCTGCTGTGGTCTTCTCAACATCAAACTTCAAAACATCGCCGCCATGCACCACATTATCGGCAACACCTAGCTGTGTAGATGAAATCGTAAGAGTCGAGGGAGCATCATCGATTAAACCGGTCAGTACAAGACTGAACAATCCACCGAACAACCCACTGTCAAAAGTATAGCTCTCCAGCCCACTACCTCCAGTGATACCCTGAAGTAACTGAGGAACCTGAGTCTCAGTCACGGGCTTCGGATTGACAAGTTCAAAGTCGTAGGTGCCATCTGACAGGATGGTCAGTTTGAAGAACTCCTCCGAATTATCTCCAGTAGTCTGGGCAATGAAGGTGTTGTTCCCGTCATAGACAAGTTCAAAGCCATCGCCATCTGGTTGATTATTCCACACCAGCGAGCCGTCTCCGAAACTGTCCAGGAATGACTGGGCATCAGCACCCACATCGAAATCAAGAACCCCAGAGTAAATGCCTGCGAGGTTAGCAATAGCAAGGTTGGAAGTGGTGATGGTCGGCACGTCATCGTCGAAGCTGACGTTGCCGCCCAGGTCCACGCTTACCGTGGTGGTCGCCGTGTCGTTGTCACTGTCGACGGCAGTCGCCGTCGCGCTCAAGGTCACCAGGCCGT